>NZ_JBHSIB010000011.1:0-660906 GCF_042653325.1 Massilia sp. GCM10023247
CAGCAGTGCAATGATCATAAAAGGTGTTACCTATGTCCCTAGCCAAGTGTTTAGGATGTCCCTGTGCTGAATAGGGACTCCACCCTACGCCTTGAACGGGTTCCGCTCGTTCAGCTCGCTCATGTAGTCGTCGATCCCGCCCGCCTCGCGCTCCAGGAAGCGTTCGATGGCATCCGCGAACGAAGGATGCGCCAGCCAGTGCGCCGACCAGGTGCGGGTCGGCAGGAAGCCGCGCGCCATCTTGTGTTCGCCCTGGGCGCCGCCCTCGAAGACCCCGATGCCCTGTTCGATGCAGAACTCGAGCGGCTGGTAGTAGGCCGCCTCGAAATGCAGGCAGGGCACGTGCTCCAGTTCGCCCCAGTAGCGGCCGTAGAGGGTGTCGGCCGTGTGGATGACGAGCGAGGCGGCGATCGGCCGGCCTGCGCGCTCGGCGATGACGAGCAGGATATTGTCGGGCATGGTGGCGCCGATGCGCCGGAAGAAGTCCAGGTTCAGGTAGGGCGTCGAATAGTGGGCCGCATAGGTATGCCGGTAGCAGCGGTTGAAGAACACCCAGTCGGCGTCGAGGGCGTCGGCCCCGCGCACCCGCCGCAGGGTCACGCCGGCATCAAGGACCTTGCGCCGTTCGGCGCGGATGTTCTTGCGTTTCTTCTGCTCGAGCGTGGCAAGGAAGTCGTCGAAGCCGGCGAATCCCTGGTTCAGCCAATGGAACTGCACGCCGCTCCTGAGCAGGAACCCTGCATCGGCCAGCTGGCGCGCGTGCTCTTCCGGCGGGAACAGGATGTGGGTCGACGACACGCCGCTTGCCTGCTGGGTCGCCGTCAGTACCTCGATCAACGCCGCGCGCGCGGGCGCGTCGCGCGCCAGCAGGCGCGGGCCGGCCACCGGGGTGAAGGGAATCGCGCACAGCAGTTTCGGATAGTAGTCGAGCCCATGGCGCTGGTAGGCGTCGGCCCAGGCCCAGTCGAACACGTATTCGCCATACGAATGCTCCTTGACGTAAAGCGGCATCGCGGCCGCCAGCTGCTTGCCATCGTAGAGCGCGATGTACTGCGGCTGCCAGCCCGTCTCGGGCGCCGCGCTGCCCGATTCGTGCAGCGCGTGCAGGAAGGCGTAGGACAGGAAGGGGTTGGTGTCACCCTGCAGCGCGAGCAGGCCATCCCAGGCCGGCTGGCCGATCTCGGACAGGGAAGAGGCGATATGCGTGCGATAATTCAAAATTGCTTTCATACCTAGAAAAGAAGTGCGTTCGAGAGGGCCTGGCCAAGGTGACTCCGCACTTTTTGACGCACTGCGAAAGGCCAAGATGAACGACCGTTTTTATAACCTGTACGCGCATGGCTTTGCGCGCGTGGCCGTCGCGATCCCGCGCTGCCGCATCGCCGACCCGGCCTACAACGTGGAGCAGACCATTTTACTGGCGCGCCAGGCGGCAGAGCAGGGCGCGGCACTGGTTGCATTCCCGGAACTGGGCTTATCAAGCTACAGCTGCGAAGACCTGTTCCACCAGCGCGCTTTGCTGGAAGCCTGCGAGGCCGCGCTGCTGGCCGTGGTCGAGGCATCCACCGAGCTGCCCCTGGCGATGGTAGTGGGCCTGCCCCTGCGGGTCAATCACCAGCTGTTCAATTGTGCGGCGGTGGTCGCCGGCGGGCGTGTGCTCGGCCTGGTGCCGAAGAGCTTCCTGCCGAACTACGGCGAATTCTACGAGTCGCGCCAGTTTTCGAGCGCCGATTGCGCCGCCGTCGAGGCCGTGCGCCTGTTCGGCGAGGACGTGCCCTTCGGCCCGCACCAGGTGTTCGAAGTCGAGAACCTGCCGCTGCTGCGCTTCCATGTCGAGATCTGCGAAGACGTCTGGGTGCCGGTGCCGCCGTCCTCGTTCGCGGCGATGGCCGGCGCGACGGTGCTGGTGAATCTGTCGGCCTCGAACGTACTGGTCGGCAAAAGCACCTACCGCCACCAGCTGGTGAGCCAGCAGTCGGCGCGCTGCATGGCGGCCTACCTGTACACCTCGGCCGGGCGCGGCGAGTCGACCACCGACATGGCCTGGGACGGCCAGGCGCTGATCTACGAGAAGGGCGACCTGCTGGCCGAGTCGGCGCGTTTTCTGGACGAATCGCACATCATCTTCGCCGACGTCGACCTCGAGCGGATGTCGCAGGAGCGCATGCGCGCGACCACCTTCGCGCAGTCGGCGCGGCGCCACGCCGACGAGGTGGCGAAGTTCCGCGTGCAGCGCTGCCTGCTTGCGCTGCCGTTCGAAGGCAGGCTGCCATTGCAGCGCGAAGTCGAGCGCTTCCCCTACGTGCCGGCCGACCGCGCGCTGCGCGACGAGCGCTGCACCGAGGTCTACAACATCCAGGTACAGGCCCTGATCCAGCGCCTGTACTCGAGCGGCATCGAGAAGGTGGTGATCGGCGTCTCGGGTGGGCTCGATTCGACCCACGCCCTGCTGGTCTGCGCGGCCGCCATGGACCGCCTCGGCCTGCCGCGCACCAACATCCTCGCCTACACCATGCCGGGCTTCGCCACCAGCGGGCGCACCCTCAAGCAGGCGCACGAATTGATGCGCGTGGTCGGCTGCACGGCGCGCGAAATCGACATCCGCCCGAGCTGCCTGCAGATGCTGCGCGACCTGAACCACCCTTACGCCGAAGGCAAGGAGCAGTACGACGTCACCTTCGAAAACGTGCAGGCGGGAGAGCGCACGAACCACCTGTTCCGGCTCGCGAACCACCTGGGCGCGATTGTGATCGGCACCGGCGACCTGTCCGAGCTGGCGCTGGGCTGGTGCACCTATGGCGTGGGCGACCACATGTCGCACTACAACGTCAACGCCAGCGTGCCCAAGACCCTGATCACCCACCTGGTGCGCTGGGTGGCCGAAACCGGCGCCGTGGTCAAGGGCGGGGAAGAGGTGCTGCTGAATATCCTGAATACGGAAATCAGCCCCGAGCTGGTGCCCGGCAAGGAAGGCGACGACAAGCCGGCCCAGATCACCGAAAGCGTGATCGGCCCCTACGAGTTGCAGGATTTTAATTTGTACTACACCCTGCGCTACGGCATGCTGCCCTCGAAAGTGGCTTTCCTTTCCTGGTCCGCCTGGCATGCGAAGGCGGAAGGCCGTTGGCCGGACGAGCATGGATCGCGCAACGAATACCTGCTTGCCGACATCAAGCGTCACCTGAAAACCTTCCTGTGGCGCTTCTTCAAGACCAGCCAGTTCAAGCGCAGCTGCGTGCCGAACGGGCCGAAGGTCGGCAACGGCGGTTCGCTCTCGCCGCGCGGCGACTGGCGCGCCCCGAGCGATTCGGAGGCGACCGTCTGGCTCGACGACTTGAAGAATATTCCTGATTAAAAACCGAGACAACAAGGAGCAGACATGAAGCAGATTACCTGCGTAATCAAACCGTTCAAACTCGACGAAGTACGCGAGGCGCTGGCCGACGTCAACGTCACCGGCCTGACCGTCACCGAAGTCAAGGGCTTCGGCCGCCAGAAGGGCCACACGGAACTCTATCGCGGCGCCGAATACGTGGTCGACTTCCTGCCGAAGGTCAAAATCGAGGTGGTGGTGGACGACGCCATCGTCGAGCAGGTGGTGGACGCCATCATCAAGGCCGCGCGCACCGGCAAGATCGGCGACGGCAAGATTTTCGTGCAGGACGTGCAGCAGGTGATTCGCATCCGTACCGGAGAAACCGGGCCCGACGCGGTCTGAATCGTAGGGTGGACGGGTCTTCCCGTCCACGCGTCGATAGTCAAGGGCTTCGACGTCGCGCGCGCTGATCTCGCCGCCAACGATCACCGCGTGGACGGCAAAGCCGTCCACCCTACGCCGCTCAGCGCCCCATCTGGATATCGAACTTCCACGTCACCAGCCGCAACACGCTGATGAACAGCGCGCTGCTCCACAGCGCGAAATCGTGCGACACGCTCGTGTACAGGCCCATCAGCAGGAACATCCAGTTGCCCAGGAAAGCGCAGATGGCGTAGGGTTTGCCGTCGCGGAACACCATCGGCACTTCGTTGCAGACGATGTCGCGCAGCACCCCGCCGAAGATCCCGGTGATCACGCCCATCATCGAGGCGATGAAGAGCGGCATGTTGGCGTCCAGCGCGGCCGAGACCCCGGCAATCGAGAACAGGCCCAGGCCGACCGCGTCGGCAATGACGATCAGGCGCTCGGAGACGATGTGGCGCAGGGTGCGGATCAGGGGCGAGGCGATCAGGGCCAGCACGAAGATCAGGATCGCGTATTCCTGGTGCGTGACCCAGAACAGCGGGCGCCGGTCGAGCAGGATGTCGCGCAGGGTGCCGCCGCCGAAGGCGGCGATGAAGGCGACGGTGAACACCCCGACCAGGTCCATGCGCTTGCGGCGCGCTTCGATGAAGCCGGAGAATGCGCCGACCAGGATCGCCATGATTTCGATGAACTTGATGAGGGTCATGCAGGGGACCGCGCTGTTGGCATGTTGCTAGCCTAACATGCCGAGCCGGCCCGGCGGTAGCGCATGCATGCGAAATGCATGCGCTCGCAATCGGGCCGGCGATCAGGCCGGTTCGGACAGCGGCAGGCGCACGCTGAAGGTGACCTCGCCGGCGTCGAAACGGTAGGCGATCTCGCCGCCGTGCTCGCGCACGATGCTCGCCACGATGTACAGGCCCAGCCCCATGCCGGTGCGGTTGCGCGGATTCTGGAGCGAGCTGCGCTTGAACGGGTTGAACAGCGAGGCGGCCAGGTCCTCCGGGATCGGGTCCCCTGCATTCGCCACTTCGAGATTGGCCCAGCCGTGGCTGGTCAACAGCCGCAGCTGGATCGCGGTGCCGACATGGCCGTGGTGGCGCGCATTGCTCAGCAGGTTGGACAGCACCTGGGCCATGCGTCCGCTGTCGGCGCGCACCCAGGTCGGGCCCGGGCTCGCGTATTCATAGCGGATCGCCGGATAGGCCAGGCGCATCTCGTCGACCAGATCGGTGGCCAGCTCGGCCAGGTCGAGCGGCTCGAGCTGCAGGCCCAGGCCCAGGCCGCCGTCGATGCGGCTCATGTCGAGCACTTGCCCGATCAGGCGCTGCATGCGGTTGCTGGAGGACTGGATGCGCTTGCCCAGCGTCGGCTGGTTGTTGCCGCGCTCGAGCAGGGTGCCGGCCATGTTGATCGAATGGAGCGGATCGCGCAGGTCGTGGCCGAGCATGGCCAGCAGCTGGGCGCGGGTCGATTCGGTCTGGGCGCGGCGCGCGTTCGAGGCGCGCAGCAATTCCGACAGCATCAGGCGGGCGTTGTCGAGCACCGCCGCTTCCCACGGGTGGGCGCGTCCGGCCACGGTTTCGTGCCAGGCGTCGAAGGAGCCGCGCGGCGTCAGGCGCGCGCCGTGCGGTCCCCACTCGACCGATTTTTCGGGGCGCCCGGCCCAGTAAACGTGTTCGATCTGTTCGGTCCGCAGCAGCAGGCACCAGCCGCCGCCCGGCGGGTCGAAGGGCAGGGCCAGCATGCCGACCCATTTGCCCAGCAGCGGCTGCTGTTCGGGCGGCCACTCGCCCACGTGTTCGCGCACCAGCAACTCGCTGGCATCAAGCGGCAGCGCGCTGGCGATGGTTTCGGCCGTGTCGCGCTCGATCGGGCCATGGCGCACCAGCTTGCCGTTATGGAGGCAGAGCATGGCCTGGGAACCGGTCGCCTCGAGCATCGAGCCGGCGTGGCGCTCGAGCGCGTCGAGCGGTTCCTCGTCCACCAGCAGCGACTCGATCAGGTCGGTGCGCACGCGCGCCGCGCGTTCGACCAGCGCGGCGTCCAGGCGTGCTTCGATGCTCTGGATGGTCGAGGCCAGCACTTGCGCCAGCACGTCGGCCGCCATCCGGATGGCGTAGGGCACGGCCTTCGGCGTCATGTGGTGGCAGGCCAGCAGGCCCCAGAGGCGCCCGTTGATCACGATCGACACGCTCATCGAGGCCTGCACGCCCATGTTCTGCAGGTACTCGACGTGGATCGGCGAGACGCTGCGCAGCACGGCGAAGCTCATGTCGAGCGGGGTGGCGCCGGGCGCGCCCAGCAGCGGGACGGGCCGGTACCCGATGTCGGCAATCATGCGCAGGGTGTTGAGCACGTACAGGCGGCGCGCCTGGGCCGGGATGTCGCCGGCCGGGTAGCGCTGGCCGAGGTAGGGCGGCAGTTCGGCGCGGCGCGCCTCGGCCACCACGTCGCCGCTGTCGTCGGGGCGGAAACGGTAGGCCATGACGCGGTCGAAGCCGGTGAACTCGCGCACCTGGCGCACCGCCGTTTCCAGCAGGGCGTCGATGTTGCGCTGGCGCCGCACGCGCTCGATCGAGCTGTGCGCCTTGACGGCGAACAGGGCGACCTCGTCGGCAGGCACCGCGCGCGATTCGAATTCGGCAACGATGCGCCCCTGGCTTGCGTGCACGATCGCGTCGTAGTCGCGGCCGTCGACCGCGACCGCCGCCATCGCCGGCGGACATTCGCCGTCGACCAGCAGCCCGGCGCAATCGGCGATCAGGTCGAGGCCGGCCGGCGGCAGCGGCAGTTTGGCGAAGCTGTGCCCGAGCTGCAGGAAAGGCTGCAGGAAGGGCGGGACGTTTTCGCTCCAGCCGGCCAGCAGGCCGTCGCCGTCCATGAACAGGAGGAAGCCGTGCGGCTGGATCGATCCGGGCGTATGAATCGGCTCGTCGGCACAGGAGGCCAGGTCGACCTGGCGGGGGGCGGGCATGGGCTCGGCCGGAACTGGCTTCAATTATCTTCCCTAGAGGTGGGCAACGCGTGGGCGGGCCGCAGGATGGGCAGCCGCCCGCGGAATGGTAGGGATTTTACAATGACAAGACCGGAACGTGCTGTAACGCTTGGTCACCGGCGCCTTCCTACAGGTCGAGCGCGGGCTTGAGCAGCACGATCAGCGCGCCGTTGCCGCCATCGGCACGGCCGGCCACGCAAAAGGCGACCACCTCGTCGAGCTGCACCAGCCAGCTGTGCACGACCGAACGCAGCACCGGCTGGCCGCCGGGCGAGCCGTAGCCGACGCCGTGGATGACGCGCACGCAGCGCAGGTTGCGGCGCAGGACGCGCCGCACGAAGTCGCCGAGCTGGCCGCGGGCGGCGTCGACGGTCATGCCGTGCAGGTCGAGTTCGGCCTCCACCTTCCAGTGGCGCTTGCGCAGCTTCTTGACGACGTCGGGGCCGACCCCGGGCGCGGCCCAGGACAGCGTCGGGTCGTCGTCGAGCAGGCCGTCGACGTCGAAGGCGTCCGACAGCGACTGCTGCAGCACCAGGGCGTCGTCTTCCTCCTGGCTCAGCGGCCGCGGGCGGGACGGCTGCTCGCGCAGCAGGGCTTCCTGCACCGGGCGATAGACGTAGCGGTTCGACTCGGGCATGCGCTTGACGCCTTCCATGGCGCTGCGGAACTCGACCGCGCGTTCGCGCGCGATGCGCTCGCGCTTTTCGCGCTCGGCCTGCTCGATGGCGCGCAGCCGTTCCTCTTCCTTGAGACGGTCGCGCAAGGATTTCAGGTCAGCAAAGTCTTTCATGCCCGCCATCGGCTTCCACCTGCATCAAACACTGCGTGTCACGAATCTTCGAGGGCCTCGAGGTAGCGCTGGGCGTCGAGCGCGGCCATGCAGCCGGTGCCCGAGCTCGTGATCGCCTGGCGGTAGACATGGTCCTGCACGTCGCCGGCCGCGAACACGCCCGGCACGCTGGTGGCGGTGGCCATGCCTTCCAGGCCGCTGCGGGTCTTGATGTAGCCGTTGTGCATGTCGAGCTGGCCTTCGAAGATCATCGTGTTCGGCTTGTGGCCGATCGCCACGAACAGGCCGTGCACGGTCAGGTCTTTCTGGCTGCCGTCCGCGGTCGAGCGGATCTTGAGGCCGGTGACGCCGCTGTTGTCGCCGACCACCTCGTCCAGCGTGTGGTTCAGTTCCAACACAATCTTGCCTTCCTTGACCTTGTGCATCAGGCGGTCGACCAGGATCGGCTCGGCGCGGAACTTGTCGCGGCGGTGGATCAGGGTGACTTTCGAGGCGATGCCGGCCAGGTAGAGCGCTTCCTCGACCGCGGTATTGCCGCCGCCGATGACCGCCACTTCCTGGTTACGGTAGAAGAAGCCGTCGCAGGTGGCGCAGGCCGACACGCCGCGGCCCATGAAGGCCTGTTCCGATTCCAGGCCGAGGTACTGGGCCGAGGCGCCGGTGGCGATGATCAGGGCGTCGCAGGTGAATTCGTGCGAGTCGCCGACCAGGCGGATCGGCTTTTCGTTCAAATAGGTCGTGTGGATGTGGTCGAACACGATCTCGGTATTGAAGCGCTCGGCATGCTGCAGCAGGCGCGCCATCAGTTCCGGGCCCTGCACGCCCAGCGGGTCGCCCGGCCAGTTTTCGACGTCGGTCGTGGTCATCAGCTGGCCGCCCTGTTCGACACCGGTGACCAGCATCGGGCTCAAATTGGCGCGCGCGGCGTACACGGCGGCGCTGTAGCCGGCGGGACCGGAACCGAGGATCAGGACTTTAGCGTGTTTCTTAGTGGTCATTGGGTGCGAAGAGTAGTGAATATGTGATGGGAAACTGGGGACGGGGCGACGGGAATCAAGGCCGCCCGATGCGGGGCCGATTATAGACGATGATGCGTTGGAGAACCTATCTCAGCATGAATCAGCGGCCTGTTCAGCGCCATATGGCTTAGAATGGCTGGATTCCGCATAAAGCGAACAGATCGACGCAGCAGCATGAGCAAGAAGAGTCCCGCCACCCCTACCAACGTACCCCGCAACACGTCACGCACGCCGTTGCCAAGCCGCCTCGCGCGCCTCCTGCTGGAAGCGCGCTGGATCGCCATGGCCGTCGTGTTCCTGTACTTCGTGATGATTTTGCTAAGCTACAACAAGGCTGATCCGGGGTGGTCGCACGCGAACACGGTGCCGGACATCGCCAACATGGGCGGGCGCGCCGGCGCTTGGATCGCCGACCTGATGCTGTTCATTTTCGGTTTCTCGGCCTGGTGGTGGGGCGTGCTGTTCCTGCGCGCCGTCTGGCGCGGCTGGCGCCACCTGACCGGCAAGCTGGCCGCCCCGAGCGAACCGGAACACCAGGACGAATTCATCATCCGCTGGATCGGCTTCGCGCTGATGTTTGCCGGCAGCGTCGGCCTCGAGTACCTGCGCATGTGGTCGTGGGACGTGGAACTGCCGCGCTCGCCCGGCGGGGTGCTGGGCCAGATGCTGGGCCATGCCGCCCAGGTCGCCTTCGGCTCGACCGGCGCGACCTTGCTGCTGCTGCTGCTGTTCGGCCTCGGCTTTTCGCTGTTCTTCCAGGTGTCGTGGCTGGCCGTTGCCGAGCGCATCGGCGAAAAGATCGAAGCGACGCTGGACTGGTTCCGCCTGCGCGTCGAGGACCGCGAAGACCGCCGCCAGGGCATCGATGCGGCCGAGCGGCGCGACGAGGCGCTGGTGTCCGAGCGTACCCGCGGCGACAAGCCGGCGCCCGCCCGGCGCGCCGAGCCGCAGCTCGCCCAGGGCGATGCGGACGCCCCGGCGCCGGCGCCGAAGCTCATGCCCAATCCCGCGCTGGCGGTTGCGCCCGCGCTCGCTGCCGAGCCGGCCGCGCCGTCGCCGATCAAGATCGAACCGCAGATGCTGTCGGTGCCGAAAGGCGAGCGCGCGCACAAGGAGCAGCAGACGCCGCTGTTCCGCGACCTGCCGGGCGATTCGCCGCTGCCGCCGCTGTCCCTGCTCGACGAGCCGCCGCCGGTGCAGGAAACCGTCGCCGTCGATACCCTGGAATACACCAGCCGCCTGATCGAGAAGAAGCTGTCGGACTTCGGCGTCGAAGCCAAGGTCGTGGCCGCCTTCCCGGGCCCGGTCGTGACCCGCTACGAGATCGAGCCCGCCACCGGCGTCAAGGGCAGCCAGATCGTCAACCTGGCGCGCGACCTGGCGCGTTCGCTGTCGCTGACCTCGATCCGCGTGGTCGAGACCATCCCCGGCAAGAACTACATGGCGCTCGAGCTGCCGAACCCGAAGCGCCAGATCGTGCGCCTGACGGAAATCGTCGGCTCCAAGGTGTATAACGACAGCCCCTCGAACCTGACCGTCGCCCTGGGCAAGGACATCGCCGGCAAGCCGGTGGTGGCCGACCTGGCCAAGATGCCGCACCTGCTGGTGGCCGGCACCACCGGTTCGGGCAAGTCGGTCGGCATCAACGCGACCATCCTGTCGCTGCTGTACAAATCCGATCCGGCCGACGTGCGCCTGATCCTGATCGACCCGAAGATGCTGGAAATGTCGGTCTACGAAGGCATTCCGCACCTGCTGGCGCCGGTCGTGACCGACATGCGCCAGGCCGGCCATGCGCTGAACTGGGCGGTCAACGAGATGGAGCGCCGCTACAAGCTCATGAGTAAGCTCGGCGTGCGCAACCTGGCCGGCTACAACGCCAAGATCGCGGAGGCGGCCAAGCGCGAGGAGCACATCCCGAACCCGTTCTCGATCATGCCGGACAATCCGGAGCCGCTGGAAAAGCTGCCGACCATCGTCATCATCATCGACGAGCTGGCCGACCTGATGATGGTCGTCGGCAAGAAGGTGGAAGAGCTGATCGCGCGTATCGCGCAAAAGGCGCGCGCGGCGGGCATCCACCTGATCCTGGCGACCCAGCGTCCGTCGGTCGACGTCATCACCGGCCTGATCAAGGCGAACATCCCGACCCGTATCGCGTTCCAGGTGAGCTCGAAAATCGACTCGCGCACCATTCTCGACCAGATGGGCGCGGAAGCGCTGCTGGGCATGGGCGACATGCTCTACATGCCGCCCGGTACCGGCCTGCCGGTGCGGGTGCACGGCGCCTTCGTCTCGGACGACGAAGTGCATCGAGTTGTAAAACATCTTCAATCGCTGGGCGAGCCGAATTACATTGAAGGCATCCTCGAAGGCGGCACGCTGGAAGAGGGCGGTGCGGGCGGTGGCGGCGATGCCATGGCCGGCGAAGGCGGCGGCGAGTCCGACGCCATGTACGACCAGGCCGTGGCCGTGGTGCTGAAGAACCGCCGCGCCTCGATCTCGCTGGTGCAGCGCCACCTGCGCATCGGCTACAACCGCGCCGCGCGCCTGCTCGAGCAGATGGAGCAGAGCGGCGTGGTCTCGCCGATGCAAAGCAACGGCAACCGCGACATCCTCGTGCCGGCAACCCAGGCGGAGTAGAACGGAGGGGCGTAGGGTGGATGGCTTCGCCGTCCACGCGTTCAACGCACCGATGCACTGCCGCGCTGCTTACATCAAATGCTTCGCGCACAACAAAGGACCACGATGACCATCAAAAACAAACTTGCCCTGCTGATCGCCACCGCCACCCTGGCCCTGTCCGGCGCCACCCACGCGGCGGCCCTCGACCAATTCAAATCCTTTGTTGCCAACACCAAGTCGGCCAAGGGCGAATTCACCCAGCAGCAGCAACGCAAGTCCGCCACCAGCAAGGTGGCCCCGGTCTCGAGCGGCAGTTTTGTCTTCGCCCGTCCCGGCAAGTTCATCTGGAACTACCAGAAACCCTACGACCAGCTGCTGCAGGCCGACGGCGACCAGCTCTACGTCTACGACAAGGACCTGAACCAGGTCACGATCAAGAAGCTGGGCAACGCGCTCGGCTCCTCGCCGGCCGCGATCCTGTTCGGCAGCAACGACCTGGAAAAGAACTTCACCCTGTCGGAAGCGGGCACCCGCGACGGCCTCGAATGGCTGAACGCGGTGCCCAAGGCGCGCGACACGAGTTTCGAGCAGATCAGCATCGGCCTGAAGAACGGCGTGCCGGAAGCGATGGAACTGAAAGACAACTTCGGCCAGACCTCGGTATTGAAATTCACCCGCTTCGAGCGCAACCCGGCGCTGGGCGCGCAGCAGTTCAAGTTCGAGATTCCGAAGGGTGCGGACGTGAACAGGCAATGAACCGCCACTAAGCGGGACGCGGCGGCGCCCGTGCATGCCGCAAGGCGAGGGCGCTTCGGCTACACTAGCCACATGTACAACACGCTCCTACGCCCCATGATCCCGCCACGCGCCACCGGAGGCCTCCGTGGATGACCTGTTCCGCAACGAGCCGGCCGCGCCGCTGGCCGAGGCGCTGCGCCCGCGCACGATCGAAGAAGTCATCGGCCAGAGCCACCTGCTGGGGCCGGGCAAGCCGCTGAACCTGGTCTTCAAGTCCGGCAAGCCCCATTCGATGATCCTGTGGGGCCCGCCCGGGGTCGGCAAGACCACGCTGGCGCGCCTCACCGCCTACGCCTTCGACTGCGAATTCATCGCGCTGTCTGCCGTGCTGTCGGGCGTGAAGGACATCCGCGCCTCGGTCGAGCAGGCCGAGCAGTACCTGGCGCGCGGCAAGCACACGATCCTCTTCATCGACGAGATCCACCGTTTCAACAAGTCGCAGCAGGACGCCTTGCTGCCCTTCGTGGAGTCGGGGCTGGTGACGCTGATCGGCGCCACCACCGAGAACCCCTCGTTCGAAGTCAACTCGGCGCTGCTGTCGCGCTCGCAGGTATATGTGCTCAAGGCGCTCACCGACGACGAGATGCGCCTCTTGCTCAAGCGCGCCCAGGAACGGGTGCTGTCCCACCTGCAGTTCGACGAGATCGCCGTGAGCACCCTGATCGGCTACGCCGACGGCGACGCGCGGCGCTTCCTGAACCTGCTGGAGCAAACCAAGACCTCGGCCGAGACCTCGGGCATCACCCAGATCACCGGCGACTTCGTCGATAACGCGCTGACCCTCAATTCGCGCCGCTTCGACAAGGGCGGCGACAATTTCTACGACCAGATCTCGGCCCTGCACAAGTCGGTGCGCGGCTCGCATCCGGATGCGGCCCTGTACTGGCTGTGCCGCATGTTAGACGGCGGCGCGGACGCCAAATACCTGTCGCGCCGCATCGTGCGCATGGCCTGGGAAGACATCGGCCTGGCCGACCCGCGCGCGCTGCAGATCGCGAACGACGCCGCGACCACCTACGAGCGCCTCGGTTCGCCAGAGGGGGAGCTGGCGCTCGGCCAGGCCGTGGTCTACCTGGCCATTGCCGCCAAGAGCAATGCGGGCTACAACGCCTTCAATGCGGCGATGGCCTTCGTGCGCAAGGACAAGTCGCGCGAAGTGCCCGTGCACCTGCGCAATGCGCCGACCAAGCTGATGAAGGAACTCGGCTACGGCCACGAATACCGCTACGCGCACGACGAGCCGCACGCCTATGCGGCCGGCGAAACCTACCTGCCCGACGGCCTGCCGGAGCCGGGCTGGTACCAGCCGGTGCCGCGCGGGGTGGAGGCGAAGATCGCGGAGAAGCTCGCTTTCCTGCGCCAGCTCGACGCCGACGCCGGCGAGGGCTGAATCTCGCTGTAGAACACCGGCCCACTTGGTACAATTGCAGGTTTGGCACACTGCGTGGCACACTGCGCGACATACTGCCGGCCTGACCCATAACCCGATAATCAGACAATGATAGACATCCAACTCCTCCGCAAAGACATCGACAACGTCGCCGCGCGCCTGGCAGCGCGCAAGTTCCAGCTCGACGTGGCAGGCTTCAATGCCATCGAGGCCGAGCGCAAGTCGCTCCAGACCCGCACCGAAGAGCTGCAGGGCAAGCGCAACTCGCTGTCGAAGCAGATCGGCATCCTCAAGGGCAAGGGCGAGGACACCGCGGGCGTGATGGCGGAAGTGGCGGGCCTGGGCGACGAGCTCAAGGCCAACGAAGCGGCCCTGGGCGAGGTGCAGGAAAAGATGGCGCGCTTCATGGAGGCGCTGCCGAACCTGCCGCACGAGTCGGTGCCGCAGGGTCTGGACGAAACCGGCAACGTCGAAGTGCGGAGAGTCGGCACGCCGCCGCAGTTCGATTTCGAGGTGAAGGACCACGTCGACATCGGCGAAAAGCTGGGCCTGGACTTCGATACAGCGACCAAGCTGACCGGCTCGCGCTTCTCGCTCATGAAGGGCGGCATCGCGCGCCTGCACCGCGCGCTGGCCCAGTACATGCTCGACACCCATACCGGGCAGCATGGCTATACCGAATGCTATACCCCGTACATGGTCAACGCCGATTCGCTGCGCGGCACCGGCCAGCTGCCCAAGTTCGAAGCAGACCTGTTCTCGGTCAAGAAGGGCGGCGTGGAAGGCGAGGGCGAGACCTTCTACCTGATCCCGACCTCGGAAGTGTCGCTGACGAACATCGTGCGCGACGAGATAGTGGCGCAGGGCGACTTGCCCTTGAAGATGACGGCGCACACCCCGTGCTTCCGTTCGGAGGCGGGCAGCTATGGCCGCGACACGCGCGGCATGATCCGCCAGCACCAGTTCGACAAGGTGGAACTGGTCCAGGTCGTGCATCCGGAGCAGTCGTATGCGGCGCTCGAGGAGATGGTCGGCCACGCCGAAACCATCCTGCAGGCGCTGGGCCTGCCGTACCGCGTGATGGCGCTCTGCACCGGCGACATGGGCTTCAGCGCCGCCAAGACCTATGACCTCGAAGTCTGGCTGCCGGCGCAGAACACCTACCGCGAGATTTCCTCGCTGTCGAACTGCGAAGCCTTCCAGGCGCGCCGCATGTCCGCCCGCTTCCGCAACGCCCAGAACAAGCCGGAACTGCTGCACACCCTGAACGGCTCCGGCCTGGCGGTGGGCCGCACCCTGGTCGCGGTGCTGGAGAACTACCAGCAGCTTGACGGCAGCGTCGTGATCCCGGAAGTGCTGCGCCCCTACATGGGCGGCCTGGAGCGCCTGGTTCCGGCAGCCGCCTGAGGCAGGGCAGGGGCCGCAATTTTTTCGCGCGCCCCGAATTTGCTCTTCCGTTTTTAGCGGACGCTGGCTATAATGCGTGTCTCTTGCAGCGACCGCAACACCGATTTAGGAGAGGTGGCAGAGTGGTCGAATGTACCTGACTCGAAATCAGGCGTACGTTAAATCGTACCGTGGGTTCGAATCCCACCCTCTCCGCCAGTAGTAATAAAAAAGGCTCCCTCGGGAGCCTTTTTTATTTGCTGACGGAGAGGAGCAAGGCCCTGCGGGCCTTGCGCGTGGGATTCGAAAGCCGTCGCCCTGCAGGGCGCGGCGGGCCGGCGGGACGTGGGCGAATCCCACCCTCTCCGCCAGTAGTAATAAAAAAGGCTCCCTCGGGAGCCTTTTTTATTGCGTGCGCGGAAGGAGTAAGTATGTAGGGTGTGCACTCCTGAGCACGCGGTACGGCGTCCGCTCATTGGCGTCGCGTGCTTTGCGTGGAACGCGCAAGCAAGAGGGGCAGGTATCCCGGGCGCCACTGAATAATTTACGCGCAGAACATTTTTTTCTTCCACAAACGGGCAGACAGTCGCTATAATGCGGCCTCGCTTACAGCGACCGCAACACCGATTCAGGAGAGGTGGCAGAGTGGTCGAATGTACCTGACTCGAAATCAGGCGTACGTTAAATCGTACCGTGGGTTCGAATCCCACCCTCTCCGCCAGTAGTAATAAAAAAGGCTCCCACCGGGAGCCTTTTTTATTGCGTACGCGGAAGGAGCAAGCCCCTGAGGGGCTAGCGTGTAGGATTCGAAGACTGGCGCATGCTTGCGCCAGGGCGGCCTGCAGGATGTAGGCGAATCCCACCCTCTCCGCCAGTAGTAATAAAAAAGGCTCCCACCGGGAGCCTTTTTTATTGCGTACGCGGAAGGAGCAAGCCCCTGAGGGGCTTGCGTGTAGGATTCGAAGACTGGCGCATGCTTGCGCCAGGGCGGCCTGCAGGATGTAGGCGAATCCCACCCTCTCCGCCAGTAGTAATAAAAAAGGCTCCCACCGGGAGCCTTTTTTATTTACTGGTTCACTTGCAGGCGTGCGCGTCAAATTATTGCGCGGCAGAGCATCGGCTGCTTGAACGCGTGGGCGGCATTGCGGCAAGCGGTGTGCTCATTGTTCGGGTGTAGCCGACCACCCTACGCCCCTTTGTCGACGGGCCGCGCCGTCAGCCCTGGTGCCGGATCGCGTCGATCACCAGGCCCAGCGCCCGCGAGGAGTGGCGCCGGCTCGGGTAGTAGGCGTGCAGGCCGGGGAAGGCCGGGCACCACTCTTCCATGACGCTGAGCAGCCGCCCTGCGCGGATGTGGGGATCGACCAGGCTGTCGGGCAGGAAGCCCAGCCCGCAACCGCCGAGCGCGGCGGCCAGGATGTGGTAGGCGTTGGTGAAGACCGCCTGGCCGCGCACGCGCGCTTCGACGGCCTGTCCCTCGTGCTGCAGTTCCCAGGCGTACAGGCCGCCGCTGCTGGCCAGGCGCAGGTTGATGCAGTTGTGTTTCATGAGGTCCTGCAGCGTTGCCGGCCTGGGCCGGTGCGCGAAATAAGCCGGGGAGGCGACGATGCGCATGGCGACGTCGGTGGTGAGGCGAACGGCGATCATGTCCTTCTCGACCTGGTCGCCGTAGCGCACGCCGATGTCGTAGCGTTCGGCCGCGATGTCGACCAGGCGGTAGTCGGAACTGATCTCGACGTGCAGGTCGGGATACTGGGGCAGCAGCGGCGCGATGCGCGGCCACAGGACGGTGTCGATCACGTGGTCGATCGCCGTGATGCGGACCGTGCCGGCCGGTTTGCCGCCCAGGTCGCTGATGGCGGCGATCTCGGCTTCGATTTCTTCCAGGCGCGGCGCCACGTTCTGCAGCAGGCGCTCGCCGGCTTCGGTCGGGGAGACGCTGCGCGTGGTGCGCGTGAGCAGGCGCACGCCGAGCCGGCCCTCGAGCGAGCGGATGATGTGGCTGAGCGCCGATTGGGTCATGCCCAGCTTGCCCGCGGCGCGCGTGAAGCTGCGTTCGCGGGCGACGGCGAGGAAGACGAGGATATCGTTGAGGTTATCTCTGGCCATCGGGCGGGTCCTGGTCGGGTGGTTCATGAATCCTGCAGCAGAATCAAGCGCTTGACTCATGAGAGGCGCTCATGAGCCTACGCGAGGAATCAGTGATTTGCAATATGAATTCCGCCATGGATTCATGACGCTGGCTCATAAGGTCATCCAATATCCGGCGCGGCTGCGATCGGCCTTTGCCGCTATCATGCTAGTCCATCTGATTTGCATAGACCGCCAGAGCGGCCGGAGCGATCCCGGCCGTTTTCAATTCAAGCAACACGAAAGGATTTCCCATGACCGTCAAAGCCTACGGCGCCGACGCCGCCGACCAGCCCCTGGAACCGATGGACATCACGCGCCGCGCGCCGGGTCCGCATGACGTCCAGATCGACATCGCCTTTTGCGGCGTCTGCCACTCCGACCTGCACCAGGTGCGCGGCGAGTGGGCCGGCACCCAGTATCCCTGCGTTCCCGGCCACGAGATCGTCGGCCGCGTCTCCGCGGTCGGCGCGCATGTGTCGCGCCACCGGGTGGGCGACCTGGTCGGCGTCGGCTGCATCGTCGACAGCTGCCAGGGCTGCGCCGATTGCGAGGAGGGCCTCGAGAACTACTGCGACAGCATGACCGGCACCTACAACAGCCCGACCCCGGACGCCCCCGGCCATACCCTGGGCGGCTATTCCGAGCAGATCGTCGTGCACGAGCGCTACGTGCTGCGCGTCACCCATCCGCAGGAGCAGCTGGCCGCCGTCGCGCCGCTGCTGTGCGCCGGCATCACGACGTATTCGCCGCTGCGCCACTGGGGCGCTGGTCCGGGCAAGCGGGTCGGCATCGTCGGCATCGGCGGGCTCGGCCACATGGGCATCAAGCTGGCGCGGGCGATGGGCGCGCACGTGGTCGCCTTCACCACCTCGGAATCGAAGCGGCGCGATGCCGAGGCGCTGGGCGCCCACGAAGTCGTCGTGTCGAAGGACCCGGACGCCATGGCTGCCCACGCCAAAAGCCTCGACCTGATCGTCAACACGGTCGCCGCGCCGCACAACCTGGACGCGTTCACCGCGCTGCTCAAGCGCGACGGCACGATGGTGCTGGTCGGCGCGCCGGCCACCCCGCACCCCTCGCCCGAGGTCTTCAACCTGATCGGCAAGCGGCGCGCGATCGCCGGCTCGATGATCGGCGGCATTCCGGAAACCCAGGAAATGCTCGACTTCTGCGCCCAGCACGGCATCGTCGCCGACATCGAGATGATCCGCGCCGACGGCATCAACGAGGCCTACGAACGCATGCTCAAGGGCGACGTGAAATACCGCTTCGTGATCGACAATACGACCCTCGCGACCCTCGCCGCCTGATTCCCCGCCTGGTTCCCCCTCGGGCACCGCCGCCGGCCGGCGCGCCGGCGGCGCACGAAAGACTTTTTCAATGAAACTCGCACACCCTCCGGCGCCGCAGGCGGCCCAGCCGGACGCAGTCTGGGGCGCCGTCTGCGCGCTGGCCCTCGGCGCCTTCGTCCTGGTCGCCTCCGAATTCATGCCGGTCAGCCTGCTGACGCCGATCGCCACGGAACTGGCCATCAGCGAAGGGCAGGCCGGGCAATCGATCGGCATCTCCGGCGCCTTCGCCCTGTTCACCAGCCTGCTGATTCCCATTCTCGCCGGCCGGCTCGACCGCAAGACCCTGCTGCTCGGGCTGACCCTGCTGATGATCGCCTCGAGCACGCTGTCCGCGTTCGCACCGAACTACTTCCTGTTCATGGCCGGGCGCGCCCTGATCGGCGTGGCGATCGGCGGCTTCTGGTCGATGTCGGCTGCCACCGCGATGCGCCTGGTGCCGATCCACCAGGTACCGCGCGCGCTGGCCATCGTGAACGGCGGCAACGCCCTGGCCACCGTGGTGGCCGCGCCTTTGGGGAGCTTCCTGGGCGGCATCGTCGGCTGGCGCGGCGCCTTCTTCTGCATGGTGCCGATTGCCGCGCTGGCCTTCGCCTGGAAGCTGCTGAGCCTGCCGTCCATGCCTGCCGTGCCGGGCAAGCGCGCCGGCAATCCCTTCCGCCTGTTGCGGCGGCCGGTGGTGGCCTACGGCATGGCCGCGACCGGCTTCTTCTTCATGGGACAGTTCGCGCTGTTTACCTATCTGCGGCCCTTCCTCGAGCGGGTCACCGGGGTCGATGTCGCCACCCTGTCGCTGCTGCTGCTCGTCAATGGCCTGGCGGGCTTTGCCGGGACGGTCTTCATCGGCCGCTTCCTGAAAGAGGGCCTGTACCGGACGCTGATCGTGATCCCGGCCGTGATGGCCGTCATTGCGCTGGCCTTCATCGCCTTCGGCGGCTCGCTGGCCGCCACCACGGTGCTGCTCGCCGTGTGGGGCCTGATCGGCACCGCGGCGCCGGTCGGCTGGTGGACCTGGCTGGCGAAAACCCTGCCGCACGATGCCGAGGCCGGCGGCGGGCTGGTGGTGGCGGTGGTGCAGCTGGCGATCATGGTCGGCGCGACCGGCGGCGGCATGCTGTTCGACGCCGGCGGGCACCAGGCCAGCTTCAGCCTGGGCGCCGTGCTGCTGGTGCTCGCTGCCATGCTGGCGGCGCTGGCGATGCGCGCCGCCGCGGCCGAGCAGCGGCGCTAGCGTTTGGTGGCGTGCAGCCAGACGGCCGCGATCCGCTCGACCTCCTCGTAGCCCTCGCAGTCGAGCTGGCCGCCGAAGATGTCGGGATCGAGCTCCTCGTAGGACCAGCGGCTGCAGGCCGCGTCCAGCCTGGGGCGGATCGTGTCCAGGAACTCGTCGCGGCCGTCGACGATGGCGATGCCCGTGTACAGGAGCAGGGCCCCGCCCGGGTCCAGGCGCTCGAGCGCCGCCTCGACGATGGCCAGCGAGAGCCCGGCCCCGCGCATCTCGCCGCCGTGGCGGTAGCGCAGCTGGTCGGGGTCGAGGATGTAGGGGGGATTCGACATGACCAGGTCGAAGCCGCCTTCGATGCCTTTCAACAGGTCGCTGTGGCGCAGCTCGACGTTCGCGCTGCCCGCCAGGCGCGCGTTGACGCCGGCCAGCGCCAGCGCGCGCTCGTTGATGTCGGCCGCGATCGACACCGCACTCGGAAAGCGCGCCGCCGCTTCGATCGCGCCCGGCCCGCCGCCGGCGCCGATGTCGACCGCCCGGCGCGGCGGCGCCAGCCCCTCCATGGCGCGCCTGGCCGCCGCGATATAGCGGTAGGTGTCGGGGCCGAAGAAGACGGCGTCGTCGTCCCGGGTCGGAAAGGCCGAGTGGAAGTACAGGCGCTCGCCGATGCTCGACGCGCGCACGGTGGCGCGCAAGGCCCCGTCTTTCTCCTCGAGCACGCCGGCGCGGCGCATCAGCGCCAGGATGTCGGGCGCCAGCGTGTTCTCGCGGAACGGCCTGCTCCAGCCGAATACGCCGCGCAGGTCGCCGGCCCAGGCATTGCCTTCGCGGCCATTCACGCGGCGGTGGGTGGCCGGGGTCACGGTGATGAATCGGTAGCCTGCGCGCTGCAGGGCCTGGCCCAGGGCGAGCAGGGCGTCGGGGTCGATGGTGGCGGTCATCCGTCCAGCATGCGATATCGCGCGGGCGGCCTCTGTTCGCTGGCGTACGAAGCGCCGCAGGACTGTCGCGTACTTATTTACCTGACAAGCTTCTTATGTGAATGTCCGAACATACCGCCTGCTACTGCGCGTCCATACTGGCAACAACGCCAGGGCCGGCCAGGGTGCCGGCGCAGCGACCAAAACAGCCAAGGATAATCATGAAGCCATTGCTCCCGGATCAGGAACACCAGCGCGTGGACCGCGAGGTCGAACGCGAACGGCATGAACGCACGCTCAACGACGAGGCCCGCTCCGGCCTGGCCCTCGACGACGAATTCCGCCTGAAGGACGCGCGCGAAAGCATGAACTCGGCACAGCTGCGGAGGTCGCGATGAAGTGGGAAGGCGACCGCGAGAGCAGCAACGTCGAGGACCGCCGCGGCGGCGGTGGCGGCTTTGGCATCGGCGGCAAGTCGGTGGGGCTGGGCACGATCGCGATCGCCCTGGTCGCTTCGCTGTTCTTCGGCGTCGACCCCGGCACCGTGATCGGCATGATGGGCGGCGGCGGGCCGGCGCCCCAGGTGCAGCAGCCGGGGCCGGACGCGGCGCCCGCCAACGACCCGCAAACCCGCTTCGTGCGCACCGTGCTGGCCTATACCGAGGATGCCTGGACGCCCCTGTTCGCGGCCCAGGGCGCACGCTACCAGGCGCCCAGGCTGGTGCTGTTCGAAGGGCGCGTTCCCACCGCCTGCGGCACGGGCAGCAGCGCCAGCGGCCCCTTCTATTGTCCGGGCGACAGCAAGGTCTACATCGACCTGAGCTTCTTCCGCCTCATGGAGCAGCGCTTCAACGTCGGCGGCGAGTTCGCGCAAGCCTATGTGATCGCGCACGAGGTCGGTCACCACGTGCAGAACCTGACCGGCATCTCCGACAAGGTCCAGCAGGCGCAGCGCGCGATGTCCGAAACCCAGGGCAATGCGCTCTCGGTACGGCTGGAGCTGCAGGCCGACTGTTTCGCCGGCGTCTGGGCCTATCACACGCAAAAGAAGGAAGCCTTCCTCGAGACCGGCGACATCGAGCAGGCACTGGCGACGGCAACGGCGATCGGCGACGACGCGATCCAGCGCCGCTCGCAGGGCACCGTGGTGCCGGATTCCTTCACCCACGGCAGCTCGGCCCAGCGGGTGCGCTGGTTCAAGCGCGGCTTCGAGACGGGCGAGGTCGAGCAGTGCAATACCTTCGAGGCGCGCCAGCTGTAATCAGGCGAGTCCAACCTCGATGCCACGGGGAAGTTTCGCTTTCCTGTGGCGAACAGTTGCTAAAGTTCGTGTAAATCCGGTTAAAAAACCTGCGTTCGTTTCCGTGCGCATATCGTAATTAGTAGCGTTTTGACATAAGTTTAGAACTCATGCGTCCGCATTCGATACCGGACAAGCAGAAACTTTCGAGGAGGAATTTATGCTGGCAATGAACTACCGGGGGCCCTACCGTGTGCGCGCCCAACACAAGTCCGATCCCGTCATCGAGCATCCAGGCGACGCCATCATCCGTGTCACGCGCTCGTGCATTTGCGGGTCCGACCTGCACCTGTACCACGGCATGGTTCCCGATACCCGCGTCGGCCACACCTTCGGCCACGAATTCATCGGCATCGTCGAGGATGTCGGGCCGATGGTGACGACGCTGGAGGTGGGCGACCGCGTGCTGGTGCCGTTCAACATTTTCTGCGGCTCCTGCTTCTTCTGCCAGAAAGAACTCTACGGTAATTGCCATAACGTGAACGCGGCGGCGACCGCCGTCGGCGCCATCTACGGCTATTCGCACACGGCCGGCGGCTACGACGGCGGACAGGCCGAATACGTGCGCATCCCGATGGCCGACGTCGCCCCGATCAAGATTCCGGACGACATCCACGACGACGACGCCGTGCTGCTCACCGATGCGCTGCCGACCGGCTACCAGGCGGCCGAGATGGGCGACATCAAGGAAGGCGACACGGTGGTCGTGTTCGGCGCCGGACCGGTCGGCATCTTCGCCGCCAAGTCGGCCTGGCTGTTCGGCGCCGGGCGCGTGATCGTGGTCGACGAGGTCGAATACCGCCTCGAGTTCGTCAAGAACTACGCCCAGTGCGAAGTGGTCAACTTCAAGGACGTGCAGGACATGGCGATCCACATCAAGAAGATGACCGATGGCCTGGGCGCCGACGTCTGCATCGACGCGGTCGGCTGCGACGCCGCCGGCAGCACCCTGCAAACCATCACCGGCCGCCTCATGAAGGCGCAGTCCGGTTCGGCCATCGTGCTGCACTGGTGCATCAACTCGGTGCGCAAGGGCGGCAACGTGTCGATCGTCGGCGTCTACGGCCCGACCTTCAATGCCGTGCCGATCGGGAATGCCATGAACAAGGGCATCACGATGCGCATGAACCAGGCCAGCGTCAAGCGCCACCTGCCGCGCCTGATCGAGCACATCCGTGCCGGCCACATCGACCCCAAGCAGATCATCACGCACCGCATTCCGCTGGAAGAAGTGGCGGATGCCTATCACCTCTTCTCGAGCAAGCTCGACAACTGCATAAAACCGATCCTGATCCCGCCACGCGCCCACGAAGTGCGCGCCGTCGCGGCCAGTGTCACGCCATAAGGAGGACGCATGGAAAGCCGAACCGCCATGACCACGCACGCACATCCAAACGAAGCCAGCCTCGACCGGCTGGGCCACGACCATACCCATGACCACGAGCATGGCTACCGCCACCCGGTGCAGCCCGAGGCGAAGCAGACCCGCCGCACGCGCGAGCAGCTGACGCACATCAAGGGCTGGGGCGCCGATCTCGACCACAAGAACCGTCCGGCAGTGCCGATGGAACGCACGCCGCCGCGCTACACGCCGGCCAACATGCCTACGCCACCGGCCCAGGAGCAGCACGTCGAAGTGCTGGTGTCGAACGAGCGCCCCGGCATTACCCAGCTGCATGGAACGGTCCAGCCACCCTCGGGCCTGTCGGGCATGCTGCGCCGCGCCGCCTTCAAGTACTCCGAGAACGACCTGCGCCACTGGCTGATCCTGCTCGGCGCCGACCGCATCAACGTGGTCGAGGGCGTGGTCGAGGACATCTCCCATGGCCATGTGCCCAACATCCTGGCAGAAATGGGTATCAAGGCCGAGTGGCAGCACAACAAGGCCGGGCTGGCGAAAAAGCTGGCGATTGCCGGCGTGCTGGCCGGGGCCGCGTATTACCTGATGAAGCGGAACGATCGCGACGACGGCCGCGACGATGACCGCGGCGACAATCGTAACGAGCGCTATGCGCGTTACGACCATCGCTACGACGACCGCTACTGAAGCACGCCTTCACCGTCGGGCATCCGCCCGCCGGCACTGTGGCCCCGCCGCTGCGTCTCGACGCGCCGGCGGGGCTTCTTGCGTTTAAGCAATTACTGTTTTTGAGGCTCGTCCACACTTCGAAGAGGCCCACCGTAATTTTGCGGTTGGGAAACTCCCTGGCTACCTTCGAATGGAGACGAGATGAAGCTTCGCACCCGCCTGCTGGCCGCGCCCCTTGGCGTCCTGATTGCAAGCTATTGCGCCGGTGCCGGCGCCGCGCCGATGATGAGCGCACCCAAGCTGCCGTCGCCCGAGGCCAGGGCGGCCCTGGTGTCGAAGCTCGCCCAGGCCCGCGTCGCGCGCGGGCTCGATCACAACCACGGCTTCACGGTGGCCCTCCAGCATCCGGGCATGCAGGGCACGCAGGTGGTGCGCGCCGCCCACACCTACAAGGGCTTGCGGGTGTTCGGTTCGGAATCGGTGGTGGTGCTCGACGCCTCCGGCGCGATCGTCTCCGAGGCCGCCTCCGACCGCCGCCTGCACCTCGGGCGCGGTCCTGCCAACCGGCTCGGCGCGGCGACCGCCGATTTCAGCGTGCGACCCGCGCTGCCGCCGAAAGCCGCCATCGACACCGCGGTCGCGGCGACCGGGGCCGGCGCCACCCACATCAAGCCGCCCAGCGTCGAACTGCTGATTTATCCGGTGATGAAGATGGAGCGCGTGGCGGGCGCCGAAGCCAAGCTCGAGGCCGAACTGAATGCGCTCGACGTGCAGGAAGTGGTGGACCATTACGAGCTGGCCTACCTGGTGCGCACCCGCATGCAGCGCGCCGACCGGCCGCTCTACCACGACACCATCGTCAGCGCGAAGGACGGCCGCGTGATCGACCGCTGGGACGCCCTGCAGACCGTGATCGGGGTCGGCAAGAGCCAGTACAACGGCGAGGTGCCGATCAGCACCACCGAGGCCAACGGCAGCTTCCAGATGCTCGATCCCGAGCGCGGCACCGGCGGCACCTTCGGCGCGATGGCGATCACCAACGCCAACGGCACCAGCAGCGCCGGCAAGATGTACACCCACACCAGCAACACCTGGGGCGACGGCAAACAGTACGTGCGCGGCGGCAGCACAACGGACGCGAACGGCCAGACCGCGGCCGTGAACGCCATGTGGGGCCTGATGAACACCTACGACGCCATGAAGAACGTGCTCGGCTGGCAATCGCTCGACGGGCACAACACGGCCACCTACATCGCCGTGCACGTCAATACCGCCTACGACAACGCCTATTACAGCGACACCTGCCGCTGCATGTTCATCGGCGACGGCAACAGCTTCACCAGCCTGGGCTCGATCGACGTCATCGGCCACGAGATGGGCCACGGCGTCACGGCCGCCACCTCCGACCTGATCTATTCGGGCGAGTCGGGCGGGCTCAACGAGTCGAGTTCCGACATCAAGGGGGAAGTGGTCGAGGCCTATGCGCGGGCCGGCGGCAAGGGCGAACTCGTCCCGCCGAGCGGCAACGACTGGATGCTCGGCACCGAGATCAGCCCCGCAGGCAAGCCGCTGCGCTGGATGTACCGGCCCAGCAAGGACGGCAACAGCCCGGACGCCTGGAGCACCTCGCTCAAGCGCCTCGACGTCCACTACAGCAGCGGCCCGAACAACCGGATGTTCTATTTCCTGGCGCAGGGCTCGAAGGCGGACAAGGAGGGCGACTACTACAGCAAATACCTGGTCGCGTCGCCCCAGGCGATGACGGGCATCGGCCTCGACAAGGCTTTCCGCATCTGGTTCAAGGCGAACACCACCAAGTTCACCTCCAGCACCAATTACGCCGAGGCGCGCGCGAAGATGATCGAATCGGCGCAGGAATTGTATGGCGCCGCCAGCCGCGAAGCGATTGCCGTGCAGCGTGCGTATGCGGCGATCAATGTCGGCGCCGATGTGGACGAACCGGCAGCCGAGACGAACGCCGCCTTGTAACCGTAGGGTGGGCGCGGCCTTGCCCTGGCGGCGGCCAGGTCACTGCTGCTTGAACGCGTGGACGGGGAACCCGTCCACCCTACCTGACACTTGCCTGATCAATCCCCCAGCAACGGATACGGATTGACCGGCGTCCCTTTCCACCACTGCTTCTCGGGCGTCAGCGCGAACACCGCGAAATGCAGGTGCGGCGCGTTCGGGTCGGCGTTGCCGCTTGCGCCCACATACCCGAGCAGGTCGCCGCGCTTGAGCTGCATGCCTTCCTTGATGCCGTCGGCGTAGCGGTCGAGGTGGGCGTAGTAATACGCGTATTGCTCGGCTGGATCGAACTGGTACAAGGTCATGCCGCCGGCCTTGCTGTTGAACAGCTTGACGACCTTGCCGTCGCCGGCGGCGCGCACCGGGGTGCCTGTCGGCGCCATGATGTCGAGCGCTTCATGGTGGCGTTCCTGCCCGCGCGGCTGGTCGAAGGTGTCGGTCAGGGCGCCATAGGCGACGCCCTCGACGGGCACCAGCAGCTTGGCCGGCATGCCGCCCGCGGCCGTCAGTTCCGGCGCGGCCGCGCCGGCGGCGCCCGCCGCAGGCCGGATCGGCAGCTCGGCGTCGCCCAGCTCGGCCGGCATGGCGTTCGCAGCGGCCGCCTGTGGCGCAGGCGGCGCTGCTGCTGCCGCTGGCGCGCCGGCGCTCGCTTCGGTGACGATCGGATCGGGCGCGTCAGCGATCTCGCGCAGATAGACGAACAAACCGGCGGCGCCGACCACCACGCCGAGCAGGAACGTAACCAGCCATTTCATCGAAGCCTCCCTGGGTTAAACAAGCAAATTATTTCTCCAGCACGACCTGGGTCCCGGCCGCCACCGCGCCCGCCACGGCGGCGGCGCTCCAGTTGGTCAGGCGGATGCAGCCGTGCGATTCGGTCTTGCCGATGAACTTGGGCACCGGCGTGCCGTGGATGCCGTAGTGCGGCTTGGACAGGTCGATCCAGACCACGCCCACCGGGTTGTTCGGGCCGGGGGCAACCTTGGCTTTCTTGTCGCCCGGCTCGGCATCCCAGAACAGTTTCGGGTTGTAGTGGTAGGTCGGGTTCGGGTGCACGCCCTCGATCTTCCAGGTGCCGATCGGCAGCGGATCGTACTGGCTGCCGGTCGAGGCCGGATATTGCGCGATCAGGCGGTCCGACGCGTCGAACAGCATCAGCACCTTGCGGCTGTCGCTGACCACGACCTTGCTCGCCGCCGGCAGCGGCGCGCCGCCATGCACGCTCGGCACGACGATCTGCTCGCCGGCGCGGCTGAAGTCCTTGCCGGGGTTGAGGCGCTGGAGCAGGGCGGGGCTGGCGTGGAATTTTTCGCCCAGGCCCTCGAGCGGATTGGCATAGCCGAGCTTTTCCAGCTTGGCCTTTTCCATCATGTCTTCCGGGACGTCATGGAAGGGACCGGCGACGTCTTCCTCGGCGATCGTGTAATTGACGAGGGTGGCGGTGGTGTCCTGGTTCAGGGCGTTCCAGGTCGCCTCGTCGAGCTTGCCGGTGGCCGGCAGGTCGCGCGATTTCTGGAAGGCCGACAAGGCCTGGCGCATGTTCGAGCCGTAGGCGCCGTCGATCTCGCCAGGCGAAAAATGCATCCGGTCGAGCAGGACCTGGGCGCGCAGCAGGCGCTCGAATTCGGCGCGCTTGCGCGTGGCCGGATCGTGTGCCGCGGCCTGGGCCGGCAAGGCCTGGCCGGCCTGGGGCGCTGCCTGCGTGGCCGGCTGGGGCGCTTGCGCGGCGGCGGGCAAGGAAAGGGCGCCTGCAAGAGCGGCGACGACGACGGGGGCGACGATTTTTTTCATGGGGCACCTGCAATGCTGACTTAAGGAAACTCCAGCCTAGGCTTGCCGCACTCATCGGTCTGTGCGGGAACGTACCCAGGCATCCGGGGCCGGCGCCGCGCCAATCGGCACACCCGTCGACACATCAACCAGCGCTACAATCCGTGCATGAGCGAACCTGCCACCACTCCTCCTCACCCCTTTGTCATCACGCTCGCGCCGCTCGGCTGCAGCTTCCCGGCGCAGGGCACGACCGTGCTCGCGGCTGCCGAGGCGGCCGGCTTCACGCTCCCCAATTCCTGCCGCAACGGCACCTGCCGCACCTGCCTGTGCCGTCTCGACAGCGGCAGCGTGCGCTACCTGGTCGAATGGCCGGGCCTGTCGATCGAGGAAAAGCGCGATCGCTACCTGCTGCCCTGCGTTGCCGTGCCGACCACCGACCTGGTGCTCAACGCGCCGCTGGCGCGGCGTCCTTGATCGGTGCCGGCCGGGCCGTCGCGGCCAGCGCGCGTTCGATGGCGGCGGCCACCAGCGGCCAGGAAGGCGAACTTGCCGCCACCTCGTCGTAATGGCTGGCGCCGGGCAGGATCACCACGTCGGCGCGGTCGCCGGCTGCGCGCGCCCGCGCCGCGTAGTCGTGCGCCACGCGCGGCGGCGAAATCGTGTCGAGCTCGCCCGTCACGAGGATCGTGTGGCTGCCGTTGGGCAGCAGTTCGGCGGCATTCGTGTCGACGTAGACGTCCGGCCGCTCGCGGCTCGGCTCGCCGGCAAGCTCGGGCGTGTCGCGCCCGCAGTTCGCCTTGATCAGTTCGCGTTCGCGGCGCAGGTCGGCCAGGCCGCCCAGGCTGACGACGGCGCGCACCGGCAACATCTTGCTGCGGTGGAGCGGGCTGCTGGCGGGAATGCGGCTGCGGCCCGCAATCCACTGCACCAGCTGGCCGCCCGCCGAATGGCCGACCGCCACCACCCGTTCCAGGTCGAGCCTGGCGCTGCCGGGCCGGGCGGCCAGGGCGGCCAGGGCATCGAGCGCGGCATGCATGTCCTGGTACATGCCGGGATAGCCGCCGCCGGGTTCGTCGACGCGCCGGTATTCCACGTTCCAGACGGCGATGCCGCGTTCGCGCAAGGCGCCGGCCATGTTGCGCAGCTGGGCGATGCCGCCGAATTGTTCGGTCCAGCAGCCGCCATGCACGAGCACCGCGACCGGGAACGGCCCGGTACCCTCGGGAACGAAGAGCTCGGCATATTGCGAAGGGGCAGGACCATAGGCGATGCGCGCGGAAGGGGCGGGGCCGGTCAGGGCCATGTAGTCGGCAAGTTTCATCGGTGCGAAGGCAAGGGCGGAGAGTGGGGCCGACAGCAGGGCCGGCAGCAGGATGGACAGCAGGGAGGTTGACAAAAGCGGACGGGTTCTCATGGTGTGCTCGGGAGCGGAAAGCTTGAACTATACGCAAGTTTGCCTGATGCGCACGATTGAAAACCTTGGCGGTTCTTCCATGCTAGGCTGCGCCAAACGTTACTGTTTTCATCTACCACGGGAGGAATCACCATGAACGAATCGAAAGCGAACGACACCCAGAGCAAGCAATCCGAGGCCCACATGTCGGAAGAGGAGATGGCGAAGAAGCGCGCCGGCGAGCAGGACAAGAGCAGCCATGATGCCAAGTCGCGCGTGCGCGCCGGCACCGGCGAAGGCGCCGGCGGCGGCGCCAAGCAGAAGCAGAACCACTGAAACAGGCGCCGGGGGCGGCTTGCCCGGCCGCCGGCGCTGCGTTGAACGATCCCCGGGTTGCGCGGTCTCACGGCTGTGCGTCCGGGCCCGCACTGAGGAGAAATGTTGATGATGGATACGACCGATCCGCGTGGCGGCGAACCCTCCGGCGCGCTGCATGCCCATTCGACGCCGGACCCGGAACCGGCGCCGCCGCAACCGATTCCGGTGCCGGACGACGTGCCCGATCCGATGCATGCGCCGGTCGAAGAGCCGAAACTGCCCGAGCCGCCGATCCGGGCGCACTGAGTCCTTGCGGGGCCAGCCTGGCCCCGGCCACGCGCGGCGCCAGTGCCCGTCGGCCTGCCGCCGCCTGCCGTTATCCCCTTCCTGTCACGACACTGCCGCACCCGGCGGCAGCGCCCTGCGTCACGGTTTCGCCTGCCCCTGGTCGTGGCTCTTGTGGTGTGGTGCGCCGTGCTCGCGCGCGCTGCCGGGCTGAAGCGGCGGAATCTCCCTGATCATGTCTTCGGTTTCCTGCTGGGCCGGCGTCTTTTCGCCGCTGCCGATATCGCCTTCGTCGAGGAAGGGACGGCCGGATGCGGCAGGGTCGGCAGAGTGTTTCGGGTGTGTCATGGTGCGCTCCAGTGCTAGTCAAGGTCGGGAACATCCTAACAGCCGCCACTCGGCACCGGCGCGCAGTACGAGGGTGTTGCGTCGTTGCCTAATCACACACAAAGTTACAATTATGTTCGGTGTCGAACAGTGTCGAAGTGTGATTTTTTTTATAATATCCGTTCATGGTCTTGTTGATTGATTGACGGAGAAACAGATGGGCAATTCGCTGTATAACAAAATTTACCTGGGCCGGAACACCGGCTTTGCTTCGCGCCGCTTCCAGGGCGTGCTGGCCGTGGGCGGCATCGTCGCCGCAGGCCTGTTGTGGATTGCCCTGCGCAGCGTGCGCTAAGGCGCGGGGCCCGGGCAGCGGGTCCGGGCTTCTCATCCATTAGTTGCCGCAGGGCGTCGCGCCGGTTACCATGACGGCCGCATACGAACCAGAAAGCGGCAATGAAGAACGAAAAACTGACGACAGACGAATATAACGCGCTCGAGTTCATCCGGCGCGGCGCGCGCACCGACCGGGTCAATGCCTGCGTCGGACGCAACGCCAAGCGCCTGTCGGGCCTGAAGATGATTTCCTATGGCCGCGACGGTCGGGTCGACCTGACGGAAAAGGGCCAGCAGGTCCTGTTCCTGCGCGCCTGCGTCGAGGCGCTGACGGCGCTGGAGGCGGATCCGGCGGCATCGGTGCCGGGTGACGTCGCCCAGTTCCTGATCCGCAAGTCGCATATTGCGCAGCGTGAGGACGGCAGCTTCGAGGTCACCGCCAGGGGCCGCGAATCGCTGGCGGACATCCGGGCGCAAGAGCCGCGCAAATGATGGTTCCGGGGCGCCGCCTGCGGCGCCCGCAGTAGGCAGGCCGCCGGCGGCCGCAAAGCAAAACGCCGACGCGAAGGGCGTCGGCGTTTGCGTGTGCGCATGGATGGCTGGCGTGTCATCCCGGCCTGGCTAATAACGCCGGCGGCGTTGCGGATAGACGAGGGTGCGCACGGCGATTTCGGCCGGGACGTTCATCGCCGCCAAAAACTCTGCCGCGCGTTGCAGGCCCAGCGTCGGAACCGAGGCTACCGCCTGGTTGACCAGGTCGCGGGTGCGCAGGTCGGTCCTCACCACACGTGCCTGCGCTCCCTGCGCCGGCCGTGCATTCACTTCTTCCATCATCGTTTCCCGAAATTGCAATAGAGACACGCCTATTGTAGAGCAACGATATGAAAATTGCCACATCTCAATACCTCACTTGGTACCTGACAACATTGCCAGGCTGCCTCAGGCGTCGGCCGCTTCCGTCTCCGCCTCGGCCGGATGCTCGATGACGCGCAATCCGCGTCCCTCGCGCAGCAATTGCTCGAACTGGGGGCCCGCCAGCGGCTTGCTGAAGTAATAGCCCTGCATCTCGTCGCAGCCATGGCGCCGCAGGTAGTCGAGCTGCTCTGCCGTTTCCACGCCTTCCGCGATCACGGCCAGCTTCAGGTTGTGCGCCAGCGCGATGATCGAGGTGACGATGGCCTCGTCGTTGGCGTCGCGCGTGATGTCGGCCACAAAACTGCGGTCGATCTTGAGCACGTCGATCGGGAAGCGCGACAGGTAGGACAGGCTCGAATAGCCGGTGCCGAAATCGTCGATCGACAGGTTCACGCCGAGCGCCTTCATGCGGTGCAGCAGGTCGACGGCCGGCGTGATGTCGCTCATGAACAGGCTCTCGGTGAGCTCGATCTCGAGGTATTTCGGCTCCAGCCCGGTGTCGCGCAACACCGCTTCCAGGCCTTCGAGCAGGTCGGGTGCGCCGAACTGGCGCGCCGACAGGTTGACCGCCACCCGCAGCTTGTCGTAGCCGGCATCGTGCCAGGCCTTGTTCTGGGCGCAGGCGGTGCGCAGCACCCAGGCCCCGATCGGCACGACCAGGCCGGTGTCTTCGGCAATGCCGATGAAGCGGCCGGGGGGCACCATGCCCAGTTCCGGGTGCTGCCAGCGCAGCAGCGCTTCCATGCCGACGATCTTGCCGCTCTTGATGTCGACCTGGGGCTGGTAGTACAGCACGAACTCGTCGCGCTCGAGGGCATTGCGCAGCGCGCCTTCGATGCGCACCCGCTCCAGCGATTCCTCGTTCATGGCGGGCGTGTAGAACTGGAAGTTATTACGGCCCAGCTTTTTCGCGCGGTACATCGCGATGTCGGCGTGCTCGATCAGGACGTCGGCATCGGTCGCCTCGCTCGGGTAGACGGCGACGCCGATGCTGCAGGTCACAAAAAATTCCTTGGTGCCGAGCATTACCGGCTGGGCAACGGCGGCCATGACGCGTTCGACGATGTCCTGGGTCAGCTGCTGCTCGCCATGTTCCGACACGATCACCACGAACTCGTCACCCGACAGGCGCGCCACCGTGTCGAGGTCGCGCAGGGCCCCGCGCAGGCGCGCCGCCACCGTCATCAGGAGCACGTCCCCGGCCTTGTGGCCCATGCTGTCGTTGACGAACTTGAAGCGGTCGAGGTCGATCAGCATGACCCAGACCGGATTGCCGCTGCGGTTGGCATAGGCCACCGCCTGGCCCAGCCGGTCCTGCAGCAGCGAGCGGTTCGGCAGGCCGGTCAGCACGTCGTGCTGGGCCACGTGGTGCACGCGCTGCTCGGTCAGCTTGCGCTCGGTGATGTCGCTGCCGGTGCCGCGGTAGCCGGTGAAATTGCCGTTCTGGTCGAACACGGGCTGGCCGTTGACGCAGAACCAGCGGGTTTCGCCATGGTCGTCGACCACCTGGTATTCGAGATCGTTGAAGGGCAGGTAACCCTTGACCCGGGCGATGTGGGCGCGGCCGCTCTCGGTCTCGGCCAGCGACGGCACGTATTCCCAGCGCGTCTTGCCCAGCACGTGTTCGACCAGCACGCCGGCCTTTTCGGAAAAGCCGCCGGTCACCATCGTGAAGCGCAACTGCGCATCCTGCTCCCAGTACCAGTCCGAGGACATCGACACCAGCTGGCGGAAGCGCTGTTCGCTTTGCTGCAGGGCTTTTTCGGTGCGCTCGCGCGCGACCATGTCGTCGACCAGGCGCCGGTTGGTGCGCTTGAGGTCGGCGGTACGGGTGCGCACCAGCTGCTGGACGCGGCGGGCGCGCTCGCCCGAGTACTGTACCCAGGCCGCCGTCAACAGGCTGAGCAGGATGCCGCCGGCCAGCAGCGCCAGCGAGGCCAGGTGGTCGGCCGCGAACGGACGCGGCGTTGCGGCGACCTCGACCAGCCATGGGCGGCCGGCCAGGTCCAGCTTGCGGACCGTGCGGTTGCTGTGCTCGGGGGCGATCCAGCGCGAGAGCGGATCGTCCGCCGGCAGGGCGCCGCCGTTGCCGTTGCTAAAGACCAGGTCGGCGGCGGTGGCCCTGGCGCCGGCGTAGACCGCCATCACGACCTGGTCGTCGCCCAGCAGGCCGGCGTCGGCCAGTGATTTGTGCACCAGTTCGCGCGCGCGCACCACCACCGAGGTGTCGCCGACCAGTTTGCCGGCGCGGTCGTGCACGGGCAGGATCACCTGGAAACTCGGCTGCGGGTTCGGATCCTGGATCAGCGGAAACAGCGGCGTGGCGGCGGCCCGGCCTTCGGCCTGCGAGCGCGCCAGCGCCTCGTTGACCGGCGCGCGCGTGGCGGAGTCGAAACCGAAGGCCGGTTCGTTGCCGGCCATCGGCTCCAGGTAGTACACGATGCTGTAGAACGGGCGCTGCTCTGCCGGCGCCTGGCGGCTGTCGCGCTCTTCGCGGATCACGGTGCCGGGAATCACGGCCTGCAGTTCGGCCTCCACCGCGGCGCGCTCGCCGTCGGCCACCAGCCGGTGGTAATTGAAGGCCTTGATGAACGGATGGCGCTGCAGCAGGGGCGCCGTAAAATCGTGGAACTGGGCGCGCGTGACCGGGGTGCCGAGGGCAAACAGGCGGTTCGCCACCGTGATCACCTCGACCGCGTCGTGCAGGCCTTCGCGCACGGCGGCCACTCGCTGGTCGGCGCGCTGGGCAAACGACAGGGCCAGGTTGTCGTATTCCAGGTGGCACACTCCCAGGAACAATGCGATCGACGCGGCAAGACCGGCCCCGAAGGTCAGGGCGGCGGCACGGGTCGGGGAAAACAGGAGGCGACGCGACATGTTCCGTTCCAGGAAATTATTTGCCTGTGGGCATTAAACAGACAAGTTTGTCACATTTCCGGTCCTTTCCGCAAACTATTGTCGCGGCGGGGTCCGTGTAGGGATGGGTCTGTCGCCGCGATCAGACAGGGCGCCAGGCCAGCCAGGCGACCACGGCCCGCGCCAGCAGCCGGTTCAGGAAGGCGAAAGCCAGGCCACGCCGGCGCGCCACGCCTTGCTGGAGGCGCAGCGCGCGGCGCGCAGGCGAACCCGGCGCGGGATCGGGCGTGGCCTTGACGGCGAACAGCAGGTGGTTGTTGCCGGCAATGCCATGGAAATCGCAGACGCGGTCGGCGAACGCCGCCTTCACGCGCGCCACCAGCGCGGCGTGGGCCGGATCGTAGGCGAGGATGTTCGCCACCAGCACCCCCCCTTCGCGCAGCGCGCGCCGGCAGCCGGCGTAGAAGGGCGCGCTGCCGAGTGCCTGGGGCATGCCGGCGGCGTCGAAGCCGTCGACCAGGATGACGTCGAAGCTGGCGGGCGCGGCGCCGATGTACTCGGCGGCGTCGGTGTGGACGATGCGCAGGCGCGCGTCGTCGGCCGGCACGCAGAACTGCTCGCGCAGGGCGATCACCTCGGCGCTGATTTCGAGCACCGTGATGCGCGTGCCGGGAAAGTGGCGGTAGCAGAACTTGACCAGCGAGCCGCCGCCCAGGCCCACCATCAGGATGTGGCGCGGCCGCGGCGCGAACAGGGCGAAGCACATCATTGCCCGCGCGTAGTCGAGCACCAGCGCGTCGGGGCGCGAGAGCAGCATCTCGCTCTGGATGTCGCCCTCCTGGAACTCGAGCGTGCGCCGGTTGCCGCGGGTGCGAACCAGCGGCGCGGAACGGTCCTGGGTGGGTGCGGATCGGTGTGGCATGACGCCAGTATAGCGATGAGCGCGGGCGCGACGAACCGACCTGCGCAGCGGCGCGCGGCCGCATCCTCCGGGCTGCCTGAAACTTGTTCACAGGCATGAAATTCTGATAAGCTGGCCCTTGCCGCCACCCGGAGTTTTCCATGTTCCCCGATCACCCATCGATCACCGCCACCGACAGCCAGGACCAGCCCGAGCGCATCGAGCGACTGCACCGCGTGTATGGCTACGCGCTGGCGCTGGCCGACAGCGCGGGCGACGCCGCTTTCGCCGACAAGTTGACCCAGTTACACGACCACAAGGACACCCTGATCGTGTTCTGGAACCTGGTGCCGGGCGAGCCGGAACGCGCCATCTTCGCGCGCGCCTGGGCCAGCCAGACCGGCGACGCCACGGCCAGCGTCGAGCACGAATGCTGAGCGCGGCCATGACGACGATGGATCCGACCACGATGGTGCTGGTGCTCGCGCTGGGCAACCTGGTCCTGTGCAGCGTGCTGTTCTTTTCCGACTACGGCGGCCAGCGCAGCCCGGCGGCCGCCACCTGGGGCCTGTCGAAACAGGTGCAGGCGGCAAGCTGGATCCTGCTGTGCCTGGGCGGCGCGCGGGTGCTGCCCGAAGCGCTGGCGTTCCCGGCCGGCTGGGCCCTTCTCGTCGGCGGCGTCGCGCTGGAAAGCGGGGCGCTGTGGGAAGCGTCGGGCAGCCCCCGCTGGCGGCGCGCGATGGTGCCGCTGGCGGTGGCCGCGGTGCTCGCCTTCCTGGTGTGCTACCTGATCGACCCGATCGGCCTGCGCGCGCTGGCCAGCGCCTTGCTGCTCGGCGCCCTCTACCTGGTGGGCGCGGCGGCGCTGGCGCGCAACTGGGGCCAGGCCAGCATGCTGCAGCGCACGCTGGCCGTTGCGATCGGCTTGCTGGCCCTGGTGGTGGCCGCGCGCGGCATCCTGGTGCTGGTCATGCCGGGCGGCTGGCGCTGGCTCTCGCACGACCTGCTGCGCGAGCTCTCGACCGCCGCCTTCTACCTGTTGATGCTGATCAGCGGTTTCGGCTGGCTGCTGCTGGCGCGCGAAGGCCTGCAGCGCGACATCGCGCGCCTCGAAGTGATCGACCTGGTGACCGAGACGGCCAACCGGCGCGGCTTTTTCCAGGCGCTGGCGCCGTGGCTGGCGCTGGCGCGCCGGCCCGGTTCGCCGACCTCGCTCGTCGTGCTCGACCTGGACGGTTTCACGCGCGTGAACGACGGTTACGGCCACCCGGCCGGCGACGTGGTGCTGCGCCACGTGGCCGACCTGTGCCGCCGCCAGCTGCGCGATAGCGACCTGCTGGGACGCCTGGTCGGCGGCGAGTTCGCGCTGCTGCTGCCGCGTACCGGCGGCGAAGAGGCGATGCTGGTCGCCGAGCGCATGCGGGCCGCGATCGAAAGCACGCCGGTCAAGACCGAGCGCGCGCTGATCTCGATGACGGCCAGCTTCGGCGTCACGACGATCCGCCCCGACGACAGCCAGCTGACCCTGTTCCAGCGCGCCGGGGCGGCGCTGAAGGCGGCCAAGGAAGGCGGGCGCAACGCCGTGCATCTGGCGCCGCGCGCAGCGGCGCCAGAAGTAGAGTAAAACTCAGGTCATCCGGCTGTCATACGGCCGGACCATACTCCAGGTTCCTCCACCCGCCGGACGAACCATGGCCGATTCCACCCAAGCACCACCCGTCTATGCCGCCGTCGAACTCGGGTCCGACAGCTTCCGCCTGCACGTCGCCAGCGTCGAGCATGGCGCCGTGCAGATCCTTGCCACCGTGGACGAGCCGATCCGCCTCGGCGCCGCGCTCGGCGCCAACGGCTGCCTGGGGCCGGAAACGATGCGGCGCGCGCTGGCCTGCCTGCGCGACTTCCGGGCCCGCCTCGCGCCCTGGGAGCCGCGCGCAGTGCGCGCCGTCGCCACCGCCGCGCTGCGCCTGGCCTGCGATACGCCGGCCTTCCTGCCGGCGGCCCAGGCCGCGCTCGGCCATCCGGTGGAGGTCATCAGCGGCGAGGAGGAAGGGCGCCTGATCTACCTGGGCGTGGCCGGCGCGCTTGGCGCCTCCGGCGATCCCGGCGATCCCGGCGCGCGCCGCCTGGTGCTCGACATCGGCAGCGGCTCGACCGAAGTGGCGCTCGGGCGCGGCATGCAGGTCGAGCTGGTGCAGTCCTTCGGCGTCGGCGCCCTGCGCCAGGGACTCGCCTTTTTCGGCGACGGCATCTCGGGCGCCGCCTTCGAGGCCGCGCTGGCCTCCGCGCGCAGCCGGGTGGCCGATGCCGCCATGCTGGCGGGCAAGCACGGATGGGAGCGCGCCTACGGCGCTTCCGGCACGCTGCGGGCGCTGGCCGAACTGGCGCACACGCCGGTGCTGGACCTGGCCGGCTTGCAGGCGCTGCGGCGCGCGCTGGTAGAGGAGGGCGGGCTGGCGCGCGCCTGGCCCCATCCGGGGCGTGCGATCCAGCTGGCCGGCGGGCTCGCGTTGCTGCTGGCCCTGGTGCAGGAGCTCGGCATCCGCGAGCTGGTGCCGGTCCAGGCAGGCCTGCGCGCCGGCGCCATCCGCGACTTGCACAGCCGGGCCGGGGAGGGCGGGGGAAGGGGCGCGCAATCGTACGCGCCCTATCCGGAATGCGCGTGATCGACTATATTGTTTATCTTGTTAAGTAGTGGAATACCCAATGACCAGAAAATCGGTTCCTGCGGCGGCCCGGGGCGCGACCCCGCCGGCGCGGGCAAAGGCAGCATCCTCCCAGGCAGTCCCGGCATCTCCAGCAGTCCCGCGCACACGGCGCGCGACCAGTTCCGCCACCCAGGCCGCAAGCGAAGCGCCGCCACGCGCTGCGAAGGCGCCGTCCAAGGCCGGGGCTGCGGCGAAAGCGGCCGCCAAGGCGACGGCAAAGCCGGCCGCAAAATCGGCAGTAAAAGCAGCACCGGCAAAAGCAGCGCCGGTAAAAGCAGCGCCGGTAAAAGCAGCACCGGTAAAAGCGGCGGCGGCAAGCAAAGCGGTGGCTAAGCCCGCTGCAAAAGCGGCCGTCAGGCCGGCTGCCAAGGCAGCCGCGAAGCCGGCGCCGGCGGCCAAGCCGGCCAGGGCGCCCGCAAAGAGCGCTGCGAAGTCCGGCAAGGCGCCGAAAGCCGCCTCCAGGGCGGCCGGCGCCAGCGCGAAGCAGCCCGCCGCGGCCGTGAAAAGCGCCGCCATGGCGGTCGTGAAGGCGGCCAGGGGCGCAGTGGCCGGCCGCGCCCGCACGCTGGATGCGCCGCCGGTCGACACGGCGCGTCCCGCGCTGGTGCGCGACAGCTTCACCATGCCCGAGGAAGAGTATGCGGTGCTGGCCGCCGTCAAGCAGGCATGCCTGAAGGCGGGTGTCGAGGTCAAGAAGAGCGAACTGCTGCGCATCGGCGTCGCGCTCGTCGGCCGCCTCGACATGGCGACCCTGCGCCAGGTGCTCGACAGCCTGCCCCAGCTCAAGACGGGGCGCCCGCCGGGCCGCTGATGTGCGCCGTGCGCGCCGGCGCCGGCTAGTGCAGCGAGGCGGTCGTCAGTTCCTTCAGTTCGCGGATCGGGATGTTCGATTTTTCGTGCATGCGCAGCAGGATCGTCGCACCGACGTTGAGCTTGCGGTGACGGATCTTGCTGATGATCGGCGGCTGGACCTCGAGCACCCGGCAGAGTTCGGCGTCATTCTTGAGGTGCAGCTTTTCGATCAGCGTGTCGAGCAGCTTGTTGGGGACGAAGCTCGAGGGCTCGAGGGCGCGCGCACGATGCATCGCGGCGAGCATTTCCTGTTTTTTTTGGCGTACGTTCATGTACTCCTCCAAAATACTTTGGTTGAGGGGACAGGACCGTTCTGGAGACGCCCGGATTTTTGTTAGCTTATGCGTGCGGGTCGTTGTGATATTACTACGACATCGTTGTAAACGACGCACTATTCACTGTAACTGAACGTAACATGTTTGTTTCCTCGCGGAAGTTGCGCTAATTCACGTTTTTAAGCTGCGGGTTTGAGGCCGTCGCGCGTCAGCAGCAGCACCTCGTCGGCCATCTCCGCCGCAGCGTGCGAGTGGGTGACCATGATCGCGCCGGCGCCGGTGGCGCGAATTTCGGCGCGCAGCAGGCGCAGGATGCCGCCTGCCGTTTCCGGGTCGAGGTTGCCGGTCGGCTCGTCGGCCAGCAGCAGGGCCGGGCGGTGCACCAGGGCGCGCGCGATCGCGACGCGCTGCAGTTCGCCGCCCGAGAGCTGGCGCGGGAAGTCGGCGCCGCGCCCGGCCAGTCCGACCGCCGCCAGCATCGCCTCGGCGCGCGCCGTGCCCTCGCGGTTGAGCAGCAGCGGCAGCGCCACGTTCTGCTGCAGCGTCAGGTGCGGCAGCACGTGGAAGGCCTGGAAGATGAAGCCCATGCGCGTGCGGCGCAGGCCGGTTGCGGCATCGTCGTCGAGCGCGGACATGGGCGCGCCGTCGACGATCACCTCGCCGCTGTCGGGGACGTCGAGGCCGGCGATCAGGTTCAGCAGGGTCGACTTGCCGACGCCCGATTCGCCCATGATGGCGACGAAGCGCCCGGGCGCGAAGCGGTACGACAGGTTCGACAGCACGGCGCGTCCGCCGTAGGTCTTGGTCAGGCTTGCCAGTTCGAGCATGGGTTGGGTGCCGGTTATCGGGTCAGGGCGCGCCGCAGCGCGAAACTGGCCGCATCGACCAGGGCTACCAGCAGCAGCATCGCCAGCACCACGGTGGCGGCGCTCTGCATCTGGAACAGCGACAAATGGTATTTCAGCATCTGCCCCAGGCCGCCCGCGCCGACCACGCCCAGCACGGCGGCGGCGCGGATGTTGTTCTCCCAGCGGTACAGGGTATAGGACAGCATTTGCGGCAGGGTCTGGGGCAGGGTCGCGTACAGGAAGGCGGCCGCCGCGGAGGCGCCGTTGCTGCGCAGCGCCGCCTCCGGCAGCGGCTCGGCATTTTCGAGGGCGTCGGCGAACAGCCGTCCCAGCACGCCCGCCGTGTGCGCGGCCAGCGCCAGGGTGCCGGCAAACGGTCCCAGGCCGGCAGCCACCAGCAGCAGCGCCGCCCACACCAGTTCGGGGATCGAGCGCAGCACGTTGAGCACCAGGCGCACCGCGGCGCGCGCGGGCGCACCCCAGCGGCCGGAGGCGGGCAGGGCCAGCAGCAGGCCGGCGCCCACCGCCAGCAGGGTGCCCAGGGCCGACATCGACAGCGTTTCCAGCGCCGCGCCCAGCGTCTTGCGCAGGAAGGCCGGGGCCAGGTCGGGCGGCGCGAAGCCTGCCAGGAATTCGCGCGCCGTCGCCAGCGCCTCGGGCGTGAAAAAGGCCGTCAGCTCCAGTTGCAGGCTGGCGAAGCTGGCGATCACCAGTGCCAGCAGGGCCAGCAGGAGCAGGGGCGTGCCCCACGAACGCGGCGGGGCGGGCGGCAGCGGCGCGCGGGCCGTCATCCGAGCCTCCTGCGCAGCAGTTTGGAGACCAGGTCGGCGCAGGCTACCAGCAGCACGAACACGATCAGCATGGTGGCCACTTCGCCGCCGGCCATCATGCGGGTCGATTCGTCCATCCGCTGGCCCAGGCCGCCGGCGCCGACGAAGCCCATGATGGCCGAGCCGCGGATCGCGCACTCCCAGCGGTAGACCGTGTACGAGACCAGTTCGGCCGCGGCGTCCGGCAGCGCGCCGTAGAGCAGGGCGGACAAGCGCGGGCTGCCGCCCGCGAGCAGGGCGTCGGTCGCGTGGGCGTCGCCCGACTCGAGGATTTCGGCATACACCTTGGCCAGCATGCCGGAATAGGTGAGCGCGATCGCCAGCACCCCGGCCGTGGGGCCGAGCCCGACCACGCGCACGAACAGCAGCGCCCAGACCAGCTCCGGCACGCTGCGCAGCAGCACCAGCACCCAGCGCACCAGCTGGCGCAGGCCGGCGGCCAGTGGACGCATGCGTCCGGTCCCCAGGCGCGAGATCGACAGCCGCTCGCTCACCAGCAGCGTGGCGGGGATCGCGCCGAGCAGGGCCAGGGTCAGGCCGGCGGTGGCGATCGCTACCGTGACCCAGGTGTCGCGCAAGACCATCAGCAGGAATTCGAGCGAGTGCGCCGGGCGCAGGAAGTCCGACAGGAAGCTGCCGGCGGCCGCCAGGCTTTGCAGGTCGAACAACAGCCAGGGCTTGAACTCGCTGAAGACGAGCATCGGCCACAACAGGGCGATGCCGCCGGCGCATGCCAGCAGGCGCCAGCGCCATGCCGGGTCCGGATGCAGTATCTGGCGCGCCATCGTCAGAAGCAGGCGCCCACGGCGATGCGTTCGGGCGGCTCGTGCGGCCGCGGCGGCTGCGGCGCGGCGCTGTCGTTCTCGTAGAGGGCCGCGATCATGGCGTCGGTGACGCGCTCGCGCGGCAGGTCGAACACGATGCGCCCGCCCTTCAGCCCGACCAGGCGGTCGAAATGGGCGCGCGCCATCTCCACCTGGTGCAGGCTGCACACCAGGGTGGCCTTGCGCGCCGCCGCTTCGGCCTGCAGCGTCGCCAGCGTCAGGCGCGCCAGCGTCGGGTCGAGCGCGGAGATCGGCTCGTCGACCAGGAAGGCATCGGCGGAGGATAGCAGCAGGCGCGCCAGCGAGCAGCGCTGGCGCTCGCCGCCCGAGAGCCGGTCGACCCGCGCGTACAGCTTGTCGCCCAGGCCGAAGCGCGCCAGGGCGGCGTGGGCCGCGTCCGGGTCGGCCGGGCGGAACAGCGAGGCCAGCGCCCGCCAGAAGCTCCAGTGCGGCAGGCGCGCGGCCAGCACGGCCGTGACCACGCGCTGGCGCGGCGGCAGCGGCGGCGTCTGCGGCGCCAGGAACAGGCGCGCGCGCAGGCGGTGGCGCGCCTGCTCCCCGAGCGCCCAGGGGGCCTCGCCAAACACGGCGAAACTGCCGGCGGCAGGGCGGTGCGCACAGGCGAGCGTGGACAGCAGCGTGGTCTTGCCGGCGCCCGACGGGCCGATCAGGGCCAGCTGCTCGCCTTGCCCGACCGCCAGGTCGAGCTCGTGCAGGACGGGCAGGCCTTCGCCAGCCAGGTGGCGCACCGTCAGTTTGTCGAGCTTGAAACTCATCGGGCCTCGGGGGTTACTTCAGCAGGCCGGCACTGCGCGCCGCGGTTTCGATCGGGCGATACAGTTCGGCCGAGGTCGGGATGAACTTCGTGGCGCGCTGCAGTTCGAGGATCTCGCGGCCTTGCGGGGTCGACGCGTCGAGCGCCAGGAAGGCATCGCGGATCTTCTTTTGCAGGGCCGGGTTCATGTTGCTGTGGACCGACCAGTTGTAGTCGACATAGCCGGGCGTCGTGTAGAACACGCGCACCTTCGGGTCGACCTTGTTTGCCTCGACCAGCTTTTGCCAGACCGAGATGTTGAGCGCGCCGGCATCGACCTTGCCGCCGCTGACCGCGGCCACGGTGGCGTCGTGCGCGCCCGAGAATGCCACGCGCTTGAGGTCGGTATCCGGATTGATGTTCGCGGCCAGCAGGAAGGAGCGCGGCATCAGGTGGCCCGAGGTCGAGGACTCCGAACCGAAGGCCAGGGTTTTCCCGCGCAAGTCGTCCAGCTTCTTGATGGCGGGGGAGGTCGTGATGAACACCGAGCGGAAGCTGGCGTCCTCGGCGCGCTGCACCAGCGGCACGACCTGGCCCTTGCTGCGCACGTTGGCCTGCACGAAGGTGAAGCCGCCGAACCAGACCATGTCGATCTTGTGGTTGATCAGTCCCTCGACCGAGGCCGCGTAGTCGGTCACCGGGGTGAACTCGACCTTCAGGCCGGTGGCCTTGGCCAGGTATTCGCCCAGCGGCTTGAATTTGCGCTGCAATTCGGTCGGTGCTTCGTCGGGGATGGCGGACACGCGCAGCACGCCGGGCGTGTTCTGGGCGGCGGCGTTGAACGCGGCGGTCGACAGCGCCAGGGCGGCGCTGGCGCCGAGCAGCAGTTTCCTACGGGACATCGAGGACATGTTGGCCTTCTTTTTCATGAGGGGAACGGGACGCCAGCACGGTTCGGCGGCTGGCAAACGCGGGGAAATCGGGTATTCCGTTATGATAGCAAAAACAGCAACTTCTCCGGTCCTGGGCGCATCTGCGCCCCGGCGGCACGAATGATAAACCTTATGCTGACCTCCTGCACAATCGAGAACCGCTGCGCCACACCAACGAACCCGGCCCCGGCGCCCGGGCCGGCCGATACTGCGGCCGAACTGGCCGACGGCCTGGCCGCGCCCGAGGCCCGGATCTCCCCGAAATTCCTCTACGACGGACTCGGCTCGACACTGTTCGAGGCGATCTGCGAACTCGATGAATACTATCCGACCCGTACCGAGGCGGCGCTCTTCGCGCGTTACGGCGCCGAGATCGCGCGTGCCTGCGGGGTCGGCACGACGCTGATCGACCTCGGCGCCGGCAACTGCGCCAAGGCCGCGTCGCTGTTCCCGCGGTTGTGCCCGGCGCGCTATGTCGCGGTCGACATTTCCGCCGATTTCGTCACCGACGCCCTGGCGCGCCTGCGCGCGCGCTTCCCGCACATCGCCATGGAAGCGCTCGGACTCGATTTCTCGAGCGGCCTGGCGCTGCCCGACAGCGTCCCCGCGAAGCGCCGCCTGTTTTTCTACCCGGGTTCGTCTCTGGGCAATTTCACGCCGCCGGAGGCGCGAGCCTTCCTGCAGCGCCTGCGCAAGAACTGCGGCCCGGACGGTGCGCTCCTCATCGGCATCGACCTGGTCAAGGAGAAGGCCGTGCTCGACGCGGCGTACGACGATGCGCTGGGCGTCACCGCCGCCTTCAACCTGAACATCCTGCGTCACGTCAACCGCCTGCTCGGCGCCGACTTCGATGTGCGCGGCTGGCGCCACGTCGCCTTTTATAACGATGCGTGCGGACGGGTCGAAATGCACCTCGAGGCACGCAGCGCCCAGCACGTGCGCTGGGCGGGCGGCGGGCGCGACTTCGCTGCCGGCGAACGCATCCATACCGAGAACAGCTACAAGTACCGCCAGGCAGACGCCATCGCCTTGCTCGAGCAATCGGGCTTCGAAGCGACGCGCATCTGGCTCGATGCGCGCTTCCCGTTCGCGGTCATCCACGCGCAGGCATCAAGCTGACGGGGCGCGCGATGGGGGCACAGGCTCAGGCGCAAACTCCTGCGGACACGCCCGTACAGGCTACGCTGCATGCCCAGGCAAGCCGCTATGCGCAAGTGCGCCAGCGCTCGCTGCAATTGGCCGCGCCGCTGTCGCCGGAAGACTGCAGCGCGCAGTCGATGCCGGACGCGAGCCCGGTCAAATGGCACCTGGCGCACACGAGCTGGTTCTTCGAGACCTTCCTCCTGGAGCCGCGCGAGCCGGGTTTCGCACCCTTCCATCCGGGCTTCCGGATGCTGTTCAATTCGTATTACAACGGCGTCGGCGCCAGGCACCCGCGTGCCAGGCGCGGACTGCTGACGCGGCCCTCGCTGGACGAAGTCCTCGCCTACCGCGCCGACGTCGACGTTCGCATGGCGCGCCTGCTGGCGGCCGAGGCGGACGACCCGGGCCTGGCGGCGTTGGTGGAACTGGGCCTGCAGCACGAGCAGCAGCACCAGGAATTGATGCTCACCGACCTCAAGCACCTGCTGGCGCAGAATCCCCTGATGCCGGCCTATGCCGACGATCCGCTGGCGCCGGACCTGGCGCCGCCCGCGCTCGCCTTCCTGCCTTTCGACGGCGGGCTAGTCGAGATCGGCCACGATGGACGCGGCTTCTGCTTCGACAACGAACTGCCGCGCCACTGGACCTATGTCGCGCCGTTTGCGCTCGCCTCGCGCCTGGTGACCAATGGCGAATATTGCGCCTTCATCGAGGCCGGCGGCTACCGCGATCCCAGCCTCTGGCTGGCCGAAGGCTGGGACCTGGTGGCGGCCGGCGAACTGGCGGCGCCCCTTTACTGGCAGCGCGGCGAGGACGGCGCCTGGCAGGAATTCACGCTGCACGGACTGGCCGCGCTCGACGCCCATCGTCCGGTCACCCACGTCTCGCTGTACGAGGCCGATGCCTATGCGCGCTGGGCCGGGGCGCGGCTGCCGACCGAATCCGAGTGGGAGTTTGCCGCGCGCCAGGCCAGTATCGAGACCGGCCACCTGCATCCGGGCGGCGCGCTGGGCGAGGGGCTGGCCCACATGTTTGGCGCCTGCTGGCAATGGACGAGCAGCAGCTACGCGCCGTATCCGGGCTATGCCCCGGCGCCAGGCGCGATCGGCGAATACAACGGCAAGTTCATGGTCAACCAGTACGTGCTGCGCGGCGCCTCCTGCGCGACCCCGGCCGGCCATGCGCGGGCCAGTTACCGCAATTTCTTCCCCGCTGGCGCGCGCTGGCAATTTACTGGAATCAGGCTGGCGCGATGAAGGGCGTAAGCCGCATGGACATGACGCGCCTGCGCCTGCACCGCTTGCGCAAGCGGCGCAAGCGGGTACGGATCCTGAACCGGCGCGCCAACGCCTACATCCTCAAGCATCCGCTCGCGTTTATCCTGAGCGTGCTCAAGGCTTTCCGGGCCAACCAGGGCCTGCTGCTGGCCGGCGCGGTGGCCTATTACGCGCTGCTGTCGATCGTGCCCTTCCTGATGCTGGTGGTGGTCGCGCTGTCGCATGTCATCGCCCAGGACGAACTGCTCGACACGCTGCGCCGCTACCTGGAATTGCTGATGCCGGGGCAGTCGGTCTCGATCGTGGCCGAAGTCGCGAACTTCCTCGACAACCGCGAGCTCATCACCTGGGTGCTGGGCGGGACCATGCTGTTCTTCAGCTCCTTCGCCTTCACGGTGCTGGAAAATGCGATGAGCGTCATCTTCGTGCACCGGGTCGCGATCCGGCGCCGTCACTTCCTGGTCTCGGCCTTGCTGCCTTACTGCTACATGCTGGCCCTGGGCATCGGCGTGATGCTGGTGACGGTCGTGGCCGGCACCTTGCAGGTGCTGGGCACGGAGAGCGTGCACCTGCTCGGCAGCGACTGGTCGCTGGGCGGCGTCTCGGGCGCCCTGCTGTATCTGCTGGGCCTGGCTGGGGAAATCCTGGTGCTGACCTCGATTTACCTGGTGATGCCGGTCGGGCGCCTGTCGCTCTCGCATGCGCTGGTCGGCGGCATCACGGCGGCGCTGCTGTGGGAAGCGGCGCGCCACGTGCTGGTCTGGTATTTCTCGACCCTGTCCCAGGTCAACGTCGTCTACGGCTCGATGACGACGGCAATCGTCGTCATGTTCAGCCTCGAGATCGGCGCCACGCTGCTGCTGTTCGGCGCCCAGGTCATTGCCGAGTACGAGCGCGTCGGTCGCGGCAAGCCGGAACGGCATCCTCCGATGACCACCGCCCCTGCCGTCAAGCGCGCCTGACAGAGCGTCGATGGCGGCGTTGCACGGTCTTGCCCCGGGGCGCTTTGCCGAGCGCTGCAGAGGCGGCGAGCGTATTTCTTGCGTTGCCGCAATTTCCGCGATGAAACCCGGTGGCACAGTAAGTTCTTGCGCCAGCACAACGCTGGGCACAATGTGAGAACGGGAGGTGTCATGGAGGCAGGCGTATTCCTGGGGTTACCGCTGCCGGTCCTGGTGGCGTTCGTCTTGATGTTGTTCGGGCTGGTGCTGGTGGCGCGCCAGCTGCACCAGCTGCACAAGCCCGCCGTGGTGCGCAGCGGCGCCGCGGACCCGCGCGGGCGCCGCCAGTCGCAGCTCGACTGAGCTCGACTGCGCGCGCCTCAGCGCAACTCAGCGCAACTGAGCTCAGCTGATCGTAACTGAGCCGCTTACAGCACGACGCTGCAGTTGCGTCCCGCCGACTTCGCCGCATACAGGGCGCGGTCGGCGCGTTCGATGGCCTGGTCGATCGGCTCGCCTTCCTCGTACCTGGCAAAACCTGCCGAAAACCGGATGCGCACGTTCGGCAGTGCCGGGCTCGCGGCGACGCGCAGGGCTTCGCGCAGGCGTGCCACACCGAGCGTCGGCTCGCCCGGCGGGGTTTCCGGCAGCAGCAGCAGGAATTCCTCGCCACCCCAGCGGCCGATGATGTCGGTGCTGCGCAGGACGGCCTGGGCCTGGGTCGCGAACCAGCGCAGGACGGCGTCGCCGGCGGCGTGGCCGTGGCTGTCGTTGATGCTCTTGAAGTGGTCGAGGTCGACGATGCACACGTAGAAGCGCGGCCCGCCGCGCGCCTGGCGCGTGGCGTGCTCCTGCAGCAGCGTCATCATGCGGCGCCGGTTCGGCAAGCCGGTCAACTCGTCGCGCGCCGCCATTTCCTTGATGTGGGCGAGCGCTTGCTCGAGCGCAAGCTTCTGGGTCTTGAGGCGGGCGCGCATGGCCAGCAGCCGGCCCGAGAGCAGGGCAATGGCCAGCATGACGACGGCCGTCATACCAAAATTGAACAGTTCGCGCTGCGGCTGGTAATACTCGGGCTGGTGCCGGGTGCACCAGAGCATCACCGCGCCCATCACCGCGACGGTGTAGGCGCTGAGAATGCGCACGGCCGCCGCGCGCAGGCTGAACATGCCGAACACCATCACCAGCGCCAGCATGATGACGGTCGCGCCATGCACCGGACCGGTGATCGCATAGGCACAGGCGATCAGGGTCTGGGCCATGATGGCCTGGGGCATGGCCAGGGTCGGGTCGCTGAAGCGGCGGTTGTGGCCGCTGCGGATCACCGCGTAGAAACCGCCGATGAACGCGAAGAAGGCAAGCGAGAGCACGGCGACCTGGCGCGCATCGGCCACGCCGATCGCGGCGGCATACACGAGCAGCATGACGATCATGGCCGTGACGAGCACCGCCAGGCCCAGCAGCCCAAGGGTCAGGCGCTGCCGGCTGTCGCTGCCGAGGAAGAAGGCGCCCAGCCGGGCCCGCAGGCAGGGCGGGTGGCCAGGGTCGGTAGCCGCATGGGCTTCCTGTTGCATACGCATTGTCTCAAGAGAATTTGTTAAGGGCCGGTCTGCGCCGGCAACCTGCGATTATACAACCGACAATTCTCAAAAATACAATTTATTGCTCTGTGGATGCGAAAACAGGCCTGGCGGCGGCCCGGGTGACGCCTCAGGCCTGGACGACGACGCGCGCTGCGCCGGCCGCCATGCGGCCGATGACCTGGGCGTCGCCGAAGCCTTCGCGCGCAAACAGGGCCAGCACGTCGTCGGCAACGGCAGCGTCGCAGGAGACCAGCAGCCCGCCCGAGGTTTGCGGGTCGGTCAGCAGCGCCTGCTGCGCCGGCGTCACCGCTTCGCCCAGGACCACGTCGCCGCCATAGGCTGCCCAGTTGCGGCCGGAGGCACCGGTGATGAAGCCGTCCTGCGCCAGTTGCAGCACGCCAGGGAGCAGGGGAATCGATGCCATGTCGAGTTCGGCCGTGACGCCGGCGCCGCGCGCCAGTTCGAGCAGGTGGCCGAGCAGGCCGAAGCCGGTGACGTCGGTCAGTGCGTGCACGCCGTCCATCTCGGCCAGCGCCTTGCCTGGCTTGTTGAGCTTGGTGGTGTTGGCGATCATGGCGGCGTAACCGTCGGCGCCGAGCACTTCTTTCTTGAGTGCGGCCGAGAGCACGCCCACGCCGAGCGGCTTGCCGAGGATGAGCACATCCCCGGCCCTGGCATCGGCGTTGCGCTTGACCTTGCTGGGGTGCACCAGGCCCATCACGACCAGGCCATAGATCGGTTCGACCGAATCGATGGTGTGGCCGCCGGCGATCGGGATGCCGGCTTCGGCGCAGATCGACTCGCCGCCGCGGATGATCTCGCCGATCGTCTCGAGCGGCAGCTTGTTGATCGGCATGCCGACCAGGGCCAGGGCCATGATTGGGGTGCCGCCCATCGCGTAGACGTCGGAAATGGCGTTGGTGGCGGCAATCCGGCCGAAGTCGAAGGGATCGTCGACGATCGGCATGAAGAAGTCGGTGGTGGCGATCAGCGCCTGTTCGTCGTTGAGCTTGTAGACGGCGGCGTCGTCGGCCGTCTCGATGCCGACCATCAGCTGGGGCGGCACGGGGAAGCCGCTCGACTTCTTCAGGATTTCCGCCAGTACGCCCGGCGCGATCTTGCAGCCGCAGCCGCCGCCGTGCGAGAAGGAAGTCAGTTTGATGGTCTGTTCTGGGGCATTCATGTCGATTCCACGTCCATATCGGTTGCTCAAGGGAGAAGATTATCCACCAAGTCGGTCAATGCCGCTTGCTCGGCGCCTGGTGCGAACAGCGGGGCGCGCGCCGCGCACTGGCGCGCCAGCTGCCCGTGGAAGGCGGCGTCGCCGGCGCAGCGGTCGATCAGGCGCGCCAGTGCGGCCGCGTCGCCGGCCGGAAAGTAGCCGGCGTAATCGGGGCCGAGCATGCCGCGGTTGCCGTCGATGCCGGATGCCAGCACCGGCACACCGCTGGTGACGGCTTCGATGATGACGTTGGCGCCGCCCTCCATCGTCGACGCGATCGCCATCGCGTGGCAGGCGGCCAGGCGTGCCCGCGCGTCGGCGTGGGGCAAGGGGCCGAGCCAGCGGTAGCGGGGCGTGTCGCGCTCGGTCGCGCGCGCGGCCGCCGCCAGGTTCTCGTCGAGGGCGGCGCCGATGTGCAGCAGTCGCACGCGCTCATCGGTGACGAAGGCGGCGCTGCGCATGAAGGTCAGCGGATCCTTTTCGGGGCGCAGGTGGCCAATCATGCAGATCTCGAACGGGCCGTCGCCCGGCGCCTGCGCGCCGGCGCGGGGCAGGGCGGGTGCCGACTGGTAAATGACACGCGCCTTGGCCCGCAGCGGCGCCGGCAGGCGCGCCAGGCCCGCCTCCTGCAATACTACCAGCGCGCTCGCCCCCTCGAGCGATGCGCGCGCCTCGGGCGAGGTGTCGATGTCGCGGTACAGGTCGGTGCCGGTCAGGACCAGGATCGTGGGACGCTGCGGAAAGGCGGCGCGGAAGGCAGCCAGCGAAGCGGCCGAGCGGCGCGCGTGCAGGGCGATCAGGAGATCGGGCGCCGTTTCCCCGTCCGGCCACTGCCCGCACACCTCGACCGCATGGCGGCCGGCGAGGAACTGCGCCCAGCGGCTGGCGGTTTGCCAGTTGCCGTTGTTGTCGCGCGCGCTGGCGGGGCTGGCGATGGTGATGCGGGGCAGGTCCATTCGGTAGGGCTGGGCAGGTCGGTAGGCGATTATACGGCGTGCGCCGCATATGAGCCGCCGTGACGCGTGCATCCGGCGGCGGCAAGGCGCGATCCGGCAGGCGAAAAAAAACGGCTGCCGAGGCAGCCGTTCTCTACTCGCACTTCAACGATCAGTTGTCGCCGAAGCTGCGGCGTGCGCCGTCCGACGAGCGCGGGTGGGCGCCGCGGTAGCCGCCGCCGCTGCCTTCGCGGCGCGGTGCGCCTGCGCTCGGGCCGGTGCGGAAGCCTTCGCGCGGTGCCGCGTCACGGTTGTAGCCGCCTTCGCGCGGAGCCGAAGGCTTGCTGAAGCTGCGCTGGCCCGGCTTGGCGGCGCTGCGGCCGTCGCCCGGCTTCCAACCGCCTGGACGGGCGTTGCTGCGTGCAGCAGGTGCCGAACGCTTCGGCTCGAAACCTTCCACCACGTCGACCGGGATGGTCTGCTTGGTGAAGCGCTCGATGCGCTTGACGTTCATGCCCTCGGCGTGGTTCACCAGCGAAACGGCGACACCATTGCGGCCGGCGCGGCCGGTACGGCCGATACGGTGCACGTAGTCCTCGGGGAACTTCGGCAGGTCGTAGTTCACCACGTGGGTGATGGTCGGCACGTCGATGCCGCGGGCGGCGACGTCGGTTGCCACCAGCACGCGCACCTGGCCGCGGCGCATGCTGTCGAGCGTGCGGTTGCGCGCGCCCTGGTGCATGTCGCCGTGCAGCGCAGCGGCTGCGAAGCCGGCGATGTTCAGGCGGTCGGCGATGGTGTCGGCGTCACGCTTGGTGGCGGTAAACACCACGGCCTGGTCCATCGACTCGTCGCGCAGCAGGTGGTCGAGCAGGCGGTTCTTGTGCGACAGGTCGTCGACGAAGTGCACGCGCTGCACGATGTTCTCGTGACGCTTGGTGCCGCTGGCGATCTGGATCGTCAGCGGGTCTTTCGTGATGCGGCGCGCCATGTTGCCGACGACGCCGTCGAGCGTGGCCGAGAACAGCATGGTCTGGCGGGTGCTCGGGGTGGCGGCGACGATCTTCTCGATGTCTTCGATGAAGCCCATGTCCAGCATGCGGTCGGCTTCGTCGAGCACCAGGATTTCCAGCTGGGAGAAGTCGATCTTGCCCGATTCCATGTGGTCGATCAGGCGGCCCGGCGTTGCCACCAGGATTTCAGGGTTCTTCGACAGCAGTTGCATCTGCTTCGGGTAAGGCATGCCGCCCAGGATCGACACGGCGCGGATGCGGCGCATGTAGCTGCCGTATTTTTCGGTCGCGGTGGTGACCTGCAGGGCCAGTTCGCGCGTCGGGGTCAGCACCAGCATCTTCGGCTTGGCTGCGGTGAAACGGACGCGCTCGCCGCGCGAACGGGCCGACTGCGCTTCTTGCGCAGGGGTGCGGCCTGGCGCTGCTGCCGGCTCGGCGCTCACCAGCTTGTGCAGGGCGGGCAGCATGAACGCGGCGGTCTTGCCCGAACCGGTCTGCGACGACACCAGCAGGTCGCGGCCTTCGATGGCGGCCGGGACGGCTTGTGCCTGGACCGGGGTCGGGACCGTGTAACCGGCTTCGCTGACTGCTTTGACGATCGTGGCGTGGAGGCCTAGTGCTTCAAAACTCATTGTTTGCTTTTCTTTCGGTAGTGATCAGCGCTCGTCGGTATGAACGGGCGCGAAATAGCAACGCGAACCAACAGAACGAAATGACTCAGAAATGAAAGAAATTTCGGCACAAAAGCTTTGCGCCGGGACGGTGTCAAAGGTTCGACACGCAGGGCGGGAGGGCTTTATGGAGGGCTGCCGGAAAGTGGCAGGCCTGGGTTGCGATGCTGCTTGTTGTACTGCTTGCTGCTGCGACGAAGTGTCTTATTGCAGCGCACAAACGACACTATACAGTAGTTTGTAAATGCTTGCACAGGCCGCTCACTTTGAGCTAGCGCAAACAAATACCTAACGCCGCGCAAACCACCGGCATCTTGAACACAAAACGAGCTTTTGGGTTTGACCTTGAAACCACTAGCGCATCGGGGCCTCGAGAAACCGTAGCGAGCGGAAGGAGATTTGTCCGAGACGCACAGCTGTACGAGTAGTACAGCGAGCATCGCAGGACAAAGCTCCGACGCGCAGTAGGTTTATCGAGGTCCCCTCACCGTTGTTTGCGGCGGCTGTTGGTATTGCGGGACACGCGCGACTTCGACGACGTCACGGCCTTTGCCTTGAAACGCTGGGTGCGCGCGCCGCTGCGCTTCTCGCCGCGGTCCGCTTCGAGCGCCAGCACGGCGCTCTCGACGATGTTCTCGGCGATGTCCGAGTGCATCGAGGCCGAGGTCTTCGGCACCAGGATCGTGGAGCCGGCCTTCAGGCGGGTCTGGGCCGGGATGTTGTTGGCCTGGCGAATGACTTCCGGGGTGGTGCCGAACTTCGAGGCCAGCGACGAGATGCTTTCCTTGGCGCCCGTGATCTTGTGCGTAGTCCAGGTCGACAGCGCCTGGCCCCAGGATGCCAGGTTCAGGTGGAATTTCTCGGCGTTTTCCTTGGGCAGCAGGATCTTGGTCCGTTCGCCGCCGGTGATCACCGGGCGGTTGAACTGCGGGTTGAGCGCCTTGAATTCGTCGAGCGACATTTCGGCCAGCTGGGCGGCAATCGCCAGGTCGATGTCGCTGGTCTTGTCGATGGCCGTGAAATACGGCTGGTTGTCGATCACCGGCAGAACGACGTTGTACTGGCTCGGGTTGCTGACGATATTCTTGACCGCCTGCAGCTTCGGTACATAGTTGCGGGTTTCGGCCGGCATGAGGTCGGCCAGGCTTTCGAAATCGGTCGGCTTGCCGAGTTGCTGGTTCTTCTTGATCGCCTTCAGAACGTTGCCTTCGCCCCAGTTATAGGCGGCCAGGGCCAGCTGCCAGTCGCCGAACATCGAGTACAGGCGCTGCAGGTAGGTCAGGGCGGCGTCGGTCGAGGCCAGCACGCCGCGGCGCTCGTCCTTGAACATGTTCTGCTTGAGGTTGAAGTCCTTGCCGGTGCCCGGCATGAACTGCCAGATGCCGGCCGCGCTGGCGGTCGACAGGGCCTGCGGGTTGAAGGCGGACTCGATCACCGGCAGCAGGGCCAGTTCGGTCGGCATGCCGCGCTTTTCCAGTTCCTGGACCACGTGGTACAGGTAGGGCGAGGCGCGGCCGGAGATGCGCGCCATGTAATCAGGCTTCAGGCTGTACGACTTGGTGTGGCGTTCGACCAGGTTGTTGTTGATGTCGGGAATGGCGTAACCGCTGCGGATACGGCCCCAGACGTCGGTTTCCTTGTACTCGTCGACCTTGAACGACACGGCGCCGGTCGGGGCGCCGGCTCGGGCGGCGACGCCTTGCAGCGCGCTGCTCGACATGGTGTCGACGGCGTGGGCGAGGGGAGCCGAAAGCAGGAGCGCCAGCGCGGCGGCAATCGAGGTAGAGCGGGTCATGGTCATGTCGTACTTGGCCTTCCAGTGTTGCGTCCAGGAACTACGGGACTGATGATCAGGGGGGAGTGTAAGGAGCCCCTGTCGAGCCAGTCAAGCAATAAGCCCGGACGGTTACAAATTTTCTTGTCTATTCTTTTTGCTAACACTCAACGATTTTGGACGAGGGTACCTGGGGTATGCTGGCCGGGCCACCTGTTTTTCATAGGGCTGTGAAGCCGTCAATTCAGGATACCCCGTGGGAGTATAAAAAGCCTTTCACCAAATATAACTTCTTTCGAGCAACAAAAGATCAGCTTTAAAACATTGCAAAAGATTTAATAACTGCAATGCTTCCCGCATGCGCCGGTTAAGCTGTCAACTTACGCCTTGCGAATAGCTGACCTATGAGCACACGCAAACTGTGCGTACAATCCGCATATCGCCTCCGGCGTTTTTCTTATCGAAAGCACTCATGAACACGAATACCCATGCCGACGACGACGCGATCGTCGGCGCCACCCGCCGCTGGCTGGAAAAGGCCGTCATCGGCCTGAACCTGTGCCCGTTCGCCAAGGCGGTCTATGTCAAGGAGCAGGTGCGCTATGTCGTCTCGCCGGCGCGCACGCCCGAGGCCTTGCTCGAGCAACTGATGGACGAGCTGCAACTGCTGTCCGACACCCCGGCCGAGCAGGTGGACACGACGCTGCTGATCCACCCCTTCGTCCTCGGCGATTTCCTCGACTACAACGAATTCCTCGACGTGGCCGATGCCGCGGTCGAAGACATGCATCTCGACGGCGAACTGCAGGTGGCCAGCTTCCACCCGGAATACCAGTTCGCCGACACCGACAAGAACGATATCTCGAATTACACCAACCGCGCACCTTACCCGATCCTGCAGTTGCTGCGCGAAGACAGCATCGAGCGCGCGGTCGAGGCCTTCCCGGAGGCCGAGGCGATCTTCGAGAAGAATATCGAGACCCTGGAACAGCTCGGCCACGAAGGCTGGGACAAGCTCGATGTCGGACCTGCACGCTGACCCGTCGGGCGCAGCCGCGCCCAACGAGCCGGACAATGGGCGACCTGTCGGGGCGCTCCCGCAGCGCCCTGTCGGGGCGCTCCCGCAGCGCCCCGACACTCCCTGCGTTGCCGTCTGCTCGACCACCTTCGACGAGATCTGCCGCGGCTGCGGGCGCACCGTGGCCGAGGTGGCGCACTGGGTGTCGATGACGCCGGCGCAGAAGGAAATCGTGTGGCAGCGCATCCTGGCGCAAGGCTATCCCCGCCGCAACACCTGAACACGCTTGCACACCAGGCCGCCAGACCGCCCGCGCCTGTGCGATCATAGGCTTGTGACAGGCGGGTTCGCCCGGCCTGCAACCGGCAGTTGCGGGCCGATTCCGGGTGGCGCCACGCACTTCGGAGTGTGCAGGCATCCTGCACGGGCCGGCAGCGGCAACACCAACCATTGCGGCCCAGACTATGCCCCGGATTGACCTGCGCGCCAGGATGTCGAGACTGACCAGGCTGTATGCCAGGTCCGTGTACGGCACCATGCTCATCGTCATCGTCGGCGGCCTGGTCATTCCGGTGCTTGTGGCGGGCTACTTCCTGCTGGTGGTGCAGGAACGCGAGTCGGCCGTCGCCGACCTCAACGACACGCTGCAGCGCAATGCCGACGTCCTCGCGCTGGGCATGCAGGAATCCCTGTGGGACATGAATACCGACGCCGCCCGCTCGCTGGTCGATGCCGTCATGCGCGACCCGTCGGTGGTCCGGATCCAGGTGATCGGGGTCGGCGACACGGGCGTCATCGACAGGCGCGCCGCACCCCGGCCGCTGGGCAGGGTGGTGCAGGCCACGCGCGCGATCGCCGTCCAGGACGAGCGCATCGGCGAGGTCCGGATCGAGATGGACGACCTGCTGAGCGAACAGGCCCTGCACCGCAAGCAGCGCAACTACGCGCTGGTGCTGGCGGTGCAGGTATGCATATCGCTGGCGCTGATCCTTACATTCCTGCGCCGGCGCCTGCGCGCACCCCTGCAGACGCTGTCGGGCTTTTCCGACCGCCTTTCGCGCGGCGACTTCGACACGCCGCTGGTGCTCGAAGCCCCCGGCGAACTCGGGCGACTCGGTACCCAGATGGAACGCATGCGCGGGGCGATCCGCGAGCTGTTCGTCGACGTCGCCCGGCGCGAGGAACAGTTCCGCACCATCGTCACCCAGGTGCCCGGCGCCGTGTTCCGCGCCCGCCCCGGCGGCGCCATCGATTTCGTCAGCGATGCCATCGAAGACATCTCGGGCGTGCCGGCAGCCCGGTTCATGCGCGGCACCACGGGCGACTGGGCACGCCTGGTCGTTGCCGAGGACCGGGCCGCGCAGCGCCAGGCGACGCGCGAGGCGATCCTGGCCGGCCGCAGCTACGCAATCGAATACCGGATCCGCGACGCCGAAGGGCGCGAGCGCTGGGTGCTCGAAAGCGGACAGCCGCAGCGGGTGCCGGGGGAAGAGGGCTACTGGGTCGACGGCATCATTTCCGACATCGGCGAGCGCAAGCACAACGAAATGCGTATCGCCGCCTTGCTGGCCGAGCAGGGCGCGATCCTCGACAACGTCATGTTCGGCGTCGTCTTCACGCGCGCGGGGCGCATCGTGTCGGTCAACCGCCGCTCCGAGGAGCTGTTCGGCTACCGCGGCGGCAGCCTGGTCGGCCAGCCGCCATCGATCTTGTTTACCAGCAAGGCGGAGCATGCCGCCGCCGAAGCGCGCTTCGTCGCGATCCTGGCCGAAGGGGGCGACCCCAGCCACGAGCGCCGCTTCCGGCGCCGCGACGGCAGCCTGCTGTGGTGCCTGGTCAGCGGCAGCGCGATCGAACCCGGCCGTCCGGAGGCGGGCAATATCTGGGTGTTCGCCGACATCTCCGAGCGCAAGGAAGCCGAGGAAAAGCTGCGCCTGTCCGCCACCGTGCTCGAGCATATCGCCGACGGCGTGATGGTGACCGACGCGCAGGGCACGATCGTGACCGTCAACCAGGCTTTCACCCACATCACCGGCTGGTCCAGCGACGAAGTCGTCGGCCGCCCCTGGGATGTGATGAGCACGGACCGCGCGGACCAGGAGCTGGGCTGGAACATGTGGCGCCAGCTCAGCGCGACCGGCATCTGGCGCGGCGAGCTGCTGAGGGCGCGCAAGGACGGGGAAACCTATCGCGAGTGGCTGACCGTATCGACCGTGCGCAACGCTGCCGGCGCGGTCTCCCATTATGTCGGCGTCTTCAGCGACATCACCCGCCTGAAGGAGTCGCAGGACAAGCTCGACTACCTGGCCCACCACGACCCGCTGACCGGCCTGCCCAACCGCCTGCTGTTCCAGGACCGCCTGCTGCACGCGATCGGCCGCGCCGCCCGCGAAAGCCAGCAGCTGGCGGTCGTGTTCATCGACCTCGACCGCTTCAAGAACGTCAACGACACGCTCGGCCACCACGTCGGCGACGAACTGCTCAAGCAGGTGGCCGCCGCGCTCGGCGCGCGCCTGCGCGAAGGCGACACGCTGGCGCGCCTCGGCGGCGACGAGTTCGTCGTGCTGCTCGAGAACGTCAGCGGCCGCTTCGGCGCGCGCCAGGTGGCCGACAAGCTGATCGGCATGTTCGAGCAGCCCTTCACGGTGGCCGGCCACGAGCTGTTCGTCACCGGCAGCATCGGGATTGCCTTGTACCCCGACGACGGCGTCGACGCCAACCTGCTGGTGAGGAATGCCGACGTCGCCACGTACCAGGCCAAGTCGCGCGGGCGCAACGGCTACCAGTTCTATGCGCGCGAGATGGACGGCGAAGGCGTCGAGCGCCTGCGCATGGAAGCGCTGCTGCGCCGCGCGATCGAACGAGACGAGATCTTCCTGCACTACCAGCCCCAGATCGAGATCGGCAGCGGGCGCCTGATCGGGGTCGAGGCGCTGGTGCGCTGGCACAATGCCGAGCTGGGATCGGTCAGCCCGGCGCGCTTCATCCCGATGGCCGAGGACACCGGCTTCATCCACCAGATCGGCGAATGGGTGCTGCTCGAAGCCTGCCGCCAGATGGTGCGCTGGGACGAGGCCGGCCTGGCGGTGCCGAAGATGGCGGTCAACCTGTCGGTGCGCCAGGTCCAGCGCGGGGCGATGGCGCCGCAGGTGGCGCGGGCGCTCGCGGAAACCCGGCTGGCGCCGCAGCGCCTGCAGCTGGAAGTGACCGAATCGGTGATCATGGACACCGGCGACGCGCTGGCCTTCGTGCACGACCTGCACGCGATGGGCGTGGGCCTGGCGATCGACGATTTCGGCACCGGCTACTCCTCGCTGGCCTACCTCAAGCAGCTGCCGGTGGACGTGCTCAAGATCGACCGCAGCTTCATCAAGGACATCGCGCTCGACTCGAACGACGAAGCGATCGCGATCGCCATCATCCAGCTCGGGAAAAGCATGAACCTTTCGGTGATCGCCGAAGGGGTGGAAACGGAAGAACAGGCAGCCTTTCTGCTGCGCCACGGCTGCACGCGCGCGCAGGGTTACCTGTACGGCCGGCCGGCGGCGCCGGGCGAGCTGCTGCAAGAATGGACAGGCAATGAGAGACACGAACGAAGCGACAGCACCCATTGACACCGGCCCGGCGCTGCCAGGCTCGCCGCGACGGCGTCGCTTCCTGCTCGGCGGCCTGGCCGCCGGCGGCGCCCTGCTGGTGGGCTGGGGCACGCGCCCGCCGCGCCAGCGCCTGCACAGCGGCGCGCCGCTGGCGGTCGCGCCAGGCGTGGTCGCCCTCAACGGCTGGGTCGCGATCGGGCCCGACGGCCAGGTATCGGTGGTGGTGCCGCGCAGCGAAATGGGGCAGGGCGTGCACACGGCGCTGCCGATGCTGGTGGCCGAGGAGCTCGACGCGCCGCTCGCGGCCGTGTCCATCATGGCGGCGCCGATCGACAAGATCTTCGGCAACCTGGCGGTACTGCGCGAGAACCTGCCTTTCCACCCGGACGAGCGCGGCAACGTGAAAGACGGCGCCCAGTGGATGCTGGGGAAGATCGGGCGCGAACTGGGCATCATGTTCACGGGCGGCTCGACCAGCGTCAAGGATGCCTGGCAGCCGATGCGCGAAGCCGGCGCCGTGGCGCGCGCGATGCTGGTCAAGGCCGCCGCCGCGCAGTGGACATGCGCGGTGGCCGATTGCCGCACCGAAGACGGCTTCGTGATCCACCGGGACGGCCGGCGCGCTTCCTACGGCAGCCTGGCCGCGCGCGCGGCGCAGGTAGGCGCGGGGATCGGCATCGCCGACGTGCGCCTGAAGGAACCCGGCGCCTTCCGCCTGATCGGCCAGCCGGCGCCGCGCCGCGACACGCCCGCCAAGAGCGACGGCTCGGCGCTGTTCGGCATCGACGCCCGGCCGCCGGGCCTGCTGTATGCGGCGGTCAGGATGTCGCCCGTGATCGGCGGCACGGTCGCCTACTTCGATGCGGCCGAGGCCAGGGCCATGCCGGGGGTGACCGGCGTCGTCGATTTTTCGTCCGCGCTGGGACCGTATGCGGGCGCCGGGGCCGGCCTGGCCGTGGTCGCCCGCAGCTGGTGGCAGGCGAAGACGGCCGCCGGCGCGCTGCTGGTACGCTGGCACGAGAACGGCGGGGCGCACTTGTCGAGCGACGCCATCTTCGCCGGCCTCGAAGCCGCGCTCGACGAGGAGGCCGGCTACGCCTATTTCGAATCCGGCACCCAGGACGTCGAGGGCGTGGCGCAGATCGTGCGCGCCGAATACCGCGCGCCCTTCCTCGCGCACGCGGCGATGGAGCCGGTCAACTGTACCGCCCAGGTCGCGGACGGCAAGGTGCGCCTGTGGCTCTCGACCCAGGTGCCGAGCATCGCCGTCGACATCGCTGCCAAGGTCGCCGGGGTGGCGCGCGAGGACGTCGCGATCGAGGTCATGCTGCTGGGTGGCGGTTTCGGGCGCCGGCTGGAGGGCGACATGGTGGCGCAGGCGGTGGCGGTGGCGCTGCGTAGCGGCGGCCAGCCCGTGCAGCTGATCTGGACCCGCGAGGACGACACCCGCCACGACGTGTACCGGCCGGCCGCGCTGGCGCGCTTTTCCGCCAGCCTTGATGGGCAGGGCCGGCTGCTGGCCTGGAACAACAGGTCCGCCAGCGGCGCCATCGGCCACCAGTACTACCCGCGCAACCTTGGCCTGCCGGGCATGGGACCGGACAAGACCACGGCCGAGGGCGAATACGACATGCAGTACGAGATCGCCAACCAGCGCGTCGCCCACGTGATCGTCGACAGCGCGGTGCCGCTCGGCTACTGGCGCTCGGTCGGCCACTCGCACAATGCGTTTTTCAAGGAAGGCTTCCTCGACGAGGTCGCGCATGCGGCGGGGCAGGACGGCGTGCGTTACCGGCGCGCCCTGCTGCAGGAACACCCGCGCCACCTGGCGGTGCTCGATGCCGCCGTCGAGGCGGCCGGCGCGGCGCCCGCCGGACGCGCCCACGGCGTCGCGCTGCACCAGTCCTTCGGCAGCATCGTGGCCCAGGTGGCGGAAGTCTCGGTCGCGGGAACGGAGATCCGCGTTCACCGGGTCGTGTGCGCCATCGATTGCGGCATCGTCGTCAATCCGAACATCGTGGCCCAGCAGATGGAGTCGGCCGTGGTGTTCGGGCTGTCGGCCGCGCTGGGCGGCGAGATCACGATCAGGGACGGGCGCGTGCAGCAGTCGAACTTCGGCGACTATCCGGTGTTGCGCATGGACCGCGCGCCCGTGGTCGAGACCGTCATCATCAAGAGCGCCGAGGCGCCGGAAGGGGTGGGCGAGCCGGGCGTGCCGCCGGTGGCGCCGGCGGTGGCCGCGGCCGTGTTCAAGCTGACCGGGCAGAGGCTGCGCAGCTTACCCCTGCGGCTGGCCTAGTCAAGCCAGGCTGAACCTTTACTGCGCGTCGCGCAGCAGGACGCGCAGGTTGCAGTCGCGCTGCCAGCCGCGCCGCTCCTCGTTCGACGCGGCCAGGCGCGCCAGTTCCTCCGGCGCCATCTCGGCCTGCGCCTGCAGCAGGCGCTCGGCGACGGCGGCGTCGGGCAGCATGGGGCCGAAGAAGGCGACCGTATCGCCCTGCTGCACCAGCAGCGTCGGGAAATTCTCGACATCGAGGTCGCCGACGACGTCGGCCTGGTCTTCGACGTCGATCCAGACGAAGGTCTTGTCCGGATGGCGCGCCGCCAGGGCGTCGAAGGCGGCGCGGTAGGAGCCGCAGGTGCCGCACCAGGCGGCGCACAGGCAGGCGACGATCCAGCGGCCGCCGTCGAAGGCGGCCTGGATCGCGTCCCGGTTGTCTGACTCGAGCGTTAGGCTATGCATGGGCGCATTCTACCTCCTGGCCGGGGCCGCGTCACCACGGCCTTGCTGCGCGCCTGGCCATGGATCGGAGGGCGCGCGCCGGGTTAAAATACGGTATGTCTATCATCCTTGCCATCGAAACCTCGTCGGAACTCGCCTCGTGCGCGCTGTCGTCCGGCGACGCCACCGTCATCTCGCGCGATTCAAGCGGCGTGCGCACCCATTCCCAGTCGGTGCTGCCGATGGTGCAGGAGCTGCTGCGCGAAGCAGGCATCGCCTTGCCGGACGTCGACGCGATCGCCTTCGGCGCAGGTCCCGGTTCGTTTACCGGCGTGCGCACTGCCTGCGGCGTGGCCCAGGGGCTGGCCTTCGGCGCCGGCCTGCCGGTGCTGCCGCTGGTTACCCTCGAAGCGATGGCGGAAAGCTGCCGCGCGCGCAGCGGCGCGACCGAGGTGCTGGCCGTGCTCGACGCGCGCATGGGCGAAGTCTATTGGGCGCAATACCGGTATGCCGGCGGCGCCTGGCAGGCGCTGATCGAACCGACCCTGTCCGCGCCGGGCGCGGTCCAGCCGCAAGCTCGCGACGGCCTGGCCGCCTGCGGCAACGGCTTTGCCGCCTATCCCGACGCCTTTGCCGGCGCCGGCTTTGCCGCCGGGGCCGATGCCTCGATCGTGCCGCACGCGCGCGACATGGCCGTCATCGGCGCCCGCGCGCTGGCGGCGGGGCTGGGCGTGCCGCCAGCCCAGGCCCAGCCGCTGTACCTGCGCAACAAGGTCGCGTTCACCAGCGCCGAGCGTCAGGCAATCAATCGTGCCAAGGCGGCTGCCGGGACGGAACCATGATGATGAACGCGCCTGCCGGCGCAGGCCTGGCGCTCGTGCCGATGACGCCCGCCGACGTCGACGAGGTGCATGCGCTCGAATGCAGCGTGTTTCCGCACCCGTGGAGCCGCGCCAACTTCGCCGACTCGCTCGAGGCCGGCTACGACGCCTGGCTGCTGCGCGACCGGGCCGGCAAGCTGGCCGGCTACTTCGTGCTGATGTATGCGCTCGACGAGGCACACCTGCTCGACGTCGCGGTGGCCGGCGAGCGCCATGGCACCGGACTGGGGCGCTACCTGATCGAGACCCTGTGCGCGCGCGCCCGCGAGATGGGCGCGACTTCCGTGCTGCTCGAGGTGCGCCCGAGTAACGAACGCGCGCTGGCCGTGTACGGACGTTTCGGCTTTGCCGAGATCGGGCGCCGCAAGGGGTATTATCCTGCCCATGAAGGCAAGCGCGAGGATGCCATCGTGATGAGGCACACATTATGAACGAGCGCGACGAGGTATTCCTCGCCGAGATGGGCATTGCGCCGCTGTGGCGCCTGCGCCGCCAGCCGCCTGCCGAAGCAGAAGGCGCGGAGCAGGCCGAGCCGACCCAGCAGGAAGCGCAGCCTGCCGAGGCGCCATCCCCGGCCCCGGTTGCCCCGGCGCCGGCCAACGAAGGCTTCGTGCCGCCGCCGCCGCGCGATCCGGCCTGGGGCGAGATTCCGCGCACCTCGGCGCCGGCCCCGGCGCCATGGACGCCGCCGGCGCCCGCTCCGGTCGAGGAACCCGAACCGGCCGACAGCCTGGAGGCCATCGCCGCCATGGATTGGGACGAGCTGCACGCGGCCATTGCGCGCTGCGAGCGCTGCGGCTCCTGCGCCGGACGCAAGCCGGTGTATGGCGCGGGCAGCCGCGAGGCGCGCTGGTTCGTCGCCGCCGGCGCCCCGAGCGCGGCCGACGAGCAGGCCGGGCAGCCGCTGACGGGCGACGCGGGCAAGCTGTTCGACAACATGCTGGCCGCCGGCGGGCTGTCGCGCGAGACCGATGTCTACGTGACCCAGCTGGTCAAGTGCCGCCCGGCGAGCGCCAACGGCGGCGACCGCGCGCCGACCGCCGACGAGGCGGCCGCCTGCCGCCCCTTCCTCGAGCGCGAACTGGCCCTCTGCGGTGCGTCGACCGTGCTGACCCTGGGCCAGATCGCCGCCAATGGCCTGCTTGGCAAGCCGCTCTCGGCGCCGCTCGCCGGCAGCCGCGGCAGCGTGCATGCCTTCGGCAACACGGCGCTGGTGGCGACCCTGCACCCGGGCGAGCTGCTGCGGCGCGGCCTGGACAAGGCGCTCGCCTGGGCCGACCTGTGCCGCGCCCGCGCGCAGGCGCGCTCCGATGGGCGGGACGAGCCCGATGCGCGACGGGACCGATAGCTACCAGCTCGCCTTCCACCGCCGCTGGGGCCACCTGCGGCGCGCCCGGGTGCGCGCCCTGGCCTGGCTGCTCGATTCGCCCGACCTGCTCGACGCCGCCGCGCCCCACTGGCAGGGCCGCATCGCCTCCACCGGGCCGGTGACGCCGGAGGTCGCGCGCTGGCTGGCGGACCTCGACCACGACCCGGCCCCGCTCGACGCCGCGCTGGGCACCCGCGTCTACACCCGTCTCGGGCTGTATGCCGAAAAGCTGATGGCCTTCTATTACCAGCACCAGGGCAGGCTGGTCGCGCACGGCCTGCAGATCCGCGCCAACCGCAACGACACGGTCGGCGAGTTCGACTTCCTGCTCGATGCCGGTCCGGACTTCGTCGAGCACATCGAATTCGCGACCAAGTTCTACCTGCTGCAAGGGGAGGCCGGCGCCGCCTCCGATGCCCAGCAGTTCGATACCCTCGTGGGCCCCAACCTGGCCGACAGCCTGGGCGCGAAGATGCGCAAGATCTTCGAGCGCCAGCTCGCACTGGGGACGCACCCGGCCGCGCAAAGCCAGCTGCCGCGGCCGGTGGTGGCGGCGCACGCGCTGGTCAAGGGCTGGCTGTTCTATCCGGCCGGCAGCTGGCCGGCGATGAGCGGCATCACGGCCGGCCACTGCCGCGGCTTCTGGTGCGCGCTCGGCGAGCTCGACACGCTCGGCGCCGACGCCTTCCTGATCCTGCCCAAGCTGCAGTGGCTGGCGCCGTTCCGCGCGGCGCAGGCGTCCTGGCTGCTCAACCGCGCGCAGCTGCACGCGGAACTCGAGGCGCAGTTCGAGACCAATGCCGCGCCGGTGCTGGTGGCCGTGGTGCGCGAGACGCCGGGGTTGGTGGAAGAGGTGGAGCGGGGATTCATCGTGCCGAACGACTGGCGCGAGCGGGCCGAAGCCAAGCGCAGCCAGGAGTTGGGGCGAAATATTATTTGGTGATATTGCAGTTTTTGCAAATATCGTAGGGTGGGCACACGTGCCCACCCTACGTTGCGGCGCCGTCGAAGGTCGGACGCCAATCAGTGCTTGTGTTCCCCGATCAGCGCCAGCGAATCGTGCTGCTTCTGGTTCGCCTGGTGCCGCTTGAGGATGAGCCAGGTGATGCCCGCGATCGACAGGCCGAACAGCACGATGATGATGTCCAGGTCGAGGTTCAGGGTGATCATGATCGCGTACAGCGCCAGCATGGTCAGGATCGACAGGTTCTCGTTGAAGTTCTGGACCGCGATCGAGTGGCCGGCGCTCATGAGCACGTGGCCGCGGTGCTGCAGCAGCGCGTTCATCGGCACCACGAAGAAGCCCGACAGGAAGCCGATCAGGGCCAGCAGCGGGTAGGCGATGATCACGTCGTGCACGAACACCATGATGGTCACGACGAAGCCCATGAAGATCCCCATCGGGATCACGGTCAGCGATTTGCGCAGCGGGATCATGCGCGCGGCCAGCACCGCGCCGAGCGCGACGCCCACCGCCACCACGCCGATCAGGCCGGTGGCCTTGTCGAGGGTCATGCCCAGCGAGCGCTCGGCCCACTTCAGGACGATCAGCTGCAGGGTCGCGCCGGCGCCCCAGAACAGGGTCGTCACGGCCAGCGAGATCTGGCCCAGCTTGTCCTTCCAGAGGGTGGCCGAGCAGTTCGCGAAGTCGGCGATCAGCTTGGCCGGGTTGCGTTCCTGGTGCTCGTAGCGGGCGCCGGTATCGGGGATGCGCAGGTTGAACAGGGACGCCAGCACGTAGATTCCCGCGACCACGGTCATGGCCGCTTCGCTGGTGGTATCGATGCCGGTTCCCAGCAGGGGGAGGTCGAGGCTGAGCAGCAGTTCGGAACCCGCGTTGCTGACCAGCGCGCCGCCGAGCACCGTGCCGAAGATGATCGACATCACGGTCAGGCCTTCGATCCAGCCGTTCGCGACGACCAGTTTTTCGGGCGGCAGCAGCTCGGTCAGGATGCCGTATTTGGCGGGCGAATAGACGGCGGCGCCGAAGCCGACGACGGCATAGGCAAGCAGCGGGTGCACGGTGAGGAACATCAGGGCGCAACCGAGGATCTTGATCAGGTTGGCGATGAACATGACCCGGCCTTTCGGCAGCGAATCGGCAAAGGCGCCCACGAATGCGGCCAGCAGCACATAGAACAAGACGAACGACAGCTTCAGCAAGGGAGTCAGCGAAGCGGGGGCGTTCATCCTCACCAGCACGTCAATGGCTACAAAAAGCAGCGCATTGTCTGCCAGCGACGAGAAGAATTGCGCCGCCATGATGGTATAGAAACCACGATTCATTCGAAGAGCCAGGAAACTTGTGTGGGTTGCTTTATACCATGAAAGGTCGGCACGCCCAAAGAAACGGCCGCGCAGGATGCGGGGCGGTCCGGTAAAATGGCGGCTTCCGCCTGAACCGTTTTTTTTATTCTTTATCGCCCATGCCACGCCCGCTCTGCGCCACCATTCATCTCGATTCGATGCAGCACAACCTGGGGCGCGCGCGCGCCTGCACGCTTGACGCCAAGGTCTGGGCCGTCGTCAAGGCCAACGCCTACGGCCACGGGCTCGAACGCGGCATGCGCGGCTTCGCCCAGGCCGACGGCCTGGCCCTGATCGAGACCGAGAACGCGCTGCGCCTGCGCGAACTCGGCTGGGTGAAACCGATCCTGCTGCTCGAGGGGATCTTCGACGCCAGCGACGTGTCGCTGCTGGCCGAGCACAATATCAACAGCACCGTGCACTCCCTGGAGCAGATCAAGATGCTCGAGTACACCCAGCTCTACCGCCCGATCGACGTCCACCTCAAGATGAACACCGGCATGAACCGGCTCGGCTTCAAGCCTGAAGCGTATGCGGCCGCGTACAAGCGCTTGCGCGCGATTCCCGGCGTGCGCCACATCACCCTGATGACCCACTTCGCGAATGCCGACGAGCTCGAACACCCGCGCCTGGCGATTCCCGAGCAGGTGCGCCGCTTCTGCGCCGGCGCCGAGGGCCTCGAGGGCGAACGCAGCCTGTCCAATTCCGGCGGCGTGCTGCACCAGGCCGTGCTCCAGGCCGAGCTGCAGAACGACTGGGTCCGCCCCGGCATCATGCTCTACGGCGGCACCCCGGGCGGGCGTAGCGCCGCGGAGTTCGGCCTGCGCCCGACCATGACCCTGTCCTCGGAAATCATCGCGATCCAGGACCTGGTGGCCGGCGACACCGTCGGCTACGGCAGCCGCTTCGAAGCGAGCGGGCCGATGCAGGTGGGCGTGGTCGCCTGCGGCTATGCCGACGGCTACCCGCGCCACGCGCCGCACGGCACCCCGGTGATCGTCGACGGCGTGCGCACCACCGTCGTCGGGCGGGTGTCGATGGACATGATGACGGTCGACCTGACCCCGATCCCGAATGCCCGCATCGGCAGCAAGGTCACGCTCTGGGGCGACGGCCTGCCGATCGACGAGGTGGCCGCCGCGTCGGGCACCATCGGCTATGAATTGATGTGCGCACTCGCGCCGCGCGTGCGCGTCACGGAAGGACGGTTAGGGACAAATGGCTAAAGCAAAGACCCAGTTCGTCTGCAGCGAGTGCGGCAGCGTCGCCAGCCGCTGGACCGGCCAGTGCGCCGATTGCAAGGCCTGGAACACGATGGTCGAGAGCGTCGTCGAGACGGCCGGCGTGAACCGCATGTCGCAGACCGTCAACCACAAGGCGCTGGCGCAAACGGCGCCGGTGCTCTCGCTCGCCGACATCGAGGCGGTCGACGTGCCGCGCTTCGGCACCGGCATCGAGGAATTCGACCGCGTGCTGGGCGGCGGCCTGGTCGCCGGCGGCGTGGTGCTGATCGGCGGCGATCCCGGCATCGGCAAGTCGACCCTGCTGCTGCAGGCGCTGGCGAACCTCGCCGCGACGCGCAGTACCTTATATGTCAGCGGCGAGGAATCCGGCGCCCAGATCGCGCTGCGCGCGCGGCGCCTGATGGTCGACGCCAAGGACCTCAAGTTGCAGGCCGAGATCCAGCTCGAGAAAATCCTCGGCACCCTGGCCGACCTCAAGCCCGAAGTGGCGGTGATCGACTCGATCCAGACCCTGTATTCGGACGCGCTGACGGCGGCGCCGGGCTCGGTGTCGCAGGTGCGCGAGTGCGCGGCCCAGCTGACGCGGGTGGCCAAGCAGACCGGCGTGACCATCATCCTGGTCGGCCACGTCACGAAGGAGGGCGCGCTGGCCGGCCCGCGCGTGCTCGAACACATCGTCGACACCGTGCTGTATTTCGAGGGCGATACCCAGTCCAGCTTCCGCCTGGTGCGGGCGATCAAGAACCGCTTCGGCGCCGTCAACGAGCTCGGTGTGTTCGCGATGACGGAGAAGGGCCTGAAGGGCGTCTCGAATCCATCGGCCCTGTTCCTGTCGCAGCACGACAACCAGGTGCCGGGTTCCTGCGTGATGGTGACCCAGGAGGGCACGCGCCCGCTGCTGGTGGAAATCCAGGCCCTGGTCGACGCCAGCCACCTGCCGAACGCGCGCCGGCTGTCCGTCGGCCTGGAGCAAAACCGGCTGGCGATGCTGCTCGCCGTGCTGCACCGGCACGCGGGAATCGCCGCCTTCGACCAGGACGTCTTCATCAACGCGGTGGGCGGCGTGAAAATCGCCGAACCGGCGGCCGACCTCGCGGTGTTGCTGGCAATTAACTCGTCGATGCGGAACAAGCCCTTGCCGCGCGGGTTGGTCGTGTTCGGCGAGGTCGGCCTGGCTGGCGAGATCCGCCCGGCGCCACGCGGCCAGGAGCGCCTCAAGGAAGCGGCCAAGCTCGGCTTCTCGATCGCCCTGGTCCCGAAGGGAAATGCCCCGAAGCAAAAGATTGAAGGAATGACCATCATCGCGGTCGAGCGCATCGACCAGGCGTTTACCAAGCTGCGCGAACTCGACTGAGGCGCAGCGCTGGGCAAGGCCGCTGCTTGCCCGGCGTCTTGGCGCGCGCCAGCCGGATGCAGCCATATTGCATATAATCACTGCTCGTTTTACTTGGCAGTACGATCGTGCAAACAGAACAAAGGCAATCCCCGCGCAAGGTATTCAAGACCAGGGCCATGCTCGCGCCCGAGGGCGGGGCGCCCCTGCTCGGGCGCACCACCGACATCAGCGCCAGCGGCGTCAGCTTGACCGTGCCGCATCCCGTGCCCAGCGGGCAGACGGTGCAAGTGCGTTTCGATATGCTGGTGGAAGGCGCGGTCGTTCCCGTCAACACACGCGGCAAGACGCTCTACTGCATCCTCAGCGGCGGCGAATTCAAGGTCGGCCTGCAGTTCCTGAGCCTGGAGCTGGGGATGATGACGGCGCTGGCGCGTTTCCTGCGCTAGCAACGCAGGCGAGGCCCAAAAACGAAGCGGCGAGCGCCCTGGGGCCTCGCCGCTTTTTTCATATGCCCGCAAAGAACGGGCGGTTCGCTATTCGTGATAGCGGTCGTGCAGGGCGCCTGAACTGCCGCCCACTTCCTGGAAAATTTCGTAGGCGATCAGCCCGGCGATGCCACTCAGGATGGCAAATGCAAACAGATTGAACATAATAGTCAGACGCTTTTCAACATCCCCTCCATGCAATGACTGCTATTTGAGCATAGCAGTCGGCACTGTATTTACAAGCGCTGCGGTTCGCTTTTTTGCGACCGGGTTCGCCCGGCAGCCGGCAGTTGCCAAGGCCCAGCCGCCACCGTCCAGGTCTGCCCGCAGGAATCAATCGTGTGCCCTTCTTCATGGCATCGCGGCACTATGGCGCCACCAGTCGATACAGGATGCATGCGCCGTACGCCGGGTCATGTGGCCTTCATGCAGTTGAAACAGTCGTGTGACAGGCAGTCCAGCCCCTGTCATCGAATTGATGACATGCCAACCGGCAATGTCATCAACTTGTCATATTCGGCCGTTAGACTCCGCCTCATTCGTCGGGGAAACCCGCAGCGCCCACCTGGCGCACACCTTTTGAAAGGATCAGACATGCGTATGAAGCACTTGTTCATTTCGATCGCAGCTGCAGCAACGACCTTCGCAGCGAGCGCCCAGGCCGTCAACATGACCGGCGCCGGCGCGACCTTCCCGTATCCGATCTACGCCAAATGGGCGGAAATGTACAAGGCCGCCACCGGCAACGGCCTGAACTACCAGTCGGTCGGTTCGGGCGCGGGCATCAAGCAGATCAAGGCCAAGACCGTCGACTTCGGCGCTTCCGACATGCCGCTGGCGGCGAATGACCTGAACCAGTCGGGCCTGTTCCAGTTCCCGGCCATCGTGGGCGGCGTGGTGCCGGTGGTGAACCTGCCGGGCGTCACCCCGGGCCAGGTCAAGCTGAGCGGCGCCGTGCTGGCCGATATCTTCATGGGCAAGATCACCAAGTGGAATGCGCAGCCGATCGCCGCGCTGAACCCGGGCGTCAAGCTCCCGGCCGACAACATCACCGTCGTGCGCCGCGCCGACAGCTCGGGCACCTCCTTCCTGTTCACCGACTACCTGTCGAAAGCCAGCCCGGACTGGAAGTTGAAGATCGGCGCCGGCACCTCGGTCAAGTGGCCGACCGGCGTCGGCGGCAAGGGCAACGAGGGCGTGGCCGCCTACGTGCAGCGCATCAAGGGTTCGATCGGCTATGTCGAGTGGGCCTACGCCAAGAAGAACCGCATGGCGCACACCCAGATGCAGAACCGCGAAGGCGCTTTCCTGCAGCCTGACGACGCCGCCTTCAAGGCCGCCGCCGCCAGCGCCGACTGGGCCAAGGCGCCGGGCTTTGCGGTCGTGCTGACCGACCAGCCGGGCAAGGCCAGCTGGCCGATCACGGGCGCCTCCTACATCATCGTGCACAAGGTGCAAGGCGATGCCGCCAAGGGCAAGGAAGTGCTGAAGTTCTTCGACTGGGCCTACAAGAGCGGCGACGCCGCCGCGGCCGAGCTCGACTACGTGCCGATGCCCGACAACGTCACCAAGCTGGTCCAGGACGCATGGCGCGCCAACCTGAAGGATGGCGCCGGCAAGCCGATCTGGTAAGCAGCAGATGAAAGAGGGCGGCCGGAACCCGGTTCCGGCCGCCCTGCCGCAGGGGCGGCAGAACACGCAGCACACACGATAAGAACACCACATGAGCGCACATCCCTCCGTCGTCATCAAGGAACCGGCCAGCGCGGCCGTGCTTGACCCCAGCCAGGCCGCCTTGCGCAAGACCATGCGCAACCAGCGCATCCAGGACTTCCTCTTCCATAAAGTCACGCTGCTGTTCGCCCTCACCGTGCTGCTGGCGCTGGTCGGCATCATCGTGTCGCTGGCCATCGGCGCGGCGCCTGCCTTCAAGGAGTTCGGCCTCGGTTTCCTCACCAGCGCCGAATGGGATCCGGTCGAAGACCGCTACGGCGCCCTGATCGCCATCTGGGGCACGGTCGCCACCTCGGTGATCGCCCTGATCGTCGCCTTCCCGATCAGCTTCGGCATCGCGCTGTTCCTCACCGAAATCTGCCCCGGCTGGCTGCGCCGCCCGATGGGCACCGCGGTCGAGCTGCTGGCCGGCGTACCGTCGATCATCTACGGCATGTGGGGCCTGTTCGTGTTCGCGCCCCTGTTCGCCGACCACGTGCAGCCGTTGCTGCAAAGCACCCTCGGCGAGCTGCCGATCATCGGCCAGCTGTTCCAGGGCCCGATGATGGGCATGGGCATCCTCACCGCCGGCCTGATCCTGGCCGTGATGATCATCCCCTTCATCTCGTCGGTGATGCGCGACGTGTTCGAGATCGTGCCGGCCGTGCTCAAGGAATCGGCCTATGGCCTCGGCTGCACCAAATGGGAAGTCGTGCGCAAGGTCGTGCTGCCGTACACCCGCAATGGCGTGGTCGGTGGCGTGATGCTGGGCCTGGGCCGGGCGCTGGGCGAGACCATGGCCGTCACCTTCGTGATCGGCAATGCGCACGAGCTGTCGTCCTCGCTCTTCATGCCGGGCAACTCGATCTCCTCGACCCTGGCCAACGAATTCGCCGAAGCGGCGCCGGGCCTGCATTCGTCCTCGCTGTTCGCCCTCGGCCTGATCCTGTTCGCGATCACCCTGGTGGTGCTGGCGGCTGCCAAATTGATGTTGCTGGGCATGTCCCGCAAGGAAGGTGTGAAATGAAGGGCGAGGTTAAAAACCCGGTTTACCGCCGGCGCCTGCTGGCGCACCGCATCGGCATCGTGCTGTCGGTGGTGGCGATGGCGATCGGCCTGATCTTCCTGGCCTGGATCCTGTCGACCCTGCTCATCAACGGCTTCGGCGCCTTGTCCGGCTCGATGTTCAGCGCCGACACCCCGGCGCCCGGCAGCCCCGGCGGCCTGCGCAACGCGATCGTCGGCAGCCTGCTGATGGTCGGCCTGTCGACCCTGATCAGCACCCCGGTCGGCATCCTGGCCGGCATCTACCTGGCCGAGTACGGCGAGGGCAACCGCTTCGCCCAGGTGACGCGTTTTGTTACCGACATCATGCTGTCGGCGCCGTCGATCGTGATCGGCCTGTTCGTCTACGCCCTGTACGTCGCCAACGTCGGCCACTTCTCCGGCTGGGCCGGCAGCATCGCGCTGTCGCTGATCGCGGTGCCGGTGGTGGTGCGCTCGACCGACAACATGCTGCGCCTGGTGCCGAACAGCTTGCTGGAGGCGGCATTCGCCCTCGGCGCCCCGCGCTGGAAGGTGGCCATGCTGGTGCGCCTGCGCGCCGTCAAGGCCGGGGTCGTGACCGGCGTGCTGCTGGCCCTGGCCCGCATCTCGGGCGAGACCGCGCCGCTGCTGTTCACCTCGCTCAACAACCAGTTCTTCAGCACCGACATGAACGCGCCGATCGCCAACCTGCCGGTCGTGATCTACACCTATGCAATGAGCCCCTACGACGACTGGCGCTCGCTGGCCTGGGGCGGCGCGCTGCTGGTCACCGCTGCCGTGTTGTTCCTGAACATCCTGTCGCGCACCGTCTTCACCCAGAAGACCCCGCGTTAATCCATACTGACGAAGCAGACCCAGTCCATGATCCAGACCATGACCCCGTCCATGACCCAGTCCATGAGCAGCCTCGGCCCGGCCGCGGCGGCGACGCCCGCCGCGAGCAAGAGCAAGACCAAGACCATCGAGATCTCCGGCCTCGATTTCTACTACGGCAAGACGCAAAGCCTGAAGAAGGTCTCGCTCGACGTCCACGAGAAGCAGGTGACGGCCTTCATCGGCCCCTCCGGCTGCGGCAAGTCGACCCTGCTGCGCACCCTGAACCGCATGTACGACCTGTATCCCGGCCAGCGCGCCGAGGGTTCGATCATCTACCGCGGCCGCAACATCCTCGAGCCTGGCGTCGACGTTAACATGCTGCGCGCGAAGATCGGCATGGTGTTCCAGAAGCCGACGCCGTTCCCGATGTCGATCTACGACAACATCGCCTTCGGCGTGCGCCTCTACGAAAACCTGTCGAAAGGCGAGATGGACGAGCGCGTCGAGTGGGCCTTGAAAAAGGCGGCGCTGTGGGAAGAGGCCAAGGACAAGCTGAACAAGAGCGGCCTGTCGCTGTCCGGCGGCCAGCAGCAGCGCCTGTGCATCGCGCGCGGCGTGGCGGTCAAGCCCGACGTGCTGCTGCTGGACGAGCCGACCTCGGCGCTCGACCCGATCTCGACGGCCAAGATCGAGGAACTGATCAGCGAGCTGAAGCAGGATTACACGATCACCATCGTGACCCACAACATGCAGCAGGCGGCGCGCTGCTCGGATTACACTGCCTACATGTACCTGGGCGAACTGGTGGAATTCGGCGAGACCGACCAGCTGTTCATGAATCCATCCAAAAAAGAGACCCAGGACTACATCACTGGGCGCTTCGGCTAATTAAAAAAGAAAACTAGGGAGGTTGTATGATCGGGGAACACTCAAGCAAACAGTACGACAACGAACTCGAAGCAATCCGCTCGAAGGTGCTCCTGATGGGCGGCATGGTGGAAACCCAGTTCGAGGAGGCGCTGAACTGCTTCCGCGTGGGCGATGTGGCCAAGGCCGACAAGGTCATGGCCGACGACCACGCGGTGAACCAGCTCGAAGTGCAGCTCGACGACGATTGCAGTCACCTGATCGTGCGCCGCCAGCCGGCCGCCAACGACCTGCGCACCGTGATGGCCACCATCAAGGTCATCACCGACCTCGAACGCATCGGCGACGAGGCCAGCAAGATTGCGCGCACCGCGAAGAGCCTGCACGAGCGCGGCGCGACCAATTTCGCCCACTACGACATCATCCGCTCGATCGGCAAGGGCACCTCCAACCTGCTGCATGACGCCCTCGACGCCTTTGCGCGCCTGGACGGCAAGCAGGCGATGCAGATCATCGCCGCCGACGAGATCATCGACCACGAGTTCCGCACCATCCTGCGCAACCTGATCACCTTCATGATGGAAGATCCGCGCACGATCTCGTCGGCGCTCGACACGCTGTGGGTGGCCAAGGCCATCGAGCGCATCGGCGACCACGCGAAAAACATCGCGGAATACGTGATCTACGTGGTCGAAGGACGCGACATCCGCCACAGCAAGCCCACCGCGCAGGAGGGCTGAGCCCGATGCACACGACGCGCGTACTGGTGGTGGAAGACGAGCCGGCGATCGTCGAGCTGGTGACGTATTCGCTGCGCGAGGCGGGCTGGGGCATCGACTCGGTCGACAGCACGGCGGCGGCCTGGGACAGCATCAGCCAGGCCCGGCCCGACCTGCTGCTGCTGGACTGGATGCTGCCCGACCAGAGCGGCCTGCGCCTGCTGTCGCGCCTGCGCGCGGACCGCGACTTCCAGGACATTCCGGTCATCATGCTGACCGCAAAGAGCATGGAAGAAGACAAGCTGGCCGGCCTGAACACGGGCGCGGACGACTACATCACCAAGCCGTTCTCGCCGCGCGAACTGCTGGCCAGGTCGCGCGCGCTGTTGCGCCGCAAGAGCCCGCACCTGGCCGAGGCGCCGCTGCACGCCGGCAGCGTGGTGCTCGATCCGACCAGCTGCACGGTGACGATCGAGGGCAAGGGCATCGACATCGGCAACGCCGAATACAAGCTCCTGAAATTCCTGCTGGCGCACCGCGAGCGCGTGTTCTCGCGCGCCCAGCTGCTCGACAAGGTGTGGGGCGACCACGCCGTCATCGAAGAGCGCACGGTGGACGTGCACGTGCTGCGGCTGAGGAAAGCCCTGAAGGGCGCCGAAGGCCTGATCCGCACCGTGCGCAGCGTCGGTTACATGCTCTCCGAAAAATAAGACAAAGAGACAAGTCCGATGAATCCCAAGCTGCTGTTCTGGGTGCCGGCGCTGCTGCGCCTGGCCACCGTGTTCGTGGCGGCCGCCTTTGCCTGGTGGCTGGCGGGGCCGATCGCCGGCCTGGCCCTGGCCCTGGCCGGCGCCGTGGTCGCCCTGTTCGTCCAGTTGTCCTACCTGCACCAGCTGGGGCAATGGCTGGACGACCCGGGCGCGACCCGCCTGCCCGACGGCTGGGGCGCCTGGACCGACGTCTTCGCGCGCCTGTACCGCCTGCGCCGCGAGGACGAGCGCAACCAGAACGAACTGACCGAATGGCTGGCGCGCTTCCGCCAGGCGATGCGCCTGCTGCCCGAGGGCGTGGCGATCATGGACGACGTGCTCTTCCTCGAGTGGTGCAACCCGGCCGCCGAGCGCCACCTCGGCCTCACGCTCGACCGCGACAAGGGGCTACGCGTAACGAACCTGGTGCGCCATCCGGACTTCATCGACTACATCATCCTGGGGCGCTACGAGCAGCCTTTGAGCCTGTCGCTGCGCGGGCGCAGGATCGAGTGCCGCATCATCCCGTTCGAGAACCGGCGCCAGATCCTGGTGACGCACGACGCCACCGACACCGAGCGGATCGAGGCGATGCGGCGCGACTTCATCGCCAACGCCTCGCACGAACTGCGCACCCCGCTGACCGTCATCGTCGGCTTCCTCGAGATCGCGATGTCCGACCCGGGCATGGACGCGGCGACCCGCCTGGCCCATTTGAAGCTCATGACGGAACAGGGCCAGCGCATGCAGCGCCTGATCGGCGACATGTTGACCCTGTCGCGCCTGGAGTCCGACGAATTCCCGCTGCGGCGCGAGCGCGTCGACGTCGCGGCCGTGATCGAATCGGTGGCGAGCGAGGCGCGCGCGCTGTCGGGCGGGCGCCACGAGATCGAGGTGCTGGTCGACGGACCGGACGTGATGGGCAGCGTGGAAGAGCTGCGCAGCGCCTTTGCCAACCTGGCCTCGAACGCGGTGCGCTACTCGCCGGACGGCGGGCGCATCACGCTCGCCTGGCGGCGCGGGGAGGGCGAGCTGCAATTCGCGGTGACCGACAGCGGCATCGGCATCGACCCCCAGCACCTCTCGCGCCTGACCGAGCGTTTCTACCGGGTCGACAAGAGCCGCTCGCGCGACACCCAGGGCACGGGCCTGGGCCTGGCGATCGTCAAGCACGTGCTGCTGCGCCATGGCGGGCGCCTGAAGATCGATTCGAAGCCGGGGCAGGGGAGTACGTTTACGGCCTCCTTGCCGAATACCTCGCTGCCGAAATAAATCCATGGCGCGGGAGCGCGTTGCGAAAATCGCCATAAGCCCCGCCTCATCCACGGCGCATCGCGCCGCGTTACAATCGGGGATTGTCCATCCATTCCTGCTTATGTTCTCTCGACGCACTTCGCTCATCGCCCTGGCCGCATTGGCCCTCGCCGGTTGCGGCAGCACCCCGCCGCCGGCGCCCGCCCCGGCCGCGGTCCAGCCCCCGCCGCCTCCCAAGAAAGTCCGGATCGGCCTCGCCCTCGGCGGCGGCGCCGCGCGCGGCTTCGCCCACATCGGCGTCATCAAGGCGCTCGAGGCGCAAGGCATCGTGCCCGAGATCGTGGTCGGCACCAGCGCCGGCTCGGTGGTCGGCGCCCTGTACGCATCCGGCTACGACGGCTTCGCCCTGCAGCGCACGGCCATGGAAATGGACGAGGCGACGATTTCCGACTGGGCGCTGCCGCTGTTTTCCAAATCCTCGGGCCTGCTCAAGGGCGAGGCGCTGCAGAACTACGTGAACAAGGCAGTCAACAACGTGCCGATGGAACGCTTCAAGAAGCGCTTCGGGGCGGTGGCGACCGACCTCAAGACCGGCGAGTCGGTCCTGTTCAACAAGGGCAACGCGGGCCTGGCCGTGCGCGCCTCGTCGAGCGTGCCGAGCGTGTTCCAGCCCGTCAAGATCGGCGCCAAGACCTATGTCGACGGCGGCCTGGTGGCGCCGGTGCCGGTCAAGTTCACGCGCGAGATGGGCGCCGACTTCATCATCGCCGTCAACATCTCGACCCAGGCCGACACCCAGGCGACCAACAGCTCGCTCGACGTGCTGATGCAGACCTTCAGCATCATGGGCCAGCGCATCAACCACTTCGAACTGAAGGAAGCCGACATCGTCATCACGCCGGCACTGGGCAAGATGGGCAGCGCCGATTTCGCCGGCCGCAACCTGGCGGTCCTGGCGGGCGAGCAGGCGGCCGCCGCCGTCATGCCGCAGATCAAAGCGAAACTCAAAGCGAAGCAGCAACCATAACAACCCAAGAGGACACCCATGAAGACCAAACCGATGCTGACCCTTGACGACGTCAAGACCATCGCGGCCGCTGCCGAAGCCGAGGCGCTCAAGAACAACTGGGCGGTGACCGTTGCCATCGTCGACGACGGCGGCCACCTGCTGTGGCTGCAGCGCCTGGACGGCGCGCCGCCGGTGTCGGCCCACATCGCGCCGAGTAAGGCGCACACGGCCGCGCTCGGCCGCCGCGAATCGAAGGTGTATGAAGATGTCATCAACGGCGGGCGCATGTCCTTCCTGTCGGCGCCGCAACTGCAGGGCATGCTCGAAGGCGGCGTGCCCGTCGTCGTCGACGGCCACGTGATCGGCGCGGTGGGCGTGTCGGGCGTGAAGTCGAACGAGGATGCGCAGATCGCCAAGGCGGGGATCGCGGCGCTGGTCGGCAAGCCGTAAGAATGAGGTAGGGTGGGCGGCTGCACCTCGGCCGCCAATCACACGGAACGTGGACGCCGCCCACGCGTTCAACCAGTTCGGGAAACGTTGCGTCGCCTCAACTGTCCGTTGAACGCGTGGGCGGCCCAAACGTTTCAGGTGGGCGGACGTCGAGGTGCAGCCGCCCACCCTACGTCGCTTGAGCAGAGAAAAATAGCCGCTCAGCCGTAAGAAAAAATGGCCGTGTAGCCCCGTTATGCGCCGATGGTGCATTGCCGCGAAGGCGGATCCGCGCTATAATTGAGGGGTTTAGCCATTCACTTACTTGCCGTAGCGCCTACCCTTCATTCCTCTCTCACACTCCTTCCAATTCCCGGACACGACAGGCTCGTCCGCAGGTTTTGGATGCCGGTCTGACGTGGCGCCGCTACGGTAACTTTATTGGGAGTTACCCTTGCCGCCATTTTTTTCTGGCCCAGCCGTCCCGGCCATCCTGGCCCTCGCAGACGGAACGATTTTCAGAGGTGTTTCCATCGGTGCCGCCGGCCATACGACCGGTGAGGTAGTGTTCAATACCGCCATTACCGGCTACCAGGAAATCCTGACCGACCCCAGCTACTCGCGTCAGATCGTTACCCTGACGTACCCGCACATCGGCAACTACGGCGTCAACGCCGCCGACGTCGAAGCGAGCAAAGTCCACGCCGCAGGCCTGATCATCCGCGACCTGCCGCTGATCGCATCGAACTTCCGCTCGACCCAATCGCTGTCCGACTACCTGAAGGCCGAAAACATCGTCGCCATCTCGGGCATCGATACCCGCAAGCTGACCCGCCTGCTGCGCGAGAAGGGCGCCCAGGCCGGCGCCATCCTGACCGGCACCCAGGGCAACCAGCCTTCGGAGGCGCAGGCGCTGGAACTGGCGCGCTCGTTCCCGGGCCTGGCAGGCATGGACCTGGCCAAGGTCGTCTCGGTCAAGGAGCCGTACGTGTTCACCGAGACCGAATGGAAGCTCGGCGAAGGCTTCGGCAAGCAGGACAATCCCCAGTACCACGTGGTCGCCTTCGACTATGGCGTCAAGCGCAACATCCTGCGCATGCTGGCCGAGCGCGGCTGCAAGGTCACCGTGCTGCCGGCCCAGGCCACGGCCCAGGACGCGCTGGCCCTGAACCCGGACGGCATCTTCCTGGCCAACGGTCCCGGCGACCCGGAACCGTGCGACTACGCCATCAAGGCGACCGCGGAACTGATCGAGAAGGGTATCCCGACCTTCGGCATCTGCCTCGGCCACCAGATCATGGCGCTGGCTTCCGGCGCGAAGACGCTGAAGATGAAGTTCGGCCACCACGGCGCCAACCACCCGGTGCAGGACCTCGATTCGAAGAAGGTCCTGATCACCTCGCAGAACCACGGTTTCGCGGTCGACCCCGAGACCCTGCCTGCCAACTGCCGCGTCACGCACGTGTCGCTGTTCGACGGGTCGCTGCAGGGCTTTGCCCGCACCGACAAGCCGGCCTTCTGCTTCCAGGGACACCCGGAAGCCTCGCCGGGACCGACCGACGTCGCCTACCTGTTTGACCGCTTCATCGGCCTGATGCAAGCGAGCGGAAAAAAAGAGAATGCAGGAGAAGAAGTAAATGCCTAAGCGTAGTGATATCCACACCATCCTGATCATCGGCGCAGGCCCGATCATCATCGGCCAGGCGGCCGAATTCGATTACTCCGGCGCCCAGGCCTGCAAGGCGCTGCGCGACGAGGGCTACAAGGTCGTGCTGGTGAACAGCAACCCGGCGACGATCATGACCGACCCGGAAATGGCCGACGTCACCTACATCGAGCCGATCACCTGGAAAGTCGTCGAAGCGATCATCGAGAAGGAGCGCCCCGACGCGATCCTGCCGACCATGGGCGGCCAGACCGCGCTCAACTGCGCGCTCGACCTGCACCGCCACGGCGTCCTCGAAAAATACAAGGTCGAACTGATCGGCGCTTCGCCGGAAGCGATCGACAAGGCCGAGGACCGCTCCAAGTTCAAGGACGCGATGACCAAGATCGGCCTCGGTTCGGCACGCTCGGGCGTCGCGCACAGCATGGACGAAGCGCGCGCCGTGCAGCGCGAGCTGGGCTTCCCGACCATCATCCGGCCGTCGTTCACGATGGGCGGCAGCGGCGGCGGCATCGCCTACAACGAAGAAGAATTCGAGACCATCTGCAAGCGCGGCCTGGAAGCCTCGCCGACCTCCGAGTTGCTGATCGAAGAATCGCTGCTGGGCTGGAAAGAGTACGAGATGGAAGTCGTGCGCGACAAGGCCGACAACTGCATCATCATCTGCTCGATCGAAAACCTCGATCCGATGGGCGTGCACACCGGCGACTCGATCACGGTCGCGCCGGCGCAGACGCTGACGGACAAGGAATACCAGATCATGCGCAACGCCTCGATCGCGGTGCTGCGCGAGATCGGCGTCGACACCGGCGGCTCGAACGTGCAGTTCGCGATCAACCCGAACGACGGCCGCATGATCGTCATCGAGATGAATCCGCGCGTGTCGCGTTCCTCGGCACTGGCCTCGAAAGCGACCGGTTTCCCGATCGCGAAAGTCGCTGCCAAGCTGGCCGTCGGCTTTACGCTGGACGAATTGCGCAACGAGATCACCGGCGGCGCGACCCCGGCCTCGTTCGAGCCCTCGATCGACTACGTGGTCACCAAGATCCCGCGCTTCGCCTTCGAGAAGTTCCCGGCTGCCGACAAGCACCTGACGACCCAGATGAAATCGGTCGGCGAGGTCATGGCGATGGGCCGCACCTTCCAGGAATCCTTCCAGAAGGCCCTGCGCGGCCTGGAAGTCGGCGTGGACGGCCTGAACGAGAAGACGCGCGACCGCGAAGTCATCGAGGAAGAGCTCGGCGAGCCGGGTCCTGAGCGCATCTGGTACGTGGGCGACGCCTTTGCCCAGGGCTTCACGCTGGAAGAAGTGCATGCGCTGACCAAGATCGATCCGTGGTTCCTCATCCAGATCAAGGAAATCGTCGACATCGAGCTGTGGCTGGATCACCAGAAGCTGGAAAGCCTGGACAAGCCGACGCTGTACAAGCTCAAGCAGAAGGGCTTCTCGGACGCGCGCATGGCCTTCCTGATGCACACCACGCAGGCCGCGGTGCGCGAGCGCCGCCACGCGCTGGGCATCCGTCCGGTCTACAAGCGGGTCGACACCTGCGCCGCCGAGTTCTCGACGAACACCGCCTACATGTACTCGACCTACGACGAGGAATGCGAGGCCGCGCCGACCGACAAGAAGAAGATCATGGTGCTGGGCGGTGGCCCGAACCGTATCGGCCAGGGCATCGAGTTCGACTACTGCTGCGTGCACGCGGCCCTCGCGATGCGCGAAGACGGCTACGAGACCATCATGGTCAACTGCAACCCCGAGACCGTGTCGACCGACTACGACACCTCGGACCGCCTGTACTTCGAATCGCTGACGCTGGAAGACGTGCTGGAAATCGTCGACCTGGAAAAGCCGGTCGGCGTGATCGTCCAGTACGGCGGCCAGACCCCGCTGAAACTGGCGCTGGACCTCGAAGCGAACGGCGTGCCGATCGTCGGCACCTCGCCGGACATGATCGACGCCGCCGAAGACCGCGAGCGCTTCCAGCAGATGCTGCAGCAACTGAACCTGCGCCAGCCGCCGAACCGCACCGCGCGCACCGAAGCCGAGGCGCTCGAACTGGCCCAGGAAATCGGCTATCCGCTGGTCGTGCGCCCGTCCTACGTGCTGGGCGGCCGCGCGATGGAAATCGTCCACGAGCAGCGCGACCTCGAGCGCTACATGCGCGAAGCGGTCAAGGTCTCGAACGATTCGCCGGTGCTGCTCGACCGCTTCCTGAACGACGCGATCGAAGTCGACGTCGACTGCATCTCGGACGGCGAGACCACCTTCATCGGCGGCGTGATGGAACACATCGAACAGGCCGGCGTGCACTCGGGCGACTCGGCCTGCTCGCTGCCGCCGTATTCGCTCTCGCAAGAGACGATCGATGAGCTCAAGCGCCAGACCGCGCTGATGGCGAAAGGCCTGAACGTGGTCGGCCTGATGAACGTGCAGTTCGCGATCCAGCAGAGGGAAGAGGGCGGCAAGACCGTCGACACGGTGTTCGTGCTCGAAGTGAACCCGCGCGCCTCGCGCACCGTGCCCTTCGTCTCGAAAGCCACCGGCATCCAGCTGGCGAAAGTCGCGGCGCGCTGCATGGTCGGCCAGAGCCTGGCTTCGCAGGGCATCACGAAGGAAGTGACGCCGCCGTTCTACAGCGTCAAGGAAGCCGTGTTCCCGTTCGTGAAGTTCCCGGGCGTCGACACCATCCTGGGCCCGGAGATGAAGTCCACCGGCGAGGTGATGGGCGTGGGCGAGACCTTCGGCGAAGCGTTCGTGAAGTCGCAGATCGGCGCCGGCGTCAAGCTGCCGACCTCGGGCCGCGTCTTCCTGTCGGTGAAGGCATCGGACAAGCCGCGCGCGGTGCAGGTGGCGCGCGACCTGGTCGCGATGGGCTTCACGCTGGCGGCGACCAAGGGCACGGCGGCCGTGATCGAAGCGGCCGGCCTGCCGGTGCTGGCGGTGAACAAGGTGATCGAAGGCCGTCCGCACATCGTGGACATGATCAAGAACCACGAGATCGAGATGGTGATCAACACCGTCGAGGAAAAGCGCAGCGCGATCGTCGACTCGCGCACCATCCGCACCTCGGCCCTGGCCGCGCGCGTGGTGACGTTCACGACGATTGCCGGCGCCGAAGCGGCGATCGAGGGCATGCGCCACCTGGACGCGATTCGTGTCTATGATTTACAAGGGCTGCATAAAACCTTAAACTAAGCGCAGCATCAGGCACTAAGCAGTACCCGTCAAACCACAGAGCTCGCGCGGCTTGCGTCGTGCGCCTCTGTGGTTTTCGCTTGGTAAGGCCACGCCGGGTACCTACACGCTCAGTATCTATACGAACAACCAAGTAAATCTGCCGCAGGCCGCACACGGCTGCCTGCGGCAGATTTCATTTTGCAGAATCAGAGACATGAACAATACGATCCCATTGACCAAATATGGCGCCGAACTCCTGAAAGAAGAACTGCACCAGCTCAAGACCAAGGAGCGCCGCATCGTCATCGACGCGATCGCCGAAGCGCGCTCGCACGGCGACCTCTCGGAGAACGCCGAATACGACGCCGCCAAGGAGCGCCAGGCCTTCGTCGAAGGCCGCATCGCCGAACTCGAAGGCAAGCTCAGTGCCGCCCAGATCATCGACCCGGCCACGCTGGACGCCGAAGGGCGCGTGGTGTTCGCCTCGACCGTCGACCTCGAAGACCTGGAGACGGGCGCGAAGGTGAGCTACCAGATCGTCGGCCTCGACGAAGCGGACCTGAAGCTCAACAAGGTATCGGTGACGTCGCCGATCGCGCGCGCCCTGATCGGCAAGTATGCCGGCGACGTGGTCGAAGTGCAGGCCCCGTCCGGCCCGCGCGAATACGAAATCCTCGAAGTCCGTTACGTCTGATGACGCGCATCCAGGGCCGCTTGCCGGCCGCCAGGCTGCTGGTGGCGGTGTTCTGGGCCGGCGCGCTGTGGGTGCTCGGCTACATCGCCGCGCCGGCCGTGTTCGCGACCGTCAGCGGTCCGCTGGCGGGCGATATCGTCGGCGCCTTCCTGCGCCGCCTGGCCTGGATCAGCTTTGCCTGTGCGGCGCTGATGCTGGTGCTGGTGCGCTTCTCGCCCGACCTCCTTGATGCGCGCAAGCGCTCGCTGAACCTGCTGGTGCTGGCGATGCTGGCCTGTGCGCTGGCGATGTACGTCGGCCTGCAGCCTGCGATGGCCCAGCTGCGCGAAGCGGCTGGACCCGAAGGCATCCGCGCCTCGCCCCTGTGGACGCGCTTTGCCGTGATGCATGGCGTGTCGCAGCTGTTCCACGTGATCGAGGGCGTGCTGGCGGCAATCCTGGTGCTGAAGTCCCGGTAGGGTGGGCCCTGCGCACGCGTTACACCGTACGCATCCACGAAACGTCCGAATCCGCCGCACAACGCCGGCGCAATCCACAGGTGAAAAAAAACCGGAGACATCCTCCGGTTTTTTCGATCACTTGTTCAGTGCATGCTTCTTGGTGCTGGCCTGGCGCGGTTTGGCGCGCTTGATGTTGCCGCCGGCGGTGACCCGCTCGTTTCCCTTGATCATGACCTTGGTGACGCTCGGTTTCTTGGTGCCGCTGGCGCTGGCCTTGACGATGGTGACTTCGCGCATGCCCTTGCCGGCCTTGCTGCTGCGTTCCTTAGCCACTTCCTTTTTCGGGCGGTACAGGACCAGCAGCTTGCCGATGTGCTGGATCGGGGCACAGTCGAGTTCTTCGCAGATCTGTTCGTACATGGCGACGCGCGCTTCGCGGTCGTCGCCGAACACGCGGACCTTGATCAGGCCGTGCGCGTCGAGGCTGGCCGCGATTTCCTTCATCACGGACTCAGTCAGGCCCGATTCGCCGATCATGACCACAGGCTTGAGGCCATGGGCTTCCGCGCGCAGTGCGCTGCGCTCGACGGGTGTAAGTGTAAGCATAATAATTTTTTGATGTACCTATAAAAGCAGTATTCTACGCGAATGGCCAAGAACAAATTAAACAAAAACTGGTTACACGACCATATTAACGACCCGTACGTGAAACAGGCGCAAAAAGACGGGTTCCGGGCACGCGCCGCCTACAAACTCAAGGAAATCGACGAGAGCGAAAAGCTCATCAAGCCGGGCCAGGTCATCGTCGACCTCGGCTGCACGCCGGGCAGCTGGGCCCAGTACACGCGGCGCAAACTCGCCGGCAAGGAAGGCGGCGGCATCAACGGCACCATCATCGGCCTCGACATCCTGCCGATGGAACCGGTGGCCGACGTCATGTACATCCAGGGCGACTTCCGCGAGGACGTCGTGCTCGACCAGCTGGCAGGCGTGCTCGAGGGCCGCAAGGTCGACCTCGTGCTGTCGGACATGGCACCCAACCTGTCGGGCATCCCGACCGCCGACGCGGCGCGCATGGAACACCTGATCGACCTCGCGATTGAGTTTTCTCAAATGCATCTGAAGGCGCCAGGGGCATTGTTGGTTAAGTGCTTCAAGGATATGGGCTTTACGCAAATCGTCGAGAAGTTCCGCACCGAGTTCAAGACGGTCAAGCAAATCAAGCCGAAAGCAAGCCGCGACAAGTCGTCGGAAATTTTCCTGCTTGGACGTGGTCTCAAGAATCCGGTGGAGTATAAATCGGCGTCGGATTCCGACGCAGCCCTTGATATTTGAGATCATAGCCGCACATGCACCGCGTGATGCCCGTCGACATGGTTCGAATTGTCGCGAGCACATCCCGAATAGGGGTAAAGAGTGGCAATATGGCATCATGTCGGCCTGTGCGTAGCACGGCCCGCTTATTGCGAGTAAAATCGGCAGTCTCAAATCGGTATTGGTGCGAATCGCATCGGAGGAGTTTTCGTGAATAATATGTTTTCCAAATCTGCCATCTGGGTGGTGGTCGCACTGCTGTTGTTCATGCTGTTCAAGCAGTTCGACAACCATAGCCCTGCCGGTGGCAGCAAGACCATCGCTTATTCCGAGCTGCTCGACGATGTGAAAGCGCGTCGCGTCAAGGATGTCGTCATCGAGGGTCAGAACATCACGGCCACCCGCGCCGACGACACCAAGGTGCGCGCCACCGCCACCATGCTCGACCGCGGCCTGATCGGCGACCTGCGCGAGAACGGCGTGCGTTTCGACGTCAAGCCGCCGGAAGAGCCATCCTTCCTGCAACAAGTCTTCATCTCCTGGTTCCCGATGCTGCTCCTGATCGGCGTCTGGGTCTTCTTCATGCGCCAGATGCAGGGCGGCGGCAAGGGCGGGGCGTTCTCGTTCGGCAAGTCCAAGGCGCGCATGCTCGATGAAACGAACAACAGCGTCACCTTCGCCGACGTCGCCGGTTGCGACGAGGCGAAAGAAGAAGTCAGCGAAATCGTCGACTTCCTGAAAGACCCGACCAAGTTCCAGAAGCTGGGCGGCCGCATCCCGCGCGGCGTGCTGATGGTCGGTCCTCCGGGTACCGGTAAAACCCTGCTGGCGCGCGCCATCGCCGGCGAAGCGAAAGTGCCGTTCTTCTCGATCTCCGGTTCCGACTTCGTTGAAATGTTCGTCGGCGTCGGTGCGTCGCGTGTGCGCGACATGTTCGAGAACGCGAAAAAGCATTCGCCCTGCATCATCTTCATCGACGAGATCGACGCGGTCGGCCGTCACCGTGGCGCCGGCATGGGCGGCGGCAACGACGAACGCGAGCAGACGCTGAACCAGCTGCTGGTCGAGATGGACGGTTTCGAAGCCACCTCCGGTGTCATCGTGATTGCCGCGACCAACCGCGCCGACGTGCTCGACAAGGCGCTGCTGCGTCCGGGCCGTTTCGACCGCCAGGTGATGGTGGGCCTGCCGGACATCCGCGGCCGCGAGCAGATCCTGAACGTGCACATGCGCAAGGTGCCGATCGGCGCCGACGTCAAGGCCGACATCCTGGCGCGCGGCACCCCGGGCTTCTCGGGCGCCGACCTCGCCAACCTGGTGAACGAGGCAGCCCTGTTCGCGGCGCGCCGCAACAAGCGCCTGGTCGAGATGGGCGACTTCGAGGACGCCAAGGACAAGATCTACATGGGTCCGGAGCGCAAGTCGATGGTCATGCGCGAGGAAGAGCGCCGCAACACGGCTTACCACGAGTCGGGCCACGCGGTGATCGCCAAGCTGCTGCCGAAGGCGGACCCGGTGCACAAGGTCACGATCATGCCGCGCGGTTTCGCGCTCGGCCTGACCTGGCAGCTGCCTGAGCACGACGCGCTGTCGGGCTACAAGGACAAGATGCTCGAAGAAATCTCGATCCTGTTCGGCGGCCGTATCGCCGAAGAGATCTTCGTCGGCCAGATGTCGACCGGCGCCTCGAACGACTTCTCGCGTGCCACCAAGCTGGCGCGCTCGATGGTGACCCGTTTCGGCATGTCCGAGAGCATGGGCGTGATGGTCTACGAAGACAGCGAGAACGAAGGCTTCTTCGGCGGCGCCACCAAGACCATTTCGGAAGCGACCCAGCAAAAGGTCGACGCCGAAATCCGCGCCATCCTCGACACGCAGTACGCGCTGGCGCGCCGCCTGCTGGAAGAGAACCGCGACAAGGTCGAAATGATGACCAAGGCGCTGCTCGAGTGGGAAACCATCGATTCCGAGCAGATCAACGACATCATGGCCGGCCGCGAGCCGCGTCCGCCGAAAGCGGGCCTGCTCACCAAGCGCACGCCGCCTGGCGACAGCGGTTCCGGCGGTGTCGCCACCAACGCTCCGGCACCGGCCTGATCGCTTGGCGCGTCCTGTTCGTTTGACACGCCTGGTCTGGCCTATCTTGGTCGTTTAGCCCATCCCTAGCAAAAGGCATCCGCGGATGCCTTTTGCTCGTTAACACACGCCGCGACACTGCACCGGGCGCCTGCCTTACCTTTCAAAGCTTCCTATTTATGCGTCAACTCCTGCAATGCGGACGTTTCAGCTTCAGGCTGGAGCAGCAAGCGCTCGTCATGGGCATCCTGAACGTCACGCCCGACTCCTTTTCCGATGGCGGCCGCTATGGCGCCCTTGAATTCGCTGTCTCGCATGCCGAGCAAATGGTGCTGGACGGCGTCGACCTGATCGATATCGGTGGCGAATCGACCCGTCCCGGCTCGCCGAGCGTCCCGGTCGAAGAGGAACTGCGCCGCGTGATGCCGGCCCTGTACGCCCTGCAGGGACTGGGCCGGGCGCTGTCGGTCGATACGTGCAAACCCGAGGTGATGCGCGAGGCGATCATTGCCGGCGCCGACATGATCAACGACATCAACGGCTTCCGGGCGCCGGGGGCGATCGAGGCAGTGCAGGGCAGCGACTGCGGCCTGTGCGTCATGCACATGCAGGGCACGCCGCAGGACATGCAGGCCAGGGTGGCCTATACCGACGTGGTGGCCGAAGTCATCGCCTTCCTGCGCGAGCGGGTCGAGACCTTGACCGCGGCCGGCATCGAGCGCGAGCGCATCTGCGTCGATCCCGGGCTCGGCTTCGGCAAGACCGTCGAGCACAACTACGCCTTGCTGCGTGCCACGGGCCGGATTCGCGACGAACTCGGCTTGCCGGTGCTGATCGGCCTGTCGCGTAAATCGATGATCGGGGCGGTAACCGGGCGTCCCGTGGAAGACCGCTTGCCGGGCAGCATCGCAGGCGCGTTGGCTGCTTTTGCGCATGGCGCTAAAATTGTACGAGTGCATGATGTTGCAGAGACGGTCGACGCGCTGAAGGTCTGGCGCGCGGCCACCATTGATTAAACCCACAACAAAGAGAAGAAGCATGGCACGTAAATATTTCGGTACGGACGGCATTCGCGGTCAGGTCGGCATGGCGCCGATCACGCCTGACTTCGTGATGCGCCTCGGTTACGCGGCCGGCAAAGTGCTGGCCAAGGACAACGCCTCCGCCACCCGTCCGACCGTCCTGATCGGCAAGGACACCCGTATTTCCGGCTACATGCTGGAAGCCGCGCTCGAGGCGGGCTTTTCCGCCGCCGGCGTCGACGTGATGCTGGCCGGCCCGATGCCGACCCCGGCGATCGCCTACCTGACGCGCGCGCTGCGCCTGCAGGCCGGCGTCGTCATTTCGGCGTCGCACAACCCGTTCCAGGACAACGGCATCAAGTTCTTTTCCGAGCACGGCACCAAGCTGCCCGACAGCGTGGAGCTGTCGATCGAGGAAGCGATCGACCAGCCGATGGATTGCGTTTCATCGGACAAGCTCGGCCGTGCAACCCGCCTGCGCGACGCCCAGGGCCGCTACATCGAATTCTGCAAGAGCACCTTCCCGAACGAACTCGACCTGCGTGGCCTGAAGATCGTCGTCGACAGCGCCCATGGCGCCGCCTACAACATCGCTCCGCACGTGTTCCACGAGCTCGGCGCTGAAGTGATCTCGATCGGCGCCACGCCGGACGGCTTTAACATCAACGCCGGCTTCGGCGCGACCGCCCCGAAGGCGCTGTCGGCCGCCGTCGTCGAACACAAGGCCGACCTCGGCATCGCGCTCGACGGCGACGCCGACCGCCTGATCATGGTCGACGCCACCGGCCGCGTCTACAACGGCGACGAGCTGCTGTACGTGATGGTGCGCGACCGCATGGCTACCGGCCCGGTCGCCGGCGCAGTCGGGACCCTGATGACCAACATGGCGCTCGAAGTGGCGTTCAAGGAAATGGGCATCGGTTTCGCGCGCGCCAAGGTGGGTGACCGCTACGTGCTCGAAGTGATGCAGGAGCGCGGCTGGCTGTTCGGCGGCGAGGGCTCCGGCCACCTGCTGGCACTCGACAAGCACACCACCGGCGACGGCATCGTCTCGGCGCTGCAGGTGCTGTCGGCGCTCAAGCGCAGCGGCAAGTCGCTCGAAGCCTGCTGCAGCGAGCTGACGCTGTATCCGCAGACCCTGATCAACAAGCGTGTGACGCCCGGTTTCGACTGGACCCGCGACTCGGCGATGGTAGCCGAGAAAGAGGCGGTCGAGCGCGAACTGGGCGACACGGGCCGGGTCCTGATCCGCGCCTCGGGTACCGAGCCGCTGATCCGCGTGATGGTCGAGGCCAAGGACGCGGAACTGGCCGACAGCATGGCGCGCCGCATCGCCGACAAGCTCGCGGCCTGAGCTGCTGTCGCGATCCCGGCAGGAGGCGTCGCGGCTAGCGCGCCTGCCGGGACAGTTCTCCGCCGGCGCACATTGACGCGCACCCGCCTGGCGAGTATGATGAAGGTATTCGGAGTGTAGCGCAGCCCGGTAGCGCACCTGGTTTGGGACCAGGGGGTCCAAGGTTCGAATCCTTGTACTCCGACCAAGCATTACAAACGGGCCGTCTTCGACGGCCCGTTTTCAATTCTGCCGGCGATTCCGCCTGCATCGACTGCCCATAGCTCAGTTGGATAGAGCATCAGCCTTCTAAGCTGAGGGTCGCTGGTTCGAACCCAGCTGGGCAGGCCACGAGCAGCGCGCCGCATCCTTCCGTCAGCCTCCGGCGCCGGGCCTAGCGAAACGAGCGCGCCAGCACCTCATGCCGGTGCTCGAAGAACTTCTTCACGAAAAATCGCACCATCGGTGCCCCGAAGCGGGGCGAGAACTCCAGGTTGTCGGTGACGAGCGTCCCGGCCGTGCCGTCGGTGCTGGGCGTGACGACGCGCTCGTGGCGCCAGGAGCGCATCGACAGCAGCGGAGACTGCTCGACGAAGCGGCGGCCGGGTTCGAATTCGACGAAGGTCAGCTTCGACATGTCGATCGGGACCAAACCCAGCAGCAGGAACTGGCAGCGGCACAAGGGCTTTTGCAGGGTCGTATCCTTGTCGATGCCGGTCATTCCCTTTGGAAAAGTGATTTTCAGGATAGGCCACATCTCGGATTTGATGCCGCGGATGGAAGTCGACCATGCCCACACGTCGGCCGCCGGTGCGGGTACTTCGGTCTTGAATGTCAGTCTCACGGTCGTCATCCTGCGCCTCGCCTTGGTTCGTTTCTCCTATTTTCGATGGCTTCCAAGGTTTGTTCCGTTCGCCAGACCGCAGTTCGTGAAGATTATGCGGCCTGCATGGGCGGTGCGGCAGCGGGGGCGGGCGTGCCGCAGGGTACGGAGCCCGGCGCCGGGAGCCGCCGCCGGGACGCCTTCGATTCACTCTATTTCACGCTGCGTTGCTGCCAGATGCCGAGGTATTTGGCCGCCTTCGGATTCTGCACGTTCCACTTCGGCGTGTCCGCGCCGTTGGCGATTTTCCAGATCGCCAGGGCGACTGTGCGGTCGACCAGCGCCATGTTTTCGTAGTCGATCTTGTCCCAGTGGTCGCCGGCGCCGTGGTAGTCCGGGAACGCGTAGGCCACGCTCACGGTATGCGAGGGAATGCCGCGGTCGGCCAGGGCCTGGTTGTCGCTGTGCGCGAAATACTTGTCGCTGTTGACCGGGTGCTTCCAGACCCGGATGCCGGTGTCGTCGCCCGCCGCCTTCAGGATCGCGCCCACGTCCGAGAAATCGAAGCCGGTGACGCCGAAAGCGCGTACCTGCGCGCCTTCGTTGTCGTCGGTGCGGCCGACCTGCTCGAGGTTGATGCCGGCAATCGTCTTCTCGATCGGCACCAGCGGATTGGCGCCGTAATAGCGCGAGCCGACCAGGCCATGCTCCTCGCCGAAGACGGTCATGAACACGATGCTGCGCTTGGGCCGCACCGGGTTCGCGGCAAACGCCTTCGCCAGCTCGATGACCGACACCGTGCCGCTGCCGTCGTCGTTGGCGCCGTTGAAGATGCCGTCGCCCTGGCCCGGTTTCAGGCCCACGTGGTCGTAGTGCGCGGTGACCAGGATATAGGTGTCCTTGAGCACCGGGTCGGAGCCGCGCAGGATGCCGACCACGTTGCGCACTTTGATGGGTGCCTGAGCAGGCGCCTGCGCGGTCGCCTGGGCCGTAGCGGCCGTCTTGTTGCGCTTCGGATCGATCAGGTTCCAGTCGGCGGTCTGGAAATAACCGTCGTCGCCGAGCGGCTCGAGCCCCGCGCCGCGGAACTGCGATGCGATGAACTCGGCGGCAATGTCGAGGCCACGCGAAGGCGTGCCGCGGCCCTCCAGCGCATCCGAGGCCAGGAAGGACAAGTTGCCGCGCATCGAAGCGGCCGAGATGCGGTCGAGCACCGGGGCCGCTTCGGGCGGGACGGCAGCGGCGCTGCAGGCGAGGGGCAGGGCCAGGGACAGGCCGAGCAGGATGGTGCGGGGCAGGGAAGGTCGGGTGAGGGGCATGGGCATTCGCTTACGCGTTGGAATAGTTAATCGAGTGACAAAGCGTGCCAAGTATATCGCCAGCCGCGGCAGTTGACGTGGTGCATGTCGCCGACCCGACGGCGGCGAAACGCCCGGGCCAGGCCAGCTCGGGATTGTCTCTTTGCAAATGAACGCCGCCCGTCCGGCGTGCATGATAATGTTCTGATATCAAAGAAGTCCCGCCAGGCGGGCTCGACCATAACGGAGTAAGTATGCGTGTTCATCGTTGGCTGGGAGGCGCGGCGCTGCTTGCCGCGCTCGGTATGTCGTCCATGGGGCATGCCCTGGCCCAGGCGGCCCCGCCGGGAGATACCTATACGCTCAAGCTGGCAGGGGGCGAGACGGCGACTGCGGCCGAGTCCGGCACAGTGCAGTTCATCGGCACTGCCACGGTGTTGATCCGCTACGCCGGCCTGACCATCCTCACCGACCCCAACTTCCTGCACAAGGGCGACCACGTCCACCTCGGCTACGGCCTGACCTCGCAGCGCCAGACCAATCCCGCCATCGAATTCGACAAGCTGCCGCCGATCGATCTCGTCATCCTCTCGCACATGCACGAGGACCACTTCGACAAGCTGGTCCAGGAACGCCTGAACCGCAACACGCCGATCGTCACAACGGTCGAGGCGGGCGAAAAGCTCAAGCGCCTCGGATTCAGGCAGCGTTTCGCCCTGAGCGAATGGGACCGCCTGGAAGTGACGAAGGGCAGTACCCGCCTGCGCGTGACCTCCGTGCCGGGACGCCACGGTGCGGCCGGCGTGTCGATCCTGTTGCCGAAAGTGATGGGCAGCGTGCTCGATTTCGGCAGCAACGCCGATGCGCCGGACTACCGCATGTATATCAGCGGCGACACCCTGGTCTACGACGACATCCGCAGCATCCCGCAGCGTTTCCCGGGCATCGACCTGGCCTTGCTGCACCTGGGCGGCACCCGCATCCTGGGCGTGTTCAAGGTCACCATGGACGGCAAGGATGGGGTGCAGATGATGCAGATCGTCAAGCCCAAGAAGACAATCCCGATCCATTACAACGATTACGACGTGTTCAAGTCGCCGCTTGCCGATTTCGCGCGCGAGGTCAAGGCGGCCGGGCTCGACGACAGCGTCGTGTACCTGACGCACGGCGACACCTATACGTTCACGCCGCGCAAGAGCGCAAACGAGTAATCCGCTCAAGCCTGGATTGCGCCGCCCACGGGGGACTCGGGGTCGACGGAGGTGATCTCGCCGCCGAATTCGTGCGGCATCACTACCGGCACCTGCAGGCAGATGCTCCTGGTCGGCAGTACGGTTTCCCAGGCCTTGACGAGTTCCCGGTAGGCGGTGCCGACCGGGCGGATATGGCGGTCGAGATCGAACAAGCCGAGGCAGTTGACGTTGCCGTTGTCGGCGCGCAGTGCGCTGTCCCAGTCCACCTGGTCGATCAGCGAATACCAGGTAAAGCCAATCAGGGGAACGCCATTGTTGCGGACCCGTAGCACGTTCGCCCATTCTTTCTTCAGCCAGTGCACGGCCTCGTCGCCACGCGGTCCCTGGCACAGGTTGGTCTCGGTGTGCATGACCGGCAAACGGTAGCGGTTGTAGTACTGGTGGGTAATGACCGCGTAACCAAAAATTTCGCCGGCGGAACGCGTCATCCCGTCGGCCGACACGTAGTGCTCGTTGGTCTGGTAATAATCGTTGCCCATGATGCAACGGTGCTTCAGGTTATGGCTCAGGAAAAAATGGTATTCGTCGCGCGTCATGCCGTTGTCGAGCAAGTATTCGTACATGTCCGAATCGACACGGCGTCCGTAGTTCAGGTCGAGCGCGAGGAAGCGGCGCGCGTTGTGGATCTCGGCGGGGCCGATCGCGTCGGGCGACTCTGCGTGGAAGTATTCGGTCGACTCGCTCTGGATGAAGAGGGCGTCCGGGCGCACCTGCAGGATCGCGTGCATTGCCAGCACATTGGCCTTGACCAGGTGCTTGATGGCGGTCACGAAAGCGGCATCGGTGCGCAGCTGTTCGTTCCACCAGCCGTAGAGCGTGGAAAACACGGCGCAGATCCACATTTCGTTGATCGGCGTGTACATCTGCACCCACGGATAGCGGTGGGCGAAAGCGGCGGCGTAATCGGCGAAGAGCTGGGGAAAGTCCGGGTTCTGGAAATTGCCGATCCAGTCGGGCACGCCGAAGTGGCACAGGTCGACGATGGGCGCAATATTGCGGCGGTGCAGGTCCCGAAATGCCAGGTCGGTAAACTCCCAGTCGTGGCGGCCCGGCCCGAGCAGGGTCCGGTGCAGCGGCGGGCCATAGCGCAGTACGCGCAGGCCAAGCTCCTGTACCAGGGCAAAGTCGAGCTGCCAATGGCGGTAGTGGCCGCATTTCTCCAGCTCATCCATGCGGATGCGGCCGCCTTCGATCGTCGGGTTGCTGTTCTCGATCCCGGTCGCGAAAATGAAGCCTGGATGCATGTCGATACCTCCGAAGACGCCAACGGCTTTATTAGTATTGTCCACGCGCGCCCGGATTACCAGCGGGCGCGCGCTTCTCCGGCAAGCCAGAGCTGCGAACGCATCCATACCGGCCCAGCCCGCATGGCGACCGGTCCCGTCCGACCGCACGCGCCCTGACTTTGCCGGTGGCCGCATGGCGCCTTGACGCTGCCGGGCGAGTAAATCGGACGGTTTTTTTACGTTGGGAAATGAATAACAAAGGCGCTCGCCGCCCCTGGGTGCGCGCGCAATCAGCCTGAGCTTGCCATTTGATTTACGCCAAAGCCGCACCCGGCGGACGCCGTACGCTGGCTTGGTCAGCCGTAAAACGGCAGCCCTTTTCACAGGCAAGCTCATGAATTTTCCAACAGAAATTTTGCGTCGTGGCTTGATCGCCGCGGCATGTTCACTGGCGCTGGCCGGGTGCGCCACCGGTCTGCAGTTCCGCTCCCAAGGCAGCGATGCGGCGGAGCCGCCACCGCCGCCGACCGAAATGATCACTGAGCGCCTGATCGCGGCCGAGAAGCAGGCGATGGCGCAGCAGGGCGAGCAGGATTTATCGAAGCTGTTCGTCTCGAATCCGCCGCCCTATGCCATCGGGCGCGGCGACGTCCTCTCGATCGTCGTCTGGGACCACCCCGAGCTCGCCGGCGGCGGGATGACGGCCGCCACCGCCGCGGCCGACGCCGCCGGGACGAACGCGGCGGTCGCTGCGAATGCGCCGCAGCCCGGCTTCGTCGTCGACCACCAGGGCCGCATCCAGTTCCCCTTCGCCGGCCTGCTGCCGGTCGAGGGACTGACCGAGGAGGGTGCGCGCGCGCTGCTGGCGCAAAAGCTGGCGCGTTACATCCAGAACCCGAACATCACCCTGCGCGTACAGGCCTACCGCAGCAAGCGGGTCTACATCGACGGCGAGGTGAAACAGCCCGGCCTGCAGGCGATCAACGACATCCCGATGACGCTGGTCGAAGCACTGAACCGGGCCGGCGGGCTGCTGCCGACGGCCGACCAGAGCCGCATCGCGCTCGAACGGGGCGAAGCGCGCTACCGCATCAACCTGCGCGACCTCGTCCAGAAAGGCATCAATCCCGGCAATATCATGCTCGCGCCCGGCGACGTCGTACGCGTGCATTCGCGCGACGAAAGCAAGGTCTTCGTCTCCGGCGAAGTCGTGACCCCGCGCGCACTCACCATGCACAACGGCCGCCTCACGCTCAACGAGGCACTCGGTGAAACGGGCGGCATCAGCCCGCTGAGCGGCGACGCGCGCCAGATCTACGTCGTGCGCAAGACGCCCGAGGGCACCCGCGTGTTCCAGCTCGACGCGCGCCTGACCGGCTCGCTGGCGATGGCCGAGTCCTTCGAGCTGCGCCCGAAGGACGTCGTCTACGTTGCCGCCTCGCCGCTGGCGAACTGGAACAGGAACTTGAGCCTGCTGTTCCCGGGGGCGCTCACCTCCGCCGTCGGTGTCACGAATCGTCCCTAAGCGTCCCTGAGCGACCGGAGCCACCATGACCAAACCTGCCGACCACCATCAGTTGACCCATGTGGTGCACAGCCCGCCGGTGCTCAGTGTTCCGTTCGACCCGCGCCCGCCGCTCTCCGCCGCCGACGAGCCGACGGTCGACCTCAAAGGGCATTTCAATACCCTCTACGACAGCCGCTGGCTGATCGGCGGCATCACCGCCCTGATCACCCTCATCGCGGTGCTGTACGCGCTCGTCGCCAAGCCCGTGTACGAAGCAAACCTGATGATCCACGTCGAGGAAGAGAGCCCGAATGCCTCGAAAAACATCCTGAGCGAAGCATCGTCGCTGTTCGAAACCAAGAAGGCGGCCATCGCCGAGATGGAGCTGCTGCGTTCGCGCATGGTGGTGTCGCAGGCGGTCGACAACCTGCAGCTCTACATAGAAGTGCAGCCCAAGTATTTCCCGGTGGTCGGGTTCTGGTTCGCCAACCAGAATGGCGGGACGCTGTCGAACCCCGGTCTGTTCGGCTACGGCGGCTATGTCTGGGGCGGCGAAAAAGCCGAGGTCACGGTGTTCGACGTGCCCGAGGGCTGGCTCAACCGCGACTTCACCCTGACTGCGCGCGGCGTGAACCGCTACCATTTCTCCGGCGGGGGCCAGCGGCTCGCCTTTGACGGCACCGTGGGCCAGCGCTATCGCGTGCCTACTCCGGAAGGGATGATGGAGATCAAGGTCGACCGGATGTACGCGAATCCCGGTGCGCGCTTTCGCCTGAAGCGCAAGTCGCGCCTCGGCACGATCCAGGCGATCCAGACCGCCATGGTCATTACCGAGCAGGGCAAGCAGTCCGGCGTGATCGAAGTGAAGCTGCAAGGCGAAAACGCGAAGCGCATCAACGCCTTGCTCAGCGAGATCGGCCGCGAATACATGCGCCAGAACCTGGCCCGCAAGACAGAGGAAGCGGAAAAGTCCCTGGCCTTCCTGAACAAGCAGTTGCCGATCCTGAAGCGCCAGCTGGAACAGTCCGAAGACCGCTACAACCAGTTCCGTAATTCGCACGGCACGGTCGACCTGCGCGAGGAAGCGCGCGTGAGCCTGGCCCAGGCGACGGCGGCGCGCGCGCGCCGGATCGACCTGATGCAGAAGAAAACCGAGCTGCTGGCGCGCTTCACCGAAGACCACCCGGTCGTGGCCGCCATCAATCGCCAGCGCAAGGAGGTCGAGGCCGAGATCGAGGACATCGCGGCGCGCATCAAGACCTTGCCCGTGCTCGAGCAGGACGAGGCGCGTCTGACGCGCGACATCAAGGTCAACACCGACCTGTACACGGCGCTGTCGAACACGGCACAGCAACTGCGGCTCATTTCCGTCGGACGGGTCAGCAACGTACGCCTCGTCGACGCCCCGATCGCGCCGGAAAAGCCGCTCAAGCCGAACCGCCCGCTGATCGTCGCGCTTGCGGTGATTACCGGGCTGTTCCTCGGAACGCTGCTGGCGTTCGCGCGCAAGGCACTGCAGGGCGGCATCGACGACCCGCAGAAGATCGAACGCCTGCTCAATGCCCGGGTCGTCTACGCTTCCATCCCGCACAGCAGCAACCAGGACAAGCTGCTGCGCAAGTCGCGCGGCGAGACCTCGACCTTGCCGCTACTTGCCCAGATCATGCCGGAAGATCCGGCGATCGAAAGCCTGCGCAGCTTCCGCGCGGCCTTGCAATTTGCCATGCCCCACTTCAAGAACAACATCGTGATGTTCGCCGGCCCGACCCGCTCCCTGGGCAAGTCCTTCATTGCTGCCAACTTCGCGGCAGTCATGGCCTCGAGCGGCAAGCGCGTGCTGCTGATCGATGCCGACCTGCGCAACGGTCACCTGCACCGCTATTTCGGCGTCGGGCGCGAACGTGGCCTGTCGCGCTCCATCATCGGGTCGATGCCGGTAGAGGACATCATCCATCATGATGTGATGGAAAACCTCGACTTCATCCCGACTGGCGAGCTGCCTCCCAACCGGTCCGAGTTCCTGCTGCACCTCAACTTCGGAGCGTTGCTCGAGTCCGTCAGCAGCCAGTACGACCTGGTCTTGCTCGATCCGCCGCCGATCCTTGCCGTCGCCGACGCCCTCATCATCGGCGCCCACGTCGGTGCCGTGTTCATCGTCGCGCGCTCGGGCATGACCACCGAAGGACAGATCAACGAGTCGGTCAAGCGCCTCAACCACGCGGGGATCTCGCCGCAGGGAGTACTGTTCAACGACATGGCCTTGCGGCTCGGGTCCTCGGCCGCCCAGTACGGTTCCACTGCGGCGCAGATCGGCTATGTCGCTTGAGCTGGGCTGACCCTGGTTCGAGGTCCGTCAGGAGCGTTCGACAGGCGCGTTCGACAGGCGCGGGGCGAGGGCAAGGCGTCGACGGACCAGGGTGCTGGCGCTGCGGGACCGGGGCAGCGCCACCATCGGTGATCAAGGACGGGCCGCCCGTACGCCGGAAGTCGGCCCCTCGGCTACGGTGCCAGGAAATCTCGGGCTGCCTCATCCATGTCCGGGCGCCAGGCCGCCTCATCCATATGCGGGCGCCAGGCCGCCTCATCCATATCCATGCGCTGGTATCCGCTGGTATCCGCTGGCAGCGTTTTCGCGACCATCGGATAACTGTAATCAGCGGGCATCGTGCACGGTGCTGAACCCGTTCCTAAACCGCCGCCATATCGATTTCCGCTGGCCCATCGCCATCCAGTCATAACGGCCTAGCCGAGGGCCGCCAGCCGCCGCTGCGGCATCCGCGCCGGGCAAGGAGCGCGCTGCGCCGGCACAGGCAATTACGTCCTTGCCATCGGTCTCGAGCGCCAGGAGTCAGGGCGAATCCCCGAACCCATCGGACGGTGCTGCCCGAGAGCATGTGCTCGCCGCAGGCCGATTCGCGAGGGTAGTCACCCGTGCAAGGATTCAGTGAGTGCGCGAGCTCCGGTAGTAACCGGGCAAGGATTCGGTGAAAGTCCGAACTTCGGCATTAGCCGTGAAAGGATTCGGTGAAAGTGCGAACTTCGACATTAGCGGGCACGCATTTCGATGAGACTGACAACTCACGCAGTAATCAGGTATCGATTCGGTGCGGAGTGCGCACCCCGGAAGTGGCGGGGGCATGCTGGGAGATTGGGAAGCGCCCGAGCAGCGGGCGCCGGCGGCTGCTCGAGCTTGCATCGTCTCGGCGCGCGGGCGGGACCGCCTGCGCCGCCAGCCCGGCATATTGACCGAAGCGCGCCCCTGACCGGTCGGCGGATTGCCGGTACCGTATCGGACAATCGGGCGCAAGGCCTGATGGCGCTGATGCAAAGCCACTTGCCGAGCCAGGCAGCTCGGCTGGGCGGAGGCACCAGAACGCGTGGCGTCAGGACTCCACCCTGCTCGACAAGACGGCGGCCGCCGGGGTCTTGACCTCGTTGGTCATCAAGACTTTCTTGGCAAAACGGCGCACGCGGTAGGTATTGCGCTCGAAGACGAGATACGACAGGTAGGCAGTGATCATCAGGATCGCGAGCATGCCGAAATAGAGGGCGAAATCCGTAGCGCTGGCCGGGTCGAGCTTGTCGCGGCCAAACTGCGTCCGCCCGATATGCTGCATCAGGTAGATGACGGGCACGTGCAAGACGTACAGGGTGAAGGAGAATTCAGACAGCCATTTGCCGAACGTTCCGAGCCGGCGCAGGAAGGCCGACTTGCGATCGGTCGGTGCATGCATGGAAGCGAGCAGGATGATGACCGGCAGGCTACAGGCGAGGTCCTGGCCAAACGATTCCACCAGGATGTCGTCATTGTTGCCGTTGACCCGGTAATAGACCGACACCGCCACCGCTAGGGCGAGCAGCACCATGCGGCTGGCGAAGGTGGTCTCGACCCGGATACGCGAAAAGACCGCGCCCAGCAGCCAAATTGCGAAATACAAGGTCATGACATAAGGCAGGAACGCAACGGTGAGTCCCAGCAGGATGGCGCAGGCGCCTTGCTGGAGGATGCCGCGCCCGGTGAAGATCAAGACCAGTAGCGGGAACTGGATGTAGTACCAGGTTTCGTTGGCCAGGCTCCACAGCGGATAATTGCCGCCGAACTTGTCGACCAGGATTGTCTGCAGACCCAGTACATTGCCGACGAAGGTCCCGGCCGAGAACTCGCCGGCGCCGGCGCCGAAACCGGCGGGCTCCGCCACGACGGCCCCGGTCACCAGTCCGATGCCGAGCATCATGAGCAGGGTCGGCACCAGCACCGTCCACAGGCGCGTGGCGCGATCGATTGCGTAGGAGCGCAGGGCTCGGGGCTGGCCGAGCTTGTTGAGCAGGCTGCCGCCGACGAGCCAGCCGCTAATGAGGAAGAACACCATCACGGCCTGGTGCGCGAAACCCGTGAAAAACGCGAGCGCCATATACGCGATCCCGGGCTCCTCGAGGCCGCGCAGGCCCGGATAGACTTCGGCGCGCAGGTGGGCGGCGGCAACCTGCAGCGATGCGATACCCCGGAGCAGGTTCATCAGCAACGATTGCATCGAGTCCTCGCTGAGCTGGCTCTGTCGCTGCACATGGAATGAAAGGGCACGCATGTTTGTTCTCCTGATCAATAAGAAATGACAAAACCGTTCTCAGCCACATCGGTCCCACTCGAATGGATGTGTATTTCCCGACAAGGCCAGGGCGAGCTTGATCATCCAGTAGCCGACATGTGCCTGTTGCATGGCCCACGTGGTCGCCGCAAACGCCAGCAGGCCGCCCGCCAGGCCAGTCAGTGGCGCCGGCGCCAGCGCGTTCCTGGCGATCCGGATCGTGCCGGCCGCGGCAGCCGCGCCGACCATCCAGCCGGAGCAGGCTTCGGCGACGGTATGCTCGCCGGCTGCGACGAGCGCGCAGGCGAGGCAGGCGCCCAGCAGCAAACCGGCAGCGGCGGCAGCCATCGCCTGCCTTGGCCGGCGCTGCAGGGGCATGTAGAACAGCACCGGGAACACTGCCGTGACACCCGCCGCATGGCCGCTCAGGGCTTGGTAGCCGAGTGCGGGGATGGCGGTGCCCCAGCCGAGGTAGGCCACCTTGGTCATCCCGACCACGGCCAGCGCGCTTGCGAAGAACAGCAGCCAGTAGCCGGCGGCGCGCCAGTTGCGTGCGGCAAGCAGCCAGGCGGTGATGGCACTGGCCAGCGGCAAGGTGAGCGTCAGGTCGCCGAGTTCGAGGAAGGTGCCCCAGGACATGGGATTTCCCGTCAGGGCGCGATGGCGCGCAGCGTGCCAACGATGATGCGCAGGTCCACCCACAGGCTGCGTTCGCGCACATACCGCAGGTAATACTCGAGCTTGGTCGGCAGGATGGTCTCGATATAGGCCTGCTCCGGGTCGAGCGCCTGGCCGAGGATGGCGTTTTCGTCCTTGTACAGGATCGACGCCCAGTCGGTCACACCGGGCTTCACCGACAGCACCAGCTCGCGCGCCCGCGCCGGGTAACAGGCCACGTAGCGCGGCACCTCCGGACGCGGGCCGACCAGGCTCATCGTTCCATGCAGGACATTGAACAGTTGCGGCAATTCGTCCAGCTTGTATTTGCGCAGGAAATGGCCGGCACGGGTAATGCGAGGGTCCCGGCCCACCGTCAGCAAGCGTTGCGGGTCGGCCTGCGCTGCCATCGTACGGAATTTGAGGATCTCGAACGGCACCCCGTAGCGGCCTACCCGGACCTGGCGAAACAGCACCGGTCCCTTCGAGTCGAGCCGAATCCAGAGCGCGATCGCCGCCAGCAGCGGCGACAGCAGCAGGACGCCGAGGGCCGCGGCGCACAGGTCGAAGGCACGCTTTGTCATGACAGCAGTGTCCGCAAGCCCTGGATGACGCGCTCCTGGTCGGCATCGCGCATGCGCGTGTAGAGCGGCAGGGTCAGCATGGCGTCGAAGGCCCCTTCGGCCACCGGGAAATTGTCCGGGCTCGACGCGCAGTTGTCGCGCCAGTACGGCTGCCGGTGCAGCGGAATGAAGTGCACGCTGGTGCCGATCCCCAGCTGGGACAGGCGCACGATCAGCTCGTCGCGGCGCAGCGGCGCCGCTGCCGTCAAGCGCACCACATACAGGTGCCAGGCGTGGGTGCTGTCGCCCTCGGGGCGCGGTGGCAGCACCAGCGGCAGGCCCGCCAGCGCCGCGTCGTAGCGCGCGGCGAGCGTGGCGCGGCGTTCCAGGAAGCGGTCGATCTTGCGCAACTGCTCGATGCCGATCGCCGCTGCGATGTCGGTCAGGTTGTACTTGAAGCCTGCCGCCACGACTTCGTAGAACCAGGCCGGGGTCTTGGAAACATAGCGGTCGAAGGCGTCCTGGCTGATCCCGTGCAGCCGCATCAGCCGGATGCGCCTGGCCAGCTCCGGGTCGCGCACCACGACCATGCCGCCTTCGCCGGTGGTCATGGTCTTGTTCGCATAAAAGCTGAAGACGGTGATGTCGCTGTCGAGCGTGCCCACCAGGCGCCCGCGGTAGCGCGTAGGGAAGGCGTGCGCGGCATCTTCGACCACACGCAGCGCGTGCCGGCGCGCGATGGCAAGGATGGCGTCCATGTCGCAGGCCATGCCCGCGTAGTGGACCGGCACGATGGCGCGGGTGCGCGGCGTAATGGCTGCCTCGACCGCGGCAGGGGACATGTTCAGCGTTCCCGCATCGACGTCGACCAGCACCGGCTGGGCGCCGAGGTAGCGTACGACTTCGGCGGTGGCGGTGAAGGTCAGGGTCGGGACGATGACTTCGTCGCCGGGGCCGATGCCCAGGCTCTCGAGCGCCAGGTGCAGCCCGGCCGTTGCCGAGTTGACCGAAATGGCCTGCACGTCTGCGCCGAGGTAATCGCGGAAGGCCGATTCGAAACGGCGCGTCGCCGGCCCGGTGGTCACCCAGCCCGAGCGCAGGCATTCGACGACGGCGCCGATTTCTTCCTCGCCGATGTCGGGCAGGGCGAACGGCAGAAAAGGTGGAGCGGCTGTTTCGGCAAGCTGGTGGTCATCCATGTGTCAATCTCCCGCGCATGCAGTCAAGAATCGTTGCCCGAGTACCGGGTAGGTCAGGTTGTCGAGGGCGTAGCGCTGGCCGCGCAAGCCCATGGCCTCGCGTTCGGCCGCGCTCTTGCCGGCCATGCGCAGGACGGCGTCCGCCAGCGCATGCGGATCTTCCGGCGCCAGCGTCAGCCCGCAGCCCGCTTCGGCGACAGGATCGTTGCCGGCCTCGACCGCGTGGAGCACAGGCCGTCCGGCCATCATGTAATCGATCAGCTTGTTCGGAGCGATGCCGAAGCGGTACAGGGGCTGGCGCTGCCAGCCGATATAGGCCAGGTCGAAGCGGCGCAGCAGGGCCGGGACCTGGTGCTTGGGCACCGGGTCGAGGAAGTGCACGTTGGACAGGGCCATCGCCTGGGCGCGCGCCTGCAGCCTGCGCTTCTCCGGTCCGCCGCCGGCCAGCACGAAAGCGATGCGCTTGCCGCGCAGCTGCGAGGCAGCGTCGAGCAGGGTGTCGAGCGCGTTGGCGACGCCGTGCGTGCCGGCATAGCCGACGATGCAGTCGGCCTGCGCGCGGGCCGCGGCCAGCACGCTTTCCACCTGTGGCCCAAGGCCCGGACCGTCGAGCTGCCACTCGGCCGGGTCGGCGCCGTTCGGAACGATGTGCAGCTTGTGCGGCGCCATGCCGTGCGCCTCGAGATGTTCGCGCACCTTCGGCAGGATCGAGACAATGGCGTCGGCGTGCCGGCAGGCGTGGTTTTCGGCCGCCTGCAGCAGCACGATGAAGGGGTGCCAGCGCGAATAGCCGCCGAGTTCCATCGGCGACAGCGGCCACAGGTCGTGCAGCTCGAACAGCAGGCGCGCACCGGCCAGGCGCGCGATCCGGTGCGCCGGCCAGATGTCGAGCGGGTAGGTGCTCGAGGCGATGACGACGTCGGGCTGGACGGACCGCACAAGGGCGCGGCCTTCGCGGTACAGGCGCAGGACGAAGCTGAGCATGTTTGCGATACGGCCGACGCCGTTGCCGCGGTAGGGAGGGGTGGCGAACCAGGTGTAGTCGATGCCGTCGATGTTCTGCTCAAGCCGCGCGCGGCCGCCCATGTCCGGTGCCTGGGCGCGGATATGCGAGTGCGAGGAGGCGACGATATGCACCCGGTGCCCCAGCCGGACCCATTCGCGCGCCAGGTAATACGGGCGGAACTCCATCCCGTGCCGCACCGAGCCGGCATAATGGTTAATCAGGAGGATGTTCAGGCGCGCCATGCGATCTCCTCGGCCACCCGGCGCACGTTGCAGCGGGTGGTCTCGATCCAGTTGGTTTCCCATTGAATCGGATGGGTCAGGAAGCAGATGCGCTCGAAGCGGCCAAGGGCCTCGAAGGGCGACATCGGGTGGTAGTAATGCGGATATTCGCGGTCAGAGATGTAGGCGTCGAAATGGCGCAGCAGTTCGGCGTCGTAGGACTCGCACTCGATGCCGCAACGACGGCGCAGTTCCTGGTCGAGCAGCAGTTCGTGATTGATGACCTGCAGGCGGCGATTGGCGAAATCTCCATGGCTGGCGACCGTCACCATGTTCAGGCCGAGACGCTCGGTAATGCTGTTGAAATTGCGGAGGAATTGCTCGCGGATTTCCGGAAAACGGCGCCGGATCTCCTGGGCGCAGCGGATGCGGTGCCGCTTCGCGTAATCGGCCACCTCCTCGTAGTGGTAACTCGCCTCGCTGCCGGCCGCTTCGATGTCGCGCATGAAGCCGAAATCGAGCGTGCTCAGCCGGAAGTAATAACTGGACGTGACGCCGTGCTTGCATTCCAGGGCGAACATCTTTTTCGCGGTGCGCACATCGCTGTCGATATCGTGCCGGTGCACCAGCACCTTGCGCAACGGGGTGGCGCCCGTGGCGATGTCGCGGTGGAAGCTGCGTACCGACACCTGCGCATAACCCATGTCGCGCGCCTGCCGCAACAGTCTCTCGTATTCGCCCAGCCGCGACGGCATCAGGTAATCGGCATACAGCCGACGGAGCAGGTTCATGATTGAAGCTTGTATTTTGCGCGGTAGGGACGAAAACCCAGGATTTTCTTGAACGTCTGCATTCCCGGATGGGCGCCAAAAAAGGTGTCGTACATCAGGTAACGCACCTGACGCTCGCCGATCAGTTCGGACGCAATATCGACCACCATCATGTGCATGATGCCGTCGTTATTGCGAATTCCGATCAGCTGGGAAAAGGCGGCGAAATTGCCGTAATGGCCCACGTTTGCATAGGCCACCAGCTTGTCTTCGGGATTGAATACGCCGTAATAACGAAAATGGCGCAACGCCTCGAAATGCGATTGTTTTTCCAGGTATTTGGCGTCCATCGGCCGGCCCTGGCGCTCCTCGAGCGAGGTGTTGATGGCGTAGATGGCGTCGACATGGGCATTGCGGTCGATCTGGCGCAAGCGGTAGCCCCGGTTCCTGGCGCGCTTCGCATGGTAGGCACCGGCGTTTTTTCCCTTGATAAGCTCGAGGTATTGGTCATGGCTGGTAAATCCGCCGAGGTCGAGCAGGGCTGCGCCGACGGTTTTGTGGCCGATGAGTTTATAGCGCGGGTGGGGCTTGGTGTAATAGCGGTAGGTAGCGCGGATATCGACCGGATCGATCGCTTCCAGAAAATGCAATTCCGCCACCGGCAGGCGCAGTATTTCGGACAGCAGCTGATAGTGGTGAGAAATGGAGTTCATTTTAATCTCGGCAAGTTTAAACATACGATAAGGCTGATCTCTGGGTCTGATCTTGAAGCGGATTAAATCCCTGCAGTAAATGAAGTGCTGCCTGTCACATTAATGTTTTACGCACGAATTAATGTCTGGGTGGAAATCCATCGCCGGCCATGTCGGGGTTGTTTTATTTGTCCTGAGAAATTGATTTGTGTATTAAGTGCAACGGGTCCAGTGCCAGCACGCCGGCGAAGGCGCCTGGGGCGTGGACCGCCGGTGCAGGGCATACGCGATGCGCTTACAAGCTGTCATAGAAAGCGAGGAGTTTTGCGGACTCCCGCGCCCAGTTGTATTGCTGTTCGACGGCGCGTCGACCGTTGTCGCCCATGCGTGCGGCGAGGGCGGGGTGCAGGACCAGGTGATCGATCGCGGCGGCAATCGCGGCTGGGTCGCCCGGATCGACGCACACGCCGCAGCCGTGACGCTCGACGATGTTGCGCCACAGCGGGAAGCGCGAGGCGATCACGGGAATGCCGGCGGCCATGTACTCGAACATCTTGACTGGCAGCGCGTCCAGGTAATTGGCGACCGGATGCAGCGTGACCAGTCCGGCGACGGCGCGCCGCATGACGCCGCTCACGCCGTTGCGGTCGAGGTAGCCGTGGCGCAGGACGCGGTCCCAGCCGGGATAGGCGCGCACTTCGGCTTCCAGGGCCGGTTCCGCGAACTGGCCGGCCAGCGCGAGCCTGGCATCGGACCGTAACAGCGCGCAGGCGTGGACCAGTTCGCGAATCCCGCGGATGGCGGAAATGCTGCCGACATAGCAGACTTCACCGCCCTTGTCGCGCCAGTTGGCCCCTCCATCGAACTCGCTCACCACGGGGTAGTTGTTGATGTCGATCGAACGGGCATTGATGTGCGCAAACTTGTTCCTGATGGTGGGCGTGGCTGCGATGACGCCGTCGAAACGGCGGCAGGCATAGCGCTCGTAGGCACCGAACGAACTCGACAGTAGACGCGCCGAGGTCCGGCCCAGGTAAGGCTTGGCCAGCAGCTGCGTAGGCACGTCTTCGTGCGAATCGAAGAGCACCTTGCGGCCCATGCGCTTGAGGCTGAGGCCGACCGGAATCAGTTCCGGGTCGTGGAACTGGTAAATCTCGGCATCGAGCGCAAGCGCGGCGTCGAATACGCGGCGGGTTGTACGCAGCATGCGGTTGGCGCGGCCGGACAGGTGGCCGACGTCGACGATGCTGACGCCATCCTGCCGGGCGTTGCCGGCGCCGTCGGCCACCACCAGCGTGACCTCATACCCGTGGGCCGCCAGGCTGCGGCACTGCTTGACGAAAATTCGGGTGTCGTGACGCGGATGGGCCGAGGTCAGGTGTGCGATTTTTCGCATATTTCCTCTCATAAAAATATCGGGAGCAGGCCCCAAGGGTGGCGCCGATCAGCATGTCGGTGAAGTAGTGCGACGTGAGCAGCAGGAGCACGGTGACGCAGGCCATGGCAAAGCCGAGCAGGAAGATCCCGCAGTGGCGCGGCGCGAAGTACTCGCGCACGAACATGGGGATGACGGGCACGACGGTGACCAGCGACAGGTAGACGATCCCGAACGCCCCGAGGTCGACCCAGGCGGACAGGACGTTGTGCGAGTAGTAGCCCGGCTTGTAGCTTGCGTAGTCGCCCAGCAGCGGATGCGCCAGGATGGTCTGCATCGCGTGCACGGTCAGGTGGTGACGCATGTTGGCCGAGGTCGAATGCGACAGGTCGAGCAGCTCGAGGATGCGGTTTGCCGGCAGGGCCGCCAGGATCTGGTCGAAGTACAGGTGGATGACGAAAAACAGGATCAGCCCGCACAGCAGGAAGTGCAGCTTGTGCCGCGAGTAATAGAACTCGATGATGGGGATCGCGAACATCAGGGCGGCGAATTCGCTGCGCGCGGTGTTCAGGAACAAGGTGGTGGCGCCCAGTGCGTGCAGCATCAGGCGCAGCGGCAGCAGGCGCGTGAACGCAATCACGGGCATGAAGGTGATCAGGTAGGAGCGGGCAAAGCCCTGGTAGGTGGCGAGGGCGTCGGCGTCCTTGGCGATGCCCATCGAACCGAGATAGAACACCCCGTCGACCGAGTACGACACGGCGATCGCCGACATCGCGCCAAGGCTGAGCAGGCCCACGATGCGGAAGGGCCGGCCGTCGAAGTCGAGGAAACTGGCCATCACGAACATGTTGAAGATGAACAGGATGCCGAGGATGTGGTTGCCGACGATCGTCCGGTTGGCGCCGGCGACGGCATTGACCGCGATCACCGCGACGAAGTAGAGCAGGAACAAGCCCAGGTGGAGGTCGACCACGTGGAAGCGGCGCGGGTCGCGCCGCATCCGGTTGACGTAGATGGACAGCAGCGGCAGCGCGAACAGCAGCGACACCGGTGCGAAGTAGCCGCCCAGGAAGGCCCCCGTGGTCCCGGTGCCCAGCAGCGTGTGATAGAAGAAGAATCCGGGGAACAGCATGAAGAAGGCGGCGAGCAGGATGGCCTGCTCGCGCCGGAAGGCTGCCCTGGAACGTGCGGTATTCATGCGGTCGCCATCCGGTTTTGCGAACACTGCCAGGACATGTGCAGGTACACGAGGTAGAGCGTCGAGTAGCCGATCGCATACCAGAGCACGTTATCGTGCAGCGAACCCGGCATCAGGAACACGGCGACCGTCATGGCGAACAGGGTGACCTGCCACCACATGTCGACGTTCTGCTTGCCGGTGACGAAGAAGACGTAGCTGAGCGGGCTGGCGATGAAGTTCAGGAAGTACAGCGGCGCCAGGATCTGCGCCAGTTCGCCGGCTTCGCGCCAGGCTGGGCCGAACACCCAGGCAAACAGTTGCGGCGAGAACAGCAGCAGGCTCAGCGATGGCAGCAGGCCGAGCAGCAGCAGCACCTTGAAGGTGTAGCGGTAGGCCTGCTTGCAATTGCCGACCGACTGGAATTCGTGCACGGACTGGCGCTTGAATACTTCCAGCACGGAGGCGGCGAGCAGCGAGATCGGCGCGGCCAGCACGCGCTGGGTGAGCGCGAACAGCCCGGCCGCGAGCGCGCCGTGGCGCATGCCGATCAGGATCAGCGGCAATTGGCCGACCAGGCTGTTGAGCAGGTTCGAGGGCAGCGTGAACTGCCAGAACTTGCGGTGGCGCAGCAGGTAGCTACGCCCTTCCGGTCCGAGGGTGAAGCTCAGCCGCACCGAGGGCGGATCGAGCAGGCGGCGTGCGACCAGTAAGCCGGTCGCCAGCCCGATCAGCTGGCCCGCCAGCAGGCCCAGGGCGTCGGCGCCGCATGCGAGCAACAGCAACTGCGTGGCGGCGATGGTTCCGGCGCCCCAGATCTTCGCGCGCGCGGCCTTGCCGAACGCGTTGTGGGAGGTGGCATAGGCCAGCGTCGTCTGCATGTTGGCGGTCAGCCAGGTGCCGACGCCGAGGGTCAGCAGGGCCGGCCAGGACAGCTGGCGCACCGCGGGCAGGTCGATCAGGTGGGCCAGCACGGCCAGGCTTGTTACGAGCAGGGCCGTGACCGTGGCCGTATAGAACACGACGCCGAAGCAGGTGCGCTGCTGTTCGGCTTCGTGGTCGAGGATCATTGCCGTCTCCATGCGCAGCGTGGCGCCCACGGCCGCCACTGCGACCACGGCCAGCCACAGGCTGAACGCGCCCATCTCGGCGGGCGTGCACAGGCGCGTGATCAGCGGTGCGGCCAGCAGCGGCAGGGCCTGGGCCCCGAGCGCGCCGCCCAGCACCGTGATCACATGCTTCCAGAAGGTCGGCAAGCGCAGCTTCATACGGCTGCAGGAGCCAGGTCGGCGGCCGGGATCGGGATACGCAGGGCGCGCAGCAGGGCCTGCGCCACCTGGCGCGCCTCGCTGTCGGACAGGTACGGACCCATCGGCAAGCTGAGGACGCGCGCCGCCATGCTGCTGGCCACCGGGCAGGCATCGGCCGTGCTCAGGTGCGCGTAAGCCGGCTGCAGGTGCATCGGCACCGGATAGTGGACGGCGGTCGGGATGCCGGCCGCATGCAGCTCGGCCTGCACGCGTTCGCGCTCCTCGACGACGACCGTGTACTGAGCGAAGACATTGCTGCGGTCGCGCGCCTGGCCGACCAGCTGGACGCGCCCCGACAGCAAGGCTTCGTAGCTGTCGGCGGCGCGCTGGCGCTGGGCGATTTCCCAGTCGAAGCGCTCGAGCTTGGCGAGGACGATGGCGCACTGCAGCGTATCCATGCGCCCGCCGACACCGATGCGGGTGTGGACATAGCGGCGCGACTGGCCGTGCACGCGGATCTCGCGTGCCGCGCTTGCGATCGCATCGTCGCTGGTGAAGAGGGCGCCGCCGTCGCCATAGCAGCCCAGCGGCTTGCTGGGGAAGAAGCTGGTGCAGCCGACCGTCGACAGGTTGCAGCTCTTGCGCCCGTGGTAGGTGGCGCCGAAACTCTGGGCCGCGTCTTCGATCACCGCCAGGTTGTGGCGGCTGGCGATCGCATTGATTTCTTCCATGTCGGCCGGCTGGCCGTAGAGCGAGACCGGCATGATGGCGCGGGTCCGCGGGGTGATGCGCTCTTCGATCAGGCCGGGGGCGATGTTGCAGGTGGCCGGGTCGATGTCGACGAACACCGGTACCGCGCCCAGCAGCACGATGACCTCGGCCGTGGCGATGAAGGAGAAGGGCGTGGTGATGACTTCGTCGCCGGGGCGCAGGCCGAGCGCCATCAGCGCGATCAGGAGCGCCTCGGTGCCGGAGGCAACCGTGATGCAGTGGCGCGCGCCCGTATAGGCGGCGAGCCGGGCCTCGAGTTCGGCCACTTCGGGCCCGAGGATGTATTGGCCGTGCTCGAGCACCGCGTTGATGCGCTTGTTGATCAGCTCGCTCGAGGCGCGGTACTGCGCTTTCAGGTCGATGAATTCCATGATGGGGACTTTTAGGGTTGAGCTGCGGGAACGAGCATGCAGGCGCCGTCGTGCAGCAGGTAGAGGTCGCCGGTATGCGGGCACAGGGCTTCGCCGTTGCCGTCCAGGCCCAGGGGCAGGCGCTCGCCGAAGCGGCTCATCCAGCCGATCTGGCGCGCGGGCACGCCGGCCATCAGGGCAAAGGGCGCAACGTCGTGCGTGACGACCGCGCCGGCGCCGATGAAGGCGTATTCGCCGACCGTGACGCCGCAGACGATCGTGGCATTGGCGCCGATCGTCGCGCCGCGCCGTACCAGGGTGCGCCGGTATTCGTTCTTGCGTTCGACGGCAGCGCGCGGATTGTGGACGTTGGTGAACACCATGCTCGGCCCGCAGAACACGTCGTCCTCGAGCGTGACCGCGTCGTAGACCGAGACGTTGTTCTGGATCTTGACGTGGTTGCCGATGCGGACGTCGTTACCGACGAAAACGTTCTGGCCGAGTGAACAGGCGTCGCCGACCCGGGCGCCGGCGCAGACATGGGCGAAATGCCAGACCCGGGTGCCGGCGCCGAGGGTAGCGCCCTCGTCGACGATGGCGCTGGGGTGGACCGTTGCAGCGATGCCGTGGCGGTCCATGATCAGTACTCCAGCGGCAGGGCCACGCGCTTGCCGTCGCGCGCCGACATGTAGGCCGCCACCAGGACCTCGAGCGACTTGAGTCCTTCGCGGCCGTCGGTTTCCGGTTCCGCTTCGCCGCGCAGCACCTTGATGACGTTGTCGTAGTAGAGCGGATGGCCGAAGCCGTAGACCGAGGTGGTCTGGTAGCTGGCGTCGCGCACCAGCTCGTCGTCGGGGTCGGGCTGGGCAAACTCCCATTGCTGCACCTCGTTGACGGCGACGCCGCCGATGCGTACCGTGCCGTGCTCGCCGAGGATGGTGATCGAGCCTTCCATGTTGCGCGGGTAGGTCAGCATCGTGACGTTCATCGAGCCGAGCGCGCCGTTGCGCCAGCGCAAACTGATCACGCCGGTATCCTCGACTTCGATGTTGCGCGCCAGCGTGGCCGTATAGGCCTGCAGGCTTTCGACGGGCCCGACGATCCAGTCGATCAGGTCGACGTAGTGGCTGGCCTGGTTCATGAAGGCGCCGCCGTCGAATTCCCAGGTGCCGCGCCATTTGGCGCTGTTGTAATACTCCTCGGGACGGGTCCAGAACACGTTCAGGTTGACCATGTAGATCCGGCCGAAGCGCTTTTTCTCGACCGCGCTCTTGAGCAGCTGGAGGGTGGCGTTGCGGCGGTTCTGCTTGACGACGAACAGGCGCACGCCGGCCGCATCGGCGGCGCTCACCATGCGCTTGCCGTCTTCCCAGCGCGTGGCCATCGGCTTCTCGGTGATCACATGGCGGCCGGCACGGGCGATCTGAACCGCCTGTTCGGGGTGCAGGCCGGAGGGCGTCGTGACGATGAAGGCATCGGCGTCGCAGCGCGCCAGCATCTGGTCCAGGCTGGTATAGGCTTCGGCCCCGGTCTTGTCGGCGGCCTGGGCCAGCGCGCGCGGGTCGATGTCGCAGACGCCGGCCAGCTCGCAGCGTTCGCTGTGCTGGCGGATCGCGCCGAAGTGGTTGTTGGCGATACGGCCGCAGCCCACCAGGGCGAAGCGGATCTTGCGGTCGAGAATGGCAGGGGGATAGTTACGCATGATCTTCTCCGGTGAACGAACTCAGGCCTTGACGACGTGCGGCAGGCGTTCGAGGTACACGCCGCGGGTGTCGACGATCAGGTTGGCGTAGCGGCGGATCATGTCGTAGTCGAAAGCGCTGTGGCTGGTGGCCAGCAGTACCAGGTCATAGGAGGCGAGCGCCTCGGGCGTCAGGGTCACGCTCGAGAGCTCGAAGCGGTGCTCGCGCATGCGCGGGAAGACGGGAACGTGCGGGTCCGAATAGTCGACCTGGGCGCCCTTGTCGCGCAGGATCTCCATCAGTTCGACCGAGGGCGATTCGCGCATGTCCTCGACGTCCTTCTTGTAGGCGATGCCCAGCACCAGGACGCGGCTGCCCATCACCGAGCGCCCGCGCTGGTTGAGCGCGTCGGTCACCTTGCCGATCACCCAGTGCGGCATGTCGCTGTTGATCTGGCCGGCCAGTTCGATGAAGCGGGTGTGCACGCCGTACTGGCGCGCCTTCCAGGTGAGGTAGAACGGGTCGATCGGGATGCAGTGCCCGCCCAGCCCGGGCCCCGGGTAGTACGGGGTGAAACCGAAGGGTTTGGTGGCCGCTGCGCGGATGACTTCGTGGATGTCGATTTCCATCTTGTCGGCAATGATCTTCATTTCGTTGACCAGGCCGATGTTCACTGCGCGGTGGATGTTTTCGAGCAGCTTGGTCAGCTCGGCCGCCCGGGTCGAGCTGACCGGGACGACACGGTCGATCGCCGCGCCATACAGGGCGACGCCGGCTTCGAGGCAGGCCGCGGTGCTGCCGCCGCACACCTTCGGGATGGTGCGGGTGTCGAAATGCGGATTGCCCGGGTCTTCGCGCTCCGGGGAAAACACGAGGAAGACCTCGCGCCCGACCACCAGGCCGCGCGACTCCAGGCGCGGACGCAGTTCTTCCTCGGTGGTGCCCGGATAGGTGGTGCTCTCGAGCGAGACCAGCTGGCCGGGGCGCACGAAGGGCAGCAGGGCGTCGGTGGTATCGAGCACGAAGGACAGGTCCGGCTCGCGGTAGGCGTTGAGTGGCGTCGGCACGCAGATGATGAGCGCGTCGGGCTCGCCGGCGCGCGTGAAATCGGCGGTCGCTTCGAAGCCGCCGGCGCGGGCGGCATCGATCGCGCTGCTCGGGATGTGCTCGATATAGCTCTGGCCGCGGTTGAGCTTGTCGACCTTGGCCGTGTCGATGTCGATCCCCAGCACCCGGAAGCCTGCGTCCGCATAGCGCAGCGTGAGGGGGAGGCCGACATAGCCGAGTCCGATGATGCCGATGACCGCCGTGCGGTCGCGCAGTTTGGCAGTGAGCTGCTGCAGGTGGGCCGATTGGTGTTCGTCGCGCATGTGTATCCTCGCCAACAGTGGGGTGAAGGTGGTGTAGGTGCTACGGAGGGCCGCTTAGATTCGGAACGGCACGAATTTATTAATGAGGCTGAGCCGGGCTGGTTCGGGCTCGGGTACCTGGGCGGGAGCGGCGCTCGGCAGTTGCGGCGTGTACTCGCTGACGATGGCCTTGACCATCGATTCGATCATGGCGCGCTCGTGGGTTTCGCAAGCCATCATCAGGCAGGTGATGCAGGTTTCGAGCACGCTGGGACGCAGCGCGTTTTCCTTCATGCGCATGATGCGGGGATGCTCGCTGGGGAAGACGGTGCCGTCGGTCAGCAGTTCCTCGTGCAGTTTTTCGCCCGGAAACAGGCCGACGAACTTGACCTCGATGTCGCCGTCCGGGTTCTGCGGCGTCCTCTCGGTCAGGCCCGACATGGCGAGCAGCGTGCGGGCCAGCTCGACGATGCGCACCGGTTCGCCCATGTCGAGCACGAACACGTCGCCGCCCTTGGCCATGGCGCCGGCCTGGATCACGAGCTGGGCGGCCTCGGGTATGAGCATGAAGTAGCGCGACACTTCCGGATGGGTGATCGTCAGCGGCCCGCCGCGCGCGATCTGGCGCTGGAACAGGGGAATGACCGAGCCGGAGGAGCCGAGTACGTTGCCGAAGCGGACCATGCAGAAGGTGGTCTTGGTGGCGTGCCTGGCTGCCGCGGCCTGGAAGATCAGCTCGGCGATACGCTTGCTGGCGCCCATGATGTTGGTCGGGCGCACCGCCTTGTCGCTCGAAATGAGCACGCAGGTCTCGACTTCGTGGGCGGCGCAGGCCGTTGCCACGACCTGGGCGCCGAGCACGTTGTTGCGCAGGCCCTCGACGATGTTCGACTCGACCAGCGGCACGTGCTTGTAGGCGGCGGCATGGTAGACGGTGTCCACATGGCCGTCGGACAGGATCCGTTCGAGCAGGTCGGCGTTGCACACCGAACCGAGGTGGGCGTCGATGCGCAGGTCGGGAAAGCGGGTGACGAGTTCCTGGCGAATCGTGTAGAGCGCGTATTCGGAATGGTCGAGCAGGTGCAGCCGGCTCGGCCCGAGAGTGACGATCTGGCGGCACAGTTCGCTGCCAATGGAGCCGCCGGCGCCGGTCACGAACACGGTCTTGCCGCGTACGCAACGGGCGAACAGGTCGAGCCGGGGCGGAACCGGAGGCCGGCCGAGGAGGTCTTCGAATTTCAGCTCGCGGATCGAGTCGCGCGGCCGGGCCCGGTCGTCGGCCAGGTCGACCAGCCGGCTGAGGATCTTGGTGGTGACGCCGGCACCGGCCAGGCGCTGCATGATGTCGCGCAGGCGTTCGGCCGGCATGCCGGGGACGGCGACGACCACGGTACGGATGCCATGGGCCGCGACCAGGTCGGCCAGGCGGTCGGTGTGGAAGACGCGCAGCCCGGCGATGGTGCGGTCGTTCAGCGCGCGCTTGTCGTCGAAAAAGCAGACCGGGCGGTACTCGTCGCTGTTGCGCATCGTTTGCGCCAGCTTCGCGCCCGCTTCGCCGGCACCGTAGATGGCGACGGCATCGGAAGCCGGACGCCGGGCGCTGTGGCTGCGCAGGAAATTGCGCATGCCGATGCGCGACGTGACGACATAGGAAAAAACGATAAACCAGTAAATGGCGAGCGCACTGCGCGGAAACATGGCGTCGTTAATCGCAAATAGCACGACATACGCACACAATACGGCAATGCCGAGCGCAAATCCGGTGGCGCTTAGCAGGCGCCCGTCGATAAAGCGAATCACGGCGCGATACAGGTCGGACATCGATAACGCCGCTACCGTCACCAGGGCCACGATGATATAAGAGGCTGGACCATAATTGGCAGCAAGCTTTATATCGCCGAAACGCAATAGCATTGCGATCAGAAAACACAAGGGCAGTGCCACCAGGTCGATCGCGACCATCAGCGCTATTTTGGCATTGCGATGCATCGATACCATTCCAGCGCAAAACTGGCTCAGTACTCGGGCGGATAGTGTGGGCATGGTGATCGCGTGACTCGTCAGGTGGGTTGCAGGAGAAGCGATAAAGACGATGCGCAAAAAGGAAATGAGATAAAACAGAAACAAAATAAAACGGGAAATAAATTCCCTTGGAAATATTTACCTGATAAATAAAAAACCGGCGACGATTAGACTTGCTGTTGCTGAGTAAGTTTATTATCAGTGGGCTACTGAATGATGAGTTTGACCCTGCTCAACCGGGAATTCCGAATTAAAACGGAACCACAGATTCATTTAATAGAAGAAATGTAATTAAGAAATAAATCGATGTTTTGGCATCAATAGATTTCCGTTGGGAACAAAATAAATTTACTATTGGAAATAATGAGCGTAACGCTGCGGCGCGTGGCGGGGCGCGACCGATCAGACATCGTCCAGGCGAAGGAAGCGGGAATGCGGAAGGGCGGAGGCGTCCGTGGCCGGCGCGACGGCCCGGTGGCGTTCAGGTCACGCACGGAAGCGGCAATGCCGGACAGCAGCCTGCTGGGGGAGGAGGAGGGGCGGGAAACGGCACGCACGCGGCGGTGCGTGCCGGCGGGGCGATGTCAGCTTGCGGGGCGGGGCTGGGGCGCCATCGGGGGCACCACGATGTTCTCGTTCAGGCGCAGGAACTTGAATCCCGCCAGGCGCTGGCCGTTCTTGCCGGCCTTGGCGTTGCGCGCCTCGCGTTCGGCCGCGCGCGCGATGAAGGAGTCGAAGCTCTCTTCGCGCACCTGCGGCTCCTGCGAGTGCAGGAAGCGGCGTTCGCCGTCCGGCCCGAGCACCACCAGGCCGACGTGGGAGGCCCAGTGTTCGCCGTCGCGGGTCGAGATGACATTCACGAAATCGCCTTCCTGGAGCCGGGCCGCGACGGCCGCGACCCGCTCTTTCGGCACGAAGGCCTGGCGGCTGGTCTCTACCGGAATGCTGGTTTCGGTGTTGTGGCGCGTCTTCAGGAAGCGCGCGCGGTCGACTCGCATGTCGTAGCCGGGGCCCTCGGTGCCCGCGAGCTCGGCGCTGATGTCGGTGACCAGCCAGCGGTTGGCCACGTTCCAGTCCATCTCCGTGTAGTGGTTGCGGGTGGCGACGCCGATCACGCCGTCGCGGTAGCGGATGCGTTGCAGCATCCAGAAGAATTCTTCCCACGAGCGCGACAGGGCCATCGCATACGTGTGTTCCGCAAAAACGACGCAGTCGCTGCGCTCAAGGCTAAAGAGCGGCAAGTTGTCATGCACCTCGAAGGGGAATTCGCCCAGCAGGTTGAGCAGGTAGGGCTGGCCCAGGTTCTTGCGGCCGATCGCGGCGATGCGCTTGCGCAGGTCGGGCTCGGCCTGGTGCTGCCAGGCGACGTAGCGCCCCGCCTCGACCGGGGTCATCTGGTAGACCTGTTTTTGCAGGATGGTCTCGATGGCGGCCGGCGCCGCCGGCACGCTCGCCGCGACCGGCTGGACGGGCGGCTGGACGGCCGGTTGGACGACCGGCTGCGTGGCGCAGCCGGCGAGGGCGCCCAGCAGCAGGGCGAGAGGGACGTGACGCATGGGGTGGGGTCTCCTTTATTGGTTGGCGAGACGCTAACGCGAGCAGCGCCGTTTTGACAATGAAAATTTGTCGCGCAGCCATAACCGCCGTGCCGTGCTCGAACATTCCTTCAAGTTATGACCGAGGGAACACAAGTCATTTTCAAATTATTTGCTTTTCGCCAATACTACGACGATGGCAGGGGCTGCCTGCCGCTTGCACGACCCATACCTATATCCAGGAGAGAGATAAATGTTCAAACAGAAGCCGCTGGCGGCTGCCGTATCGATGGCCGTGTGGAGCCTGACCGCGCTGCCGGTCATGGCACAGACCACGGACGCCGAAGCGCAGATGCAGACCGTCGAGGTGAAGGGTATCCGCGCCTCGATGGCGAAGTCGCTCAACGTCAAGAAGAACGCCACCGCCAACGTCGAGGTCATCACGGCCGAAGACGTGGGCAAGATGCCGGACAAGAACCTGGCCGACTCGCTGCAGCGCCTCGCCGGCGTTGCCGTGCGTACCGACTACGACGAAGCGGAAAAAGTGTCGATGCGCGGCACCAACCCGGACATGTCGCTGATCCTGTTCAACGGCCACAGCGTTTCCGGCGGCGACTGGTACGTTGCCGACCAGGGCTCGAGCTCGCGTTCGACCAGCCTGTCGCTGATGCCGTCGTCGGTCCTGAACCAGGCCCTGGTATACAAGACCTCGCAAGCCAACATCGTCGATGGCGGCCTGGCCGGCACCATCAACGTCACCACCCGCAAGCCGCTGTCGCAGAAAGAGCGCCTGTCGGGCATGATCAGCGCCGGCGCCAGCTATGCCGAGCTGCCGGGCAAGGCCGCCCCTGACCTGAACGCCTCGGTCACCTGGAAGAACGAAGCGGGCACCTTCGGCGTCATCGCCCAGGGCTTCGCCGAGAAGCGCTATGTGCGCCGTGACTCGGTGTCGCGTTTCGCCTACGGCACCAGCAGCGGCTGGGACGTGATCAACACCTCGACCATGCTCGGCATTACCGATGCCTCGCTGGCCGGCACCGGCTACAAGGCGTCCGACCTGAACGGTGTGCGCATGCCAGGCTCGATGAGCTCGGAATTCGTCGAATCCGTGCGCGACCGCAAGGGCGGCATGATCTCGATGCAGTTCAAGCCGAACCAGGACCTCGACGTCACCATGACCGGCTTCCATTCGCAGATGAACGCGAACAACAATGGCCGCCTGACCTCGGGTGCCATGTACTCGATGCTGCTCGGTAAGAACGAACCGCTGGGTGGCACCACTGCCGCCGCCTTCAACACCTTCTCGAACGGCCAGCGCGTCTACGCCCAGATCCGCAACCCGGTGATCGTTACCGAGCGCACGATGTACGGCCACGAGCTGAAAGTGCTGAAAGCCGCCGACGTCGTGTACCCGGACGGCACCACGCCCCAGTACGTCGGCAACTCGGAAGGCTTCTACCGCGACGGCGCACAGGCGACCAGCTCCTTCCTCGACCTGGACGGCAAGTACCGCGTCAACCAGGACCTGACCGTCAAGACCCTGTTCTCGGTTACCCGCGGCACCGGCAAGACCGACCGCGACCAGGGCACGACCTTCGCCCGCTACGGCACTGGCGTCTCGTATGCCCTCGGCGGACTGCATGACGCGCCGTACGTGAAATACCACGGCGCGGGCCAGAACCAGCCGGGCATCAACCCGGACGGCAGCGGCTACATGATCGTCGGCCGTACGGCCTCGGGCATCAAGACCACCGACAAGGAAGCGAGCGGCCAGTTCGACCTCGAGTACAAGCTCGACCGCGGCTTCGTGCAATCGCTGGAAGCCGGCATCCGCCATGCCGACCACAAGCGTTTCAGCGGCCGCTTCGGCCCTGCGTTCCGTACTCCGCTGAGCTACACCTACGACGCCACCACCGGCAAGCTGATCCAGTCGACCCCAACCCCGACCGAAGGCTGGCAGCCGTATCCTGGCGACTTCGGCAACGGCCTGGGCGGCGGTTACTGGGACAACACCGGCTTTACCTACACGTCGCAGGCGCTGAAGGACTACATCACCGCCAACACCAAGGAAACCAGCGCAGCGTGGGAACGCCGCGTCAGCTCCGAGATCGACATGCGCGAGCGCCAGAGCTCGGGCTACCTGATGGCCAACCTGGAAGGCGATCGCTGGTCGGGTAACGTCGGCGTGCGCTACGTGCGTACCGTGGTCGACGCCCAGATCTCGACCCCGATCCCGAACCCGCGCACCTGCCTGCGTACCGAACCGGGCAAGACGCCTGTGCCGTGCGCCGCCTACCCGGGCGCGATCACGACCGCGGGCGACGCCGTTGCCTACTACGACAACCAGCCGTTCAATCCGCTGTCGGGCACCATGTACTACAAGACCCCGACGCACAAGGTCTTCAAGAACGCGCTGCCGAGCCTGAACCTGCGCTACGAGATCTCGAAGGACATGATCGCCCGTTTCGGCGCCAGCCGCACCATCGGCCGCCAGAACTACAACGTGATCGGCAGCGGCTTCGGCACCCCGGGCTGCGACGCCGGCGGCTGCAAGGTGACCGGCCCGAATCCGGACCTGCGTCCACTGACCTCGGACAACGTCGACCTGTCGTGGAGCTGGTTCTTCGCGCCGCGTTCGGCCGTGACCGTCAATGCCTTCCACTCGAAGATCGACGGCTACGTGAAGACCGGCACGGTCGGCACCTCGACCATCGACCTGACCGACCCGCGTGACCAGACGGTGAAGACCTTCTTCATCAATACCTCGTCGCAGCAGGGCGCGAAGATCAGCGGTCTGGAACTGTCGTACGAGCAGCCATTCGGCTCGTCGCCGTTCGGCTTCACCTCGAACGTCAGCCGCGCCAAGACCAAGGTCGACGACGGCCGTCCGATGGTGGGCGCTTCCGAGTGGGCCGGCAACCTCGGTGTCTACTTCGAGAACGACAAGCTGTCGGCACGCCTAGTGTCGAACTACCGTGGCGAGTACGTGAACTCGACGACCGCACCGTCGCCGACCGCAAACAGCCAGGGCATGTCCGTGATCAACGGTGTTGCGATGCCGACCGCGCCGACCATGGCCGCTCCGGTGACGACGCTGGCCTTCAACGCTAGCTACAACATCACGCCGAACATGATCCTGAGCTTCGACGCGACCAACCTGACCAACGTCAAGCGCGCTTACTATCGCTACAGCGAAGAAGAGCAGCAGAAGCTGGACGTCAGCGGCCGCCAGTTCTACCTGAACCTGAAGTACAAGTTCTGATAGGCTGCAAGGCATGATGAAAAGGGGAGCTTCGGCTCCCCTTTTTTATTCCTGTATGACCAGTCCTACAATGCGGCGGCAGCTCATCCGCGTGCAAGTGTGCGTCACCTAACGGTACGGTTCGCGTGCCTTCGTTATGATGAAGCCGTGTGAGTGAGGCGCCAGCGAATTCGTTCTGCAGGCCGGCCAAATATCTCAACAGGTTAGCCGGTCGCCTCGAGGATCGGCACCACATTCCCGGCCGTCGCCACCGGCGGCGGCCTACACGATCCGGAAGCGGAGGCCCGATGTCTGCCACGACCAAGAATCCCCCGAAGCACCTGGTTCGCGAATACCTCGCGCGCCGGTCGCGCGATCCGAAGCCGCCGCCGACGCCCGAGGAAATCCGCCGCCAGCTTGGCTGGGGGATGCTGATGCCGGCGGAACTCAAAGTCGCCAGCGAGCGTTCCTAGGGTACTGTTCCCAGCCCGCGGTCCGGACCACCCGTTTCAACAGAGGAGAAGCACATGACCAAGCGTATCGGTAACAAACATGAAGCCCAGCATCGCGGCAAGGACGAACGTCTCGAGATCCGCCGCGCCAACATCGCACGCGAAGCGGTCAAGCAGGCTGCGGCGCGCGCCAAGTACCGCAACCAGGTCAAGAACCAGCCGCCGATGAGCCTGTCCGCAGCGGCCGCCTGATCTTCCCCCGGCATCCAGAAAAGCCCGCCTCCGATGAGGCGGGCTTTTTTTTTCCCAACGCCATTGACCCGCCGCCAGCGCCGTCCACCGAATCCTCCGTCATTCACCGCCCGCATCCCGCCGTTGGCCGAAAGCCGCTTTTCATGGCGCGCGCACCGGGCTATCGTATTCACATCACAACACGGAGGGCGCAAATGAGTACCGAAAGCAGTTACGCAGCGCGCAAGCAGATCATGTGGGGACTGGTCTTGATGGCCGTCGGCCTCGCCTTCCTGCTCGACCGCATGGACCTCGTCGACGTGCGCAGCCTGTGGCATTATTGGCCGCTGCTCATCGTCGCGGCCGGTATCAACCAGACCATCGGCTACCCGAGCGCGAAGGAATTTTCCACTGGGCTGTGGACCGTCTTTATAGGCCTGTGGCTGTTCGCGGTGTTCGAAGGCTTCCTGGGCCTGACCTTCCGCAACAGCTGGCCCTTGTTCCTGCTGATGGCAGGGCTGCAGATGATCATCGCTCCCGCGGTCAAGCGCCGCTTTCCGCCATCGAAGGAGAACGACCATGCATAAGGACAGTATCGACGAGGGCCGCGAGGCGCGCCGCGCCGTGCGCCAGGCCAGGCGCGAGGCGCGCCGCTCAGACCGCGTCGTCACCAGCCAGGTGCTGATGGGCGTGCTGGTGATCGCCATCGGCCTGCTGTTCCTGCTCGATAACCTCGACATCATCGAGGTCCGCCAGGCGCTCGCTTTCTGGCCGCTGGTCTTCATCTTTGCCGGCGTCGCCAAGCTGCTCGATACCAATTCGCCGAACGGTTACCTGGTCGGCCTGGCGGGCATCGGCATCGGCACCGCGATGATCCTGAACCGCCTCGGCATCATCGATTTTTCGTGGCGCGCGTTCTGGCCGCTGGTACTGATCGCGGTCGGCGCGATGGTGGTGTACCGCGCCATGACCGGTTCGCCGGCGGCGCGGGCCGGCATCGCCGTCGTCGACGACAAGGACCGGATGACCGGGGCCGACGACACGGCGACGGTGGACGTGACCGCCATCCTCGGGGGCTTCGAGCGGCGCGTGCACAGCCAGGATTTCCGCGGCGGCGAGGTGACGGCGGTAATGGGGGGCTGCACCCTCGACATGCGCGGCGCCTCGATCCGCGGCGAAGCCGTCATCAACGTGTTCGCCTTCTGGGGCGGCGTGACGATCAAGTGTCCGCCGGATTGGACCATCATCCTGCAGGGCACGCCGATCATGGGCGGTTTCGAGGAAAAGACCGTCAGCCCGCCGGACTCCAGCAAGCGCCTGGTGATCCGGGGCTACGCGATCATGGGCGGCGTGGAGGTACGTAACTGATGTACGGCGCGCCCGGCACCCGGCGCAGCACGGTCCTGTACCTGGCGGCCTGGCTGCTGCTGGGCAGCCTGCTGGCCGGCCTGATGAATGCCGCGGCCGACGCTCCCTGGAGCGCCAGCCTGCTGTTCGCCGTGCCGCTTACGCTCCTGTACGGCTGCGCGAGCGGCTTTTCCGCGTATTACCTTTGCCGCGCCTATCCGCTGGCAAGCAAACCCTTGCCGGCGGTGCTGGGCGTGTTCGCCTGTACCGCGGTGTGCGCCGGCGCGCTGTGGACGGCGGCCGGCAACGGCTGGGGCGAGCTGCTGGGAGGGACCGTCGCCGGCATGCCGGGCATGACGCGGCCTTTCGCGGCCCTGATGTTCGGCCTCGGCGTCATCCTGTACGGGCTGACGGCGGTGGCGCACTACCTGGCGCTGGAATTCGAACGGGCGCGCTTGTTCGAGCGGCGCGAGCTGGAGATGAAGCTGGCCGCGCAGGACGCCGAGCTGCGCATGCTGCGCACCCAGATCGATCCCCACTTCCTGTTTAACAGCCTCAATTCGATCAGCGCACTGACCTCGATCGATCCGGCCGGCGCGCGCGCCATGACCCTGCAGTTGTCGGATTTCTTCCGGCGCAGCCTCGGCATGGACGCCCAGCGCAAGGTGCCGCTGGCCGAGGAACTGGCCCTGGTGCGCGCCTTCCTCGCCATCGAAGGGGTGCGCTTCGGCGCGCGCTTGCGCTTCGAAGAAGAAGTGGCGCGTGACGCCGGCGCCTGCCTGCTGCCGCCGATGCTGCTGCAGCCGCTGGTCGAGAACGCGGTCAAGCACGGCATCGGCAACCGGATCGAGGGCGGCAGCTTGCGCATCGTCGCCGGGCGCGACGGCAGGCTGCTGCGTATCCGGGTCGAGAACGATGCCGACGAGGAGGGCGCCGCGGGCTTGGCGCCGGGCTGCGGGATCGGCCTGGCGAACGTGCGCCAGCGCCTGGCGGCGACCTATGCGCACGAGGCCAGCGTGTTCTGGACCCACGCCGGCGCCAGCTTCCGGGTGGAGCTGGCGCTGCCCGTCGAAACCGAACCCGTGATGGAGACCTGACGATGCGTGTCATCCTCGTCGACGACGAATTCCTGGCGCGCGCGCTGCTGCGCGAATACCTGCTTGCCCATCCCGGCATCGAGATCGTCGCCGAATGCGCGAACGGCTTCGAGGCCGTCAAGGCGATCGGCGAGCTGGAGCCGGACCTGGTCTTCCTCGACATCCAGATGCCGAAGCTGGACGGCTTCGAGGTGGTGGAACTGGCCGGAACGCGCACGCATTACGTGTTCGTCACGGCCTACGACCAGTACGCGCTCAAGGCCTTCGAGGTGCGCGCGCTCGACTACCTACTGAAACCCTTCAGCCGCGAGCGGCTGGCCCAGGCGCTGGCGAACGTGGCGGCGCGCGCCGCCCCGGCCCAGGCGGTGCAGGAGGTGGCCCGGAGCGCGGCGCGCCGCCACGGACCCCTCGAACGCATCCTGGTGCGCGATGGCGCGCGCGTGCATGTGGTGCCGAGCGCCAGCATCGACTGGATCGAAGCCCAGGACGATTACGTGCAGATCAGCGCCGGGGGGCGCACCCACCTGAAGAACGGGCGCATGGCCGAACTCGAGGAAGGGCTCGACCCGGCAGCCTTCCTGCGCGTGCACCGCTCGTATATCGTCAACGTGGGTGCGATCGAGCGTATCGAAGCGCCGACCAGGGACAGCTGGTGCGCGGTGCTGAAGGATGGCAAGCGGGTTCCCGTGAGCCGCAGCGGTTACGCCAAACTGAAGGATGCGATGCGCTGAGCGCGCGAGACGGCACGGCGGCCTTGCCCTGGTGGAGTCGGGACTGCACCCTACAATACTGTCGTCGACGATGCGCCTTGCCCTGGGCCTTTGTCAGGCGCTCAGGACATCGACCTCCCACCAGCCCGGCAGCAATGCCCGCACCGCCGGTTCGTCGAAGCGGTCGTCGATCAGGTAGACCACGCCCTGGTCCTGCTCGGTGCGGATCACGCGGCCGGCGGCCTGCACCACTTTCTGCATCCCCGGGTACAGGTAGGTGTAGTCGTAGCCCGCGCCGAACATCGCCTGCATGCGCGCGCGCAGCGCTTCGTTGACGGGGTTCAGTTGCGGCAGGCCGAGCGTGGCGACGAAGGCGCCGACCAGGCGCGCGCCGGGCAGGTCGACGCCCTCGCCGAAGGCGCCGCCCAGCACCGCGAAGCCGATGCCGCGTCCGTCGGGCTGGAAGCGATCGAGGAAGGCGGCGCGTTCATGTTCGCTCATGCGCCGCTCCTGGCGCCAGGTCGGCACCTCGGGGTGGCGTTCGGCGAACAGCGTGGCGACCTGCTCGAGATAATCGAAGCTGCTGAAGAAGGCGAGGTAGTTGCCGGGCGCCTGGGCGTACTGGGCGGCCATCAGGCGCACGATCGGGCCGAGCGAGGCGGCGCGCTGGGCATAGCGGGTCGAGATGTCGCGCGCAACGTGCACGGCCAGCTGGCCGCTGGTAAAGGGCGACTCGACGTCGATCCAGCCGGTGTCCTCGGGCAGGCCGAGCAGGTCGGCGAAATAATGCCAGGGGCTGAGCGTCGCCGAAAACAGCGTCGTCGAGTGCGCCGCCTTGAAGCGCGGCGTCAGGAAGGGCGCCGGCACCACGTTGCGGATCGAGAGCGTGGTGTCCTTGCCGCTGCGGGTGAGGTCGCACAGCGAATGCTCGCCGAAGGATTCGGCCAGTCGCGTCAATTGCAGGGCGTCGAAATAAAAGCGCTGCAGGTCGGGGTCGAGCGGCCCCGCTTGCTCGGCGAGGAGATCGTTGATGGCGCTGGTGGCATTGGTCAAGGCATTGAGCAGCTTCTCGGGCGGCTCGGGCAGCAGCTGGTAGGGCGCGGGCGCCGCCGCATCGACCTCGCCCCAGCAGCGGGCCAGCCTGGAGAGGGTTTTTTTCACGCCCTCCGGCGCCGCGGCGCGCGCCATGCGCAGGGCGGCCCGGTCCAGTTGCGCCGAATACATCGAGCGGGCGCGGGCCACCATGTTGTGCGCCTCGTCGACCAGCACGCTGGCGCGCCAGCCGTTGGCCTGGGCCAGCGCGTACAGCATTGCGCCGCCGTCGAAATAATAGTTGTAGTCGCCGACCACGACATCGGTCCAGCGCGCCATTTCGCTGCCCAGGTAATAGGGGCAGACCTCGTGTGCCAGGCCGACTTCGCGCAGCGCCGCGCGGTCGAGCAGCGGCAGCCGGGCCGCTGCTTCACGGGCGGCCGGCAGGCGGTCGTAGAAGCCCCTGGCCAGCGGGCAGGACTCGCCGTGGCAGGCCTTGTCGGGGTGTTCGCAGGCCTTGTCGCGCGCCGCCAGTTCGAGCACGCGCAGCGGCAGGCCCGGCGCCGCCGCCCGGATCGCCTCGGCCGCGTCCAGGGCCAGCTGGCGCCCCGGGGTCTTCGCGGCGAGGAAGAACACCTTGTCGATGCGCTGGGCGGGCGCCGCCTTCAGCACGGGAAACAGGCTGCCGACGGTCTTGCCGATGCCGGTCGGCGCCTGCGCCAGCAGGCAGCGCCCCGCGGCGTTGGCCTTGAAGACTGTTTCGGCGAGCTGGCGCTGGCCGGGGCGAAAGGCGGCATGCGGGAAGCGCAGGGCGGTCAAGGCCGCATCGCGCGCCTCGCGGTGGCGCAGTTCGGCCTCGGCCCAGGCCGTGAAGCGCCGGCACTGCTCCTCGAAGATGGCGCGCAGGTCGGCGGCGCTGCGGGTCTCGCGCAAGTGGGTCTCCTGCCCGCTGCCGATCTCGTAATACACGAGGGCCAGGTTGACTTCGCCCAGCCCGAGCTGGGCGCATAGCAGGTGACCGTAGACGCGCAGCTGCGCCCAGTGCAGGTGGCGGTGGTTGTCGGGCATCGAGGACAGCTGGCCGCGGTAGGTCTTGATTTCCTCGAGCAGCTTATGCGCCGGGTCGTAGCCGTCGGCGCGGCCGCGCACGTGCAGCGGGCCGTAGTCGCCCGACAGCGAGACCTCGGCCTGGTAGCCGGCTTGACCGCTGTCCTTGCGCCTGGCCTGCACCACGGCGTGGCCGGCGATGCCTTCCTGGGCGGTCGGGGAGGGCGTGAAGCGCAGGTCGAGGTCGCCCTCTTTGGCGGTGAATTCGCACAGGGCGCGCACCGCGACAACATAGCTCAAGGCGCCGCTTCCCATTCGAGGTAACACACCGATACCGGCATGTCGTGCTGCGCGCAGTACTCGATCCAGCGCAGCTGGTTGTCCTGCAGGCGGTCACCCGGGCCCTTCACCTCGATCATGTGGTAGCGGCGCTCGGCCGGCCAGAACTGGATCAGGTCGGGAAAGCCGGTGCGATTGGCCTTGAGGTCGGCCAGGATGCGCTCGCACCAGCGCTTCAGGTGCGCGGCCGGAATGCAGTCGAGGGCGAGTTCGAGCAGGCCGCGATCGAGGTATTCCCAGGCGACGAAGGGCGCCGAGATGCCGGCCTTTTCCTCGAAGTGGGCGAGGATGGTCGCGCGGTAGCGGCCGTCGTCGAGCTGGGCCAGGCAGTCGTCGAATTCACGGGCGCGGCGGCGCTGGAAGTCGGGACTGTAGAGGTCTGCGGGCGCGCGGTGGAAAGGGTGGAAAAAGGCGCCCGGAATGGCGGCGAAGATGGCGCGCCAGCACAGCAGGCCGAACAGGGCGTTGGCCAGCGTGTTCTCGACATAGAAGACCGGCGCCTCCTCGCAGGCAAGGTGCGCGCGCACGGCGCCCTCGACCCAGGGATCGGGGCCCGGATGCGGCAGCGATACGCCGAACTGGGCAATGGCAGCGATGCTCCCTTTCACCGTTTTCGGATGGCCGAGCTTGCGCGCCAGGCGCGGCCCGATGCGCGCCAGGTGCTGGCGCTCGGCGTCGCTCTCCGGCGCGCGCTGTGCCGCTTCCAGCAGCCGCCAGGCGTCGAGGTAGCGCTCGGCCTTCTCCAGGACCCGGATCGCGCGCCCGCGGGCGCCCGGGAAGCGGCAGCGCGCATACACCTCGTGGGCGCGGGTCCAGTCCTTCTGCTTCTCGAAATGCTGGCCGACCTGGAACAGGAATTTCTCGCGCCGGCTCTCGAGCCAGTCGTTATCGAAAGCCTGGGCAGGCAGGTCCTCGAGCACGTCCTCGGCCGGCTCGCCCCCCGCGGCGAAGCGCTCGCGGCAGGCATGCAGGGCGAGGTAATGGTCGATGTCGGCGCGCTGGCGGAAACCGCGCGAGGCCTGCGAGAACTCCACCTGTTCGTAGCGGAACAGGCCGAGGTCGGCCAGCACGAACTCGGTCCAGTCCTGGTGCAGGTTGCCGAAGAAGATCAGGCGCAGGCGGTCGCACAGGGGTTTGACCAGGATGCGCAGGGCGAGGTCGCCGCCATCGCGGTACCAGGCGGAGAAGGCGCGGCTGTCGCCGAAACCGGCGCGCAGCGCTTCCAGTTGCTCGGCCTTGCGTGCACCTTTTTGGTGCAGACTTGCGCCGAAGGCGCCGGCGATTTCCGGCTTGGCCAACAGGTCGAACAGTTCGTCGAGGGAGATGACGGGATCGAGCTCGATCCAGCCGCTGGGCAGCAAGGCGTGCGCCGCCGCGACCGGGCAGCCGATTTCGGCGTAGTTGAGTTTGCTGGCGCGGAAGAGGTCGCCCTTGCGCATGACCATGCGCACGAACAAGGCGCGCGCCGGCTGCGGCAGCGCGGGAAACGCTTCGATGAAGTGCCGTTCCTCGTCGGTCAGCAGGTCGTGGTAGCGCTGTCCGATCCAGTCCAGGACGCCCTGGAAGTTATCCAGGTAATAAAACTCGTTTTCCAGAACCCTGTTCATCTCGTGACGCGCTACTGTGCTTATGTACAGTATAGCGCGGCACGGCGATGAAGTCCCAGCGGTTTCAGCGCCCAGGCTGCGTCGCCGTGGTTTTTTGCCACATCAACGTTGCGCCGGCTTCGACGGGCAAGCCGCACCCTTGCAGGCTTCCACGGCCTCGCGTGCGCCGCGGTGGCGTTCCGACTGCGAGATGATGGCGGAAATCAGGGCCACGTCGCTGTCGACCTGGGGCGCGGCGCCGGCAGGCTTGCCCTGGCGGCTTGGCTCGGCAGCGGTTTTGGTGCTGCCGCGCGCCGGCACGGGTTTGACGGCGCGGGCGCCGGCACGCTGGGTTTTCTCCACCTTCTCCGCCTTCTGCACCTTCTCCGCCTTTTGCACCTTTTGCACCTTTTGCACCTTCTGCACCTTCTCCGGCTTTTTTTCGCTGCCGGCGCGGCTGTTGATCTGGGCGACGCGCGGCTTGGCGGGGATGGCGCCCGGGCTGTCCCTGGGCGCGCGGGCAGCGGGTTTTGCAGCTGGTTTTGCAGCGGGGAGGGCAGGGGCCGCCTCCTGGCGCGGCAGCATCACCAGCGGCGGTACCGTGCCGGCAGTGCGCGGCGCCGGCGGCGATTCGTCGACGATCACGGCGGCCCGCGGCAGTTCGCCCGCCGGCACCCGCAGCATCGTCGCGGGCGGCTGGAGCGGGATGCCGCCGCCCGCCGGTACCGGCGGCACGGCGGCGACCGTCGCCTGGTACTCGGCCTGCAGTTGCGCAGCGCTCTTGTGGTTGTCGTAGGCCAGCCATGCCACGCCGCCGGCCAGGATGCCGGCAAAGGCTGCCGCCGCGCCGTACCAGGCCACGCGCAGGCCGGAGATCCGGCCGCCGGTGCGGCGGGCGGAATCACGCTCGAGCATGGCGAGGATGTTGTCTTCGCCCACAGCGCGGCGCGACGACATCAGGTTTGGTCTTGTCGAGCCTGCTTGATTTTCGTCTGTAGGGCGCACGGCATACCTCCTAAGATAAACGTTTCTTTCGATTAGAAACAATCTGGGAAAAGCCATGCTGATCTTTGTCGCACTTCTGTATTTTTGCGTCGCTTGCAGCCTGATCTGGCTGGTTTGTTTCCCGACTGGACGTGCCCGCATCAACGGTCTGGTCCTGGGCCTGCGCAGCCGGGTCCAGGGGCTGGTACTGCGGCGCCGGGCGCCGGGCCAGCCGTGGCAGCCGCGGCGTAACCTGTCGCGCGTCGGCGGCGCGCTGCGCAAGGCCGTGCGCCGCCACTGGATCGTGCTGGCCATCGGCGTGCCCGTGGTCGCCATTCCCTCCCTGCTCGCGCTGGTGATGCGTACCCCCGACATGCTGCCTGGCTACGAACCCAGCGAGGCCCTGCCGGACGCCCAGATCGCGGCGCTGCTGCGCGGCGAGCAGCTGGTGCCGCCGAGCGATCCGCCGCCGCTTGCCTTTACCACCGAGGAGGTGGTGCAGGTGCGGCCGATGCTGGTCCATGCCAGCCGCAACTGGGGCCTGATGCATCCCGAGTTCAGCCAGCGACTGCTGCTCGCGTTCAAGATCATGAAGGAAAAGCACGGCTATGACATGGCGCTGCTCGAGGGTTACCGCAGTCCCGCTCGCCAGGACCTGCTGGCACAGATGGGCGGCGCCGTGACCAATGCGCGCGCCTTCCAGAGCTGGCACCAGTACGGCCTGGCCGCCGACTGCGCCTTCTGGCGCGACGGCAAGCTCGTGATCTCGGAAAAAGATCCCTGGGCGATGCGCGGCTACCGCCTGTACGGCGAAGTGACCGAGCAGCTGGGCCTGACCTGGGGCGGGCGCTGGAAAATGATGGACCTCGGGCACACCGAACTACGTCTGCGCGGGGTGATGCGCCAGCCATAGCGGCGGGTGGGAGCTTGACGGCTGTCAAATTTTCAATAGGCAATTAATGCGAGCATTGCCTGTCGGACTTTCCCCCAACTCACCCACGCTCCCGCTATGGCCCGTCTCTGGAAGTTCCTCACCGACAGCCGCGTGCTTGTCGTGATCGGCATCACCGCCTGCCTAGGCATCATTTTCCTCAGCGTCGATACTTTCGAACTTGGCGCCATCTGGGCCGTGATCGCGGCGCTCGGGCTGCTGGCCCTGTGGGGCAGCTACTGGGGCATACGCCGCCTGCTGCGCAATCGCGCCGCCGGCCGCCTGACCGACAGCCTGGCCAGCGATGCGGGAGGAAAGGGCGACGACGGCCGCAGCGAAGTAGCCGTGCTGCGCAAGAACATGCTCGAGGCGGTCGCGACGATCAAGACCTCGAAGCTGGGCATCACGCGCGGCGCTGCGGCGCTCTACGAACTGCCCTGGTACATGATCATCGGTAACCCCGCGGCGGGCAAGAGCAGCGCCATCGCCCATTCCGGACTGACCTTCCCGATCCCCGGCAGCAAGGCGGTGCAGGGCGTGGGCGGCACCCGCAACTGCGACTGGTTCTTCACCACCGACGGCATCCTGCTCGATACCGCGGGGCGCTATTCGGTGCAGGAGGGCGACCGCGCCGAGTGGTTCAGCTTTCTCGACCTGCTGAAAAAGCACCGCCGCCGCGCGCCGATCAACGGCATCCTGATCGCGGTCAGCGTGGCCGAATTGACCGCCGGCCCGGCCAGCGCCTCGATGGAGCTGGCGAAAAGCCTGCGCACCCGCGTCCAGGAACTGACCGAGCGCCTGGGCGTGTATGCGCCGGTCTACGTGATCTTTACCAAGGCCGACCTGGTCGCCGGCTTTTCCGACTTCTTCCACGACAGCGAACGCGCCGAGCGCGACCGGGTCTGGGGCGCGACCCTGCGCTACAACCGGCGCAGCACGCCGCAGGACGTGCTGGCTTTTTTTGACGCCCATTTCGACGAACTGCACGACGGCCTCAAGGAAATGAGCCTGGCCAACATGGCCGGCAACCGCAGCGCCCGGATGCGTCCCGGGGTGTTCACCTTCCCGCTCGAATTTGCCGCCATCCGCAGCCCGCTGCGCGCTTTCCTGTCGACCCTGTTCGAAGAAAACACCTACCAGTTCAAGCCGGTGTTCCGCGGCTTTTATTTCACCAGCGCGCTGCAGGAAGGGCCGGTGCAGGACCTGTCGTCGAAACGCGTGGCCAGCCGCTTCGATCTCGCACTCGGCGATGCCAAGGTGGAGTCGGGCGAGGGCGCCGCCGGAGAGGGTTACTTCCTGCTCGACCTGTTCCGCAAGGTGATCTTCGCCGACAAGGACCTGGTCAAGCGCTATACGAATCCGCATGCGGCGCGCGCCAAGTACGCCGTCTTCTTCGCGGCCACCATCGCGCTGGGCGCGGCGCTGGGCGGCTGGAGCTGGGCTTACATGGGCAACCTGCAACTGGTGGCCAACGTCCAGGCCGACCTCGACAAGGTGGTCAAGCTGCAGGAAAAGCGCGTCGACCTGCAGTCGCGCCTGGAAGCGCTCGGCATCCTCCAGGACCGCATCGAGCAGCTCGATAAATACCGCGAAGACCAGCCCTGGGCGCTCTCGTTCGGGCTCTACCAGGGCGACAAGCTCGAGCGCAAGCTGCGCGACGAATACTTTGCGGGCGTGCGCACCGTGATGGTGGAGCCGGTCGCGGGGGCACTGGAAACCATGCTGGCCGAAGTGAACGCCCATGCGGGCGCGCTCGACCCGAACGCCCAGGCGGCGCCGGCGGCAAGGCCCGGCCAGCCCTACCAGGACGTGTCGCCGACCAACGTCGCCGACGCCTACAACGCCCTCAAGACCTACCTGATGTTGGGCGACAAGAGCCATGCCGAGCCGGGCCACCTGAACGACCAGCTCACGCGCTACTGGCGCACCTGGCTCGAAGCGAACCGGGGGGCGATGCCGCGCGAGCAGATGATCCGCAGCGCCGAGCGCCTGCTGACCTTCCACCTGGCGCAAATCCAGGACCAGGCCTGGCCCCAGGTGACGCTGAAACTGGGCCTGCTCGATTCCGCCCGCGAGAACCTGCGCCAGGTGGTGCGCGGCACCCCGGCGCGCGAACGCGTGTATGCCGACATCAAGACCCGCGCCGCGACGCGTTTCCCGGCCATGACGGTAGCGCGCATGGTCGGCGAGGCCGACGCCGGCCTGGTGGCCGGCAGCCATGCCGTCAGCGGCGCCTTTACCCGCGCCGCCTGGGAGAACTACGTGCTCGACGCGATCCGCGAAGCGTCCAACCGCGAGCTGCAAAGCACCGACTGGGTCTTGAAGACCGTCGCCAAGGACGACCTGACGCTCGAGGGCAGCCCCGAGCAGATCCAGAAGACCCTGGTCGACATGTACAAGGCCGAGTACATCAAGGAGTGGGGCAAGTTCGTGCAGGGCGTGACGGTCGCCGACCTGAAGGGCTTCGAGGGCAGCGTGCAGGCGATGAACCGCCTCGGCGACCCGCAGGCTTCCCCGATCGCGCGCCTGCTCAAGACGATCTACGACGAAACCTCCTGGGACAACCCGGCCGCGAGCCGCGTCAACCTGTCCAAGGCCGAGCGCGGATTCGTCGCCTGGTTCAAGGAAGTGGTGATGCGGCGCGCGCCGGCGGACGCGCGCACCCTGGCCGACGCCGCCGGCCCGCTGGCGCCCGGCCCGGCCGGCACCATGGGACCGATCAGCCGCGAGTTCGCGGGCGTGGCGCGGCTGGTCGGCGCGAAGGAGAGGGAAGCCTCGCTGATGAGCGGCTACCTCGATGCGCTGTCGCGCCTGCGCAGCCGCCTGAACACGCTGAAGAACCAGGGCGACCCCGGCCCCGGCGCCAAGCAGCTGATGCAGCAGACCCTGGAGGGCAGCGGCTCGGAACTGGCCGACGCGCTCAAATACGTCGACGAGCAGATGCTGACCGGGATGAGCGAGGGCCAGCGCGCCGCGCTGCGCCCGCTGCTGGTGCGCCCGCTGGTGCAGACCTTTGCGATGATCGTGCTGCCGTCGGAGTCCGAGATCAACAAGACCTGGCAGGCGCAGGTGGTCGAGCCCTTCCGCAAGACGCTGGCCGACAAATACCCGTTCTCGCCCGGCAGCAAGATCGAGGCGACCGGCGCCGAGATCGGGCAGGTGTTCGGCCCCGACGGCGTGGTCTCGAAATTCATGGCCACCTCGATGGGCCCGCTCGTGATCAACCGCGGCAACCTCTTGACGGCGCGCACCTGGGCCGACATCGGGATCACGCTCGCGCCGCAGGCCGTGTCGGGCTTTCCGGGCTGGGTGGCGCCCTTGTCGAGCAATGGCGTGGCCACGCCGGCAGCAAGCGGACCGCAGAAGGTGTTCCAGCTGCAGGCGCAACCGGCGCCCGGCACGACCGAATACACGATCGAGATCGACGGCCAGCAGCTGCGCTACCGGAACACGCCGCCCGTCTGGACCAATATGGTGCACCCGGGCCCGGGGACTTCGGGCGCGCGCATCAGCGCCGTCACCTTCGACGGCCGCACGGTCGAACTGTTCAACGAGCCGGGCCAGTTCGGCATGCGCCGCATGATCGAGGCGGCCACCCAGAAACGCAAGAGCGCCGACGTCGTCGAGCTGCGCTGGAACGGGCCGGGCATGTCGGTCGCGGTCGACCTGCGCCTGGTCAGCAATGCCGAAACCGCCTCGAACAACAGCCGCGGCTTCAACGGCCTGCGCCTGCCCGATGTGATCGTCGGCAGGCCGCCAGCGCCGCCTGCCATGGCCAGCCTGACGGCGGGAGGCCAGTGATGCGCGCTCCAGCACCCGAGCGGATCGGATACTTCGGCAAGATCCCGGCACGCAGCGACTTCGTCAAGGTCGCGCACGACGCCGCGGCCATCGGCATGCTCGACGACTGGCTCGCCGCCGTCATGCACCGGCTGCCTTCCAGCGCGCGCTGGAAGATCGATTACGACGCGATGGCGCCGGTCAGCTTCGCCTTTGTCGGCCCGGCGCGCCGCCATGCGGTGGCCGGCCACCTGGTCGCCAGCCACGACCAGCCCGGCCGCCGCTTCCCCTTCCTGATGATGCGCACCCTCGACGTGCCGGATCCCGGGCCTTTCGTGTCGCGCTGCCCGCTCGCCTTTGCGCCGCTGTGGTCCTTCCTCGCCGCCGCAGCACCCCAGGTGATCGGCGCCGCCGACCCGACGCTGCACCTGCAGGGCATCAGCGAGGCCGCGATCGGCCTCGGCGAATGCGAGGGCGCGCTGGCCGCCTTCCTCGCCACCGGCACCATCGGCGCACTCTCGGCCCTGCTCGACGGCGAGGACGCCAGCCGCATCGTGCTGGCCCTGGGCCTGCTGCTGCAGCCGGTCATGCACAGCAAACCGGCGCAGCTCGACAAGAGCCTGGTGCTGCCGCTGCCCGAGGAGGAGGAGCTGCGCGCGCCGGTCGCCGCCTTCTGGCTCGAACTGGTGGGGCCCTTCGTGCGCCGTACCGGCTTCGACCTCGCCCTGTTCCTGACCGTGCAGGAAGGTCGCCCGGTGCTGGTGATCGGCTTTTGCGGCGCCGCCGCCCAGGCGCTGCGCGCCATCATCGACCCGCTGGTCGGCTGCGAGCAGCAGGTGCGCCTGCTCGATACCGGCTGGGTCGACGAACAGCTCGGGCTGGACGTGGACGTGCGCGCCCTGGCCAGCTATCTCGACCAGCCGCAGCTGCCCCTGAAAATGGCGCGCGAGCTGTTCCTGAAAACTTTTATTGGAGACGCAAGGTGACCAAGACCCTCCTCATCGCCGCACTCCTGCTGGCGGCCGCCAACGCGCAGGCGCCGGCCCACGCGCAGGCGCCGGGCGCCGGCAGCGCCGCAGCCGCTCCCGCTGCGTCGGCCCCGGCCCCGATCGTGGTCGACGGCATCGTCGCCGACGAGTCGAGCAAGGCGGCGCTGCTGGCGCGCCTGCGCAGCGTCTACGGGGCCGAACGCGTCGTCGACCAGCTCGCCGTCGGCAATGTCGCCACGCCGGCGAACTGGAACGAGTATGTCGGACGCCTGATCGGCCCGAACCTGAAGATGATCAGCCGCGGCCAGCTGAAAGTCGACGGCAACACCGTGAGCCTGCGCGGCGACGTCGCCAGCGAGGCCCAGCGCCAGCAGATCGCCGGCGACATCGCGGCCAGCCTGAACCCGACCTACACGGTCAACAACGGCCTGCGCGTGTCGGCATCCGAGCAGGGCGTGCTCGACGCGGCGCTGGCGAACCGCATCATCGAATTCGAGTCGGGCAAGGCGGCGCTGACGCCGTCCGGCATGGCCATCCTCGACCAGATGAGCGAAGCCCTGAAAAAACTGGGCGGGATCAAGGTCGAGGTGATCGGCCACACCGACAACGCCGGCTCGCGCGCCGGCAACCTGTCGCTCAGCCAGGCGCGCGCCGAGGCCGTCAAGACCTATGTCGCCGCGCGCGGCATCCATCCCGACTCGATCGCGGTGTCGGGCGAGGGACCGGACCGGCCGGTGGCCGACAACCGCACGCCGGACGGGCGCGCGCGCAACCGGCGCATCGAGTTCAAGGTCGCGCAGTAAGCGAAAACAAGCGGTAAAAAACCGCCGCCGGCAGCGATGCCGGCGGCGGTTTTTGCTTGTCCCTTCCAGTCAGGGCAGGGTGATGGTCACGTTCGCCGCGCGCGGCGGCAGCTTCACCAGGTCGTTGTAGCTGGCCAGGGCGGTGTCGGTATCCATGCCCAGCTTGGCGCGAAAGCCCACGTAGGCGCCGAGCGCGGCGAGCGCGAATACCGAGCTCAGGACCCACAGCGACAGGTCGGAACGCAAGGTGTTGGTGATGTGGTCGGGACGCTCGGCATGCGGCGCGAAGCCGCGGTTCTTGCCGCGCATGCGCGCGATCTCGTCGCCCAGGCGCGCCACCAGGTAGTTCAGCTTGTCGTGGCCGTCGAGGGCGTAGCGGCCCTCGAAACCCAGCAGCAGGCACATATGGAACACTTCGAGGGCCTGCAGGTGGACGCTGCCTTTCGCGCGCAGGTCCTCGAGCCGGTGGAAGAAATGTTCGCCGGCGAGCTGGTCGCCGAAGATGCGCAGCTGCAGCGGGCGCGTCTCCCAGGCCTCGCGCACCTCGAAGTTCGAGCGCAGGATGATTTCGTCCACCGCCGAGCAGAAGGCGTACTTGGCGGCGGTGACGTCGTCGGCGCCGACGCCGGCGGCGCGGGCGTTGCGGTCGACGTCGCCCAGGAAGGCCGTCATGTGGTCGGCGAAGGCCGTCTTGTCGTGCGGCCCGCAGCCGTTTTTCAGCAGGAACAGGGCATAGAAACCTTCGTACATCAGGTCCACCAGGCTTGGCGCGGCGGCCCCGGTGGCGCCGCGCCCCGGCTGTGGCGCAGCCCTTCTTTCGACGTGGGCGCTCATGCCGCCACCCCGATCAGGTCGAGCTGCAGGTCGCGGATACCGTTCGGCACGTAGATCGAAATGGCCTGGGCCTTGAGCATGTTCTCGTACAGGGCGCCCCTGTTCTCGAGGAGGAAATAATGGGTGTCGGGCCGGATCGGCAGCGCGGCCGGTACCTGCGGCGCGTGGATCAGCTTCACGCCGGGCAGCGCCGAGAGGACGAATTTGTCCACGTCCTGCGGCGCGCCGAGCTTGAAGCGCAGCGGCACGGCGTCGACCAGCTGCAGCGCCGGCATGTCGGCCGATACCGCCAGGTAGAGCGTGGTCTGGGCCGTGATCTTGCCGGAATCGAGGGCGCCCAGGTGGTAGGACGGACGGTCGTTCGACAGCGCGATCGAGAAGTAGCGGCTCGACACCACCGTATCGAGCAGGTCGCGCAGGATCTCGTCGAGGCGCGCAAAGGCGGGGCCGGGGTCGAGGTGCGAGTAGGCCGGCAGGTCTTCCAGCTTGTAGCTGCGCGAATAGGCCATCAGGCCGCCGGCCAGGGCCAGCAGGTCGCCGAACAGGCGCTCCGGATGCAGTTCCGGGTGGTTGAGATAGTGCGACAGCGCGGCGTAGCCCGTGCTGGCCGTGTGCAGCAGCCAGAACGAGGACATGTCGCCGCCGCGGATCTCGACCACCTTGCGGCTCGGTTCGCGCATGTGGCCATACAGCGCGTTGACCTTGGCCAGCAGCTTTTCCATCAGCCGCGCGACCGCGTTGTGCAGGCCCGGCGCGCCGTCGATCGAGACGCTCGGCGGCAGGAAGGCGGGGTCGATTTCGAAGCCGCCGGTGGCCACCCGGCGCAGCCGCAGCAGGGGGAAACTGTCGTAGGCGTCGAGCGCATCGGTGTCGAACACCAGGCGCACGGTCTTCCTCAGGTAGGTGATGGAAGCGTCGGCCGCCCGGGTGAACAGGTCCTGGGTGTCATGGTCGGCCTGCACGAAGCGGGCGTCGTCGCGTTCGGCATCGGCCTCGCTGCAGTTGTCGCCGTAGGATTTCATCGCCGGCAGGGCGGCGTGGACGGTGACCGACTGGGTGGCCGGCGGCAGGTTGCCGAGCCTGACCTGGTGCGGCAAGGCGTCGCCTTCGGGCGCCCGGTAGAGTTCCCCGTCGGGGAAGACCAGCGACAGCGCCTCGATGCGCAGCACGTCGTTGCGCAAGGCCTCCTGGTCGATACCGAGGCGCCGCACGCCCCAGGCATAGGGGTGCAGGGCGCGCGCCGTCTGGTTCAGGCGCGCCTCGTGGTAGCGGTCCTGTTGCTGGAAATGTTGGGGACGCAGGAACAACCCTTCGCCCCACAGCAATTTCGATGGCATGTTCATGGCACCTCGAGAAAAAATGGTTTGCGGAAAGTATTGAGCTTGCGCGAACGCCGGGCCGCCCTCATTGACAGCGCGCAGAGCCCGTCGCCCTTGCGCCGCCGATCGGCTGGGCTCCGGCGCCGGCCGACAGCGCGCAGGACTGCAGGCCCAGCGTCAGGCCGGATCGTTCGGCCTCGGGGCTGGCGAACGCCAGGCGCCAGCGCTGCGGCGCCGGCGAATGGAACAGCGCCACGACGCCGACGTAGGCCGCCTCGCGCGGCACGTTCTCGATCGTCTCCATGCGCTGTCCAGGCACCACGATCACCTCGCGCACCCCGACCAGGTCGGCGCCGAAGGCCTCGCGCTCGGCACCGGGCGTGAGGAAGGCGGCATACGGCGCCGCTTCGAAGGCCGCGGCCTGGCGCAGGGTGTAGATGCGCGTCACCAGGGCCAGCGGCCGGCCCTGGGCATCGCTGTTGAGGCGGGGCGCGGCGTGCAGGCGCAGCCGCACCTGGTGCGGCGACTTCTCCATCTCGGCAGCCGGCTGGCGCAGGCCGGCCGCTTCCAGCGCACGGTTGGCGACACCGTCGCGCGCGCAACCCGACAGGGCGCCGAGCAGGAGCAGGCAGACAGGAATTCGGTTCATGTGTTCGCTTGCCTCTCGTAAATAAGGCCAGCGCTCATTTAACAGGAACCCCGGGCCTGGCCTGTGAGACGGCGCAAGCGGGAGAGGCTTTATGCGTTGCGGCAGGGACCTGTCGTGTTGTTGACTGTGCGCAATTCTTTAGGCTGCGCTTACCGAATAATGGCGTCTGGTTCAACGTACTGGAGACCGAGATGATGTTCAAACGACTGATGCCGGCCATGGCGTGTGTCGCATTGTTGAGCGCCTGCGCAAGCAGCGGCCAGGGATCGGGCAGCATGGCGAAGGCGACGACGGTGGAAGCCTCGATGGCTGCTGCCGACGCGGCGGTCGCCGCCGGCCAGCCCGACAAGGCCTATGCCTTGCTCAAGGGGGCAAGCCAGGCCTTCCCGACCGACAAGACACCATGGGTGCGGATGGCCCAGATGCGCTTCGACAGCGACAACTATGGCGAAGCGATCGTCCATGCGCTCGAAGCGCTCGAACGCGACCCCGACGATACGCTCGCGCACAGCATCGCCGCGGTCAGCGGCCTGCGGGTGTCGAGCAAGGCGCTCGGCGACCTGGCGCGCAAGAACAAGCTGGACGGCGACGTCAAGTCGGAAGCGCAGGACCTGGCCAAGCTGCTGCGCGCGAGCCTGGGCGAAGACGTTCTGGTGCCGGGCAAGGCCAAGACACCGGTCCGGCGCGCGACCACGACGGCGGCGCGGGCGCCGGCCAAGCCCGCCGCGACATCGAGCGACCCGTTCGACGCGCTCAAGTAACGATGCAGTAAGCGATCGCCGGCCGGCGCCCGCCGGTCCCATTTCCCCTGGAGCTGACATGGCTAAGAGTGAAAGCGTACAAAAACGCTTGCAGAAAGTGCGCGCGCCGCGTGTGCAGATGACCTACGACGTCGAGATCGGCGACGCCATCGAGAACAAGGAGCTGCCCTTCGTGGTCGGTGTGATCGGCGACTTCGGTTCCGATCCGAACGCCGAGAAGAAGCGCCTGAAGGACCGCAAGTTCGTCAACGTCGACGCTTCCAACTTCGACGAGGTGCTGGGCGGCGTGGCGCCGAGCGTGCAGTTCCGGGTCGAGAACCACCTGTCGGAAGAGGGCGGGCAGTTCGGCGTGCAGCTGCAGTTCCGCGAGATGGCGGACTTCCGTCCGGAGTCCGTGGTGCAGCAGGTGGCGCCCCTGCGCGGCCTGCTCGAAGCGCGCACCAAGCTGGCCGACCTGCGCAACAAGCTGGCCGGGAACGACAAGCTCGACGACATCTTGAGCGAGGTGCTCGGCAATACCGAAAAACTCGACAGCCTGCGCAAGACCACGGAGGACAAATAAATGGCGGCGATTCTGCAGGAGGCGCAACAAGGGACGCAAGCGCTGGAACTGGACCATTCCCTGCTCGACCAGATCGTCGAGCAAAGCCGCGTCGCCGCTTCGCCCAGCGAGCACGAACGGGCGCGCGACCTGATCTCGGAACTGGTCACGCAGGTCATGTCGGGCACGATGGTGGTGTCGAACAACCTGTCGGCGATGATCGACGCCCGCCTGGCCGAACTGGACCGGCTGATCTCGACCCAATTGTCGGCCGTGATGCACGCGCCCGAGTTCCAGAAGATGGAGCGCACCTGGACCGGCCTGCAATACCTGGTCAAGAATTCGTCCACCAGTTCGGGCCTGCAGATCCGCATGCTCAACGCCAGCAAGCGCGAACTGGTCAAGGACTTCCAGGCCGCACTCGAATTCGACCAGAGCTCGCTCTTCAAGAAGATCTACGAAGAGGAGTTCGGCACCTTCGGCGGCGCGCCCTACGGCGCCCTGGTCGGCGACTTCGAGATGAGCCGCCAGCCCGAGGACATGTACTTCCTCGAGCAGATGTCGCACGTGGCCGCCGCCAGCCACGCGCCCTTCATCACCTCGGCCGCGCCGGAACTGTTCGGCGTCGAAAGCTTCGGCGACCTCGGCAAGCCGCGCGACCTGGCCAAGGTGTTCGACACCGTCGAATACGCCAAGTGGAAGGCCTTCCGCGAGTCCGAAGACGCGCGCTACGTCGGGCTGACCCTGCCGCGCTTCCTCGGCCGCCTGCCGTACAACCCGGTCGACGGCATGAGCACCGAAGGCTTCAACTATGTCGAGGACGTCGACGGCACCGACCACGGCAAGTACCTGTGGTGCAACGCCTCCTACGCGTTCGCCGCCAAGCTGACGCGCGCCTTCGAGGACTACGGCTGGTGCGCGGCGATCCGCGGCGTCGAGGGCGGCGGCCTGGTCGAGAACCTGCCGACCCATACCTTCAAGACCGACGAAGGCGAAGTGGCCCTGAAATGCCCGACCGAGGTGGCCATCACCGACCGCCGCGAAAAGGAACTCTCGGACCTGGGTTTCATCTCGCTGGTGCACTGCAAGAACACCTCGTATGCGGCCTTCTTCGGCGCCCAGTCGGCGCAGAAGGCGAAGAAGTATGCCAACGAGGCCGCCAACGCCAACGCCATGCTGTCCTCGCAGCTGCAGTACATCTTCGCCGTCTCGCGCATCGCCCACTACATGAAGGCCATGATGCGCGACAAGATCGGCAGCTTTGCCGCCGCTTCCAACGTCGAGGATTACCTGAACCGCTGGCTGACCCAGTACGTCTTGCTGGACGACAACGCCAGCCAGGAGCAGAAGGCCCAGTTCCCGCTGCGCGAAGCCAGCGTGCAGGTGTCGGAGGTGCCGGGCCGGCCCGGTTGCTACCGCGCGGTCTCCTTCCTGCGCCCGCACTTCCAGCTCGACGAATTGTCCGTTTCCCTCCGTTTGGTCGCGGAGTTGCCGCAGTCGACCAAAAATTGATTCACCTACAAACCGAACCAGGAGCTAGCAAACATGGCAATTGACGTATATCTGCAGATCGATGGCATCAAAGGCGAATCGATGGACGACAAGCACAAGGACTGGATCGAGTGCACCTCGGTGAACTGGGGCGTGAGCCAGCCGCGTTCGGCCACCGCATCGACCGGCGGCGGCCATACGGCCGAGCGCTGCGAGCACAAGGAAATCACCTTCACCAAGCTGGCCGACCTGTCGTCGCCGATCCTGATGCAGACCTGCGCGGCCGGCAAGACCATCCCCAAGGCCAAGCTCGAATTCATGCGTGCCGACGGCCAGGGCGAGCGCATCAAGTACTTTGAAATCGAGCTGGAAAACGTGCTGATCGGCTCGGTCATGCCGACCGTGAAGGAAGGCTCGATCATGCAGGAAACTGTCAGCCTGAAGTTCTCGCAGGTCAAAAACAAGTACACCCAGCAAAAGGTCACCGGCGGCGCCGGCGGCAATACCTCGGGCGGCTGGAACCTGGCGACCAACAAGATCGCCTGACCGCCGCAAGCGTAAAGGACCACCGGTGCCGGCCGCCGCGCCGGTCACCGGTGGCGCCTCGTTCATCTCTCTCCAGGGCTTCCCATGAAAGGCTTCACTCCCGGCCTGCTCGACCGCCTGATGGACGAGCGCGGCGAGCCGGGTGCCGCCGCGCCCCTGGGCATCGAGCAGATCAAGGACCACGTGGCGCGCGACCTGGAGGCGCTGCTCAATACGCGGGCCGCGCTGCCGCCCGCGGCCTTCGACGAATTTCCCCTCGCGCGCGCGTCGATCCTGAACTACGGCCTGCTCGACTTTGCCGCCTTCTGCATGAGCAGCGAGGAAGACCGCGCCGCGATCTGCGCAGCGCTGACCTGCGCCATCGAAACCCACGAGCCGCGCCTGAAGGACGTCAGCGCGAGCATCGCCATCGCGCCGGGGAGCGTCAACCGGCTCGACTTCATCATCCATGGGCGGCTCGAACTGGGGGCCGGCGGCGAGGAGGGCGGCAGCGTGAATTTCAGCGCCGTCCTGCAGCCCTCGTCGCTGCACTACGCAATCAGGAAGACGGGACATCCGCGCGGCCCCGGCGGCCGGCGCCAGGATACCCAAGGCCAGGACACTTTACGATAAAGGATGCGACCCGCATGGACATCAACCTCAAGACCCTGATCGGCAAACTCAATGGCGCATCGCGCCTGGCGGCGACGCGCGCAGCCAATATCTGCGTCGGCCTGGGCCAGTATGAAGTCGACATCGAGCACCTGTTCCTGGCGCTGCTGGAACAGGCGGACTGCGACGTCGTCGTCGCGGCGCGCGCCTGCGAGATCAGCCTGTCGCGCCTGGAAAACGACCTGCGCCACGAGGTGGCGCGTTTTGCCGGCGGCAGCACGCGCACGCCGGTGTTCTCGAAGCACCTGCCGGCGCTGTTCGAGCATGCCTGGTTGATCGCCTCGCTGGGGACGGACGGCCCGAACCAGATCCGCAGCGGCCACCTGCTGCTGGCGCTGCTCACGGAACCGAGCCTGGCCCAGCTGGCCCAGCGCGCATCCAAGCTGTTCGCCGACTTCCCGCCCGAGCGCCTGAAGCACGATTTCGACCGGCTCACGCGTGGATCGAGCGAGGCGGCCGCGCCTGCTTGCGGCGCTGTACGGGAAGCCCGGCAGGGGCAGGGCGGCGATCCGGTCGGGGAACTGCAGGCGGCCGCCCCGGGCAAGACGCCGGCGCTGGACCAGTTCACCACCTGCCTCACGGCGCGCGCGCGCGAAGGCAAGGTCGACCCGGTGATCGGGCGCGATCCGGAAATCCGCCAGGCGATCGACATCCTGATGCGCAGGCGCCAGAACAACCCGATCCTGACCGGCGAGGCGGGCGTCGGCAAGACCGCCGTGGTCGAAGGGCTGGCGCTGCGCATCGTGCAGGGCGACGTGCCGGAAGTGCTGCGCGGGGTCGAGATCCATACCCTCGACATGGGCCTGCTGCAGGCCGGCGCCAGCGTCAAGGGCGAGTTCGAGAACCGCCTCAAGAACGTGATCGACGAGGTGAAAAAGAGTCCGCACGCGATCATCCTGTTCATCGACGAAGCGCATACGATGATCGGCGCCGGCGGCGCGGCCGGCCAGAACGACGCCGCCAACCTCCTGAAACCGGCGCTGGCGCGCGGCGAGCTGCGCACCATCGCCGCCACCACCTGGGGCGAGTACAAGAAGTATTTCGAGAAGGACGCCGCGCTGGCGCGCCGCTTCCAGGTCATCAAGGTCGAGGAACCGGACGAGGAAACTGCCTGCGCGATGCTGCGCGCGATGGCGCCGCTGATGGAACAGCATTTCGGCGTGCGCGTCTACGAGGAAGCCATTGTCGAAGCGGTGCGCCTGTCGCACCGCTACATCAGCGGGCGCCAGCTGCCGGACAAGGCGATCAGCGTCCTCGACACGGCCTGCGCCAAGGTCGCGCTCGGACAGAGCGCCACGCCGGCGCTGCTGGAAGCGAGCCTGCGCAAGATCGAGCGGATCGACGCCCAGATCGCCGCGCTCGAGCGCGAGCAGAGCGGCGGCGGCGACCACGCCGCGCGCCTGATCGTGCTGCGCGGCGAACGCATGGCCGTGCTGACCGAGCAGGAGCGCCTGAACGCGCGCTGGGAACAGGAACGCGCGCTCACGGCGGACATCGCGCGCCTGCGCGGCGAACTCGAAGGCGGCCGCGGCGACGCCGCCCCATTGCGGGCGGCCGTGGACGAACTGCGCGCGCTGCAGGGCGAGGCGCCGCTGGTGCCGGTCCAGGTCGACGGCAGCACCGTGGCGGCGATCGTCGCCGGCTGGACCGGCATCCCGCTCGGGCGCATGGTGAAGGACGAGATCCGCACCGTCCTGCAACTGCAGTCGCTGCTGGACGAACGCATCCTCGGCCAGTCGCACGCCACCGCCGCCGTCGCCCAGCGCGTGCGTACCGCGCGCGCCAACCTCGACGACCCGAACAAGCCGAAGGGCGTGTTCCTGTTCGTCGGCACCTCGGGCGTGGGCAAGACCGAAACCGCGCTGGCGCTGGCCGACCTGCTCTACGGCGGCGAGCGTAAGCTGGTCACCATCAACATGAGCGAATACCAGGAAGCGCACAGCGTCTCCGGCCTGAAAGGCTCGCCGCCGGGCTATGTCGGCTATGGAGAAGGCGGCGTGCTGACCGAGGCGGTGCGGCGCAACCCCTACAGCGTGGTGCTGCTCGACGAAGTGGAAAAGGCGCACCCGGACGTGCTCGAGCTGTTCTTCCAGGTGTTCGACAAGGGCGTGCTGGACGATGCCGAAGGACGCCAGATCGACTTTCGCAACACGATCATCATCCTCACCTCGAACACGGCGTCCTCCACGATGATGGCGGCCTGCCTGAACAAGACGACGAGCGAGCTGCCGAAACCCGACGCCCTGCTCGACATGATCCGGCCGCAGCTGATGAAGCAGTTCAAGCCCGCCTTCCTCGGGCGCCTGACGACGGTGCCGTTCTACCCGATCGGCGACGAGGTGCTGGCCAATATCATCCGCTTGAAACTGAACCGCATCGGCCAGCGCGTACTGAGCAACCATGGCGCCACGTTCGAGTACGACGACGCCCTGGTCAACGCCGTGCTGGCGCGCTGCACCGAAGTCGATTCGGGTGCGCGCAATGTCGACACCATCCTGAACGGCACGCTGCTGCCCGAGATCGCCGACAGCGTGCTGGCGCGGATGGCCGAGGGCGGGGCGATCGCCCGCATCAAGGTCGGCGCGACCAAGGCCGGCAAGTTCAAATATACGATCGACCCGGCGATAGCGGCGGCGGCCGCGACGCTGCAATAAGGAGAGGGCCATGTTCAAGGTCGAGCAGTTACTCAACCCGGTCGGTCCATCTTCTCCCTGCGGCGAAGACCTCGCGTTTTCGCCCGAACTCGATGCGATCGCCCAGGCACGCAAGGCGGACGATCCGTCGATCGAGCAGGGCGCCTGGGTCACCACGCTCAAGGAAGCGGACTGGAAGTTCGTCGCCAGGCGCTGCGCGCAGCTGCTCGAGACGCGCAGCAAGGACTTGCAGCTGGCCGTGTGGCTGGCCGAAGCGAACGCCAAGATGGCCGGGCTGCGCGGGCTGGCCGACGCGCTGCTGGTGATCGCCGGGCTGTGCGAGCGCTACTGGGACGGCCTGTATCCGCTGCCCGACGAAGGCGGCTTCGAGCAGCGCATCGGCAACCTGGCCTGGATCGCCGCGCGGTCGCCGCAACTGGCGATGGAATGCCCGGTCACCGAAGACCGCGCCTTCTCGATGCGCGACATCGAAGCGGCGCGCACCCACGGCGCCGCCAAAATCGCCGAGGTCGAGGCGGCGCGCAGCCGCAGCTCGACAGCCTTCCAGCAGGCCTTGCTGGACGACTGCAATGCCTGCCTGGCGGCGCTGGCCGCGCTGGAGGCGGCGGTCGATGCCCGGCTCGGGGCCGACGGCCCGGGCTTTTCGACGGCGCGCACGGCGCTGCAGAACCTGGCGCACTTCGTCACGCCGGGCACTGCCCCGGCGGGCACCGTGCCGGCGGCAGCCGTACCCAGCCTGCCGCAGCCGGCCTTGCCGGTCGTCTCCGCCGCGGCGGCCGCACTGCCGGCCGTCGCCGGCCCGATCCAGAGCCGCGCCCAGGCGCTGGCGCAACTGCGCGCGGTGGCCGACTTCTTTCGTCAGGCAGAGCCGCACAGCCCGGTCGCCTACCTCGCCGACAAGGCGGCGGCCTGGGGCGAACAGCCGCTGCACCTGTGGCTCAAGACGGTGGTCAAGGATGCGGGCGCGCTGGCCCATGTGGAAGAGCTGCTGGGGATCGAAAAGGATAGTCAGGAAGGGTGAAATATCCTTTCATTCGAGGCATTGAAATGAAAGGATACTGCAAGGGCAGCCGAGGCTGCCCTTGCTGTTTTGACGCAGGCGAAGCTTACTCGGCCGGCTTGTCCGCGCCGGCCGGCTTGTTCATGCCGGGATTGACCAGCGAGGACGCCTTGGCAATCTGCTCCTCGACGTTCTGCACGGCCTGGCGCGTGGCCTGGGTGACCTGCTCGTAGCCCTTGAAAGCGTTGTCGATCGCCGCCTTGATGATTTCGACGGCGTTCTCCGAACCCGGCTTGACGTTCTGGGTCACGTCGTAGATCAGGGCCGACAAGGTACTCTTGGCCTCGGCGACGTGCACCTCGGCGGCGCGCCGGAACTCGCTTTGCATTTCGTCGATGATCGCTTTCATCTGGTCGCGGTACTCGACGCTGCCGGACATGTCCGGCGTCATGCGCGCCGAAAGCGCGTCGAAGGCGGCGCGGGCGTCCTGCGCTTGCGTCATGTCGCGGCTCGCCGCGAGCGTCTTGTCCATCGTGCTGCGGGCGGTCGCCATGTTGAGCGCCATCACCTGTTCCAGACCCTTGACCGTCTTGTTGGCGAGCATGTCGAAGGTCTGCATTTGCAGGTCGAACAGGGTTTTGGTGGCGGATGCGAATTGTTCGGGACTCGTGAACATCAATGTCTCCTCGGTTTTACCGGGCAGGGTTCTGCCCGGTTATATCAATCATTGCGACGGACGACTTGCGGGCTGACGACCCTATTATTTAGCAACGATGAGCTTTTCGCAACGCCCGTCCCGATAGGGACCGGCGGCGCGCTCCCAGCCGGGGCCGAGCGGTGTCTGGGAACAGGCGAGCTTGCCGTCCGCCTTGCTGCGCCACTGGTACCAGGGCGCGGGCTTGGCGGCGGCGCCGGCCACGGCGCAGAGCAGGACGAGTCCGGTCAGGAAGGAATAAGGGTGCATGGCAGGGCCAGCATAACCGGTTTGCGCCGTGAACGGTACATGGCGGCTTGACCTTCCCATGGTGGAGAGGGCGCAACAACGCAAAACGCCGCAAACCTTTTGCAAGGATTGCGGCGTAAGGAAGAGTCCAACAACGCAAAACGCCGCAAACCTTATGCAAGGATTGCGGCGTTTTGCGCCGGCTAACGCCAGAAAGCTTTTGGTGCCCACGGAGGGACTCGAACCCCCACACCTCGCGGCACATGGACCTGAACCATGCGCGTCTACCAATTCCGCCACGTGGGCACTGCAAGTACTGCCAACACTACTCGAACTTCACGCGTGGACTCGGGAGTCCACCCTACGATGCTACTACTTCTGCGGATTTACATCCGGTAGATGGTGCCCACGGAGGGACTCGAACCCCCACACCTCGCGGCACATGGACCTGAACCATGCGCGTCTACCAATTCCGCCACGTGGGCATTTTTTGCTGCTAACACTACTCGAACTTTATGCGTGGACTCGGGAGTCCACCCTACAACTGCGGGATACTGCCAGTAGATGGTGCCCACGGAGGGACTCGAACCCCCACACCTCGCGGCACATGGACCTGAACCATGCGCGTCTACCAATTCCGCCACGTGGGCATTGTTACTGCTAACCGCTGAAGCTGATACAATATCAGGCTTTACCGTTTTTCGCTAGATCAACTTTCGCTGCTCCGGCGCCGAACTGCCTGCATCTTTACCGCTTTTCTCTCTCGCTTCACATGCTGTCGTTGCGAAAGAGCCGAGATTATAGCGGAACGATTACAAAAGTCAAAGACCCTCTCTTGCATTTCCGCAGCACGCTTCGTTAGGCATTGGTTAGGCAAATTGCGTGGTCCTCCGTTACACTACGCCTGTCAAGGTGTCAATCTAACCACGGTGCCGGCCGGTCCGGCGCCCCTCGAGAAGAATCAAGAAAACGATTTGAAGCAACCTACTCATACTATCCCTAGCCGCGAGGAAATCCTCGGTATTTTCCGTGATGCCGGCACGCCGCTCGATGCAGCCACGCTCGCACGTGCCCTCCGGGTCAAGCCCGCCGCCCAGGAAGTCCTGGGCCGCCGCTTGAATGCAATGGAACGCGATGGCCAGCTGCGCGCCAGCGCCGACGGTGTATACAGCCTCGCCAACGGCTCCGATTTCGTGGCCGGTAAAGTCAGTGCCCACCGCGACGGTTTCGGTTTCGTCATTCCCGACGAGCCGGGCGCCGACCTGTTCCTGAACGACAAAGAAATGCAGAAGGTCCTGCACGGCGACCGCGTCCTGGCGCGCATCACCGGCACCGACCGCCGCGGCCGCCCCGAAGGCACGATCGTCGAAGTGGTCGAGCGCGCCAATACCCACGTCATCGGGCGCCTGCTGAATGAAGGCGGGGTGTGGATCGTCTCGCCGGAAGACCAGCGCATGAACCAGGACATCCTGGTCGCCGGCTCGCCCGGCAAGGCCAAGTCCGGCCAGGTGGTCAGCGTCGAACTGATCGAGCAGCCGGCGCGCTTCCAGAAGCCGACCGGCCGCATCGTCGAAGTGCTCGGCGAACTCGACGACCCGGGCATGGAAATCGAAATCGCCGTGCGCAAGTTCGGCGTGCCGCACGTGTTTTCGCCCGCCGCGCTGAAACAGGCCAACAAGCTGCCCAACGAAGTGGTCGCGAGCGACCTGGTCGACCGCGTCGACCTGCGCGACGTGCCCCTGGTCACCATCGACGGCGAAGACGCGCGCGACTTCGACGATGCGGTCTATTGCGAGCCGGTCAAGCTCGGCCGCGAAGACGGTTTCCGCCTGCTCGTCGCCATTGCCGACGTCAGCCATTATGTGCGGCCGAACGACGGCCTCGACGTCGACGCGATCGAGCGCAGCACCTCGGTCTATTTCCCGCGCCGCGTGATCCCGATGCTGCCGGAAAAACTGTCGAACGGCCTGTGTTCGCTGAACCCGGCCGTCGACCGCCTGTGCCTGGTGTGCGACATGGTCGTCTCCAGCGACGGCGAAGTGCAGGCCTACCAGTTCTATCCGGCCGTGATGCACTCGGCCGCGCGCCTGACCTATAACCAGGTGGCCGACATCCTGGCCAACCCGGACGGCGAGGAAGCGAAAAGCCGTCCGGCCATCGTGCCGCACCTGCAGAACCTGAGCCGCGTGTTCCAGGCCCTGCTCGGCGCGCGCCACGTACGCGGCGCGATCGATTTCGAAACCACCGAAACCTATATCGTCTGCAATGCGATGGGCAAGATCGAAAAGATCATCCCGCGTACCCGCAACGACGCGCACCGCCTGATCGAGGAGTGCATGCTGGCCGCCAACGTGTGCGCCGCCGACCTCCTGATCCGCCACAAGCACCCGGGCACCTTCCGCATCCACGCCACGCCGACCGAGGAAAAGCTGAACCAGCTGCGTACCTTCCTCAAGATGACGGGCCTGAACCTGGGCGGCGGCCTGAAGCCGACCGCCGGCGACTACGCCGCCCTGATGCGCGAGATCAAGGAGCGCCCGGACGCGGCCCTGCTGCAGACCATGCTGCTGCGCTCGATGCAGCAGGCCGTCTACAGCCCGGACAACGTCGGCCACTTCGGCCTGGCCTACGAGGCCTATGCCCACTTCACCAGCCCGATCCGCCGCTATCCCGACCTGCTCACGCACCGCGCGATCAAGGCCGTCCTGCAAGGCAAGCGCTACGAGCCGAAAGGCATCGATCTCTCCAGGCTGAACACGACCGTGTCGAACGCCGCCCGCAAACAGGCCGCGAAAGACAAGGCCGAGGGCACGGCCAAGGACGCCAAGGACCTGACCATCTGGGACGCCCTGGGCGTGCACTGCTCGGCCAACGAGCGCCGCGCCGACGAAGCCTCGCGCGACGTCGAGAACTGGCTCAAGTGCTTCTTCATGCAGGACAAGCTGGGCGAGTCCTTCACCGGCACCGTGGCCGGCGTGACCACCTTCGGCATCTTCGTCCAGCTCGACGAGCTCTACGTCGAAGGCCTGGTCCACGTCACCGGCCTCGGCCAGGACTATTTCCAGTACGACGAAGCGCGCCACCAGCTGCGCGGCGAGCGTACCGGCAAGACCTTCGGCCTGACCGACCGCGTCACCGTGCAGGTCGCCAAGGTCGACCTCGAGGCGCGCAAGATCGACCTCGTGCTGGCCGAGGAGGGCAGTGCTGCCGTGCCCGCTCCTGCGCAGCAGCAGCAGGGCCGCGAGGCCGCCGTCCAGCCGGCCCAGCGCCAGGCGCCGGCCGTCGAGGCCGAGGAAGAAAAGGGCGGCCGTTCGAAGCGTTCGCGCCGCTCCCGCAAGGAGCGCGCGGAACGCGCAGCCGCGGCGCAGGCGCGCGAGCAGGCGAACAATGCACCGGCGCCGCGCTTCGATGCGGCGCTCGAGCCGGACAGCTCGGAAGCCGCGCGCCGCGCCCGCCAGTCGGCCAACGCCAAGGCGGCCAACGCCCAGGCGCGCCAGCAGGCGGCCGAGGCAGCCGAGGCAGCCGCTGCTGCAAGCGAAGCCGCCGCACAGGCGCCGCAGCAGGACAGCGAGGCCAAGGCCAAGCGGCGTCCGAAGAAGGACAAGGCAGCCGCGCCGGTCGAGGCGGTGATCGCAGCGCCGGCCGCCGTCGTGCAGCCGGTCGCTGCCGCGCAAGCGGACGATGCGGTCGCGCCGAAGCCCAAGCGCGCGCGCAAGACGGCCCAGCCTGCCGCCGAGCTCAGCACCGAACTCGGCAGCGAGGCGCCTGCTGCGGTTGTCCAGCCGCCGGCCGGCGAGGCGACGGTTGCCGCCAAGCGTCCGCGCCGCGCGAAGAAGAGCGAAGCGGCCGAGCCCGTCGAAGCTGGCCGCGCAGAGGCACCGGCGCCGCAGCCGGAAGCCGCGGTTCCCGCCAAACGGGCACGCCGCGCGAAGGCAGCCGAGCCGGCGCCAGCGGCAGAAGTCGCGGCGGCGCCGGTGGCGAAAGCCCCGGCCAAGCCGCGCCGTGCGCCTGCCGCCAAGGCCGCCGCAGAAGCAGCTCCCAAAACGAGCGCCGCCAAGAAGTCCGCGCCCAAGAAGCCCGCTGCCAAAGCGGGCGGCACCACCTCCAAAACCAGCAGCAAAAAAGAAAAGTAATACATGAAGAACAAAATGATTTTCGGTTTCCACGCGGTGACCTCGCGCTTGCGCCACGAGGCGCAATCGGTCGAGGAAATTTTCGTGGATGCCGAGCGTAACGACGCCCGCATGAAGGCCCTGATCGCCAACGCGAAAGAGGCCGGCGTGCGCGTCATGCCGGTCGAAGCAAGCCGCCTCGACAAGATCGTCGGCACCCGCCGTCACCAGGGCGTGATCGCCTTTGCCAGCCAGCTGGCGCTGGCACGCAACCTGGACGAGCTGCTCGACGCCATCGAGGGCCCGCCGCTGCTGCTGATCCTCGACGGCATCACCGATCCGCACAACCTGGGCGCCTGCCTGCGCGTGGCCGACGGCGTCGGCGCGCACGCGGTCATCGTGCCGAAGGACCGCGCGGTCGGCCTGAACGCCACCGCCGCCAAAGTCGCCAGCGGCGCCGCCGAAACCGTGCCCTACATCACCGTGACGAACCTGGCGCGCACCATGCGCGAACTGAAGGACCGCGGCATCTGGCTGATCGGCACCTCCGACGACGCCGACAAGGGCCTGTACGAAGCCGACTTCACCGGCCCCTGCGCCCTGGTGATGGGGTCGGAAGGCGAGGGCATGCGCCGCCTGACCCGCGAAACCTGCGACCTGCTGGTGTCGATCCCGATGTTCGGTTCTGTCGAGAGCCTGAACGTCTCGGTCGCCTCCGGCGTTTGCCTGTACGAAGCGCGCCGCCAGCGCGGCGTGCAGGCTTAACTTTCGCTTCCGGGCTGTTGCCTGCCCGGATAGCGGTACGCTTGATCCGCGTGGGCACGAGTGCCCACCCTACCGATTCGAGCCCGGTAATTCATCCGTAGGATGGGCACTTGTGCCCACGCGGAATCGACCGCCGATATTCCGCATGCGCCCCCCCGGAACACCTCCAAAATTGACCCCCTCCCAAGCAGCCGCCCGTGGTATGCGCTACCATGGCTGCTGTTTTCCTTTTGTACAAATTATGTTTTCCTCGTTGCGCGAAGATATCAAAAGCATCATCGACCGCGACCCGGCCGCCCGTAACGGCTGGGAAGTGCTCACCTGCTATCCCGGCCTGCACGCGATCGTCCTGCACCGCTGGGCGCACGCGTGCTGGCGCCTCAACCTGAAGTGGCTCGGGCGCTTCGTGTCCTACCTCGCGCGCGTCATCACGGGCATCGAAATCCACCCCGGCGCCACCATCGGCCGCCGCGTCTTCATCGACCACGGCTTCGGTGTCGTGATCGGCGAGACGGCGGTCATCGGCGACGACTGCACCATCTACCAGGGCGTGACCCTGGGCGGCACCACGCTGGTGGCCGGCACCAAGCGCCACCCGACGCTCGAGCGCGGCGTGATCGTCGGCGCCGGCGCCCAGGTGCTGGGCGCGTTCACGGTCGGCGAGTTCGCCAAGGTCGGCTCGAACGCCGTGGTCGTCAAACCGGTGCCGGCCGGCGCCACCGCGGTCGGCAACCCGGCCCACATCATCCTCAAGGAAGACCAGTCGAGGAGCGCGCGCATGTTCGCCGCCTACGGCGTCACGCCGAACCGCGACGACCCGCTCTCAAAAGCCCTGCGCGGCCTGATCGACCACGTCGCGCACCAGGACGAGCAGCTGGAAAAACTCACTGCCACCATCAAGGCCGCCGGGATCGCCTGTCCGAACCTGCGCGAGGGTGATAAACTCGATTCGGCCGAACTGAACCGGCTGGTTGACTGAGGAATTCCATGACTGATGAAGTGACCGGCGCCGTCGCCGATGCTGCCGCGCCCGACCCTGCCGTGCTCGATCCCTTCGAGATCCGCGTGCTGGCCGTGCTGGCCGAAAAAGAAGCGCTCACGCCCGATAACTACCCGATGTCGCTCAATGCGATCGTCAACGGCTGCAACCAGCTGTCGAGCCGCGACCCGGTGATGCAGTTGTCGGAAGAGACCGTGCAGGACACCCTGCAGCGCCTGATCGAACGGCGCCTGGCCAGCGCGGTGAGCGCGGCCGGGGCGCGGGTGACGAAATACGAACACCGGATGCGCATCAAGTGGACGCTCGAGCAGGATAAAGTGGCCGTGCTGACGGTGCTGATGCTGCGCGGCCTGCAGACGGCCGGCGAGATCCGCACCCGCACGGGCCGCCTGCACGAGTTCAAGTCGGTCGCCGACGTCGAGGCGGCGCTGCAGTTCCTGGTCGACAAATACCCGCCGCTGGTGGCGAAGCTGGAACGCGCGCCCGGCACCAAGGAATCGCGCTACGGCCAGCTGCTGGGCGGCGACATTTCACTTGCCCGCGACGATTCCGCCTTCGGCGCCGCCGCCACCGCCTCCGCCCCGGGCAGCCGGGTCGGGCAGCTGGAGGCGGAAGTGGCCGCCCTGCGCGGCGAACTGGACGAGCTCAAGGCGCAGTTCGAGGCGTTTCGGCAGCAGTTCCAGTAAGACTCGTGGCGGCGGCGGTGGCGGGCTCGGCGTCGGCGGTGGCTGCGCTGCCGAACGCCAGCTCCACCAGCGCCTCGTCGCTCCATTCCGGATCGCTGATCCCGACCAGGAAGTGGTCGTTCTCGACCTTCAGCGGCTTGCTGCGCTCTCCCTCGCGCAGCGTCGCCGCACGCAGTGGCGATTCGGTGTTGAACCGGAATCCGGCCTGGCGTTCTTTCGCCGAGAAGAAACTGCACCAGTCCCGGCTCAGTAGCACGCTGTTCAGGGTCAGAACCCAGAACAGGGGGATCTCTTCCTTGGCGATCGCCACCCACACCTTGCATTCGAGGCGCAGGTCGCCCAGCCGCCTTACATTGTCCGGCAGGCCCGGGGTGCGTACCTCGGGCACGATCCGGTAGTGCTTGCGTTTCTGGTTCAGCACCAGCTCGCCCCGGGCGTCGAGCGCCGCCTCGCTGCGCGGCACGCTGAAGCGGTTGGTGGCGTCGAGTGCGAGCGGCAGAACGAAATCGTGCTCGCCTTCGATGCGGACCCGCGGCTGTTCCGCCAGGGCGGCGTCACTGCGCTGCTCGATCCGGAAGCGCAGTTCGGCCACCCCTGGCGCCAGTGCCCGGTGCTTGTCGAAGCTGTCGAGCCCGGCCAGGATCGCCTTGTACTTGCGCAGCTCCGGATTGCGAATCGCGCTGACCTTGACCGTATCCGGCTCGTCCACCCCCGGCACGGCGGCGGCCGGGGTGGACAGGAGCAGGGCGCCGACGGTCGCTGCAACCAGGGCGCGCCGCACCATCAACCCTCATCGCGCCAGCGACGCAGACGGATCGCGCCGGCAATCATCGCCACCCCGGCGATCACGCCACCCCAGAGTTCCGGCTTGGCCAAAGTCGACCACGAATACGTGAGCATCGGCAGCAGCGGGACGCCGCTCGTGCCCGGCTGCGGCAGGGCCGAGCCGGCGTTCATGAACCAGGTGCCGGGAACCAGGCCGAGCAGGATTGCCTCGAGCACGTTGTTGATGATCCAGTCGGCGTTGATGGTGACGCCGGCCGACACGCCCAGCAGGTAATCGAGCCACTTGAGCAGCACTGCCGCCATCAGGGGCACGCCGACCGCCCACAGGAAGACTTTCGACTTGGCCCAGCTCGACACCAGCAGCAGCCAGCCGGCGGTCGGCAAGGCCCACAGGATATACACCGGCAGCATCGCCACCAGGTAGAACGGAGCCAGATAGAAGTTGATGTTGGTCAGCACCGGCCCGAACAGGCTGAGGCCCTTGGTGCTGGCCGCGACCCCGCCGAAGAACAGCATGGCGAGCGCGGCGGCGGTAGCGATGCCGATCGTGATCAAAGGTGCGATGACGAGCACGGTCACCAGCTTCGACAGGACGGTATCCGTGTCGGAAATCGGCAGCGACTTCCAGAACAGGATGCTGCGGTCGCGCCGGTCGTCGTACAGGGCGGCCAGGCAATAGAAGAAGGCGACGATCGGCAGCACGACCAGGACCGGGGCGCCGATGGCGATGTAGTTGTTGGCGGCCATGCTGGCCACCTGCGCGCGTTTTTCGGCGGTGATCACTTCGCTCAGGCGCGCATTATGCACTTCTTCGCCATCGACCTGGATGCTGATGGCGCTGTCGCCGCCCATCTTGCCGCTGGCGATGCCGTAGCCGACCACGCCGCCCACCAGCACCACCATGATCAGGGCCGCCACCAGCGGCGCCCAGATGAAGCCGCCCTTGTTCTCCCAGAACTCGCGGCGCACCAGCCATTTCATCGTATTCATGCGTAGGTTCCTTTCATCGTTGCCACGAACAGGTCGGCCACGCTCGGATTGCGCGTCTCCCCAAGGGCGGCCAGCTGGGCCCGCGAGACGCCGCCTGCGCGGGCCGAGTCGAACAGCATCACGTTCTTGCCGAACACGGTGCGCTGGTCGAGCGGCTGCAGGGCGTTGGCCGCATTGACCTTGTCGGCGGCGACCATCACTTCGACATAGCGCTCGCCCACTTCGTCCATCGAGGCGGCCAGCACGATGCGTCCGTCGCGGATGAACAGCAGGTCGGTCAGGATGTGCTCGACTTCCTCGACCTGGTGCGTCGTGATGATGATGGTCTTGTTCTCGTCAAAATAGTCTTCCAGCAGGTTCTGGTAGAACTGCTTGCGGTAGATGATGTCGAGGCCCAGGGTCGGCTCATCGAGCACCAGGATCTTGGCGTCGATCGCCATGACGAGTGCCAGGTGCAGCTGGACGATCATGCCCTTCGACATTTCCTTGACCTTCATGGAAGGCGTCAGGCGGGTGTTGGCGATGTAGCGCTCGGCACGCGAACGGTCGAAGCGCGGGTGTACGCCGGCCACGAAATCGATGGCATCCCTGACGCGCAGCCAGCGCGGCAGGATCGCCACGTCCGCGATGAAGCAGATGTCCTGCATCAGGGCGTCGCGCTGGGTGCGCGGGTCGAGCCCCATCACCCGCAGTTCGCCGTCGAAGGGAATCAGGCCCAGCGCCGCCTTGAGCGTGGTGGTCTTGCCCGACCCGTTGGGGCCGATCAGGCCGACGATGCGCCCGGCCGGGATGTCGAAATCGATGCCGTCGACCGCGACCCGCTTGCCGTAGCGCTTGGTCAGGCCGCGGGCGGAAATGAGGGCGCTCATGCCACACCTCCGGGCTGCGCGGTGTGCAGCAGCTGTTCGACGTTCAGGCCCAGCAGGCGGATGCGCTCCACCATGGCCGGCCATTCCTCGCGCAGGAAACGTTCGCGCTCGCTGGCGAGCAGTTTCTCGCTTGCTCCTTCAGTGACATACATGCCAATCCCCCTTCGTTTTTCTACTAGGTTTTCGTCGACCAGTTCCTGGTAAGCCTTGGACACGGTGATCGGGTTGAGTTGGTATTCGGCCGCGATCTGGCGGACCGAGGGCAGGGCGTCGCCTGCTTTCAGGATGCCGTCGAGCATCATGTCGATGACACGGTCCTTGAGCTGGCGGTAAATCGGTGCGTTGTCATTCCAGCCGATGTTCATGGATGGCCCTCCTGTCGCGGCGCTTCGGCACGGTGGTGCATGTCTGGCTCCTCCTGGTGAAGTATTGCTGTGGTGTTGTACTTGACTATAACAGCGACATTTTTTCAGGCAGCCAGAAGGCGACGAACTGCAAAAAACAGGATATGAAACGCATAAACCCGATGCCGGAACGAAATGCCGCCCCCGCCGCGGCGCGACTGCAGGCGCGCCGGTCGACGCCGCGCCTTGCTGTTCAGTTATCGAATCCAGCGAGCATGATAGGGGGTTTTTTGTCCTGAAAACTCACCAAGAATTGCAACTTTTTTGTTGCGCACACGTATCTCAGCAGTGCGACACCTCTTTTTTGCTTCATGTATATTGTCGAAAATATATTGTAATTCCTATATTTTTTACACTGATCGTCGTTAGAAACTGCGCAGTCGCGTGGTGGACCCTGGAGAAAAAATGAATACGAAGCGAATGATGATGCCGATGCAATACGCACTTGCCGTAGCGGTGGCCGCCCTGGTGGCTGGCTGCGGTGGCGGTGGCGGTGGCGGTGGAGATGGTGGTGGCGGTAGTGGTTCCGGCGGCGGGACGCCTCCGCCGACGGGCACTACGCCGCCGCCACCTGTCACCGCATCGGTGGTGCTGGCCGGCAAGATCACTGCCCTGCAGGAGCCGCAAGCGGTCACCTCCGACAGCGCGGGGAACCTCTACGTCCTCGACGGCGGCCCGCATTCGATCCTGAAGTTCGCGCCCGACGGCAGCATGACGACGCTGGCCGGCGTCGCCGCCAGGCCCGGCTACGCGGACGGTCCGGGCGCCAACGCCCGTTTCCACTTCTTCGGCAGCAGCGACATCGTATCCGACGTGCAAGGTAACCTGTTCGTATCGGACGAGTGCAACGGCATGATCCGCAAGCTCGCGGCCGACGGCACCGTCTCGACGCTGGCAGGGTCGGGTTCGACCTTCTGCAATAACGTCGTGCCTGCGGGCGGCGTCACCACGCCGCAAGACGGTACCGGCCAGGGGGCGCGCTTCACGCGTCCGATGCGCATCGTCCCGGACGATGCCGGCGGCGTCATCGCCATCGATTCGCTGGTCGCAGGCCAGGTCCGTTTTGTCAGCGCAGGCGGTGTCGTCACGACCCGCACCTACGCGGCACCGGCCGGCTTGACCGCGGCCCCGACTTTCTACGGGATCGCGCGTGCCAAGAACGGCACCGTCTACCTGTCCGATTTCGACGGGCGTATCTGGAAGGACGTCAACGGCGCCCTGGCGCAGGTGGCCGGTCATCCGCCTGGCGCTCCCGACCGCAATCTCGGCTTCGCAAACGGCTCGGGTCCCGAGGCGCGCTTCAGCGCCATTACCGATATCGTGGTGTCGCCGAAGGACGGCAACCTGTACGTGGGCGACGCCTCGATGGTGCGCAAGGTCGATCTGAGCAACCCTAACAGCGTCGTCGTCTCCACGCTCGCCGGTGCCGCTACCCGCGGTTTCGTCGATGGTGCCGGCACCGTCGCCAGGTTCACGTCGATCCGCGGCATGGGCCTCGTCGGCGACGACCTGATCGTCATCGAGACCGACCAGGGCGTGCTGCGCCGCGTGACCCTGGGCGGGGCCGTGACCACGCTCGCGTCGACTGCCGCCGTGCGCGGCAACATCGACGGTCCTGGCGCGCTGGCAAGGTTCAACGTGCACACCTCGCTGGCTGCCGACGGCAGCGGCTCGCTGTACACGGCCGACAGCATCGCCCACACCATCCGCAAGGTGGCGCCGGACGGTACCGTGTCGACCTTCGCCGGCAAGGCTGGCCAGTCCGGCATCCAGGACGGTGCGCTCGCCGGTGCAACCTTCAACGCGCCGCGCGCGGTCGCGGCAGGCCGCGACGGTTCGGTGTGGGTGGCCCAGAGCGGCGTGCTGCCTAACACCAACATGTTGCGCAGGATCATGGGCGGCTCGGTCAGCACGGTCGATACGACCCTGGCCGTGAATAACCTGGCCGTGGATGCGAACGGCAATGCGATCGTGGCCACCAATGGCGCCGTGACCCGCGTGGCGCCGGACGGTGCCAAGACGACCCTGGTCGATACGGCGAAGGTCGCCGCGCTGATCTCGGCGCCGACCGCCAGGTTCGTGCCGCAGTCGGTGGTCCTCGACGGCGCCGGGAATATCTACATTTCCGATACCGGCACCGTGGCCGTCTACAGGCTGACCCCGGCGGGCGGGCTGACCGTCTTCGCCGGCACGCCACTGAAGGAAGCGGGCGACATCGACGGCCCGGTCGGCACGGCAACGCTCGGCTTCTATGAAGTGGAGTTCATGACGATCGACGACAAGGGCAACCTCTACCTCAGCGGCCAGGGCAGCGTGCGCATGATCAGCCCGGCCGGCGTGGTGTCGACGCCTACCTTTGCCTGGGGCAAGGAGCCGATCGGTGCGGTCGCCTTTGGCAACGGCAAGCTGTACGGCATGACCCGCTACGCGCTGCTGCAGCACCAGGTGCAGTAAGTATCGGTAGCCGGGGGTGCGGCGCCATGGCGGCGCGCCCCTGCTACGACAAGGCCGCCGCAAGGCGGCTTTTTTTCGTGCGCGAAATGTGTTCAAGGATGCGATGTGGCGCCTGGGCCCTTGCGCGACGCAGCAGGCAGGGTGGCGTCCCCGACTCCACGCGTGAACGCGGCGCAGCCCTAGCGGCAGGAAAGCGGGCCGCTCAGCCGATCACGCCGTCGGGCCCATGGCGCGCGATCGCGCCATGCTCGTCGATTGCAATCCAGCCGCCGCGCGGCGCTTCGCCATCGAGTTCCCAGTCGGGCAGCACATAGCGGCGCTTGTCGCCATGGCGGTGCAGGGCAGGGCGGTGGGTGTGTCCATGGATCAGCACCTCGGCGCCGGTCGCGGCAAACAGCGCCTCGATGGCGTCGGGCGTGACGTCCATGATCTCGCAGGTCTTGGTGGTGTGGGCTTCGCGGCTGCCTTCGCGCAGGCCGGCGATGATCTGCTTGCGCTGCGCCAGCGGCAGCGCAAGGAATTGCGCCTGCCAGGCCGGCTGCCTCACCATCGCCCGGAATTCCATGTACTTGGTGTCGAGCGTGCATTCGGCGTCGCCATGCGCGAGGGCGATGCGCCGGCCAGCGATCAGGGCGACATGGGGATCGGGCAACAGGGTCAGGCCGGCCGCCTGCGCAAAACCGGCGCCGACCAGGAAATCACGGTTGCCCGCCATCCAGAACACGGCCACGCCGCGATCGGCCAGCGCGCGCAGCGCCGCAACGACGCGGGCGTGGAAAGGCGAGTCGAGGTCGTCGTCGCCGGCCCAGTATTCGAAAATGTCGCCGAGGAGATATAACTGTTCGGCATGCGCCGCGTGCTCGCCGAGGAAGCGGAAGAAGGCGTCGGCAGTACGCGGGTGGGACTCCTGCAAGTGCAGGTCGGAAATGAAGAGCGCGAGCGTGCGCGCGGGAGTGGACATCGTGGGCGTGCTGATGGTGATCCGGTGCTCCCGCGCGCTGTGCCGATTACTGAACGACTTCGGCTTTTTCGATGATGATCGGATCGACCGGCACGTCCGAGTGCATGCCCGAACGGGAAGTCGGCACGCCGTTGAGCTGATCGACGATCTCGGTGCCTTGCGTGACCTTGCCGAACACGGCATAGCCCCAGCCGTCCTGGCCCGGGTAGTTCAGGAAGTCGTTGTTCTTGGTGTTGATGAAGAACTGGGCCGAGGCCGAGTGCGGCGCCGAGGTGCGGGCCATGGCGACCGTGTACTTGTCGTTCTTCAGGCCGTTCTTGCCTTCGTTCTCGACGGTGGCGTCGGTCGGCTTCTGCTTCATGCCCGGCTCGAAACCGCCGCCCTGGATCATGAAGTCCTTGATCACGCGGTGGAAGATCGTGTTGGTGAAATGACCCTTGTTCACGTAGTCCAGGAAGTTGGCAACCGTCTTCGGTGCTTTCTCGGCGTCGAGTTCGATCGTGATGTTGCCCTTGTTGGTGGTCAGCAGTACGGAGGTCATGTTGTGTCCTTGTGTTTGTTGAAAAGCTGTTAGATCGCTATTTTACAAGCTTATCACCCTTGAGCAGGGTCGCCGACTGAATCACGATCGGCGTGACCGGCACGTTTTGCATGCCGCGCATGTCGTCGACCACCACCGCCTTGATCTTGTCGACCGTCTCCTGCCCTTGCACCACGCGGCCGAACACCGTGTAGCCGTGGCCGTCCTGGCCCGGATAGTCGAGGCCGGCATTATCGTTGACGTTGATGAAGAACTGGGACGTGGCCGAGTTCGGGTCGCTGGTGCGCGCCATGGCCAGCGTATACGGCTTGTTCGACAGGCCGTTCTTCGATTCGCTCGGGATCGGCTTGCGCACGCCGGGCTTGTCGACCAGTTTCTCGGTGTAGCCGCCGGCCTGGATCATGAAGCCGTCGATCACGCGGTGGAACACCGTGCCCTTGTAGAAGCCGGACTTCACGTACTGCAGGAAGTTGGCCGTGCTCTTCGGGGCGTTTTCCTGGTCGAGTTCGACGACAATCTCGCCCATCGTGGTCTTCAGGGCGACCTGCGGATTCTCGAACGCGAGCGCCGCGTGCGGCAGGCTCAGGGCGATGGCGGCAGCGGCCAGGCCGGCCAGCAGGGAGCGTCGGGATTGTTTTTGTGCGGGCATGCAGGGTCTCCTCGGTGGACGTGGCGCAAAGTCCTGTCAAGTCTTTTGCAGAAAAATAAACCTGAGCCATATGCGGCCAGTCCGGTTTTTATCAATGCTATACTTTGCGCAGAACGTCCCATTCTATCGCATAAGAACAACACAGAGCGGCAGGCGGTCCCGACGTAGTTTGCGATGTAAATATTGATTCCGGCGCGCGCCCTGCGGCGACTGTGCTCGGATTCGTATTGCTTCGGGCTTCCATCCTCCCTCTCGATTCATCACCACCAATGAGCCAATTAAAGATCTACAACACGCTGGCGCGCGAAAAGCAGGTATTCGTCCCGATGGAGGCCGGCAAGGTCGGCATGTATGTCTGCGGCATGACCGTCTATGACTACTGCCACGTCGGGCACGCACGCATGATGATGGCTTTCGACGTCATCTACCGCTGGCTGATGGAATCGGGCTATGAGGTCAAGTACGTGCGCAACATCACGGACATCGACGACAAGATCATCAAGCGCGCGGTCGAGAACGGCGAAACCCTGTCCTCGCTCGTGACGCGCTTCACCAAATACATGGACGAAGACACGGCCGCGCTCGGCATCCTGCCGGCCAGTTTCGTCCCGCGCGCAACCGAACACGTGCCCGGCATGCTGTCGATCATCGAGCGGCTCGAGGAAAAAGGGCTGGCCTACAAGAGCGAGGACGGCGACGTCAATTTCGCGGTGCGCGGCTTCGAAGGCTACGGCAAGCTGTCGGGCAAGTCGCTCGACGACCTGCGCGCCGGCGAGCGCGTCGACGTCAATACGGGCAAGCGCGACCCGCTCGACTTCGTGCTCTGGAAGGCAGCCAAGGAAGCCGAACCTGCCGAAGCCAAATGGGATTCGAAATGGGGCCGCGGCCGCCCGGGCTGGCACATCGAGTGCTCGGCCATGTCGTGCGCGCTGCTGGGCGAGCACTTCGACATCCACGGCGGCGGCCAGGACCTGCAGTTCCCGCACCACGAAAACGAGATCGCCCAGAGCGAGGGCGCCTTCGGCGGCCCGATGGTCAACTACTGGATCCACAACGGTTTCGTGCGCGTCGATAACGAAAAAATGTCCAAGTCCCTGGGCAATTTCTTCACGATCCGCGACGTGCTCAAGAAGTACGACGCCGAAGTGGTGCGCTTCTTCATCCTGCGCGCCCACTACCGCAGCCCGCTGAATTACTCCGACGTCCACATCGACGACGCCAAGGGCGCGCTCACGCGCCTGTACACGGCGCTGGCCGACTTCGACCTGGGCGAGGACCTGCCGGCGGTCGACTGGAACGAAGCCCACGCCGTTCGTTTCCGCGAAGCGATGGACGACGACTTCAATACGCCCTTGGCCGTGGCCGAACTGTTCGACCTGGCCAGCGAAGCGAACCGTACCAAGTCGGTCGAGACCGCGCGCCAGCTCAAGGCGCTGGCCGGGGTGCTCGGCCTGTTGCAGCGTGCGCCGCAGGCTTTCCTGCGTGCCGCGCCCGGCAGCAATGCAGGCGAGGGCGGCCTCGGCGAGGCGCAGATCGTCGCGCTGATCGCCGAGCGCGCCGCGGCCAAGAAGGCGCGTAATTTCGCGGACGCCGACCGCATCCGCGGCGAGCTGACCGCCGGCGGGATCATCCTGGAAGACAAGCCGGACGGATCGACGAACTGGCGTCGCGCATAATGGCAGCAGAACAGGACAGCATGGGCGCAGCCGCGCCGGATATCGAAGTGCCCGCCTACTGGGCCGAAGCCAAGGAAGAGCTGATGCGGCGCGACCGCATCATGAAGCGCCTCATCCCGCAGTTCGGCGACCTCTACCTGAAGGGGCACCCGGATCCGTTCACGACGCTGGCACGCTCGATCGTCGGCCAGCAGGTCACGCCGAAAGCCGCCGACGCCGCCTGGACCAAGCTGGGCCAGGCCTGTCCGAAAATGACGCCGAGCCAGGTCATCAAGCTGGGTGCCGAGCAGATCGGCGCCTGTGGCCTGTCCAAGCGCAAGACCGAATACATCCTCGACCTGGCCGACCACTTCAAGGCCAAGCGCGTGCATGCCAACCTGTGGTCCGAAATGGACGACGAGGCGGTCATTGCCGAGCTGGTCCGGATCCGCGGCATCAGCCGCTGGACCGCCGAGATGTTCCTGATCTTTAACCTGCTCAGGCCGAACGTCCTGCCCCTCGACGATGCCGGCCTGATCCAGGGCATCAGTCAGAATTATTTCTCCGGTGAGCCCGTTTCCCGCAGCGATGCGCGCGAAGTCGCGGCGAACTGGGAACCCTGGCGCACAGTTGCCACATGGTATTTATGGCGTAGTCTCGACCCAGTAGCCGCTTCGGGTACGGTAGAATAACGCCGAATTGCCAGATCACGCCGTGCGGCTGCATGTTTCGCCCCGGCTACAGAACAACCCCGGAGGTACAATGACTAAAACAACTTTCCTCAGTTTCGAGCAGCCAATCGCCGAGCTCGACTCGAAGATCGAAGAGCTGCGCTTCGTCCAGGACGATTCGGCCGTCGACATCTCGGAAGAGATCGACCGCCTCGACAAGAAGAGCCAGCAGCTCACCAAGGACATCTACGCCAAGCTGACGCCGTGGCAGGTCTCGCAGATCGCGCGCCATCCGCAGCGTCCTTACACGATGGACTACGTGAACGCGATCTTCACCGACTTCCACGAGCTGCACGGCGACCGTACCTTCGCCGACGACCAGTCGATCATCGGCGGCCTGGCGCGCTTCAACGGCCAGGCCTGCATGGTCATCGGCCACCAGAAAGGCCGCGACACGAAGGAGCGCGCGATGCGCAACTTCGGCATGCCGAAGCCGGAAGGCTACCGCAAGGCCATGCGCCTGATGAAGGTCGCCGAAAAGTTCAACCTGCCGATCTTCACCTTCGTCGATACCCCGGGCGCCTTCCCCGGCATCGACGCCGAAGAGCGCGGCCAGTCGGAAGCGATCGGCCATAACCTGTACGTCATGGCCGAACTGAAAGTGCCGCTGATCGCCACCATCATCGGCGAAGGCGGCTCGGGCGGCGCGCTCGCGATTGCCGTCGGCGACGCCGTGCTGATGCTGCAGTACGCGACCTACTCGGTGATTTCGCCCGAAGGCTGCGCCTCGATCCTGTGGAAGACCTCGGAGCGCGCGGCCGACGCCGCCGACGCGCTGGGCCTGACCGCGCACCGCCTGAAGGCCATGGGCGTGATCGACAAGATCATCAGCGAGCCGCTCGGCGGCGCCCATCGCGACCCGAAGGGGATGGCGCAAATGCTCAAGCGCGCCCTGGCCGATACGCTGCGCCAGTTCCAGGGCATGAAGACCAAGGACCTGCTCGAAGCCCGTCACCAGAAGCTGATGGCCTACGGCAAGTTCAAGGAAACGACGCCGAACGACGAATAAGCCCGGCTTCCCTTAGCCCGTCCCGCGCAGCGCCTCCAGGGCGCTGCGTTCATTTTGCGAGCCAGATCCAGTGAACCGTTCCACCGCCGGCCAAGTCCCGGCCACCTTCACCCGTGCGCTCGATGCGCTGCACGCCCAGCGTGCTCCAGGCACGACTTCCCAAGCGACTTCCAGGCTGGCGATTGCCTGCAGCGGCGGCCTCGACTCGATGGTCCTGCTCGACCTGGCCGCGGCCTGGTGCCGGGAGCAGGGCAACCTGCTGCAGGTCTTGCACGTGCACCATGGGCTGAGCCCGAACGCCGACGCCTGGCTGGCCCATGTCGAGGCGGCCGCGGCCGCAGTCGGCGCCGGGTTCGACCTGCGCCGGGTCGCGGTCGCGCCCTCCGGCGCGGGCGTGGAGGCGAGCGCGCGCAAGCTGCGCTACCGGGCGCTGGGCGAGATGTGCGGCGCGCATGGCGCGGACATCCTGCTCACCGCCCACCACCTCGACGACCAGGCCGAGACCGTGCTGCTGCAACTGCTGCGCGGTTCGGGACCGGCCGGCCTGTCGGGCATGGATGCCGCCAATGCCGCTCCCGAACTGCTGGGCAACCCCGGCCTCGTCATGGCGCGCCCGCTGCTCGGCCTGGGGCGCGCCGCGCTCGAAGCCCATGCGCGCGGCGCCGGCCTCGCATGGGTCGAGGACGAGTCGAACCAGGACCTGCGCTACGCCCGCAATGCCCTGCGCCATACCGTGATGCCGGCCCTGGCCGAGGCCTTTCCCGGCTTCCAGGAGCGTTTTGCGCGCAGCGCGGCGCATGCGCAGTCGGCCCAGCGCCTGCTGGCCGAGCTGGCGGAAACCGACCTGGCCGCCAGCCTGGTCGACGGCACCATCGACTGCGCGCGCCTGCGGACGATGTCGCGCGACCGCGCCTGCAACATGCTGCGCCACTGGTTCGCCGTGCAAGGCCTGGCGATGCCCTCGACCGCCTGGCTGCACGAGATGCACGCCCAGCTGGTCGAGGCAAGGGATGACGCCCAGCTGCTGGTCACCCATCCGGCCTGCCACATCCGGCGCCACCGCGACCGGCTCCACCTGACCCCGAAACTGCCCGACTTGGCCGGCATGCGCGATCCGGACGACGAAGGCGTGCTCGACCGGCCCGGCGCATCCTTCGCCTGGCGCGGCGAGGCGCAGCTGGCGTTCCCGGCCTACGGCGGCGTCCTGCACTTCGAGACGGCCGACACCGGATTCGACGCCGCCTGGCTGCGGGCCCAGGAGCTCGTCATCGATTTCCGCAAGGGCGGCGAACGCCTCAAGCTGGCCCCGAACCGGCCCACCCGCGGCCTCAAGGCCCACTACCAGGCGGCCGACGTGCCGGCCTGGGAGAGGGGGCGCCTGCCGGTGGTCGGCGCGGGACGCGGCGGGCGCGAGCTGCTGTACGCCGCCGGCCTGGGCATGGACTGCCGCCACTTCGGCAGCGATCCGGCCCAGCTCGTTGCCTTGCGCTGGGAGACCCTGCCTGCATAGTTTCTATGCGAAAACGGTATTACTTTATTTTCATTTCGTATAGCTTTTCGGAAGAAGGTCACTTGTTATTTTGCAGTGCAGCATGCTAGAGTAGGTCTCCCCTTTGATCCTCTACAAGCTGGAAAGCTTCCTGTTATGGCTTTAATTGTCCACAAATACGGTGGTACGTCGATGGGCTCGACGGACCGTATCAAGAATGTCGCGGCCCGCGTCGCCAAGTGGCATGACGCCGGGCACAAGATCGTCGTGGTGCCCTCCGCCATGTCGGGTGAGACCAACCGCCTGATCGGCCTGGCGAAAGAGATCATGGCCGAGCCCGACCCGCGCGAACTGGACATGATCGCCTCGACCGGCGAGCAGGTGTCGGTCGGCCTGCTGGCGATGGCGCTGCTGGCCATCGGCAAGGATGCCGTGTCGTATACCGGCTGGCAGGCCGGCATCCGCACCGACTCCTCGTTCACCAAGGCGCGCATCCAGTCGATCGACGACACGCGCGTGCGTGCCGACCTCGACGCGGGCAAGATCGTCATCATCACCGGCTTCCAGGGCATGGACGAGGAGGGCAACATCTCGACGCTCGGCCGTGGCGGCTCGGATACCTCGGCCGTGGCGATCGCCGCCGCGCTGAAGGCCGACGAATGCCTGATCTACACCGACGTCGACGGCGTCTACACGACCGATCCGCGTGTGGTCGACGAGGCGCGCCGCCTGGAAAAGATTACTTTTGAAGAAATGCTGGAGCTGGCCTCGCTCGGTTCGAAGGTGCTCCAGACCCGTTCGGTCGAGTTTGCCGGCAACTACCAGGTGCCGACCCGCGTGCTGTCTTCGCTGACCGACCCACGCATGCCGCTGGAAGAAGAAGCCAACTCCGGCACCCTGATTTCGTTTGAGGAAGAAACCAACATGGAACAAGCCGTCATCTCCGGTATCGCTTTCCACCGTGATGAAGCCAAGATTACCGTCCTCGGCGTGCCGGACAAGCCGGGCGTCGCCTACCACATCCTGGGGCCGGTGTCGGACGCCAACATCGAAGTGGACATGATCATCCAGAACCAGTCGGTGGATGGCAAGACCGACTTCACGTTCACCGTCTCGCGCAACGATTACCAGCGTGCCCTGGCCGTGCTCGAAGCGAACAAGGACGAGCTCGGCTATACGCGCCTGCTCGGGGACGCCAAGGTATCGAAGGTCTCGGCCGTCGGCGTGGGCATGCGCAGCCATGTGGGCGTGGCCTCGCAGATGTTCCGTACCCTGGCCGAAGAGGGCATCAACATCATGATGATCTCGACCTCCGAGATCAAGATTTCGGTCCTGATCGACGAAAAATACATGGAGCTGGCCGTCCGTGCCCTGCATAAAGCTTTTGAATTAGAGAAAGCTTAACTTTTTTCAAAATATTGCTCGTGTTGCCTTGACCAATCAGGCACCGACCGATAATATGCTGGCTCTCAGCGCTAGCGAAACTTGCTGGTGTTGATTGGAGACGTGGCCGAGTGGCCGAAGGCACATCCCTGCTAAGGATGCATATGGCTTATACCCGTATCGTGGGTTCGAATCCCACCGTCTCCGCCAAGATGCAAAGAAAAAGCCACCGCAAGGTGGCTTTTTCTTTTCCGCGGCCGAGCAGACGAGCAGAATTGTAGGGTGGACACTTGTGTCCACGCCGTCTCACCGCCGGCAAACGGCGCAGCTGCCCGAGCCCGGCACGAACGCGTATGCCGCCACCCGCTAACGTCGAACGTTCGGACTGCGCGCCGTCGAACCATCGACGCTCCTGATGCGCCGGCTGCCGGCCGTCGATCCATCAAAAACCCTCATTAGTCTTCAGCCCGGTCTCTCACTAGACTACCTTGACCAGTCCGCCAGGAAGATGCCCTGCCGCTGCGCCCGCCGGAGCGAACCTTTCCGCGGCCGGCGTGCCGCGGCACGCGACGCAGCCCACACCAAGGAACCGACATGATCCTTTCCATCGCCGACAGGCCCCGCTACGGGCTCCTGGAGATTTCGGAAGCAATGGTCGAGTATGCGCGCCGGCATGCGGGCACGCCGGGCCAGACGCTGTATCACCCGTCCCTGCGCACCGCAGGCGACCTGCCGAAAGCGCCGTTTTCGGTGCGCGGACTGCTGCGGCGCGCGGCGCGGCGCGAGTTCGGGACGCTGGTGGTCTGGTCGGTCGGCATCACCTACCTGCTGCTGCCCGTGGTGCGCCTGCTCCATCCGCGCGCGCGCATCGTCATCGTCTGCCACGAGCCGGGCGGCCTGCGCCAGCGCCTCGCCAAGGGGGATCCCTTGCGCTACTCGGTGACCGTGTCGCTGTACGAACGCCTGTTCTTGCGCTTCGCCGACCTGGTCGTCACGCCCAACCTGCAAAACAGCAAACGCTTCGGCATGCCGTTTGCGCCGCTGCTGTTCGTGCGGCCGGCCGCAGCCGCTGCGTCTGCGCGCGACTGCCTGGTCTACCTCGGCCGCAGGTCGGCCAACCGCGCGCTGTACCTGTTTACCGGGCAGGCCGGCCGGCGCCTGCTGCAGGCGGCAGGCGGCGCGCTCCGGTTCTCGTTCTTCCCGGACGGCGAGCGCAGGAGTTCGGAAGACAAGGAGCAGCTGATGCGCCAGGCCCTGTGCACCGCCAACCTCTACACGGTCCGGCATAACCAGTCGGGCGTCACCCCGGACTCGCTGCGCTTCGGCGTGCCCGTCATCGTTTCCGAATTCGATGCCTTCGCCGCCGAAATCGCCTCGTACCGGGCCGGCATCGTGCTGCCGAAGGACCGGATCTCGACCGAGTCGGTGGCGCAGGCGGTGCAGGCGATCCGCGCCGACTTCGACGCCTACTCGGCGGGCGCAGCGCAGCTGTTCGATGCCTGTTTCGGCGACACCGCGTTCCAGCGCTACTGGATGCCGCTCCTGTGCGCAGAGCAGGGTGCGCAGGCCGTCCCCACCGTGCGGGCTTGAGGCAGGGCGGGCCGGCACCCGCCCCCTGGCGGCGGCTCAGGAGCGTGCCTTCGAGCGCAGCACGGCCCGGTAGACCAGCTGGCGCACCGAGAGCGGCGAGGCGAATACCGTGGCGCGCGCGGCGCCGACCAGCAGCGAGGACAGGGTCGACTGGAAGCCGTTGCGGTGCAGGTAAGCCTGCAGCGCAATCTCCGAGCGGGCGTAGGCCAGGCCGCCGCGGCGCGCCACCATGTCACTGCCGGCGCGTGCGCGCACCAGCACTTGGGGCAGGTTGGCGGTCCGCGCGCCGCAGGCGATTGCCTTGGCCTAGAGCGCGTAGTCTTCCTTGAACGGAATGTCGGGATAGCCGCCGATCGCCCGGATCAAGGCGCGCCGGTAGCACACCGTCATGTGATTGAACGGGTTGCGCCGCCGCAGCCAGGAGCGGATCTCGTGCGCGCCGCAGGGGACCAGGCGGCGGCCGGTCACGGTTTGCGTCGCCGGATCGCACTCTTCGATCTGGCCGCCCAGGATGTCGAGCTCGCCTTCCAGGAGGCGTGTCCTCTGCAGCGCGGCCCGCTCCGGCAGGCAGAGGTCGTCCGCGTCGAAGCGCAGCACCCAGTCCGAGCGGCACTGTTCGAGCCCGGCGTTGAGCGCGCGCGCCAGGCCGACGTTGTGCGGCAGGGCGAGTTCACGCAGCGGCAGCCGTCTCCGGTGGGCCTCGAGCGCGCCCTCGAGCGCGGGCCCGAGCGGCCCGTCCTTGACCAGCACCACCTCGTCCACATGCGGCAACTGCGGCGCGAGCGAGGCCAGGGCCTCGTCGAAATAGAGCGGGTTGTCCTTGTTGTAAACCGACATCAAGACGCTGAACATGGTGGCCTCTCTGTGGAAAGTGCGTACTCAGCACATGGACGGTGGCGCCGCTGCATCGCCCTGGCGCAGGCGCCGGGCGACCGTGGTGGCAACGCTGCGCTTGAGGTCGCGTTTGCGGACCTCGCGGCTGCGATGCCGGGAAGGGAAAGCGCACAGCGGCCGCTCGGGCAGCTGCGCTGGAAATAGATAAAAGCCGTCGCCGGTGGCCGCCCCGCCCAGGCAGGTCCAGAAGCGGTCGTAGTCGAAGCGCACCTGGCCGGCAACTTTCGACAACTGGCGGGCGTTGCCGACGGCGACGATGGAGTCGGCCTGCAGGGCAGCCCCCAGCCCCTCGATCGCGGCGAGCAGAAGGTAGGGCGGCGGCGTGTTGGCGCAGGCGCGGGTGGCCTGCCGGATCAGCGCCAGCCGCCCGGCGCCGCCCTGCACGCAGGTGAGGAGCAGGGCGCGGGTGCCTGCGCCGGCGCCGATGTCGCCGCCGCGGGCCAGGGTGGCAGTGACGGTATAGATCGGCTGGCCGCCCACCCGCACCGTCAGCAGCAGCTCCCCTTCGAAGTCGTGGCGCGGGGCGCCGAGCGTGATCCCGACTGCCGGCGCCGCGTCCGGCAGTTGCCACAGGCCGACGCCCTCGGTGAGCAGCGTGCGCAGGAGAGGCGGCGGGAAAGCGCCGGCCAGGGCGGCATAGTGATAGGTCAGGATCGCCAGCCGGCGCGGAGTGTCGAGCCCGACGGCGAGGTAGTTGTGGTGCAGGTACTTGAACAGGGTCCTGGGCCGGCGCCGCACCAGCCCGGCCAGGCCCGGCTGCGCCATCACGCGCGCCAGCCGGGTGTGGCCGCGCAGGTAGCGCAGGACGTAGGCGGCGCGCAGGCTGTGCAGGAATTTGCGCAGAAGGGCCCGCAGAGGCGGACGCGGAGGCGGCGCGGTTCCGGCGCGGGCTTGCGCGCCCATGTCCGCCGCGAGCCGGCGGTTGGCGGCATGCGCGAACGGCAGCGACACCAGCAGCACCGGCAGCAGGTAGCCGGCCGCGGCCCCGAGCGCGCCATGGCGCGGCACCAGGATCGCCAGCAGGGCAGGCGTCGCCAGGGCGGCCAGCAGCGCGGGCGCCAGCAGCGGCTCGCGCTCCTGGGCCCGGGCGAAGGCGGCGATCGTCAGCGCATACTGCTGCAGCACCGCCGCCGCCAGCAGCACCAGCAGCGTGGCCGTCGACGGGATGCGCGTGCCCAGCTTCGGTTCGGCCAGCACCAGCAGGCCGACCAGCGCCAGCGCCGCGGCCCCGGCCAGCAGCGCGACCGCCGCCGCGCTCTGCTTGGTCGCGCGAAACAGCCGGCGCAACTCCGGGAAACGCCGCTCGGCGGTGAGCATCGCTATCTGCGGCACTTTGCAGTTGAGCCACACGCTCATGAAGCCGGCCACCGCCTGCGCGATCGACATGCCCAGCCCGAAGCGGCCCGCGGCTTCAGCGCCCTGGTAGTAATAGACCGCCGGATTGAACAGGCTGGCCACGGCGAAGCTGCTCAGCACGGTCGCGGCGTATTTTCGCTGGAAGGGCCAGACCTCGCGCCGCCAGTTCAAGGCCGGCGCGCCGGCGGGTGCGCTGCCCCCCAGCCGGGCCAGGTCGGCCAGCAGCGGCCCGTAGCGCAGGGCGTAGAGCAGCGCCGGCACGCACAAGGCAAGGGCGCAGGATGCGGCCATGCCGTACAGGGCTCCGCCGCCGGCGACCACGGCCCACAGTCCGAGCGTGCCCGCGACCAGGCCGGCCAGGCGCACCTGGGCCACCGCGCTGACCTGGCCCAGCCCCTCGAGCACGCCTTCCACGCTCAGCAGCACCAGGCGCAGCGAGGTGAACAGCGTTACCAGCGCCCAGGGCAGCAGCCATTCCTCGCGCGCCACGCGGGTATCGTTGCCGAACAACCAGATTCCAAGACAGAGGGAGAACACCAGGAACAGCGCGGCCAGCACGGCGACCTGGCGCGCCGCCTGCGCGGCCAGCAGCGCCAGGCGCAGTTTCGCCGGCCCGTCGGCGACGCGCGCCGGCCCGCGCGGCCCCGCTTCGACGGCGGCGCGGGTACGCGCGGCCCATTGGGTGACGCTGAACGAGACGCCGAGGTCGAACACCGCGTGCAGGCCGAGCAGCGTGAGGAAGGTGAAGTACAGGCCTTGTTGTTCGCTAGAAAAAAAGTGGACGATCAACAGCATCGTCAACACGTTCGAACCGAGCATCCAGACGCGGTTGACGAGCGTGTAGGCGACGGCGCGGTCGATCCGTGCCCGCTGCAGCAGTCGGCGCGCAATCGTTTGCATGGCGTCGGGCGGCGCGGCCGGGGTCAGACGATGCGCGTGCGTACCGTACGCACCGCGCGCACCCTGCGGCGCAGCGGACGCATGACCAGCGCCGGGTAGTACCAGCGGCCGCGCAGCAGGCGCACATACACCGCCACATAGGCCAGCGCGTGCAGGCCCAGCAGCAGCCCGGCCGCCGGCCCCGCCGCGCCCAGCGCGACGGCCGCGATGGCCCACGCCGATTGCCAGGGCGCGAGCGCCCAGTTGACGGCGGCGTTGCGCAGCCAGGGCCGCCGGTCGTCGCGCGCAAGCAGGCGGCAGATGCCGCGCCGGTAGATGAGCATGTGCAGGTGCAGCCGGTCGGGCATGGTCGGGCTCATCCCGCGCAACACCTTCTTGCGGAACATGCTGTACAACACCTCGATCACCGGGTAGGCGCAGATCGCCAGCACCTGCCACGGGCTGATGTCCGGCTGCCGCCAGACCAGCAGCACGGCCAGCTCCGCGCACCAGAAGCCGAGGAAATAGGCGCCGCCGTCGCCCATGAAGAGCATGCCGAGCGGGTAGTTCACGAGGAGGAAGCCGAGCGTGGCGCCCATGCCCAGCAGCGCCAGTTCGAGCACCAGCGCGTCGCCGCTGCGCCAGCTGAGGAAGGCGATCCCGGAGAGGATGACGATCACGGTACTGCCGGCGATCCCGTGGAAGCCGTCGATGATGTTGACGGCGTTGGTGATGCCGGCCACCGCGACCGCGGTCAGGAGCACCGCCAGCGGCGCGAACGCAAGCAGCTCGTCGACGAAGGGCAGGCCGATCCGCGCCAGCACCGCATCGAGCGAGCACCAGGCCAGCAGTGCGCTCGCCAGCGTCAGGCCGAGCCGCATGCGCACCGATACCCGCCTGGTCAGGTCCTCGACCAGGCCGATGGCAAACACCGGCAGCGACGAGCCGATCAGGGCTGCGACGCTGGCGCCCGTTGCTGCCGCCGCGGCGCCGCCCGGCCCCAGGTGCACCCAGGCGGCCGCGCTGGCGACGCCCAGCACCAGCGCCGCGCCGCCGATGCGCGGGACCGGGATCTTGTGGAATTTCTGCTTGCCGGTCAGGTTGGCGTCGAGACTGAGCGCGCCGTGCCAGCGCTGCGTCAGGACGATCAGGATGCACACGGCGAGGCTGACCAGGGCCGCGACGACAAAGGCGGCCACCAGCGTGGTCCAGTTGAACATTGGCCTATCCCCTTTGGAAGGAAACCGGAGGCGCGGATGGGCGGTCGCTCAGGGTGCAGGGCCGTGCGCCTTGCAATCCAATGTACCGGGCGGGCGCGGATAAAAAAATTCGCAGTTTCTGATCGGTCGGGCGGCTGGGGCCGGTCTCATCGAGCCGCTTTATGGGCCGCCGCCGGCGCCGGCGAAGGCGCAATGGCGCTGATGGATAGCGGGCAAGGCGGGACGGCAAACGGGGACGGCAAACGGGGACGGCAAACGGAGACGGCAATCCGGGCGCGCGACAACGGGACGGCCCGCCGGCCGGGGCGGGCGCGGCGACGGGGCGGGGCTCAGGACGCGGGGTGGCGGCGGCCGGCCTGCCTGGCGTCGATGGCCGTGGCGATCAGCCCGACCGCGAGCAGGCCGGAGAGTTGCCACTTCGGCGCCAGGAACAGCGCGTTGGCCAGCAGCGTGTAGACGATGGCGACCTGGACGGTGTCGAGCGCATACCGGCGCAGGCGCCGCGCCGCCTGGGCGAACAGGAGCACGACCCAGAGCGCGCCGCCCGCGGTGCCGAGGTCGAGAAAGGCCACCCCGATCGCCGAGAACGGCTGCGTCACCCATCCTTCGCCCGGCAGGCTGCGCGCGCGCAGGCCCGCGGCAAGGGACTGGCCCCAGCCGGCATTCGAATCGTGCGGAAAGAATGCGAAGGCCGGGGCATCGACGAAGGCCGCATAGTTCGACAGGGTGCGCCACGAGTGGAAGCGCTGCACCGAGTCCGGGATGAACGACAGGTCGAGGGTGCCGTAAGTAAGGAGCGAATAGCCGAACAACATCGCGGCAAGCGCGAACAGCACCGCCGCCAGCCCGAGGGCCGCATCGGCGCGGTTGCGCCGCGCGGGCCTGCCGCTGGCCAGGTTGAGGCAGCGCAGGAACAGGTAGACCAGCCCGAACAGCAGCGCCTGCTGGAGGCTGGTGCCGGCCCGGATCAGGAGCAGTGCGCCCAGCAACAGCAGTGTCGTCGCACTCCACAGGCGCGCGGCAAAAAAGAAATGGATCATCGCCGCGGCGAACAGCATTTCGGCGGCGAACGAGGGCTCCATCGACAGCCCGGTCGCGCGCGCGAAGGGCGCGCCGAAGGTCAGGTAGCCGTCGATGAAGGGCGCGAACAGGGTGTTCGACAGCCCGGGCAGCAGGGCTTGCACCAGGCAGGCGGCGAAGATGGCCCGGATCGCCGCGCGCGCGAACAGTTCGGTATCGAGCCGGATGCGCTCGGTGCTCAGCAGCGCGAACGGCATCAGGAGCACGATGAGCGAAATGAGCAGGTTGGTGTGCGCGCTGAAGCCGTGCAGCGCGAGCACGGCGGTGGCGGCGGCCGCCGCCGGCAGCAGGCGCGCCGGGTTGGACCACAACAGGAAGGGGGCGAGCGTGCGCAGCGAGTGGGTGGCGGTGCCCGACATCGGTATCGAGAGTTCCTGCAGCAGGTACAGGGCCGTCCAGAACCAGGTGCGCGCCCGCGCCGGCTGCCTCGCGTTCGGTGTGGCGTCCGATGCCGCGGCCGCCGCCGCGCCCTGCGCTGGATCGGGGAGCGGCTGCGCGCGTTCCACGGCGGGCCTCAGGCGCGGGCCGTGCCGGCGCCGATGCGGCCGGCGGCCGCGGGGCCGGCGCGCCAGGCCGGCGTGCGCGCGACGTTGAGGATCACGCCGGCCACATGGGCGCCGGCCATGCGCAGCTGGCGCGTGCTCTCCTCGATCTCGGCGCCGCTGGTGACGCGGCTGCGCGCGACGTTCAGCGTGAGCGCCGCCAGCGCGGCTACGGCCAGGGTGTCCGCCGCCGCCAGCACCGGCGCGGTGTCGAGCAGCACATAGTCGTAGGCGGGCGCGAGCGAGCGCAGCAGTTCGCGCATGGCATCGCGGGCGAGCAGCTCGGCGGGGTCGCGCGGCAGCGCGCCCGCCGGGATCAGGTCGACGCCCGGCGCCACCTGGGCGCGGACGATGCCGGCCGACGCGGCGCTGCCGGCCAGGTACTCGGCCAGGCCCGGCCCGTGCGCGTCCGGGAAGGCGTGGCGCAGCCCGCCCGTGCGCAGGTCGGCGTCGATCAGCAGCACCCGCTTGCCGGCCGCCCCCAGCACGGCCGCCAGGTTGGCGGCCACGAACGACTTGCCGACACCGGCCGCCGGCCCGGTAATGGCGACCACATGCTCTGCCCCGGCGAGGGCCCTGTGCAGCAGCGGGCGCAGGCGGCGCAGTGCCTCGACCGCGCCGTCCTGCGGCAAGGCCAGCTGCAGCAGCCGCGGAGGGCAAGGCGGCGCCGCGGCGGCGAGGATGGCGGCGCAGGGCGCGCCGAGCTTGCGCTGGGCCGCGCTGTGGGGGATCGCGGCCGCCACCGCCAGCCCGAGCTGCCGTTCGAGTTCGCCCGGCTGGTCGACCCGCCATTCCCAGCGCCGGCGCATGCCGGCGACAAGCGAGGACAGCAGCAAACCGAGTCCGGCCGCGGCGCCGGCCGCCAGCGCGGCGCGCGGCGGGAGCGGGCTGGCCGGGATGTCGGCCGGGTCCAGCAGGCGCGCATTGCCGGCGCGGTTGGCCGCCGACAGGCGCAGCTGCTGCGCGCTGGCCAGGGCAGCGGTATAGACCTCGGTGCTGACCTTGACGTCGCGGCCCAGCCGCACGATCTCCTGCTCGACTTGCGGGAGGCGCTTGATGCGCGCGTTCAGCGCGGCCGCCTCGCGCTCGAGGGCGGCGATCTGCTCGTTGGCGGTCACCATCATCGGATGATCGTCGGCGAAGCGCCCGGACAGCTCGGTGCGCTTCTGGGTCAGGTCCAGCAGCCGTGCCTGCGCCGTGCCGGCCTGCTGCAGCAGCGTCCTCGCTTCCTCGCCCAGGTCGATCGAGCCGAGCTGCTTGCGCATCCGGTTGTAGCCTGATTCCGCCGCCTCGACGCCTTGCTCGAGCGCGGGCAGCTGGCGTTCGACGAAGGCCAGTGCCTTGCCGGCGCCGGCCGAACGGCGCTCCTCGTTCTGGCGGATGTACTGGCGCCCGATTTCGTTGAGGATCAGGGCCAGCCGCTCGGGGTCCTTGCCCTTGAGCCGGACGCCGATGACGCCCGATTGCTTGCCTTGCTCCGCGATGTCGAGGTCGCGCTGGAGCTGCTCGATGCTGTCGAGGCGCGCGATGCGGCGCAGCACGAAGCGCGCGCCCGGCCGCGCGACCAGCTTATCGACGGTCAGTGCGATCTCGCCGCGGGCGGTGACCCAGCGTGCCGGCTGGCCGGCTTGGCCCGCCAGGCGCAGCCCGGCTGCGTAATTCACCAGCAGGTAAGCGGAGCCGCGGCCGGCGACCAGTTCGAAAGGGCTGTCGAACAGGCCGGGCGGGACCTCGAAGCGGCTGACGCCGAGCCGCTCGGCGCCCCAGACGTAACCGGCCAGCTCGGGCAATACCGGCTCGGACAGGCCCGCGTTGCGCGCGGCGAGCCAGTGGCCGGCCAGCGGCAGGTAGCGCGGGCGCGCGTCGATGAACAGGCGCAGGCTGTCCACCGCGCGCGCGACCACGAAACGCGAGCGCAGCACCTCGATCTCGCGCGCCGTCGCCGCGAGCAGGTCGCCGGCTGGCGTCATCTCGCCCAGCAGCCGGTCCGTGGGCGCCGGCACGTCGTCCACCTGGACCAGCATGCTGGCCTGGTATTCGGGGGCGGCCAACTGGCTGTACAGGTAGCCGAGCAGGGCGCACAGGCAGGTGGCCAGGGCGATGAACGCCTTGTGGCTGCGCATGACGGCGGCGTATTTCCAGAAGGGATAGGGGTGCGCAGTGCCGTGGCTGGCGTCGTCGTAAGGCAGCGGTGCCGAGCGTGGCGCGCGAAGCATGGGTTCGTTCATGGTGTCGCCCGATTCGATAAAAGGAGCTGGCCTGCAAGGGAGGGCGGCAGGTCAGCCCGGGGTGGAGGCTGCGCCGACGGCGGCGAGCAGGACCGATTTGAGCCGGGCCACCTCGTCGGCGGGCGGCTTGGCCGCCAGGCAGGCGAGATAGAAGCGGCAGGTGCGCGGCGGGTAGCCGGCCAGCGGCAGCAGCGCGAGGCGGCCGGCCGCGAGCGCCTCCCTGACCTGGTGCCCCGGCAGCCAGCCATACCCGATCCCTTCGGCCACTGCCTTCTCGGCGGTCTCGAGGCTGCCGACCTGCCAGCGCTGCGGCGCCGGCTGCGCGCCGTCGCCCTCGATGCCGATCTCGACGGCGTGCCGAAGATCGGCGTCCGACAAGGGCCGGCCAAGCTTGAACAAGGGGTGCGCCGGATGCGCCACCGGCAGGTACTCGGATTCGACCAGGACGTCGCCCTCCAGCCCGGGCGCGAGGTGGCCCACGATCCCGAGCGCCGCCTCGCGCTTGAGCAGCAGCTGCTGGACGGCTTCGTCCTTTCCCTCGGTCAGCAGGACGGTGGCGCCGGGCGTGCCACCGGAGTAGCTGTGGATCGCGCCGATCAGCAAGCGGGTCGGAAAATCGTCGGCCACGGCGAGCCGCACCTCGGGACGCCAGCTGGCGCGCAGCTCCCGGGCAATCGCCTCGACCTGGGCCGCCTGCAGCAGCAGCGGTTCGACGTGGGACAGCAACTGCTGGCCGATCGCGGTGATGCGCGCGCGCCGTCCCTCGGTGCGCAGCAGCGAGATGCCGAGCCGCTCCTCGATCTTGGCGATCGTGTAGCTGATCGCAGGCTGGCTGATGTGCAGGACCTCGGCGGCCCGCGCGAACCCGTCGTTGCGCACGACGGCCAGCAGGGTATTCCACTCCTTGAGGCTGATGTGGCCGTGCGGCAGGCGGTTGGCCGCCTCCGGCCGCCGTGCGGCGCCTGCCTTGCCTTCGTCGAGGGTGCGGTGCGGTGTTTCCATCTGTTTTCCCGGGTCGTGAGCTGTCAGGCGACAGGGTGCAGCGGCTGTCGCCGGAAGGAGGTAATCAATACTGACGCGATGAACCGTGGCAGGCGGCGCTCCGATAAACTGGTTTGTTATCGACAAGCTAATGCACGGATACATACGCCGCCTTGATCGCCGCACGACTTATGCGCCTGGTTGACCTATCTCAAGCGAAAGATTGCGCCTCAGCAGTATCCGCCAGGAAAATTACGGTTGGTCAATTTGGAGAGTGCGCCCCGGTCGGCGCCGCGATCGCGCAAGCGACACGGTTTCTTCCGGCGGCCTTGGCCGCGTAGAGCGCGCCATCGGCGCAATTGAGCAATGTGTCCCGCGCGTCGGCCGCACCCGTGGGGGCGATGCAGGACACGCCGATGCTGAGCGAAACCTGACCGCCCGGCGCCGTGTCATGCGCCAGGCGGCGCGCCTGCAGTTCCGCACGGATGCTCTCGGCCACCACGGCGGCTTCGGCCATGCCGGTCGCCGGCAGCAGGACGATGAACTCTTCGCCGCCGAAGCGCCCGGCGACGGCGCGCGGCCGCACCGCGCCGCGCCGGACACATTGGCCCACTTCGACCAGGGCGGCGTCGCCGGCAAGGTGACCATGGCTGTCGTTATAGCGCTTGAAATGGTCGACGTCGATCATCAGGGCCGCAAGCGTCGTGCCTTGCTCCCGCGCCCGCGCGATTTCCCGCTCGAGGGCGGACTCGACATAGCGCCTGTTGAACAGGCCGGTGAGCGGATCCACCTGCGACTGCGCCAGCAGCGAGGCGTTCGACCGCTCCAGGGCCGTCTTGGTCTCGACCAGGTCGCGCTCGAGGCCGTGGCATAGCCGGTTCTGGCGCATCAGGTAGGTCCCCAGGGCTCCCAGGCAGCACACCAGCGCGAACAGCACCGTGCCGGCCGCCAGGGCCGACTCGCGCCATGGCGCCAGCACCTCCTCCTTCGATCGGGCCAATGCGAGCAGGACGGGGTAATCGCCCACCTGTTTTATTCCATAGACCAGTGCGTGGCCGCGCTCGGAAACCTTGACCAGGCCGCCGTTCGGCAGTGTCCCGGCCAGGGCCGAAAACGGGGACGACGATCGCAGATCCGCGCCGATCTCCGCCTGGCGGAAGGGGACGGACAGCAGCTGGACGCCGTTCTCGAGCGCGAGGATCAGCTTGCCATCGCGCCGCAGCCTGATTTGTTCGTAGGTCTTGCGGAAGGAGTCGATCTTGATGGTCGCCAGGACGACCCCGGCAAAGCGGCCATCGGCATGTTCCAGGCGGCGCGAGACCGGAATCACCCAGGCGCCGCTGGTGCGTCCGATAATCGGCGGACCGATGTGCACACCCCGGTCCGGGGAGCCGCGGTGGTGGACGAAGTATTCCCGGTCGGCGTTGTTGCGCCCGTTGAAGGACAGACCGGCCGAGTTGACGATCCAGGTCCCCGCCGCGTCGTACACGAACAAACCTTGCAGTCCGGGGAGTTCGGCCAGGTGAGCAAGCATCAGCCGGTGCAAGGCATCCTTGTCCGAGCGCACGAGCCCTTCGTGTTCGATACGCTCGACCATACCGACCAGGACGGTGTCGGCCGTCTTGAACGCGGCGCCGGCCTGGTCGGCCAGCGCGTGCGTGAGGTTGAGCGTCGAGATGTCGGCATTCGACAACTGGAGCTGCCGCAACTGCCAGCTGCTCCAGCCGTATGCGGCCAGCAAGGCGGCGCCGGCGATGAGCAGGATACCCAAGGCGCCTGCCTGGATCTTGCGGCGCCTGGCGCTCAGCTGGGAGCCGCTCATGTCGCTGTCGCTCCTGCTGGCCTCGGCCCCCTCAAGCATCGAGCAGCCCTTGCAGGGCATGGACGAAGTCCTGGCTGGCCAGCTGGCACGACGGCGCCCCCGTGCCCGGGCATTCCGTTCGGCCGAGCTGTGCCAGCAAGGCATCGCGGCAGGCGACGGCGTCGCGGACCAGCCGCGGGCCGCGCCGGCCTTGCCCGCTGCGCAGGCCGAGCCACTCATCGAAAGCCTGCGCGCCGGCTGGGGTGCCGCCTGCCGCAAGAGGGCGCGGGCAAGGCGCATCGCCCAGCCGCGCATGCCAGGCTCGCTGTTCCACCAGCGCCCTCAGGAGCAGGATGTCGTCGCGGTCCAGCGGAGTGCGCGCCGCGACCGCGGCCGGCAGGCGCCAGCCGGCCAGCCAGGGCGCGAGCGCATCGCCGGGCATCGGGCGGGCGATACCATAGCCCTGGGCCAGCATGCAGCCGAGTTGGACCAGCATGGCGGCATGGTCGGCGCTCTCTACCCCTTCCGCCACCACTTCGCGCCTGCATGCGGCAGCCATGCCGATCACCCCTTCGAGAATGGCGAGATCGTCGGGGTCCTGCAGCATGTCGCGCACGAAACCCTGGTCGATCTTGATGCGCCCGGCCGGCAGTTGTTTCAGATAGCGCAGGGAAGAGTAACCCGTGCCGAAATCGTCCAGGGCAAATCCGACCCCGAGCTCCGCGCATTGCCCGATCAGGCTCGATACGTGGCCCACGTCTTCCAGGGCGCTGCTTTCAAGCACTTCGAGCTTGATCCGGCGCGGTTTCACGCGCGGGTGGGCGGCGAGCAGTTCACGCACATGCCCGACGAAGTCCTTGCGGCGCAGCTGGGCTGCGCTCATGTTCACGCTGACGGCGATGTCCAGCCCCGCATCGAGCCAACGTTCGTGCTGGCGGAACGCCTCTTCGAGTACCCAGTTCTCGAGCGCGAGCATGAGCGGATGCCCCTCGAGGGCCGGGAGGAAACTGCCCGGAGGAAGGCAGCCGCGGGTGGGATGGTTCCAGCGGATCAATGCCTCCACCGAATTGAGCAGACCGCTGCCGAGATGGACGATCGGCTGGTAGTGCAGGGTGAATTCGCGCCTGGCCAGGGCCCGTTCGAGCGCATCGATTTCCTCGGCGCGCTCGACCATCACGCGGTAACCCAGGCTGTCGAAGGTACAGAAGCGGTTCTTGCCCCCCAGCTTGGCGTCGTACATGGCCTGGTCCGCCTGCCTGATCAGCTGGTCGGCATCGATCTGTTCGCCCGGCGGATAGAAGGCCAGGCCCGCGCTCGCGCTCACGCGCGCCAGCGCCGCGCCGACCCGGGCCGGTTGGGCGATCGCCTGCAACAGCCGCGCCACCATCGGCTGGCAGGCAGAGAGCGAGTCGACGCCGTCGAACACGACCACGAATTCGTCGCCGCCGAGGCGGCAGATGGTATCGCTTTCGCGTACCGCGTCCCGGATCCGGCGCGCCAGCGTGATCAGGAGCTCGTCGCCGCATGCGGGCCCGTGCCTGTCGTTGATGTGCTTGAAGTCGTCCAGGTCGAGGGAGGCGACGGCGACGCCGCCGCCGTTGCGGCGCGAGCGCCCCATGGCCTGCTGCAGGCGGTCGGCCAGCAGGCGGCGGTTCGCCAGGCCGGTGAGCGGATCGTAGTAGGTAATGTGCTCGAGATGCTCGGCCTGGCTTTTCTGGCGCGTGATGTCGGCGAATATCCCGACATGATGGGACAGCACGCCGTTCTCGTCGCAGATCGCCGTGATGGTCAGGCGCTCCAGGTAGAGCTCACCGGACTTGCGGCGGTTCCATACCTCTCCGCTCCAGCTGCCCGTTTGCCCGACGCTGCGCCACATGTCGGCGTAGAACTCCTTGCCCTGCCTGCCCGAGCTGAGCAGGCGCGGATTCCTCCCGAGGACCTCTGCACGCCCATAGCCGGTAATCGCTTCGAAGGCGCGGTTGACATCGACGATGCTGCCATCGTCCAGGGTGATGATGATGCCTTCCCCGGCGCTGGCGAACACGCCGGCAGCGAGCCGTTGCCGCACGTTCGCCAGTTTCCGCTCGGAGATGTCGAACAGGGTGCCCACGGTGCCGCTCACGGCACCCGTGCCGTCGTAGTGCCGGCGCGCGAATACTTCGACCCAGCGAGTTTCGCCGTCGGGCCGCAGGCAGCGGATCTCGTGGCGGCAGGACTCGCGCCGGCCAAGCATCAGCTGCTCGAGCAGGTACTGGCCCCGGGCCCTGTCGTCGGGATGCACGTGCGCGAAGCAGCTGCTGCCCAGCGTCGTCTCGATGCTGCGGCTGCTCAGCGCTTCCCAGGCCCGGTTCAGGAAGGTCCAGCGACCCCCGCAATCGGTCCGGAACACCACCTGCCTGAGCTCGTTCAGGATGGATGAGGTATCGGTTGCCGGTGTCAGCGACAGGCGCTCGGCGGGGGGAAGGCAAGGTACAGGAAGGGCAGGTGCGGGAATCGAATCGACAAACATGGAAAGTGTTGCACCGGCGGCCGGCAAGGAAGAGACAAGCGATTGTTTCCAGGTTTGCTGCCAGCCGATGGCATGGGCTGATCAGTGCGGCACGATACAACGAGCCCATGACAAAAAGGTTGATGTAAATCAAGAATTGTCGCATTCGGACGCTGTCGTCCGAATGCGCCTGGCGCGTCTGCGCAGGGTGTCACGGGTGCGTGTCGCTCAACCCGAGCACGGTATCGACCTAGCCGTCGGCAAACCCGGTGCGCTTGCCGCTTGTTTCCAGCTTTGAAAGCCAGAAAGTGCCTGTTCAAGCATGAGGTCGCGGACAGCGCCTTGCGCTTTCTTAGCGCCTGTCAATGCCCGGCCTAGACGGCATGGGAGCATGCATCTTTGCCTTCAGCAATTTTTCGGAGGAGATATGGATGAGATGCTGCGCTATTTCGAGGAAGAGCTGGCCCTGTTCGGGCAATACGCGCGCGAGTTCCGCAGCCGCTTCCCGAAGCCGGCAAGCGACCTGCACATCGCCGGCGACAGCTACGAGGACCCTAGTGTTGCGCGCCTGATCCAGTCGGTGGCCCTGCTCAGCGCGCGCATCCACAAGCGGCTCGACGACGACTATCCGAAGTTCACCGAGTCGCTCCTCGAAAGCCTGTATCCGCATTACCTGCGGCCGATGCCGTCCTATTCCATCGCCCAGGTGGCGGACGCCGGGCAGGGCGCCGGAGAATGCGCCCTGATCCCGCGCGGCACGCCGCTGCGCAGCGCGCAGGTCGAGGGCACGGTCTGCCAGTTCCGCACCGTGTACCCGGTGCTCGCCGGGGCGCTGCGCGTCGTGCATGCGGCCTTCTCGGCGGGCGGCGTGCCGCGCGCGCTGCAGGGCGTGCGCGGCGTCACGGCGGGCGTGGCGATCGGCTTCGACGCGCGCGGACCGCTGGCCGCGCTGTGCCGGCGCGGCGCCGGGCGCGTGCGCCTGTTCGTCGACGGCGAGCCGGGACTGCGCGCGGCGCTCATCGACGCGCTCTTCCTGCGCGCGCCCGCGGCCTGCGTCCAGGCCGAAGGCGGCAAGTCCTGGCTGGCGCTGGCGGCCTCGCCACTGAGCCTGGCCGGCTTCGGCGAGGACGAGGCCGTGCTGCCGGCGCCGGCCCGCTCGCATCCGGCATTCCGGCTGCTGACCGAATACTTCACTTATCCGGAAAAATTCGGTTTCATCGACCTCGACCTGGAAGCGGTGGCGCGCGTGCTGCCGCCGGGCTGCGAACGCTTTACGCTGCACCTGGGACTGGTGCGGGTGCCGCCCGACTCGGACGCCGCGCGCCTGCTGGCGCCGCTGTCGGCACGCAACCTGCTGCCCGGCTGTACCCCGGTGGTGAACCTGTTTCGCAAGGGTGGGGATCCGATTGCACTGTCGCACACCCGTGCCGAGTATCCGCTGGCCGCCGATTCGGCGCATGCGGCCGCCTTCGAGATCCACAGCATCGACCGGGTGTGCGTGGTGCGCGAGGCGCGCGGCGCCCGCAGCGTGACCGAGTTCGCCCCGTTGTACGCGGTCGGCGCAGGCGCAGGGCGGGCCGGCGGCCACTACTGGGTGGCGCGGCGCGACGAGGTGCTGGCCCAGTCCAGCCCCGGGCACGAAGTGCGCCTGGCCCTGCTCGACCCCGGCTTCAGTCCGATCGAGGCGCCGGGCGCCACCGTCTCGACCGAGCTGACCTGCACCAATCGCGACCTGCCGACCCGGCTGCGCACCGGCCATCCGGACGGCGACCTGGTGGCCGAATCGGCGGCGGGAACGGCGCCGTTTCGCCTGCTGCGGCGTCCGAGCGCCGCCTGCCGTTTCGAGCACGGCCGCGGCGCCCATTGGCGCCTGGTGTCGCACCTGGCCCTCAACTATGCCGGGCTGACCACGGCGGGGCTGGACGACCTGCAGAAGATGCTTGCGCTCTACGATTTGCCGGGCTCGCCCATCTCGCGGCGCCAGATCGGCGGGATCGTGGGACTCGAGCACGGCGCGGTGCGGGCCTGGATCAAGACCCGCCCGGTGCCTTCGCTGATGCCGGGCGTCGGCATCCGCATGACGGTGGACGAGGCGGCGTTCGCCGGCAGCGGCCTGTACGCGTTCGCCCAGGTGATGGACGGCTACTTTGCCCTGAACAGCCAGCTCAATTGTTTCACCCGGCTCGAGATCGTGTCCAGCCAGACCGGAGAGGAGATCCTCGCATGCGCCCCACGCACCGCCGAGCTGCCGCGCCCCTGATCGACGCGCTGCTTGCGGCGCCCCAGGCCTTCGAGTTCGTCCAGGCCGTGCGCATCCTGCTGGCCTGGCTGGCCGGGCAGGGCGTGGCGCCCGCGCAGGCGCTGGAGCGCTGCCTGCGCTTCGAAAACAGCCTGCGCCTGGGCTTTCCTGCCGCGGAAATCGAAGCCCTGGCGCCCCTGCCGGCGGGCGCTGACGGGGATGGCGACGGCTGCGCCGGGTTCGCGCTCACGCCCGCCTTCATGGGCCTGCTCGGCGGGCATGGCGCGCTGCCCTTGCACGTCACGGAGCGGATCGCGGCCTGGCAGCATGCGCGCGGCGACCACGCCCCGCGCGCCTTCCTCGACCTGCTGTCCGGACGCATGCTGGCGCTGTACTACCGGGCCTGGCACAAGCACCGGGTCGAACAGGCGCTGCCCGGGGAGGACGACGGCTTCCTGCCGCTGCTGCTGGCGCTGGCAGGGGCGCCGCCAGTCCGGGGCGGCAGCGACGGCAACGGCGGCGGCCCGGGCCTGCCGCCTGCCTTGTTTGCCCACTTTGCCGGAATGCTGCAGCAGCGGCCGCTGTCAGCCGCCGCGCTGGAACGCCTGTTGGCCAGCTATTTCGGCGAGGCGGTCCGGATCGAGGAAGGCGTCGGCCACTGGAGCGTGCTGGCCGCCTGCGAACAGCCGGCGCTGGGCGTGAACGCCCGGCTTGGCGAGAACACCCTGCTGGGCGAGCGCAGCTGGCGGCCGGACCTGCGCGCCCGGCTGCGCATCGGCCCGCTCGGGCGCGATGCCTTTGCCCGCTTCCTGCCGGGCGGGCCGTCTGCGGCGGCCCTGCATGCGATCCTGCGGGTGGTGGCCGAGCCGGGCGTCGGCTTCGAGGTGCTGCTGGTGCTGCGCGGCCGCGAGGTGGGCCCGAGCCGGCTCGCCGGCGGATCGGCGCCTGCCGCCCGGCTCGGGCGCGACAGCTTCCTGGTCGGCGCCGAGGCCGGGTCGGCCCGCCCGGACCGCGCCGACATGCGCTACCTGCTCAGCCCGATGGCGCCGCTGCCGCCCAGGCCGGCGCGCCCGGACTGCCCGGCCTGATCGCCTGCGGCGACCGCATCAAGGACGGGGCGATCGATGCCGCCGCACGCCTGGAGGCGATGGGCGCGGCCCCGATCCTGCGGACCGGCGATAATGCCGAAGGCGCGCAGCGGCCGCGACCACAAGGAGAAACCCCGATGTATGAACTGACTGTTGAAGGCATGAGCTGCGGCCACTGCGTGGGCCGCGTGACGAAAACCGTACAGGCACTGGACCAGGGCGCCAAGGTCGAGGTCGACCTGCCGACCAGGAAGGTGCGCATCGACAGCCGCGCCGAGCTGGACAAGATCGCCGCGGCGATCGACGAGGCCGGCTATCCGGTGACGGCCCGCTCGGCGGCCTGACGCCGTCCTGCCGGGCGCGGCCGCGCCGCATCCGGCATCTCTTCAGTGCGCGCCGCGATCCGATCCTTCGGTATCCTTCCACAGGCCCGCCGCGTTCGCGGTGACATCCAGCGTGGAGGTTCGCTTGAAGGCAAGTCCAGCAGCGGTATCCGGAAAGGGTAGGCAGCAGCCGTCCGGGAGGCAGGGGTGAGCGTCCGCAACCTCAATCGCCTGTTCGCGCCGCGCTCGGTCGCCCTGATCGGCGCCTCCGAGCGTCCCGGCAGCCTGGGCGCGACGCTGCTGCGCAACCTGACCGCCGGCGGCTTTCGCGGAACCGTCCATCCCGTCAATCCGAAGTACAGCGCGCTGGCCGGCCTGCCGGTCGTGGCCAGCGTGACCGAGCTCGCCGCGGCGCCCGACCTGGCCGTGATCTGCACCCCGCCGGCGACGGTGCCGCCGATCATCCGCCAGCTCGGCGAGAAGGGCACGCGCGCGGCCATCGTGCTCAGCGCCGGCCTGGCGCAGGCGCGCGACGAGCGCGGCCGCTCGCTGAAACAGGCGATGCTCGACGCCGCCAACCCCTACCTGCTGCGCATCCTCGGCCCGAACAGCGCCGGGCTGCTGGCCCCGAACCTGGGCCTGAACGCCAGCATCGCGCAGAGCGGGGCGCTGCCGGGCCGGATCGCCTTCGTGTCGCAGTCGGGCGCGCTGATGACGGGCGTGCTCGACCGGGCCCATTCGCGCGGCATCGGCTTCTCTCATTTCGTCGCGCTGGGCGATTCAAGCGACGTCGACCTCGGCGACGTGCTCGACTACCTCGCCAGCGACGGCGCCACCGGCTCGATCCTGCTGTATGTCGAGCACCTGCGCTATGCGCGCAAGTTCATGTCGGCGGCGCGGGCGGCGGCGCGCAGCAAGCCGACCCTGGTCCTGAAGGCCGGGCGCGCCGGCGGCGGGGCGCGCGCGGCGGCCAGCGAAAGCGGGGCGCTGGCCGGCATGGACGACGTGTTCGAGGCCGCGATCCGGCGCGCCGGCATGCTGCGGGTCTACACCACCGAGCAGCTGTTCGCCGCGGTCGAGACGCTGGCGCACGCCCGGCCGCTGCACGGCGAGCGCCTGGCGATCGTCGCCAACGGCGCCGGCCCCGGCGTGCTGGCCGCCGACGCCCTGGTCTGCGGCGGCGGCGCCCTGGCCGGCCTGGCGCCGCAGACGGCCGAGCGGCTGGCCGGCCTGCTGCCGGCCGGCAGCCAGGCCGCCAACCCGGTCAACCTGTTCGGCGACGCCGCGCCCGAACGCTACCGCCAGGCGCTCGAGATCCTGCTGCAGGACCCCGGCGCCGACGCCATCCTCGTGATCCACTCGCCGACGGCGACCGTCGCCAGCACCGACATTGCCGAGGCGATCGCGCCGCTCGCGCGCGCCGCCTCGCGCAACGTGCTCTCGTGCTGGCTGGGCGGCGACTCGCTGGCGCCGGCGCGCGAGATCGCCTCGCAGGCCGGCATGCCGACCTTCGACACGCCGGAAGATGCGGTCGAGGGGTTCCTCCAGATCGTCCACTACCGCCAGAATCAGCACCTCCTGATGCAGGTGCCGCCCTCGGTGTCGCGCATCGCCGCCAGCGAACGCGGCACGGCGCGCGCGCTGGTGCGCGAAGCGCTGGCGAACGGGCGCCACCTGCTGAGCGACCCGGAAACCAAGGCCATCCTGCGCGCCTATGGCATGGCGATCGTCGAGACCCGGGCCGCCGCCACGGTCGAGGAGGCGGTGCTGGCCGCGCGCAGCATCGGCTTCCCGGTGGCGGTGAAAATCATCTCGCCGGACGTGATGCACAAGTCGGACGTGGGCGGCGTGGCGCTCGACCTCGACTCGGAAGCGGCGGTGCGCTCGGCGGCCCAGCGCGTGCGCAAGCGCTTTGGCGAACTGCGCCCGGATGCGCGCTTCGAGGGGTTCTCGGTGCAGGCGATGGCGCGCCGTCCCGAGGGCCACGAGCTGATCCTGGGTGCCGCCACCGACCCCGTGTTCGGGCCGGTGATCCTGTTCGGCCAGGGCGGGGTGGCGGTGGAGGTGGCCAACGACCATGCGGTGGCGCTGCCGCCGCTGAACGCGGTACTGGCGCGCGACATGGTCGGGCGCACCCGCGTCGCCCGGCTGCTGGCCGGCTACCGCAACAGGCCCCCTGCCGACATGGATGCGATCCTGGCGGCCCTGGTGCAGGTCTCGCGCATGGTGTGCGACATTCCCGAAATCGTCGAGCTCGACATCAACCCGCTGCTGGCCGACGCCAGCGGCGCCGTGGTGCTCGACGCGCGCATGCGCCTGGCCATGGCCGACCGCTCCGGCAGCACGCTCGACCGGCTGGCGATCCGGCCCTATCCGCGCGAACTCGAAGAAACCATCACCTGGAACGGCGGCCAGCTGGTGCTGCGCCCGGTACGGCCGGAAGACGGCCCGGCGCACATCAAGCTGTTCGACGCGCTCACGCCGGACGACGTGCGCTACCGGATGTTCGTGCGCATCCGCGAGTTGCAGCCCTCGCAACTGGCGCGCTTCACGCAAATCGACTACGACCGCGAAATGGCGTTCATCGCCACCCGGCCGGGGCCGGACGGCACGCCGGAGACGCTGGGCGTGGGACGCGTGGTGGCCGATCCGGACAATATCAGCGCCGAATTCGCGGTCACCGTGCGCTCCGACCTCAAGGGCCTGGGACTGGGCAAGATCCTGATGCAGAAACTGATCGATTACTGCCGCTCGCGGGGCACGCGCGAGATCGTCGGCGAAGCGCTGCCGCAGAACAACCGGATCATCGGGCTGGTGCGCAAGCTGGGCTTTGAGGTGATGCCGGCGGGGGAGGAAGGGGTGCGCAAGTTCCGGCTGGTGTTGCAGTGAAAGGATATTTCATTGTCCTGATTTTGGTGAAATATTATTTCAAGGACCCGGCTGCTCACACGCTGGTTGAACGCGTGGGCGGCGCACCCGTTTGGTCTGATCGGACACCATGGTGGAGCCGACCATCCTACGCCGGCCGTGTGCGTCATGTTGGCCCGTGCGCCGCCCACGCGTTCAACCGGCGGCTGATTCGTCAGCGCCTGAACCGCACGTCCTCCGTCACCACCTTCGCTTCGCCCTTCGGTTTCTTCGGCTTTTTCGGCTTCTTGACGATCTGCCCGCCGGTGCCGGTTTCCGGCACCCGGTGGTCCGGCGCGAAGCCGGCTTCCTCGACGCGTTTCAGCACTTGCCCGGTCAGCAGTTCGATCGCCGCCAGTTGCTGCACTTCGTCGGCGCAGACCAGCGACAGCGCTTCGCCGGCGGCGCCGGCGCGTCCGGTGCGGCCGGTGCGGTGCACGTAGTCCTCGGCCACGATCGGCAGGTCGACGTTGACCACGACCGGCAGGTCGTCGATGTCGAGGCCGCGCGCGGCGACGTCGGTGGCGACCAGGATCCTGACTTCGCCGGCCTTGAAGCGGTCGAGGGCGCGCAGGCGTGCCGGCTGCGGCTTGTCGCCGTGGATCGAATCGGCGTCGATGCCCTTCGCTTGCAGCAGTTCGACCAGTTCGTCGACGCCGCGGCGGGTTTTCACGAAAGCGAGCACCTGGCCCCAGCCGTGTTTTTTCAGCAGGTGCAGGAACAGCTCGGGCTTGCGCTTCTTGTCGACCGGGACTGCCCACTGCCTGATGGCCTTGACGGTGGTGTTGCGCGGCGCCGTCTCGATGCTGACTGGGTCGACCAGCAGTTTCGCGGCCAGCGCCCGGATCGGGTCGGAAAAGGTGGCCGAAAACAGCAGGGTCTGGCGCAGCTTGGGGAGGGCCGCGAACACCTGGTCGAGTTCGCGCGAAAAGCCGAGGTCGAGCATGCGGTCGGCTTCGTCCAGCACCAGCATCTGCACGCCCTTGAGCTTGAGCGCGTTCTGGCGCTGCAGGTCGAGCAGGCGGCCGGGCGTGGCCACCAGCAGGTCGACGCCCTTACGCAGGCGCATCATCTGCGGATTGATGCTGACGCCGCCGTAGGCCACCATCGTGCGCAGCGGCAGGCCGGCGCCGTAGGTCTGGAAACTCGTATGCACCTGCTCGGCCAGTTCGCGCGTGGGCACCAGCACCAGCGCCCGCGCCGAATTCGGCACCAGGCCGCTGCCCTCCATCGTCAGGCGCTGCAGCAGGGGCAGGGCGAAACCGGCGGTCTTGCCGGTGCCGGTCTGGGCTGCGGCCATGACGTCGCGGCCGGCGAGCACGGCGGGAATTGCCTGCGACTGGACCGGCGTCGGGTGTTGATAGGCGAGCGTCTCGAGGGTGCGGGCAAGCTGGTCGATGAGACCGAGCGAGTGGAACGACATGGCATACCTTGGGGCAAATGGAAACAGGCGACAGTTTAGCTTGCCCGCTGCCGGGAAGGAGGAATTTGCTGCGCAGGGGCGGCCCCTGCCGTGCGCAGGCTACGGAGCCGCTCAGGCAGTTTGGCCGCTCAAGCTGGCTGCCCGCTCAATAGTCGATGAAGACGGCGAGCGGGGAGGCGGCGATCGGTTTGACAGGCTCGTTGCGCTGCTTGCATCCGCTTGCCAGCAGGCAGGCGAGGGCAAACGCGCTCCAGCGCAGGGAACGCTTCATGGCGGTACCTCCTTGGCCGCATGATAGCCGCATGGCCGATCGCGGCGCGCACCGTTCGCAGGGCAAAGAATGCGGTCGAAGCCAACGCGATCGATGCAATTGGGCAATTTGAAGTTGTAATTGAGTGTTGCAGCGAACAAAGTTTTCACTCAGTCACTGGTAAAGTTCTCACAACATCACAATCAGAGGACTTCCCATGAAATCCCCACTCGCTTCCCTTGCCGCAGGCCTCGTCCTGCTCGCCGCAGCCGTCCCGGCCATGGCCCAGACCAACGTCAGCATCAGCGTCGGCCAGCCCGGCTTCTACGGCCGCCTCGACATCGGCGACTTCGGCCCGCCGCCGGTGGTGTACACCCAGCCCGTCATCGTGCGCGAAGTGCGCGAGGTGCGCTACCGCGCCGAGCCGGTCTACCTGCGCGTGCCGCCTGGCCACCGCAAGAACTGGAAGCGCTACTGCGGCCGCTACGACGCCTGCGCGCGCCCGGTCATGTTCGTGCGCGACGACTGGTACACGAATACCTACGCGCCGCGTTACCGCGAGCGTCATCACGTCGTGTACCGCGAGGTGGACCGCCACGACCGCTACGCCCGGCACGACAAGCACGATAAACACGACAAGCACGACAAGCACGACAAGCATGGCCGCGGTCACGGCAACGGTCACGGCCGCGGTCACTGAGGCATACCCGCCGCGCCGGGCAGCCGCGCACGCGGATTTCGGCCCGGGTGTACACTTGCCGGGTAGCCAAAAGCCGGCCCTGGCCGGTGGCGTAACGGACGGAGGAAGGCTTGCAGAGCGAAATCGTGATCGTCGGTGGCGGGGCAGGCGGGCTGGAGCTGGCCTGCAAACTCGGGCGCAAGCTCGGTCCTTCGAAGGTAATGCTGGTCGACTGCCGGCTTTACCACATCTGGAAGCCCTCGCTGCACGAGGTCGCGGCAGGCACGCTCGACATCCACCAGGAGGGCCTGTCGTACCAGATGCTGGCCCACGATAACGGTTTTACTTTCGTCTACGGTCCCATGACGGCGCTCGACGCCGGCGCGCACAGCCTGACGGTGGGCGCCGTGCGCACCGCCGAAGGCGAAGACATCCTCGACGAGCGGCGCATCCAGTACGGCTCGCTCGTGATGGCGGTCGGCAGCACCGCGAATTACTTCGGCGTGGAGGGCGCGCGCGAACACACCATTTCCCTGAACGTCACCGAAGACGCCGAACGCTTCCGCCTGCGCCTGCTGCGCCTGATGGCGATGGCCGAGCAGGCGCGCCAGCAGCGCAACGACGCCAGCACGGCGCTCGACGTGGTGATCATCGGCGGCGGCGCCACCGGCGTCGAGCTGGCCGCCGAACTGCGCGAAGCCTCGGGCGTCTACGCCACCTACGGCTTTTCGCGCCTGCAGGTCGAGCGCGACGTGCGCATCACGCTGCTCGAAGGCGCCCCGCGGGTGCTGGCGCCGCTGCCGGAACGGGTGTCGAAGGCCGCGCTCAAGCTCCTCAACGAGCGCGGCATCAGCGTCGTTACCGATTGCCGCGTCACCCGGATCGACGCCGACGCCGTGACCGACAACGAGGGCAACGTCTACCCGGCCAACCTGTGCGTCTGGGCGGCCGGCATCCGGGCGCCGGAATTCCTGTCCCACCTCGGGCTGCCGACCAACAAGGGCGGCCAGATCGAAGTCGACGCCCACCTGCGGGTGCCGGGCGTGCCCGACGTGTATGCGCTGGGCGACTGCGCGGCGTGTATCGACGGCAACGGCAAGCCGGTGCCGCCGCGCGCCCAGGCGGCGCACCAGCAGGCCGACTACCTGCTCAAGGGTTTCGTGCGCCGCGCCAAGGGGCAGCAGCCGCCAGCCAAGCCCTATGTCTACAAGGATTACGGCTCGCTCGTTTCGCTGGGCAAGTCGACCAGCGTCGGCAACCTGATGGGTTCGCTACGCGGATCGAGCTGGTTCGTCGAGGGGATGATGGCGCGCCTGATGTACACCAGCCTGCACCTGATGCACCACCAGGCCGTGCTCGGCTCGATGCGCACCGGGGTGCTGGCGCTGGCGCGCTTCCTGATCCGGCGCACCACGCCGCTGGTCAAGCTGCACTGACACGCCGGGCGGCGGGCTAGGGTTGCGGGTGGCGCGGCAGCGTCATGGTCAGCATGGCGCCGCCGCCGGCGGCCGGCAGCAGGTTCAGGCTGCCGCCCAGCGCACGGGCGCGCTCGCGCAGCAGGCGCAAGCCGTGGCAGTGCAGCGATCCGGGCGCGGGCGGACGCGCCAGGCCGACGCCGTTGTCGCGCACGGTCAGCATCAACTGGTCGCCGTCGTCGTCCAGGATGACGTCGACCTCGCTCGCCTGCGCATGGCGGCGCGCATTGTGCAAGCCTTCCTCGGCGCAGCGCAGCAGGGCCACATTCTGGGCGCGCGAATAGGCGTCGTCGTCGTCGGGCAGGCTGGCGCGGGCTTCGAGGCCGTGCTCCTGGCCGAACTCGGCCACCAGTTCGGCCAGCGCCGCCTTAATGCCGAGAAACTCCAGTTTGTCGTTCCAGAGGGTTAACTGCACCTTGCGGTTGGTCTCGATGATCCCGTTGAGCAAGCTCTTCATCTGCGCCGCGCGGTCGAGCGCCTTGGCGTCGCTCAGGCCCTTGGACAGCAGGCCCAGGTGCATCGTCAGCGCCGTCATCGACGAGCCCAGGCTGTCGTGGAGCTTGCGCGCCAGCTGGCGCCGGTCGTCGTCCCAGCAGCTCATCAGGTGAGCGACGAGCTCGGTCAGCTCGGCGGTGCGTTCGGCAACCAGCCGTTCCAGTTCCGGGTCATGGTGTTGCGGTGCCGGTGCGGTCATTGTGGGCTCGGTTAAATGTTTCCCAAATCATACAACAGCTTCGCTGTGGAAGTGCGCACAGAGGGGGGGGCGCGGCGCAGCGTGCGTTGCCGAACGGTAGCGCAAGGCGTTTCGGACGATGCTGGAGACCTGGACGTCTTGTTAACACTGTCAACCTTGAGGGAGTTCCCATGCCAAACAATGCCAGCGCCCCGATCGACGCCGTTGAGTTGCTCAAAAAGCAACACCGTGAAGTCGAAGAGATGTTCGAAAAATTCGAAAACATGACCGACCGTGCCAAGGTCAGCAAGAAAAAGCTGGCCGACGAGATCTGCAACGCCTTGATCATGCACACCACGATCGAGGAAGAGATTTTCTATCCGGCCACCCGTGAAGCGAGCGAGGACACCGAAGACATGGTCGACGAAGCGGTCGTCGAGCATGCCTCGGCCAAGGACCTGATCGCGCAGATCATGGAGATGGATCCGGGCGACGACCTGTACGACGCCAAGGTCAAGGTGCTGAGCGAAATGATCGAGCACCACGTCGAGGAAGAAGAGAAGGAAATGTTCCCGAAAACGCGCGAGCTCAAGCTCGACATGATGGCGCTGGGCCAGGAAATGCAGGCGCGCCAGCAGGAAATCGAAGCCTCGCAATAAGGCGCCGCCGCCTGGCGGCATGCGCAGCACGAACTAAACAGGCCGCACCGCGCCATCGCGCCGTGCGGCCTTGTCATGTCCGTGTGGCCCTGCAGTGCTTTCCTGAAGCCAGGCCTCAGCCCGGCGTCGGCAGGGGCTCCGGCTCGCCCAGCGCGCCCAGCAGCTGGGTGATGTCGACCGGTTTCACCAGGTGCATGTCGAAGCCCGCTTCCAGCACGCGGCGCTGGTCCTCGGCCAGGCCGTAGCCGGTCAGGGCGATCAGGCGCATGGCGCTGGTGGCGGCGTTGGCGCGCAGGCGGCGCGCCACTTCGTAGCCGTCGATGCCGGGCAGGCCGATATCGACCAGGGCCACGGTCGGCAGGTGGGCGGTGGCGAGCGCCACGCCGTCCAGGCCGTCGCCCGACTGCAGCACCGGGTAACCGTAGACCTCGAGCATGGTCGCCATCATTTCGCGCCCATCCTCGTTGTCCTCGATCAGCAGGACGGCCGGCCTGGTGCTGCTTTCCTGCGGCTTGTCGAAGCTCGGCACCGGCAGCTGCGGCGCTTGGGCGCGCGGCAGGCGGATCGTGAAGGCGCTGCCTGTGCCGGCGCCGTCGCTGGTGGCGCTGACGCTGCCGCCATGCAGTTCCACCAGGCGCCGCACCAGCGACAGGCCGATGCCGAGACCGCCTTGCGCGCGGTCGAGGCTGATCGTGCCCTGGACGAACACGTCGAACACGTGCGGCAACAGGTCGGGCGCGATGCCGACCCCGGTGTCGCGCACGGTGAGCAGGACTTCGTCGCCGTCGTCCGCGATCGTGATGTCGATCGTGCCGCCGGCCGGGGTGTATTTCAGTGCATTGTCGAACAGGTTGGTCGCCACCTGTTCCAGGCGCGTCGGGTCGCCGTCGACCCAGTTCGGCTCGAGGTCGACATTGATGCGGTAGCCGCCGGTACGGCCGGTGGCGCGGAAGGTGTCGAGGCAGGCGCCGACCAGGCTGGCCAGGTCGACCGGCCTGCGCGCCAGCAGGATCTTGCCCGACATCGCGCGCGACAGGTCGAGCAGGTCGTCGACGATGCGCGACAGGTGCTGGCTCTGGCGCTGGATGATCTGGCGCGCGCGGCTGCCCATCTCGGCGGGCGCGCCCGGCATGTCGATCAGGGCGGCGGCGCTGGCGATCGCCGACAGCGGATTGCGCAGTTCGTGGCCGAGCATGGCCAGGAATTCGTCTTTCTGGTGGCTCTTGCGCTCGGCCGCCTGGCGCTCCTCGATTTCGCTCATCAGGCGCTCGTTGGTCGCGGTCAGCTCCAGCGTGCGCTGCGACAGCTTGTCGGCCTGGCGGCGCAGCTGCTCGTTCTTGTTGGCCAGGGCGACGAAGACCGATACCTTGGCGTGCAGGATCTGCGGGATCACCGGCGTGAACAGGAAGTCGGCGGCGCCGCGCTGGTAGGCCTTGAGGCGGTCGATCTCGTCGGCCAGGAAGGCCGTGACGAAGATGATCGGGATGTCGGCCGAGCGCGCGCGCTGGTGGATCGCCTCGGCCGTCTCGAAGCCGTCCATGCCGGGCATGTTGACGTCGAGGATGATCACGGCGAAATCGTGCAGCAGCACCTGGCGCAAGGCTTCCTGGCCGGAACGCGCAGCCAGGACTTCATAGCCGGTTTCCAGCGCCCATTGATCGAGCAGGCTGGTCAGCGCCAGCAGGCTGGCGGCATCGTCGTTGACGACCAGAATCTTAGGTTTGTCGGTTGTGGACACGTCGTTCCTGCTGCGTTCGTCGGTAAGGCCTGAATCTGCCGGAACAAAAGGATAGCAGAGAGGCCCTGTTTTCCAAAGTAAAGACGTACTTTGGTGACACAAATGATAGCACGGCAATTTACGCTGAATTAAGGCAATCGTGCGTAGCCTGCGCGTGTTCGACAGCGCACATACGTGACCTGGGCCCTATGCGATAGTGGAACCGTGCCCGGTTCAACCTTGTCAATAAAGAACCAGCCGCCTACTTGAAAGGACAAAAATGAACATCAATGAAATCGTGAATGAAGAGTTCCATGGCAAGACGCTGCGCGAGCTGGTCGATAGCCCGCTGACCGCGCTCAAGGGCATCGGGGAGAAAGAGGCGAAGGCATTGCAGGACGGCTTCGGCGTGCGCACGATCCGCGAGCTGTCCCAGCTCAAATTCATCACCCACGCCGTGGCAATCGAAATGATGGCCAGCGTCGAACACCCATCGAACATCGGCCCCAAGGAAGCCCTGCTCGACGATGCGGTCGAAATGACCTTCCCGGCCAGCGATCCGATTTCGGTCGATTCCGGCATCACCCGCATCGAAGTGGCGCCGGACAAGGTCGAGGCCAGCCGCGATCACCAGGGCGCCGCCGCGATCGCCGCCCACAACCAGGAAGCCTGCGGCCAGACCAACGTCGGCACCAAGGAGACCCAGGCGAAGGACATCGGGTCGGCCTGAGGAGGATGCGCTGGGCGGCCGGTGGCTGCCCAAGGCCAACGCGTGGAGTCAGGAGCGGGCAGCGAACCGCTCCCGGCTCCACGCGTTTTTTGCGCCGCCGGGCCGGTACCGGCAAGCGCCGGCCCGACAATTCAACAGCGTAATGCGATCAACGATGCGGCGCCAGCTCCGCCGCCTTCGCCACCGGCTTGACCGCCACCTGGCGCGAGCCGGCCGTCGAGCAGAAGCGGTTCTTGCCGGCGCGCTTGGCTTCGTACAGCGCGTAGTCGGCAATGCTGATCAGGGCTTCGACCGATTCGGCGTCGTCCGGATAGATGCTGATACCGATCGAGGTCGACAGGCGCAGGGTCAGGTCGTTGATGAAGAAGGGCTCGGACAGGGACTCGACCAGCTTCGCGGCCGGGCCCTGGGCATCGGCCAGGCTGTGGATGTCGCCCAGTACGACCATGAATTCATCGCCGCCCAGGCGTGCGACCGTGTCTTCCTTGCGCGAGGAGGCGAGCAGGCGCTGCGACACCATCTTCAGGATCTCGTCGCCATAGGCGTGGCCATAGGTGTCGTTGATGGCCTTGAAACCGTCCAGGTCGAGGTACATGATCGCCGCCTTGGCATGGCCGCGGTTGGCGTGCTGCAGGGCCGTTTCGATGCGGTCTTCCAGCAGGCGCCGGTTCGGCAGGCCGGTGAGGGCGTCGTGCAGGGCCAGCTCCTGCTGGGCGCGGCTGTACTGCGCGAGCTCCTTATAGAGCAGGCGTACTTCCAGCATGTTGTGGATGCGCTTGTGGACTTCCAGCAGGTCGAATGGCTTGCTGATGAAGTCGCGCGCGCCGGCTTCGAGCGCGGCGATCTTGAAACTCGGCTGGGCGGTCAGCGCCAGCACGGGCAGGTAGCCGCCTTTTTCGATTTCCTTCAGGCTCTTCATGACCTGGAAGCCGTTCAGGCCCGGCATCTGCAGGTCGAGCAGGATCAGGTCGTAGTTGTGCTCGCGATGCAGCGGACAGACTTGTTCCGGCTCCATGGTCGAGCTGACGTTACTGTAGCCTTCTTCGCGCAATATCTCTTCCATCAACTCGATATTGTCTGGCGAATCGTCTACGACCAGGATCTTGGCGTTCAAAATTTCTTGTCTGCTCGGCATGCTTCTTCTCGTCGAAATAGGTACTGGATGGAAACAAATTTCACCTAAGTAATCCAACTTTCCCACTTCAAGTAGTCTAGCAAAGGGCACAAAATTTCTTGTAGGACAGCGCCGCGTCGGGGAGTAGGAACATCACAATCGTTTCGCGCTACCCGGACGATTGGCTGGAGGACGCACCAGCGAGCCGACTGTCGCAATCAGTTCGCTCGGCTCGACCGGCTTGGAAATATGCGAGCTGAAGCCCGCTTCCAGGGCGCGCAGGCGGTCTTCGGAGCGTGCAAAGGCGGTCAGCGCGACGGCCGGCAGCAGGCCGCCGCGGTCGCGCGGCAGGGCGCGCACCCAGGACAGCAGCTCGAAGCCGTCCACTTCCGGCATGCCGAGGTCGCTGATCAGGAGGTCCGGCATCTCGGCCTGCAGGGCCGCGAAGGCCTCGCGCGCGCTGGCCGCGATCCGTACCCGGGCATGGCAGTCGGTCAGGATGCGCAGGATCAGTTCGCGCGCATCGCGGTCGTCGTCGACCACCAGCACCGACACCCCGGACAGGTCGCGCAGGGTGAGCTCGGGCGCGGCCGGCGGCGGGGTACTGATGATCATGCGGCTGCGCGCGGTCGACCGCGGCGCTTCTTTTGCCAGCGGCAACTCGATCGTGAAGCTCGAGCCCAGGCCTTCGCCGGGGCTCTCGGCGCGCACCGTGCCGCCATGCTGCTCGACCAGGTGCTTGACGATCGCCAGGCCCAGGCCCAGGCCGCCGTGGCGGCGCGTCATCGAGGCGTCGGCCTGGCGGAAGCGCTCGAACACGTGGGTGATGAATTCCGGGCCGATGCCGGCGCCCGTGTCGTGCACGGTCACCGCGACCGAGCCGTTGCCTTTGGTGAGTTCGACCGTGACGCAGCCGCCGCGCGGGGTGAACTTGATCGCGTTCGAGAGCAGGTTCCAGACCACCTGCTGCAGGCGCGCGGGGTCGCCCGCGACCAGGCCGGGGGCGGCGGCGTAGCGTTTGTCGATACGGATGTTCTTGGCGTCGGCCGCCGGGCGCACGGTGTCGATGGCTGCATCGACGAAGCCCTGGGGATTGAGGGTCTGCATGTCGAGCAAGACCTTGCCCGAGGTGATGCGGCTCATGTCGAGCAGGTCCTCGATCAGCTGGGCCTGGGCGCGCGCATTGCGCTCGATCGTCTGCAGGCCGCGCTGCAGGTCGGCCTCGTCCTTGCCGCCGCGGCGCAGCACCTGGGCCCAGCCGAGGATGGCCGAGAGCGGCGTGCGCAGTTCATGCGACAGCGTGGCGAGGAACTCGTCCTTCATCTGGCTCGAGCGCTCGGCTTCGGCGCGCGCCTCGCGCTCGCTCTCCAGCAGCACCTTGCGTTCTTCGGCGGCCTGCTGCGCCGCTTCGTAGAGGCGGATGTTGTCGAGCGCGACCGCGGCCTGGGCGGCGATGCCGCGCACGATGCGCTCGGTGCGCTCGGTGAAGATGTTCGGTTCCGGATGGCCAAAGAACATCGTGCCCAGCACTTCGCCGGAGCCGGCCGTGACCGGCACCGACAGGTAGCTGCGCACGGCCGGCTGGCCCGACATCAGGTTGAACCGGACGGGCGACTGGCCATGGCGCGGGTCGGCCGTGATGTCGCTTGACCTGATCAGCCCGGCGCCGCGGAAGCCGGCCCCGAACAGGGCGGTCGCGTGCGGCTCGCCGAAGCTCTGGAATTCGTTCGACGTGCCGCCGGAGATCGTATACAGCGAGAAATACGGAGCCTGCGTCGGCCCGTCGCTTTCCTTGCCATGGTAGAAGAAGGCGCCGAAGCGGGCGGCGGCGATACCGCTGGCGGCGTCGGTGGCCACCTGCAGCAGCGAGCGCAGGTCGCGCGTGGAGGCGAGGGCGCTGCCGGTGCTGTTGAGCAGTTCGAGCACCTTCGATTCTTCGCGCAGCGCCTGCTCGGCGCGCTTGACCTGGTCGACGTCGGTATTCGTGCCGAACCAGCGCACGACGACGCCATGGCGGTCGCGCACGGCATTGACGCGGGTCAGGAACCAGCGGTACTGGCCGTCGGCGCCGCGGATCGGGAATTCCATCTCGAAGGGCGCGCCGGTGCGGATCGAATGGCGCCAGTGCGCGAGCATGGCCGGCAGCGCATCCGGCTCGACCGTATTTTGCCAACCCCAGCCCATGGCGGACTCGAGCGCGGTGCCGGTGTACTCGTACCAGCGCTCGTTGAACCAGACGATGGCGCCGTCGGCCTGGGCCATCCAGGCCAGCTGCGGGATGGTGTTGGCCAGCGCGCGCAGGGTTTCCTCGCTCTGGCGCAGGGAGTCCTCGACGTTCTTGCGGTTCGAGATGTCCTGGACCACGCCGGTCATCCCGACCACGCTGTCGCGCTCGGCCGGGTTGGCGTAATCGGCGCGCCCGACCAGGGCGATCCAGCGCGCCGCGCCGCCGTCGGGCAGCAGCCGGCATTCGATCGACAGGTCGGTCTGGGTGGCGAACGCGTGCAGCACCGCGCGCCGCACGGCCTCGCGCGCCCGCTCGTCGAGGCGGGCGCGCAGCGCCGACCAGGCATGCGGGGTTTCCGGTTCCAGCCCGAGGATCGCGGCGGCGCGCTCGCCCAGGTTGACGCGGTCGCTGGCCGCGTCCCAGGTCCAGTCGCCGAGGCGGCCGGCGGCCAGCGCCACTTGCAGGCGGTTATTGCCGTCGATCAGGGCTTGCTGGTCGATGCGGCGCTGCGTGACGTCGTGGAAATACAGGGTCAGCCCGTCGGGCGACGGATACATGCGCGCTTCGATCCAGACCGCCAGCCTTGGATAGAAGAATTCGCGGCTGCCGGTCTCGCGCGAGTCCATTGCGCGGCGCATCTCGACGGCCAGGTTGCTGCCGTCGAGTTCCTCGAATTCGTCCCACAGGATGTGGCCGAGCAGGCCTTCGCGGGTCTTGCCGAGCGGAGCGAGCAGTTCGAGCGCGCGCCCGTTGACATAGGTGATGCGCCAGTCGAAGTCGACCGCGCAGAAGGCGTCGGTCAGGCTCTCGAGCATGTTTTCCATGCGCTCGTGGGCCTGGCGCAGCGCTTCCCGCGTGGCCACCAGCTCGGCCTCGGTACGCTGGCGCGCCGCCATTACGCTGGTGGCATTGCGCAGCGCGGCCGAACGCATCAGCTCGAGATCGTCGTGCTCCTGGCTCACGGCGCGCCTCCCTGGACGGCGCCGGCGGCCGGCGGGCTGGAGATGGCCGGCATGGCGTCAGTCACCATGACGGCCGGCAGCCCGGCGTGCCGGCCGGGCGGGGAGGCGTGCGGCCGTTCCGGCCCAGCCCATCGGCTTGGTCGCACACGCATGGGCCGCACTCAGGCTTGCACCCGCAACTGGTCCGCGACCTGGCCCAGCGCATGTTGCAGCTGGTCGAGTTCATACGGCTTTTGCAGCGATTGGTAAGGGAAGTCGAGGTGGCGCAGCAGCGTGTCGCCATAGCCCGACGCGAAGATCACTTTCAGGTGCGGGTAGCGCACGCGCGCCTCGCGCGCCAGGTCGACGCCGGACATGCCCGGCAGGCTGACGTCGGTGAACAGCACGTGGTAGCGGTTGGCGGCCAGGCGCGCCAGCGCATCTTCCGGATGGGCCACGCCGTCGGCCTCGTAGCCGAAGGCCTTGAGCATTTCGCAGACCAGGTATTGGGAGTCGAGGTTGTCCTCGACCACCAGGATGCTCAGCGTGCCCGCGTCCGGCGCGGCCTGGGGCGCCGCCTGCGCGGCCGGCGCCAGGGCGCACAGCACGCCGCCGACCGCGCCCTCGAACGGGATCGGGGTCAGGTAGAGGTCGTAGCGGTCCTCGCTGGCCGGACCGAAGTGGACGGCGGCGCCCGTCACGCGAGCCGCTTCGCCGCGCCAGGCCTGGGCCAGCGCGTCGCCGGCCGCCGCGACCGGCGGCGGCAGCACCGCCGGCACCGCGCCGCCCGGAACGCGCCCAAACACGGGTCCGGCCAGCAGGCCGTAGGCCTCGTTGCACAGCAAGGCCGATTGCGCCGGCTGCGGACCCCACAGCAGCAGCATCGGGACCGGCAGGTTGAACATCAGGTCGGCCGCCAGGCGCAGCGGTTGCGGCCATCCGGCCGGAAGCCCCAGCGTGCTGGCGCTCCAGTCGTAGGCGGATGTGGTCAAAGCGGACTTACCGGAAGGGTGCATGTAGGCGGCCTGTTGTGTATTCAAAAACATGGCCGAATCGTACACTAAATGACGCACGATTGGCGGCCCGCTGGAGCGGGGGGGGGGGCGCGACCGGGAAGATGCGCGCGCCCGCCGCCAGGCCTGCTTCAGGCACCGGCGCGCGCCAGCGCGAGCGCGGCCTCCAGCCGGTCGTTGCCCCAGAACAATTCGTCTCCCACGAAAAAGCTGGGCGCGCCGAAGATCCCGCGCGCCGCGGCTTCCTCGGTGGACTCGCGCAGGCGCAGCTTGTTGGCGGGCGACAGGGCGGCCGCCATCACCTGGGCCGGATCCGGCACCAGGCCGTCGAGGGCCTCGAGCACCGTTTCCTGGTTGTCGATCTCGCGGTCCAGTGCCCAGTTGCTCAGCATGACCCGGCGGCAGTAGGCGCCGATCCAGGGTTCGGCCACGCCGAGGGTGGCGACCCGCATCGGCAGCAGGGCGGTGCGGGGAAAGGCCGAGGGCCGGCGAAACGGCAGCCCGAGCCGGGCCGCCTCGCGCTCCATGTCGCGCCACATGTAGCGGCCCTTGGCCTGCTGCAGGACGAAAGGCGAGGTTTCCCAGCCCAGGCTCCGGAAGACCGGTCCGAGCAGGAAGGGGCGCCAGGCGAGCGCCACCCCGGCGGCGCGGGCGCAGTCTTCGATGCGCATCGCGCTGAGGTAACTGTAGGTGCTGCCGAATTCGAACCAGAATTCGAGGCTGCGCGCTTGCTGTCGGGCGGGCTCGGCCATGCGTTCTCCTTCAGGTCGGGGAATTGACGGCATGATAACAAGCTTCCGCGGCCAGGGGCGGCGGGCCAAAAAAAAGCGCTGTTCGCGTTAAGTGTGGAATCTTCGGATACGCCTGAGGCCCAACGCTGGGCGCTCGACGGCCAACGGATCGCCACGCCCGAAGCCTTGCTGCGCGCGGCGCCCAGCAGTTTCCACACTTAACGCGAACAGCGCCCAAAAAAAAAGCCCGCTCAGGGAGCGGGCTGAATCTATGTTCCGAGGAGGACAATAGAGGAGACGGGAAGAATTATGCTGCAAGGAAATAAAACTTCCCAATTTCCATTTGTAATGACAGTCATAGGTTTGGCGAATAGCTGTTGCAGGCATGCACGTGCAAAACACCGGTTCGGGCGTGCGCACGCGCGGCGCTTGGTGTGCGCATCAAAATGTTTTACTATGGCAAACAAATCATGAGACGCCCGAGCGGTACCGGGTCCGGAACGACATGCTTGCCACGCCTGGTTTCCCCGGGCGGATGCAAAGCGGTCGGGATCGGCCATTGCCGGGCTATCATGCTCGAGCGTTCGCCGCGGCCGGCGCCGCCTCCGGATGATTGCGGGCGGTGCAGGCCGCAAGGCGGCAGCCAGAGCAAGTCGGGCGGACCGGGTGTGCGCCCGGCGTTCGAGCGCGCATCGCGGTGTACGCGACCTCCCAATTTAAGCCCGGCCAATGATTCGACACCGCTTTTCCCGTTTGCTGCCCCAGTTTGCCCGCCGGCCCGTCCAGGGCCGCGTCGCCGGCTGGGCGCTGGCGTGCGCCGCGGCGCTGTGCGCGGCGGGCGCCGTGCTGCCGCCGCCGGCGCTGGCGCAGTCGAGCGCCACCCAGCTGCTCGAGCGCCGGGTCAAGGCGGCCTTCCTGTATAAATTCCTTTCCTATGCCGAGTTCCCGGCGGGCGCCTTCAGCGACAGCACCGCGCCGGTGACGATCGGCGTGATCGGCTCGGACGAGATGGCCGCCGAGCTGGCGCGCGTGGTCGCCGGCCGCCAGGCGCTGGGGCGCCCGATCCAGGTGCGCAGCCTGCGCGAAGGCGAGTCCGGCCCTCCCGTGCACCTGCTGTTCGTGGCCGGCAGCGACAATGCCCGTGCCGCCCGCATCCTGCGCGCCGCCCCAAGCGCCCTGATGTCGGTGACGGAATGCGAGTTCGGGCTCCAGTACGGCAGCGTCATCAATTTCAGGATCATCGAGGACCGCGTGCGTTTCGACGTCTCGGTCGACTCGGCGGAAAAGAATAACGTGAAACTCAGTTCGCGGCTGTTGACGGTCGCTAACCATGTAGTAAAAGGAACAAGCTGATGAGTGCCCGCGACGCCGGCTCCGTCCGTAGCAAACTGATCAAGATGGCGGTCTTCACGACGCTGGCAGCGCTGGTGTCGGCCTCGGTCGCCATGCTCCTGCTCGACTTGCGCACTTTCCAGCGCTACTGGGTCGACGACCTCACCACCCAGGCCGACATCATGGCCAGCGTCACGGCGCCGGCGCTGTCGTTCAACGATGTCGCCACCGCCCAGCAGCAATTGGCCGTGCTGCGCGCCCGTCCACAGATCCTGGCCGGCGCCGTCTACACGAGCAGCGGCGCGCGCTTCGCCACCTATGCCCGCAGCGGCCTCGACCCGGTGTTCCCGGCCGAGCCGAGCGCGCCCGGCTACCGCATCGGCGCGGGCGAGCTCGAGGTCTGGCACAAGATCGTCGAGAACGGCGAGCACGTCGGCACGGTCTACCTGAAATCGCGCTACGGCGTGCTCGACCGCCTGCTCAACTATGGCCTGATCCTCGGCGGCGTGATGCTGGGCGCGCTGGTGATCGCGGCGCTGGTTGCCTCGCGCCTGCAGGCGGCCATCACCCGGCCGCTCGAATCGGTGACCAACGTGGCGCGCCAGGTGATGCAGCGGCGCGATTTCACGCTGCGCGTGCCGGGCCACGACAGCGGCGAGATCGGCGTGCTGGTCGAGGCCTTCAACGACATGCTGGCCGAAATCGGGCGCCGCGCCGACGCCCTGCAAGCCGCCAACCGCACGCTCGAGCACGAAATGGACGTGCGCCAGAAGGCCGAGGAGGCGCTGATCGTGGCCGACCGCAGGAAAGACGAGTTCCTCGCGACCCTGGCCCACGAATTGCGCAATCCGCTGGCGCCGATCCGCACCGGCCTCGACATCCTGCGCATCCGCAGCGGCGACGCCCAGGCCACCCAGCGCGCGACCGACATCATGGAGCGCCAGTTGCGCCAGATGGTGCGCCTGGTCGACGACTTGCTGGACGTTTCGCGCATCAATACCGGCAAGTTCGCCATCAAGATGGGGCGGGTGGAGTTGAAGGCGGTCGTCAACGACGCGCTGGAAGTGGTGCGCTCCTACATCGAGCTGCACGGCCACGAACTGGCGATCGACCTGCCGGACCGCCCCGTGTTCCTGCACGGCGACGCCACGCGCCTGGCGCAGATCCTGTCGAACCTGCTCAACAACGCCGCCAAGTACACCAACCGCGGCGGGCGCGTGACGCTCTCGGCCCGGGTCGAGGACAAGACCCTGGTGCTGGAAGTGATGGACACCGGCATCGGCCTGGCGCCCGAGATGCTCGACAACGTGTTCGAGATGTTCGTCCAGGTCGACTCGACCCTGGAGCGCACGAATGCCGGCCTGGGCGTGGGCCTGTCGCTGGCGCGCAAGCTGGTCGAGCTGCATGGCGGCACGATCGCCGCCGCGAGCGAGGGCCTGGGACGCGGCAGCCGCTTCACCGTGCGCCTGCCGATCGTGGTCGAGCCGGAATTGCCGGCCAAGCCGACCCCGGCCGCCTTCATCAGCACCGAAACCTACCGCATCCTGCTGGCCGACGACAACGTCGACTTCGTCAACAGCATCGGCGCGCTGCTCACCGCCATGGGCCACAGCGTGGTCATCACCCACAACGGCCCGGACGCGCTGGCCGCCGCCGCGCGCTTCTGCCCGGATTACGCCTTCCTCGACATCGGCCTGCCGCAGATGTCGGGCTACGACCTGGCGCGCGGTATCCGCAAGCTCTCTTGCGGGGCGATGACGACCCTGATCGCCGTCACCGGCTGGGGCCAGGAAAAGGACCGCCAGCTGGCCTTCGAGGCCGGCTTCGACCACCACATGGTCAAGCCGGTGCGCTTCGAGCAGATCGAGGAAATCCTCGGCAACCGCAGCATCATCAAGAAGCTGCGCACCTGAGCGGCCGCCGGCCCCCGGCGACGACAACGGAGGCGCCGGGCGCCTCCGTTGTCCGTGCTGCGAACCTCAGTTGCGTCAGTTGCGTCAGTTGCGATCCTCAGTCGCGCTTGGCCTTGCGGCGGCGCGCCATGAAGCCGAGGATGCCGAGGCCGCCCAGCATCATGCCGTAGGTCTCCGGTTCCGGTACCGGCATGAGCATCACGGCCCCGCCGAAGGAGGCGCTTTGGTCGCCCAGCAGGTTGCCGTTCACCCGGATGTAATAGGAGCCGTTCTCCAGGCTGTTGCCCCTGATGGTCCAGACGTCGGTGGCGCCGGTGCGCAGCGAGCTGCCCTCGGCGACCATGGTGTCCGTACTGTCGAATACCGACAGGCCGGTGATGTCGAGTCCGACATCGGCGGTGCGGCTCACGGAGGCCACGATTGCGTCCATGTTCACCGGGATGGCATTGTTCAGCGTGAAGGTGAAACGGTCGGAAAAGCTGTTGCCGTTGTTACCTCCGTTGCCGCCGTTGCCGCCGCCGGCATTGCCTCCGCTCAGGGTGTCCCCAAAGAAGCCGGTGTTGTCGACCAGGTCGAGCGCCTGGGTCGACCCGAGGCCGTTGTCGCCGCCGTTCGTTTGCGCCAGCGCCGTGGAGCCAAAGCTTGCGCTTGCCAGCACCATTGCAGCGATTAATGATTTTTTCATAGCTACCTCTCGCAAGAAATCAGCCGCGTCCTGCGGCCGGGTTATGGCAATCGGGGACTTCATGCTAGCAAAGGGGAGGGCGGCCGCGCAGGATGTGCAAGAGGTGTGACCCTGGGGCCACACCCGGTTCCGGATGCCAATAACGTGGCCTCGGCGGCGCGCGGATGGCGGCTTCATAGGAGAGCAAGGCAAAAGCAATTGTAGAGCGGCAAACTGTTGGGTATTGCCCGCCTGGCGTCGGCATGCTCCTACATCAAGAGAAGTAGTATTCCTCTGCTGAGTAAAGCCCCGTTTCTAAGCCCCGTTTAAGACTGGCGTGTGTCGGCAGCGCCAGCAAGGGCAAGAGCGGCCGCGCTCACGCGCATGATCTGGAAAAGGTGCAGCGGAAAAGAAAAATGGCCCAGAATCGCTTCTGAGCCATTTTCTTGAAACTGATGGTGCGGCTGGCAGGAATCGAACCCACGACCCCTTGGTTCGTAGCCAAGTACTCTATCCAGCTGAGCTACAGCCGCCCGAGGCACGCATTATAGCGGCAGCGGGGCGAATTGGGAAGTGTTCAATTGCCATCCTGGCAGGTGCTTGCCGCCACGAGTGAAGCGTTAAAGAAAAATGGCCCAGAATCGCTTCTGAGCCATTTTCTTGAAACTGATGGTGCGGCTGGCAGGAATCGAACCCACGACCCCTTGGTTCGTAGCCAAGTACTCTATCCAGCTGAGCTACAGCCGCCCGAGGCACGCATTATAGCGGAGCCAGGTTAAATTGAAAAGCAGCAATTGCGGCATCGTCATGGAGCGCTGCCGCCCGGGTCCACGCGAGGGAATGCCGCGTTACACGTCGGAAACCGGGCCGGAAAAGAAAAATGGCCCAGAATCGCTTCTGAGCCATTTTCTTGAAACTGATGGTGCGGCTGGCAGGAATCGAACCCACGACCCCTTGGTTCGTAGCCAAGTACTCTATCCAGCTGAGCTACAGCCGCCCGAGGCACGCATTATAGCGGCATGCCGGCGAATTGGGAAGCACCTGTGTTCGCCTGGTGCCAGGGCAGGGTGATCCGGTGCATACAAAGAAAAATGGCCCAGAATCGCTTCTGAGCCATTTTCTTGAATGAGTTGGTGCGGCTGGCAGGAATCGAACCCACGACCCCTTGGTTCGTAGCCAAGTACTCTATCCAGCTGAGCTACAGCCGCCCCGTGAAGCGAATTATAGCAGTGCCATCTTGATTGCGGAAGTCTTAATTTATTTCAACGCTTTGCCTTCTCTGGTAGATTAGCTGGTCTGTATCGACTCGAAAAACACTATGCTGGGCTCTACCTTGCGCGTGCTGGCTGGCGCGATGCGCGGCGTGCCGCGCTGGCTGATGGCGGCGGCACTGCCGGGAACGCTGTTCCTGTGCGCCGCGGCCCAGGCCGCCGCGCCGGGCAAGCTGCGTTTCGAACACGTCTCGATCGAGCAGGGGCTGTCGCAGGAATCGGTGCTGACCATCCTCCAGGACCGCCAGGGCTTCATGTGGTTCGGCACCCAGGCCGGCCTGAACCGCTACGACGGCTACCGGATCACCGTCTACCGTGCCGATCCGCTCGACCCCGGCTCGCTGCCCGACAGTTTCGTGAATGCCTCCTTCGAGGACGCCGAAGGACGCCTGTGGTTCGGCACCAAGGGCGGACTGGCCCGTTTCGATGCGGCCAGCGGCAAGTTCGTGCGCCATCCGCTGCACGGGCCCCAGGCCGCGCCCGCTGCCGGCGGCGCCGGCAACGGCAGCGTCAACGCGATCCTGGCCGACCGCCAGGGCATGCTCTGGCTCGGCACCAGCGAAGGCCTGAAACGGCTCGACCCTGCGACCGGTGCCGTGCGCCCGATCGCGGACCCCCATGCCACGCCGGCCGGCGCAGCCGTCACCGCGCTCGCCTTCGACCGGCATGGGGTGTTGTGGGCCGGCACCGGGCACGGCGTGGCGCGCCTGGCGCCCGGCGCCGAGCGCCTCGAACACCTCGCGCCGTCCGGGCCGGACCCGCGCAGGGCGCGCATCCTGGCGCTGTCGATGGACCCGCACGATACACTCTGGATCGGCACCGAGGGCGGCCTGGAAGCCTGGGACATCGCGCCTGCCGTGCCGCGGCGGCGCCTGGTCGGCGCCGAGGAAGGCGTGGGCGAGGTGCGGGTGCCGGCGCTCTACCACGACAGCGGCGGCACGCTCTGGGCCGGTACCGACCTCGACGGCCTGAAATGGCGCGATCCCGCCAGCGGGCGCTTCCTGGCCTACCGCAGCCTCCCCTCCGACCCGCACAGCCTGCCCGACAACCAGGTCGCCTCGGTGCGTATCGACCGCACCGGCACGCTCTGGGTCGGCAGCCGCTTCGGCGGCGTGAGCCGCACCGACCTGGCCAGCGGCGGCTTCTCGCAATTCAGTTTCCGTCCCGACAGCGGCTACCGCATCGGCTTCGAAAAGACGCGCGATATCGCCGTGCGCCCGGACGGCAAGATCTGGCTCGGGACCATCGGCGGCGGCCTGGTGCTGCTCGACCCGGCCAGCGGCCGCACCACCCAGTTGCGGCACCGGCCGGGCCGGCCGGACAGCGTGCCGGGCGACGTGATCCACAGCCTGCGCATCGACGGCGGCCGGCTGTGGGTGGGCGGCGCCGGGACGCTGTCCTGGTGCGGCCTGGACGGCGCCGGCTGCCGCCCGGTCGCGCTGCCGGGCATCGGGACTGCCTCGGTGCGCGACGTGCTGCGCACCCGCGACGGCACGCTCTGGGTCGTGACGCGCGCCGGGCTCTACGAACTCGATGCCGGCCTGCAAGTGCGCCGGACCTGGCGCCACGACCCGGCCGACCCGTCCAGCCTCGGCGACAACACGCTGTTCTCGATGGCCGAGGATCGCGAGGGCGTGCTCTGGATCGGCACCGATAACGGCCTGGACCGGTTCGAGCGCCGCAGCGGCGTGTTCACCCACCTGCGCCACGACCCGCGCGACCCCGCGAGCCTGCGCCACAACCGCATCCACGACCTGATGCTGTCCTCGCGCGGGGAACTGTGGGTAGGCACCGCGGGCGGCCTGCACCGGCTGGAGCGCGACGCCGCCGGCAAGGCCGGCTTCCGCCATTTCCCCCTGACCGACGGGCGCGGCGCGCTGCCGATCGGCGCGGTGCTGGAGGACGCGCACGGCAGGCTGTGGGCCAGCATGACCAACGGCATCAGCCGGCTCGATCCGGACAGCGGCGAATTCAAGCACTACACGGGCACGGACGGCCTCCAGGGCGGCACCTATTTCGTGGGATCGAGCGCGCGCGGACCGGACGGCCGCCTGCATTTCGGCGGCGTCGACGGCGTCAGCTCCTTCGAGCCCGACGCGATCCGCGACAATCCGTATCCGCCCCAGGTGCGCATCACCGAATTCGTCGTCTTCAACAAGCCGCGCCCGCTGCCCCAGCCCGGCGCAGGCAGCGAGGGCATCACGCTGAGTCACCGGGAATCGGTCTTCGGCTTCGAATTCGCGGCCCTGCACTATGCGGCCCCGGCCGCCAACCGGTATGCCTACCGGCTCGAGGGTTTCGACGAGGACTGGGTCGAAACCGGGGCCGGCAAGCGCTTTGCCAGCTATATGAACCTGGACGCGGGCCGCTATGTGTTTCGTGTGCGCGCCAGCAACAAGGACGGCGTCTGGAGCGAAGGCGCCGCCGCGCTGGCCGTGACCGTCACGCCGCCCTGGTGGAAGACCGCCTGGTTCCGGCTGCTGGCCCTGGTCCTGGCGGCGACGGCGGCGGTGCTGGCCTACCGGCTGCGGGTGCGCGCGCTGCTCCAGCAGAAAGGCGTGCTCGAACGCGAGGTCGGCACGCGCACGGCCGAACTGGTGCTGGAAAAGGATGCCGCCGAGCGGCGCAAGCGCGAGGCCGAACGGCAGCGCGAAGCGGCCGACGAGGCGCGCCGCAACATCGCGCTGCTGTCCGATATCGGCCGCCGCCTGACCGCCAACCTCGATACCGAAGCGATCATGGCGACCCTGTGCGAACACGTGCAGGTCCTGATGGATGCGCCGGTGTTCTTCGTGTGCCTGGCGCGCGGCGACGGCTCGCAGCTCGAGCTGCCCTACGCCGTGGTCGCCGGGCGCCGCTGCCGGCCGCCGGCGCGCGAGCGGCGCGACCCGCGCCAGCTGGCGGCCTGGTGCATCGACCATGCGCGCGAAGTGTTCATCAACGACCTGGAGGCCGAGTCCGAAGCCTACCTGCCGGACGTCGAACCGGCGCAGGTCGCGGCCGCCGCGCTGCCCTGCGATGGGGCCGCGCAGGCGCTGCCGCCGTCGTTGCCGCAGTTGCTGCCGAAGTCGCTGCTGTATGTCCCGATCGTGGCCGGCCAGCGGGTCCTGGGCGCGCTGTGCGTGCAGAGTTTCGCGGCCCACGCCTACCAGCGCGTGCACCTGGACATGCTGCGCACGCTCGCCGCCTATGTCGGCGTGGCCTTCGACAATGCCCAGGCCTACCGCCAGCTCAAGGATGCGCAAGTCCTGCTGGCGGCCCAGGAAAAACTGGTGTCGCTCGGCTCGCTCGTGGCCGGCGTCGCCCATGAACTGAACACGCCGATCGGCAACAGCCTGCTGATGGCCAGCACCCTGCACGACAAGACGCTGGAGCTGGCGGGCGGGCTGGAAGAGGGCGCGTTGCGCCGCTCGGCACTGTCCGGCTACCTGGAAGCGGCGCGCGAGTCGTCGCAACTGATCATGCGCAGCCTGCATGGCGCGGCCGAGCTGGTGAGCAGCTTCCGCCAGGTCTCGGTCGACCAGTCCAGCGTCCAGCGCCGGCGCTTCGAACTGGCGCGCGCCTGCGGCGAGATCATGGCGACCATGATGAACCAGGTGCGCCTGGCCGGCCATGCCCTCGAGATCGCCGTGCCCGGCGGGATCGTGATGGACAGCTATCCGGGGCCGCTGGGCCAGGTCCTGATCAACTTCGTCAACAACGCGCTGGTGCACGCCTTCGAGGGGCCCGGAGGGACAATGCGCCTGTCGGCCGCGTTGCTGGGCGAGGACTGGGTGCGCATCGCCTTCCAGGACGACGGCCGCGGTATTCCCGCGCAGCACCTGGCGCGGGTATTCGATCCCTTCTTCACCACGCGGATGGGCCAGGGCGGCACCGGCCTCGGACTGAACATCGCGCACACGATCACCACCACTTTGCTGGGCGGATCGATCCGCGTCGAGAGCGAGGCCGGCCGCGGCACCCTGTTCGTGCTCGAGTTGCCGCTGGCCGCAGCCACCGCGGCGCCGCCGCCGGCGGGCGCGCCGCGCGCGCCGCTGCCTGCGTACTGAGCGGCGCGCCCGGGTGCCTGCTAGCCGACCACGTTGATCGGCCGTCCCGCTTCCCAGGCCTCGATATTATCGACCAGCATGTCGGCCAGGGTCTGCATCGCACCCGCGCTGGCCCAGGCCACGTGCGGCGTGAGGATGAAATTCGGCAGGCGCAGGCCCAGCAGGGGATTGTCCTGGGCCGGCGGTTCCTTGCTGAGCACGTCGAAGCCGGCGCCGCCGATCGTGCGCCGCATCAGCGCCTCGGCCAGCGCCGCTTCGTCGACCAGCCCGCCGCGCGCGGTATTGATCAGGATGGCGGTGGGTTTCATCAGGCCCAGTTCGCGCGCGCCGATCAGGTGGCGCGTCTGCTCGCTCAAGGGCAGGTGCAGGCTGACGACGTCGCTGGTGGCCAGCAATTCGTCGAGCCCCAGCTGGGTCACGCCGGGCTCGGCGACAGGCGAGCGCGTAGCCGTGCACACCTGCATCCCGAAAGCCTGCCCGATCTGCGCCACGCGCCGCCCCAGCGCACCGAAGCCGACGATGCCCAGGCGGGTGGCGGCCAGGTCGCCGATCGGGTGGTCGAGCAGGCAGAAGCGGGTCGAATGCTCCCATCGGCCGGCCTCGACGTCGGTGACGTAGGCGCGCAGGTTGCGGCGCAGCGCGAGGATCAGGGTAAAGCAGTGTTCGGGCACCGACACGTGCGAGTAGTTGCGGATGTTGGCGACCAGGATGCCGCGCGCGCGGCAGGCCGCCAGGTCGACGTTATCGAGGCCGGTCGCCGCCACCGCCACCATGCGCAGGTCGGGCAACTGGGCCAGCGCTTCGGCGCGCAGCGCCACCTTGTTGGTCACGGCCACCGTCGCGCCGCGCAGGCGCTCGACCACCTGGTCGGCCGCCGTGGCCGGGTGATCGATCCATTCGTGGGCAAAGGCGGGACGACGCACCGTGGCGATCAGGCTGTCGCGGTCGAGGAAGACGATTCTTTGCATGGCGCGCTCCGGGAAGGGGAGGACACATTGTAGAGCATGTGCCGGGGCGAAAAAAAGACAGGGCGCACCCTGTCTTTTTTGGGATATGGCGGGGCTTGGCGGCGTGTGTGTTTTATTTGGTGTGGGTCGTGGTCGAGGCGGCCGCGTGGGTGCCGTGCGCGGCAGTATCTGCCTTCTTCTCGGCCTTGTTGCCGGCGGCGTCGGCCTTGGCTTCGGCCTTGTCCTCGGCTGCCTTCTTGTGCGCCTTGGCCTTGGTCTTGGCGGCATCGGCCTTGGCACCGGCCACGTCGGCCTTCGCTTCGGCCTTGGCCTTTTCTACCTTGGCATCGGCTTTCGCAACTTCCTTGGCTTCCTTCGCTTCGGCCTTGGTGGCGGGCGTGGTCGAACCGGTGGCGGTGCTCTGGGCAAACGCCGAGGTAGCGAACAATCCGGCGATCAGGGTAGCGACAATCTTGCTCATGATGGACTTTCCTTTTTGGTAGGGAAAAATGAGACATGGGGTGGCGGCCTTCTCGCGTGCCGCCACGCCGATAACGCGACCTGCTTCGCCGTCGTTGACGGTATTTACATCCAGTTACAATCAACGCCGCCGTGCCCGGCGCGCACAGGGTTAGCTGCCGTACAGTCGCGCTGGCTTGCACGGCCTAGACTGGCTGCATCGGCAAACCGCAGGAGCCCGCCATGCCCGACGCACTCGCAGTCTATAAAGCCAAGCGCGATTTTTCGATTACCTCCGAGCCCGCGGAGGGCGGCCGGCCCGGCGCGGACGCGCTCACCTTCGTGATCCAGAAGCACTGGGCCAGCCGCCTGCACTACGATTTCCGGCTCGAACTCGACGGCACCATGAAGAGCTGGGCCGTTCCCAAAGGCCCCAGCTACGACACCCACGACAAGCGCATGGCCGTGCACGTGGAAGACCATCCGATCTCGTATTCGGACTTCGAAGGCACGATTCCCGAAAAGCAGTACGGCGCCGGCAAGGTCATCATCTGGGACAAGGGCACCTGGGAGCCGGAAGGCGATCCGCACGAGGGCTACCGCAAGGGCAACCTGAAATTCCGGCTGCATGGCCACAAGATGCACGGCAATTGGGTGCTGGTGCGCATGAAGGGACGCGGCGACGAGAAGCAGGAGGCCTGGCTCCTGATCAAGGAGAAGGACGATTACGCGCGCCCGGCCGAGGAATTCTCGGTGGTCGACGAGCTGCCCGACAGCGTCAAGGCGCTGCCGATGCCCGGTACGGCCGAGCAGGTGCCGGCCAAGGTCAAAGGCGAGGCTGCGGCAAAACCCGCCGCAAAGGCCAAGGCGCGCAGCACCAAGGCGAAGGCCGATGCCGCCGCCGTCGGCGCGGCCGGCAAGGCGCGCAAGGCGGACAAGGCTGCCGGCGGCGGCATGCCAGAGGGCGCGGCCGAAGCCGCGCTGCCCGCGGAATTCGCGCCCGAACTGGCGACCCTGGTCGACGGCCCGCCGCCGAATCCCGAGGAGTGGGTGTTCGAAGTCAAGTTCGACGGCTACCGCATGCTGGCCCGCATCGAGAACGGCGCGGTGCGCCTGATCACCCGCAACAACAACGACTGGACCGGCAAGCTGCGTCCGCTCCAGCAGGAGCTCGAAAGGATGGGCTTGCCCGACGGCTGGTACGACGGCGAGATCGTCGTCCACGACGCCAACGGCCGCCCGAATTTCGGCATGCTCCAGCTCGCTTTCGACGGCAGCAACCAGGCCAGCATCATGTATTTCATCTTCGACGCGCCTTACCTGGGCGGCTACGACCTGCGCAATGTGGCGCTGGTCGAGCGCCGCGCGCTGCTGGAAGCGGCGCTGGGCCGGGCCAAGGCGTCGGAGCTGGTGCGGTTCTCGAGCGAGTTCGGCACCGACCCGGAAGGGCTGGTCGCGGCGGCCTGCAAGATCGGCCTGGAAGGGGTGATCGGCAAGCGGCGCGATTCGCGTTACGTGTCGCGCCGCTCGCCCGAATGGATCAAACTCAAATGCGGGCAGCGCCAGGAGTTCGTCGTCGCCGGCTATACCGACCCCAAGGGTTCGCGTACCGGCGTCGGCTCGCTGCTGCTGGGCACCTACGACAAGGACGGCGTGCTGCGCTATGCGGGCAATGTCGGCAGCGGTTTCAATGCCGAGAGCCTGCGCGAGGTGACGGCGAAACTCAAGGCGCTCGACACCGATGTCAGCCCCTTCCCGCCGCGCTTGGTGCCCGGGCGCAAGCACCACTGGGTCAAGCCCGAGCTGATCGCCGAGGTGAGTTTTTCGGAATGGACGAATACCGGTTCGGTGCGCCATCCGGTGTTCCAGGGCCTGCGCACCGACAAGCCGGCGCAAGGCATCACGCGCGAAATCGCCAAGCCAATGGAGGAAGTCGACATGCAAGCAGACGCGCAAGCGGCCAAGCCGGCGAAAAAACCGGCCGCCAGGAAAGCAGCAGGCAAGCCGGCCGCGGTTTCGGCCACTGTTCCGGCAGACGCGTCCGGCGCCGAGCTGCCGGCCACGCTCAAGATCAGCAACGGCGACCGCGTCGTCGATCCGAAAAGCGGCGCCACCAAGATGGACCTGATCCGCTATTACGCCTCGGTGGGCGAACTGATGATGGAGCACCTCAAGGGGCGCCCGGTATCGCTGGTGCGCGCACCAAGCGGGCTCAAGGGCGACCTGGTGTTCCAGAAGCACGCCGACATCAAGAAACTGCCCGGCATGAAGCACATGGATGCCAGCCTCGACCCGGAACATCCGCCGATGCTCGAGGTCGGCAACATCGCCGGCATCCTGTCGGCGGCGCAATGGAATGCGCTCGAGTTCCACACGCAAAATGCGACCGCCAAGGCCTACGACAAGCCCGACCGCATGGTATTCGACCTCGACCCCGGCGAAGGCGTCGAATGGCCGGCAATGCAGGAAGCAGGCCAGCTGATGCACGCCTTCCTGGACGAGCTGGGCTTGCCGGCTTTCCTCAAGACCAGCGGCGGCAAGGGCCTGCACGTGGTGGTGCCCGTCAAGGGCGGCCTCGACTGGGATACGGTCAAGGGATTTTCCCAGGCCATCGTCAAGCACCTGGCCGGCACCCTGCCGGATCGCTTCGCCTTCAAGAGCGGGCCGAAGAACCGGGTCGGCAAGATCTTCATCGACTACCTGCGCAACGGCCAGGGCGCAACCACCGTCTGCGCCTGGTCGGTGCGGGCGCGGCCGGGCCTGGGCGTGTCGGTGCCGCTCGCCTGGGACGAATTGCCCACGCTCGAGGCGAGCGACGGCTGGAACGTGCAGAACATCGGCGAACGGCTGGCCACCGGCAATGATCCCTGGGCCGGTTATGCCAAGGCCGCCAAGACCCTGACGGCGGCCATGAAGCAGCTGGGCTACAAGCCGGGCACCTGAGGCCGGCAGGCCGGCGTGGCGCCTCGGTTAGAATCGGCGCCTACCAGCAACTCATCATCGAGGACAAGCATGCAGCAAGCGCAGAGCGCGGCACCGGGCTACCCGGCGCCGCGCCAGAAGGTGTATATCGTGCACGGCTACACGGCCAGCCCGGGCGACCACTGGTTCGCCTGGCTCGCCGGGCGCCTGGCGCGCGATGGCGTGGCCGTCGAGGTGTTGCCGATGCCCGATTCCAGCGCGCCGGACGCCGCGGCCTGGGATGCCTTCCTGGATGCGGCCATCGCGCGCCGCGACGCGGACACGTTCCTGGTCGGGCACAGCCTCGGCTGCATCGCCATCGTGCGCCACCTGCTGCGGGACAGGGCGGCGCGCTACGGCGGCATGGTGCTGGTTGCGGGTTTTGCCGAATCCCTGGCTGGACTGGAAGAGCTCGACGGGTTCGTGGCGCGCGTGGGCGCGATCGAAGGAGTGCGCGCGACAGTGGGCCGGCGTAGCGTGATCGCGGCGCGCGACGACGAGATCGTGCCGCACGCGGCGACCGAACGCCTCGCCGCGCGTCTCGATGCCGATTTCCTCACCGTCGAGAAGGGCGGGCATTTTCTCGGCCGCGAAGGGTTTACGTCCTTCCCGCTGGTCTACGAGCAGCTGGCGGCGATGCTGCGCGCTGCCGTATAAGCAGCCTCAGCCCGCCTTGCGTCCGCGCGCGAATCAGCCCGGCTTGCGTCCGCGCGCGAATCAGTCCGGCTTGCGTCCGCGCGCCTCGAGCGCTGCCCGCACACCGCGGCCGTAGTCCGGATCGGCCTGGTCGAACTGGCGCAGCTGGCGCTGCAGGATGTCCTCGTCCACCTGGCTCAGCGGGCCGGCCAGGTTGTCGCACAGGTTCTGCTTTTCTTCGGCCGTCATCAGGCGGAACAGGTTGCCCGGCTGGGTGTAATCGTCATCCTGGCCGCGCTCGTCGAAACGGCCGGCGCCGCCGCTCAGGGGCAGCTCGGGTTCGCCATGGCCCATGCCGCTCGCGCCGCGGCCGGCGGCATCGACCGTCGCGTAGTTCGGTGCCGCGCCACCATTCGCCAGTGCCATCGCGCCGTCGCGCTGCTGGTTGTGGAAGGGGCAGCGCGGGGCGTTCACCGGCAGGTGCTGGTGATTCGTGCCAACCCGGTAGAGCTGGGCGTCGTGGTAGGCGAACAGGCGGCCCTGCAGCATCTTGTCCGGCGAATAGCCCATGCCCGGCACCACGTTGGCGGGCGAGAAGGCGGCCTGCTCGACTTCGGCGTGGTAGTTGACCGGATTGCGGTTCAGTTCCAGCACGCCGACCTGCAGCAGCGGGAAGTCGCCGTGCGGCCAGACCTTGGTCAGGTCGAACGGATTCCAGCCGGTGCGCGCTTCCCAGTCGGCCAGCTGGCCCGGCGTGGCGACCTGCACCTTGACGTCCCACTGCGGATAGTCGCCGGCGGCAATCGCCTCGAACAGGTCGCGCTGGGCGTGGTCGGGGTCGGTGCCGGCAATGCCGACCGCTTCCGCGGCGCTCAGGTTCTTGATGCCCTGGCGCGTCTTGAAATGCCATTTCACGTAGAAGCGCTCGCCGCCTTCGTTGATCAGGCTGTAGGTATGGCTGCCGAAGCCGTCCATGTGGCGGTAGCCGTCGGGCGTACCGCGATCGGAGAACAGGATCGTCACCTGGTGCAGGCTTTCCGGGGCGCGGCTCCAGAAATCGAACATCATGTTGGCGGACTTGAGGTTGCTGTCGGGCAGGCGCTTCTGAGTGTGGATGAAGTCCGGGAACTTGATCGGATCCTTGATGAAGAACACCGGCGTGTTGTTGCCGACCAGGTCCCAGTTGCCGTCCTCGGTGTAGAAGCGCAGGGCGAAGCCGCGCGGATCGCGTTCGGTATCGGCGCTGCCTTTTTCGCCGCCGACGGTCGAAAAGCGCAGGAAGGTCTCGGTCTGCTTGCCGATGGCGCCGAACAGTCTGGCCTTGGTAAAGCGGCTGATGTCGTGGGTGACGGTGAAGCTGCCGTAGGCGCCCGAGCCCTTGGCATGGACCACGCGCTCGGGAATGCGCTCGCGGTTGAAGTGCTGCAGTTTTTCGATCAGGTGGAAGTCCTGCAGCAGCAGCGGGCCGCGCGGGCCGGCACTAAGCGAATTCTGGTTGTCGAAGACGGGTATGCCGGAAGCGGTGGTCAGGCGGGGCTGGGTCATGGGTTCTCCTCGTTCTAAATGATGAATTTGACGAAGAGATTCTACTTATGGCTGATCAATAATCCTATTTGATTAAAATGATGAGCTCGATAGGATTTGACTAAATGCAACTAGAAGTGCAGCGGCTGGCGTGGCGCTCCCGCAGCCGGCCACGCTCATGGCCGCACGCCGTAGCGGTCGATGAATTCCTTCGGGCCGCGGGGCTCGCGGGCCAGCCATGCTTCGAGGGCCGGGCGGTAGGATTGCCGGTAGGTCAGCAACAGCAGTGCGGGCTCGAGCTGTCCGTCTTTCGCGAACGCCTGCATCTGGCGCAGCGCCGGGTCGCGCAGGCTTTCGCCGGAAGCCGCATTGGCCTTCTCGATCACGCGCAGGGCGTAGCGCCAGGCAGCCAGTTCGATGTCGAAGGGCGCGCGGCGCAGCGGCGAAGGGGCGTCCTCGTCGAGCTGGCGCAGCGCTTCCTGCGCCAGCGGATCGTCGGCATCGAGTTCGAGGGCGCGACGGGCGGCTGCGCGCGCCCTGCCGCGCAGTTCGGCGACCTGATCCGGTGCGACCCGTTTCGACAGGTCCTGCAAGAGCAAGGCGGCTGCCGCCAGCGGAGGCGAGGCCAGCGGCTTTGCCAGGTGGGCAGCCTCGAAACTGCCGAGCGCCTCCTGGTATTGCCCCTTCGCCGCGAAGGCATGCCCCTCCCGGATGAGTTCGCGGCAGGCGTCATCGCAAGGAGTGGAAGCGGCGGCAGGGGGAATAAAGGCCGCGCATGCGGCGGCAAGGAGCAGGGGTCGAAGCATCGCGTTGTCCGGTAGGTGGCAGCGCATGCTAACCCGCGATCGGGCGTTTGTTTCTATCCAATAGTCACAAGCGCAAGGACGCGGTGCGGGTGCCCCGTGCCGCAGCACGCCCGGCCCGCACCGCGTGCAGTTGCATCAATAGCGGCGCGTCGATTTCTCCACATGCCCGCTGGTGAACATACGCGACTGGATTTTCTTCCAGATAAAGCCGGCAATTGCCATCATGATCATCTTACGCATACTTACCTCCGTTGTTGGGCAGCCGCTTGCTGCCATTTCAAATGACCCGCGCCGTGCCCACCGTCCTGGCGTGCCGGCGCGGGATCGCGCTTCTACGATTCGTTCTTGAAGATACCGCGCACGTTCATTGCCATCAGCGCGACCTGGAGAGAAATGAGGGCCCAGGCCTCGTCGTGCACGCCCCAGATGATCCACAGGACATTGCTGAGGATGAACATCCAGAAACCGAAAATCCGTTTGCCGGCTTTTTTCGAGCCGATCATGAAGGCCGCGTACAGGCTGACGGCCATCGCAGGCCATTGCAGGAAGTCGAGGAATGCATCCATCCGTCACGCCGCCTTCTTGCGGCGCACGGGCGCGGCCTTCGCGGCCGGTGCTGCAGCCTTCGTGGTCTTCTTTGCGGCGGCCTTCGCCGCAGGCTTGGCGGCCCGTTTTGGCCGGGCGCTGGCGGCGACTTCCTCGCTCTCGCGCGCTGGCGCCTTGCGAGTGCGCGGTGCCGGCGCGTCCTCGTCCGCATTCTCCGCGGCCGGCTTCGGCGCGCGCTTGGGCGGCGGCGGTTCGTCGTCGTCCTCTTCCTCGAGTGCCGCCTTGCCCGGCTTCTTGCCCAGGCTGGCCTGCAGCAGCGAGACCAGGTCGATCACATTCGTGGCCTTGGCAGGCTTTTCCTCCGGGTCGGGCATGGTGATGGTCTTGGTCTGTTTGGCCTTGATCTTCTTTTCGATCAGGGCCATCACGTCTTCCCGGTAGCTGTCGTGGTACTGCTCGGGCTCCCAGTCCTCGCTCATGCCCTGGACCAGGGCCATGGCCATTTTGAGTTCCTTGTCGGTGATCGATGCATTCTTCGCGTCCTTGGCGGGGATCTTGAGTTCGCCCGGGTCGCGGATCTCGTCGGCGTAGCGCAGGGTGTTCATGACGATGGTGTCGCCCACGCAGACCAGCGCGGCCAGGTGCTGCTTGACCCGGATGACCACATGCGCGATGCCGATCTTGCCGACCCGCTTGAGCACGTCGCGCAGCAGCGCATAGACCTTGTCGCCGCCCTTGCCCGGCGCGAGGTAATAGGGCTGGTCGTAATAGATCAGCGGAACGTCCTGGGCGTCGACGAAGGCGAGGATGTCGATCGTCTGGGTCGCTTCCGGGTTGGCGCGGCGCAGGTCCTCGTCCGACAGCACGACGTATTCGCCGTCGCTGTACTCGTATCCCTTGATGATGTCGTCCCAGGACACTTCCTTCTGGGTGTTCTTGTTGTAGCGCCTGAAGCCGATCGGGGAGAAGTCGCGGCGGTCGAGCATGTGCAGGTCGAGCCCCTTGTCGCTCACCGCAGGGTACATCTCGACCGGGATGTGCACCAGCCCGAAGCTGATCGCACCCTTCCACATGCTGCGCGCCATGACAGGTCTCCTTATTCGCCGACGCTGCCGGTAACCGGCAGCACGATGCCCGTGATGTAGCTCGAACAGGCGTTCGAGGCCAGGAACACGTAGGCGGGCGACAGTTCTTCCGGCTGCGCCGCGCGCCCGTAGGTGGTGCTCTCGCCGAAATGGACGATCTTGTCCGGCGACTGGTCGGCCGGATTGAGCGGGGTCCAGACCGGGCCCGGCGCCACGCAGTTGACGCGGATGCCCTTGTCGAGCAGGTTGGCGGCCAGCGACATCGTGAAGGCGTGGATCGCGCCCTTGGTCGACGAATAGTCGAGCAGCATCTTCGAGCCCTTCAGGCCGGTCACGGAACCGGTGTTGACGATGGCGGCGCCGCGCTGCATGTGGGGCAGGGCGGCCTTCGCCATGTGGAAGTAGCCGTAGATATTCGTGCGCATCGTCTCGTCGAAACGCTCCTCGGTGATCTCGAGCAGCGAATTGGCGTGTTCCTGGAAGGCGGCGTTATTCACCAGCACGTCCAGGCGTCCCCACTCGGCCACGACCCGGTCGACGGCCTGCTGGCAGAAGTCCATGTCCTTGACGTCGCCCGCGATGGTCACGCAGCGGCGGCCCTCGGCTTCGATCGCGCGCTGGGTCTCGGCGGCGTCTTCGTGTTCGTTCAGGTAGAGGACGGCGACGTCGGCGCCTTCGCGCGCGAACAGCACGGCGACGGCGCGGCCGATGCCGGAATCGCCGCCGGTGACGATGGCCACCAGGCCTTCGAGCTTGCCGCTGCCCCTGTAGGCCTCGGCCATGAAGCGCGGCTTGACGTCCATCTGCGCCTCCAGGCCCGGCTTGGCGAGGTGCTGTTCCGGCATCGGGGGCACCGGCTGCTCGGCGCCGATCTGGACCGGCTTTTCGCCTTCTTGCGCCGCGCCGCTCGCATCGATCTGGTCCTGGCGGTTCTGAATTGCCTTCTGGTGGTTCGCTACGTCGTCCTGGTTGGCCATCACGCTTCCTTCTCAACTGAGTTCGAGACCGGCCCAGTATCGGCCGCGGGCGGCGTGGCGACGGTGCGCTTCCACACACAGCGGCTCATTTCGCCTGTTCGGGCGAGGGTATATGTGTCAAAATCGGCATCGTTTTTTAATGATTCTGGATGTCAAGGAGATCACCATGTCCGAGCAGGCCCACCAGGCCCGGCCGCAGCCCACCCGCACCGGCTTGTTCGTCAACCCGGCCGCCGGCCGGCGCGGCGAATTCGAGGCTGCTTGCGGCGCGCTGTTCGGGCGGCTGCGGCTGGCCGACGGCGCCGAGGCCGCGCTCGGGATGCTGGAACAAGGGCCGGCCGAGCTGCTCGTGATCGACCTCGACCGCTTCGACCCCGAGCTCGACCATGCAGGCCTGGGCGCGCTGGTCGCGGCGCGCGCCGGCGCGCCGACCCTGGTGCTGTGTCCCTTCGCGAACGCCCGCTGGCTGGCGGCGCTGATGGCCCGCGGCCCGGTCGAGTACCTGATCACGCCGGCCGCCGAGCCCGTGCTGCAGGAAGCGGTCGCGGCGCGCCTGCGGGCCGGGCCGACCGCGCTTGCGGCCTTGAGCCCGCGCGAACGCGAGCAGCAGCAATGGCAGGCGCTGCGCGCCCAGGTGCGCGCGGCCATCGGCGACGGCGAGGAGCAGGGCGCCATGGCCGCCCGCCTGTGCGGCGCCCTGTGCGCCTGGCCGGGTGTGGCGCATGCCGCGCTGTTCCACGTGCAGCCGGGCGGCGACCTGCGCCTGCAGGCCCAGCACGGTGGGCGCGGTCTGAACCTGGCCCAGGTGCTGGGGCGCGGCGAGCGCCTGCTGCAGTCGCCGCTGCGCCACGCCTTTCCCGGCCTGCTCGCCGCCAGCGCCAACACGGTCGCGCTGCTCGACGATCCGGACAAGGCGGGCGAACCGCTGCTGGCCGAGGCCTTGCGCGCACATGGCATCCGCATGGTGCTGGGCTTGCCGATCCCGTCCGAGGGGCCGGGCAGCCCACGCGGCGCGCTCTGCCTGTCGTTCCGCGAGGAGCGCCTGTTTTCGCACAGCGAGCTCGACGCACTGGCCGAAGTGGCCGACATGGTGGCGGGCGGCCTGCGCATGGCCGAGCTGAACCGCGAAAGCGAGGAAATGCTGGTGCGCGTGACCCACCTGGCGACGATCGACGCGCTCACCGCGGTCGCGAACCGCCGCCACGGCGAGGCGCTGCTGGAAACCGAAATCAAGCGCGCGCGCCGCTACCGCCACCCGCTGGCGCTGATCGCCTTCGACATCGACCGCTTCAAGATGGTCAACGACCGCTATGGCCATCCGGTCGGCGACGTGGTGCTGCGCACCGTGGCCGAGACCGCGGGGCAGCTGGTGCGCGCCAGCGACGTGCTGGTGCGCTCGGGCGGCGAGGAATTCCAGGTGATCGCCCCGCACACGAGCGCGATCGACGGCCTCAAGATCGCCGAGAAGCTGCGCGCCGCGATCGAGGCCACCGCGATGCCCGGCGTCGACCAGGTCACCGTCAGCCTCGGCGTGGCCCAGCTGGGCGAGCAGGAAAGCGCCGATTCGCTGGTCGTGCGCGCCAACGCCGCGCTGGCGCGGGCCAAGCGGGCAGGGCGCAACTGCGTCGAACTGGCCATGCTGTAACCGGTGGGGGCGTAGGGTGGTCGGCTCCACCCGTCGGTATGCATGACGGCTGCGTGGACGCCGCCCACGCGTTCAACCGCAGGGTGATCTGTCGCGGAGCCTCATCCGCTGCCTGAACGCGTGGGCGGCGCTCGCGCTACGTCGGCGCTACCCGACGGGTGGAGCCGACCGGTGAACACGTAGTCGAGGCCACTGGCCTCGACCACCCCTACGCGGGCCATGCTAATCTTGCGCTTTTGAAACGGACGAGCAATGCTGCACTGGTTGAGGCACTACCGGCGCGCCATGCTGCCCGGCGATATCAGCGCCGGGATGGTGGTGGCGATGATGATGATCCCGCAAGGCATGGCCTACGCGCTGGTGGCAGGGCTGCCGCCGGTGGTCGGCCTGTATGCCAGCATCCTGCCGCCCGTGCTGTACGCCCTGTTCGGCACCAGCAGCACGCAATCGGTCGGGCCGATGGCGATCATCTCGCTGATGACGGCGTCCAGCCTGGCGCCGCTGGCCGCCGCCGGCAGCGCGCTCTACACGGTGCTCGCCGCCCAGCTGGCCCTGCTGTCGGGCCTGGTGCTGCTCGCTTGCGGGCTGCTGCGCATCGGTTTCATCGCCAACTTCTTTTCGCGTCCGGTGATGAGCGGCTTTACCATCGGATCGGCGGTCGTGATCGCGCTCGGCCAGGTGCCGGCCTTGCTGGGCGCGCCGTGGTTCGGCCTGCACTGGCCGAGCGCCATCCTCGGACTCGCTTCCCTGGTCTTGCTGCTGCTGGCGCGGACCTGGCTGGGGCGCCTGCTGCGCTGGGCCGGGCTGGCGCCGAACGCGGCCGACATCGGCGGCAAGCTGGCGCCGATGCTGGTGGTGCTGGGCGCCACGGCGCTGGTGCCGCTGCTCGGGCTGGACGCGCTGGGCGTGAAGACGGTCGGCGCGGTGCCGGCCGGGCTGCCGGGGCTGAGCCTGGCCACGTCGACCGGCCACTGGCAGGCGCTGCTGCAGCCGGCCCTGCTGATCGGCTTCATGGTGTTCCTGATCAGCATGTCGGGCGCGCAGGCGCTGGCGCTCAAGCGCGCCGAAAAGCTCAAGAGCAACTACGAGCTGATCGGCCTGGGCGCCGCCAATATCGGCAGCGCGCTGTCGGGCGGCTTTCCCGTCACCGGCAGCCTGTCGCGCTCGGCCGTGAACTTCGCGGCCGGCGCCAATTCCCAGCTCGCCAGCCTGATCGCGGCCGCGCTGCTGGCCCTGGCATTGCTGGCCCCGACCGGGTGGCTGGCCCTGCTGCCGCTGCCGGCGCTGGCGGCCACCATCATCGTCGCCGTCATGGGGATGCTCGACACCACCACCTTCAAGACCAGCTGGCGCTACGACCGCGCCGATGCCGCGGCCCTGGCCGCGACCGCGGGGGGCGTCCTGGCGCTGGGCGTCGAGGCGGGCGTCGTGATCGGGGTGGCGCTCTCGATGGGCGCCCTGATCTGGCGCGCCAGCCGGCCCCACATCGCGGTGCTGGGACGCATACCCGGCACCGAGCACTTCCGCAACGTCGAACGCCATTCGGCCGATACCGCGCCCGGCCTGTTGCTGCTGCGCGTCGATGCCGGCCTGTTCTTCGGTAACGTGGAAGCCGTCAACGAGCGCATCGAGGACGAGCTGGCGGCCAGGCCGGATACCCGCCACCTGGTGCTGGTGCTGTCGGCCGTGAATGCGATCGACACCTCGGCGCTGTTCGCCATGGGTGAACTCAATGCCATGCTGGCTGCGCGCGGCATCCGCCTGCACCTGGCCGAAGTCAAGGGGCCGGTGATGGACCGGCTCAAGCATAGCGAGCTGCTCGGCACGCTGGGCGGCGAGGTGTTCCTGAGTACCGCGATGGCCTGGGACGCGCTGGCGCCCGCCTGAGTTCGGCGGCCAGCGGCGGGGCCCATCCTTGGGCTCCGTTTTCGTGCGCGGCGCCTGAACTGCACCAGTTCGGTGCAGCCTGGCCGGTGGCGGGCCCTGGAAAGCGGGCACGGTTCCTGCAAGCTTGCGGTAGTCGATATAGAGGAGGAGTGCGGATGCAGATACGGATGCTCGATGCCGCCGCGGCGGCGGCCCACGCGGCGCCATTGCGCGCGCTGTTGCTGGACGCCGTCGCGCACGGCGCATCGGTCGGTTTCGTGGCCCCGTTCGGCGCAGCGGCGGCCGACGCCTACTGGGGCGAGGTGCGCGAGGCGGTGGCGGCCGGCACCCGCGTGCTGCTGGTGGCCTGGCGCGAGCAGCTCATGGTCGGCACGGTCCAGCTCGACCTGTGCATGAAGCCCAACGGCAGCAACCGGGCCGAGGTCCAGAAACTCCTGGTGCACAGCGGCGCCAGGCGCGCGGGAGCGGGCACGGCCCTGATGGCGGCCGCGGAAGTGCAGGCGCTGGCGCTGCGGCGCGGCCTGCTGTTCCTCGACACCGAGGCCGGATCGGGCGCGGAAGGCTTGTACCAGCGGCTGGGCTATACCCGGGTCGGCGAGCTGCCGGAGTACTGCGCCACGCCGGACGGGGCGTGGCGCGCGACGGCGATTTATTACAAGACGCTGTTCAGGCGGGGAGGGGGCTGAGGGGGGCGGGTGTGCATGGTGGACTCGGGAGTCCACCCTACGAACCGCCCGACGAACCGCCCGACGAACCGTCCGGCGAACCGGGTTATGCCTGGGTGCGGCGCTCGGGGCCGGTGTGGGGCGGGGCCAGCTTGATCGGTGCGGCGTGCTCGGGGTAGAGCGCCTGCTTGCCCTCGTAGACGGCGGCAATCGCGGCCATGTCGGCCTCCTGGTCGCCGCTCGGATGGACGACGTCGACCACACTCACGACCTTGGCGCCATAGTCGAGGTAGACCAGCACCAGGGGCACCTTGGCCGCCGTTGCCAGGTGGTAGAAGCCGCTCTTCCAGTGCGGCTTGTAGCCGCGCGTGCCTTCCGGTGTGATCGCCACCCAGCACCAGGGTTCGCTCAGCATGCGCTGGGCCAGCATCCGGGTAGCGCCCATCGGCGCGCGGCGGTCGACCGCGACACCGCCCCAGTAGCGCATCACCCGTCCGAGCGGGCCGCGGAACAGCGAGTCCTTGGCCAGCCAGCGGAAGGGCAATCCGAGCGCCCATTTGGCGAACAGGCCGATGGGGAAGTCCCAGTTCGAGGTATGCGGATAGACGACGGCAATGCCGTGCGGGCCGGGCAGGGGCTTGTAGCGCAGCTTCCAGCCGGCCAGGTTCAGCAGTCGCAGGGCAGCGCGTTGGCCCCAGGTGGGCAAAGCCGCGGGGCGCAGCAGGTGGTCACTCATGTTTTTCTCCGTTTTGCTTGCCGCATGCCGCGGTCTCGTTTGCCGTTTGTCGTTCGCACAAGAAAACCGACCTGGCGCACGCAAAACAAAGCGGAGGATTTTATAGCGCCACGGCAACAGCCACAAGGAAAAAAACCTTGGCCTGTTGTAAGGCGGAACCGTATCATGCAAGCCTCTTGAGCGACATGACATCATGAACATCACGATCTACCACAACCCACGCTGCAGCACCTCGCGCAACGCCCTGGCCGCCATCCGCGCCGCCGGCCACGAGCCGCGCATCGTCGAGTATCTCGTCACGCCCCTTTCGCGCGAGCAATTGCTGGACCTGCTTGCCGCATCCGGGCTGTCGCCGCGCGAGGCCATCCGCAGCAAGGAAACCCTGTTTGGCGAACTCGGGCTGGACGCGCCGGAGACGGGCGATGCGCAGCTGGTCGAGGCCATGCTGGCCCATCCTATGCTGCTGAACCGCCCGTTCGTGGCGACCCCGAAAGGCACGCGCCTGTGCCGGCCGCTGGAGAAGCTGGACGAGGTCCTGTAAAACGCCTTTTATCCAGGAACAAGCCACCAGCCGGACGACGATTGGCGGATGAGAATTGGCCGCGCCACGTTGGCCGGGCCACGTTGGCCGGACCACGTCGGCCGGCCCATGCCTGGCCGGCCCGTACGGAACGGGCCGGTGCGCAACTCAGTGCTGGAAGGCGCCGATGTCGTAGCCGGTGGACTTGGTGCGTGGCTTGCCCTGGAAATCCTGTTCGGGATCGAGCGCCGCGCCCTTGCCGATGGCGGGCGATTTTGCGCTCAGGCGAAAGTCCGGAGTGCCGGTGCGGCTGTACTCGACGAAGGCGGGCGCCTCGGCGATCGTGCCGACATGCTGGCGCCCGGGAGACAGGCGCCAGTCGGCGACGGCGTTCTGGAACACGAGGTTGTGTTCGTAGCGGTTGTTGTCGCCGGTTGCCCCTTGCTCCAGGATGCCGTGCTTGTTGTCGAACACGATGTTGTTCGCCACTACCGTGTAGTCGTTCGGCCCCTTCGAATAGTAGAAGTCGCCGCCGCCGACGACGATGCCCGAGCCGGAAGTCGAGACCGTGTTGCCGGTGATGTCGACCCGGTGCGCGTCGTGCCACAGGTGGATGCCGGCGCCCGACACCCGGTAGACCAGGTTGTTGCGCACCCGGGCCTGGGTGCTGACGTAGATGCCGTGGTGGTAGCGGCAGTCGCCGGGGCCGATGTCGTGCACGTTGTTGCCGATCACCTCGGCGTGCTTGCCCTTGTAATAGCTGTCGACGCCGATGCCGGAACCGCCCGCGCTTTCGCAGGGAACATCCAGGCCGACGTGGTGCACGTGGTTCTGGCGGATGCTGTTGTGCGAGCCGCCGTTATAGATGCCGCTGAGCCATTTGTTGCCGCTCTGGTAGTGGGTGCCGTCGACCTCGAAGCCGACGATGTCGACGAAGCTGCCGCGGTTGTCCCAGGCGCTGGTGGTGTTCGAATCGAGCGGCGGGACGATCTTCGCGGCCCAGCGCTCCATCGACTGGAAGATGATGCGCGCCTCCTGGGTGCCGCTGACGGTGGTCCGGAAGCCGCCCGTGTACTGGCCCGGCGCGACGTAGACCGTGGTGCCGGGGGTGACGACCTGGGCCGCCCGCTTGATGGTGCGGAAGGGCTCGGCCTGGGTGCCCGGGTTGGCGTCCGAGCCGCCGGGCGCGACGTACAGGTTGGTGCGCACGAGCTCGGGAATCACCAGCTGCTCGGAGGAGCCGTCGCGCAGGCGGCAGCCGCCCGGCAGCAGCAGGAGAGCGCAGAGCAGCACTGCGAAAACGGGGTTGGCGGGTCGAACGGCTGGGCAGGACATGGCGTTCCTCGTGGACGGCGGACACCAGTCAAGTGTCCCTCGGCGCGAACGTCGCCCGGCCCCGTTCGCTCAAGTTTGCCTTTGAGCAGGCTCAAGGTGCCATGCAGGAGCCCATGTATGGCTCAGACCGGCCCAGCGCGGGGCGCGACCGGCCCGGTCTGTGGCACGATCTGTGGCACGATCTGTGGCATATACGCGGCGAGGAATTCCGGCGGCATGCGCCGCGGCCGGCCGCCGCTGATGTCGATGCAGACCAGCTCCCAGCGTCCGCGCAGCACCGTCGCGCCGTCGCTTTCGCGCACCAGCTGGAAGCGGCGCTCCATCGACAGCTTGCCGTCGCCGCCGACCAGCCAGGTCGCCAGCAGCAGCGCTTCGCCCAGCAGCGTGGGCAGGATGTAATCGTATTCGCTGCGCCGGATCGCCATCGCGCGGTCCAGGCGCCGGTAGTCGTCGATGCCCAGGCCCAGCGCTTCCGAGTGGGCCCAGCCGACCTGTTCGCACCAGCGTACATAGACGGCGTTGTTGGTATGGTTCAGTCCATCGATGTCGTCGGCGCCGGGCGCCAGCGGCAGCGTGAACGGTTGCGGAAAATCCCAGGTCAAATCGCTTCCTTCGAAACTGGCGGCAGCCCGGCTGCCGGCAAAACCGCCATTCTAGCCGCTTGGCCCGGCGCCTGCCGCGCTTGCGGGCTCAGGGCTAGCCGAGTTCGAGCAGCAGCGGCTGGTGGTCGGACCCGGTCCTGGCGCCATTGACCTGGACGCGCCGCACGCGGCCGGCGAGATCGGTGCTGACGAAGGCGAAATCGAAGGTGAACGGCTGGCCGGCATCGGGCCCGGCGGCGTGCACGGCGACGGTAGGCGCATGTGGCCGCCCCGGCTGCGCCAGGCGCCAGGCGTCGCGCAGGGCCGGCGTGCCGTCCGTGAAGGGCGCCAGCAGCCGGGCGTACTCGGGCGAGTCGGGCAGCATGTTGAAGTCGCCCATCAGCACTGCCGGCGCCGCGCGCGGCACGTAGGCGAAGGCGCCGCCGTCCGGCGCTCCCGGGCGCGGCCGGCGCGCGTGCGTCACCGCCTCGCGGTGCAGCTCGCGCAGGCGGTCGACCTGGGCGCCGCGCTGGAGGCTCGAGAAATACTCGAGGTGGACCGCGACCACGCGCAGCAGCCCGTTCGGGGTGGCGAGCGTGACTTCGACGGCGGCGCGGGGAATGCTCATCACCTGCGGGTCGGCCGGCCAGGGCAGCGAATGGCGCAGCACCTGCAGCACGGGATAGCGCGAAAACACCGCCGTCCCGAGCTGGCCGCGGCTGCCGTCGGGCCCGAGCGTATCGAGCGGCGCGCTCCAGCTGGCGCTGTAGCCCGGCAGGCGCGCGCCCAGCTCGGCGAACTGGTCCTCGAGGCGCGAACCGTCGCGGGCGTTGAGCCCGCATGCCACTTCCTGCAGGCAGAGGACGTCGAACTCGGAAAAACGGTCGAGCGTGGCGACGACGTGGCCAGGGTCGGCTCCGCCGCCTGCGCTGCGGGCCGACTGGATGTTCCAGGTAATCAGTTTGGGCATGGCTGTCCTTTCATGGTTGGCTCACACTAAGCGCCGCCGCCGCGGCGCCCGGCCTGATCCACCTCAGGCGTGCGCGCCGAACCGGACCGCTGCCCGCGCGTCCAACATGCATGTTTACGATCGTCCTGCTGCTCTACCTGCAAGTGCATCTCGACGTCACGCTCGAAGGCAGCAGCCTGCGCGGCGTCTATCGCAGCCGGGCCGAATGCGAGGAAACGGCCGTCAGGCTGCGCGGGCCGCTGCCCACCCCGCGCGGTTATGCGGCGGCCTGGCACGACGCGCTCTGCCTGCCGATCAACCGCGGCGTCACCGTGAACGAACTGGCAGCACGCGATATCGGCCGTGTACTCGGGGAGTATCCGGCAACAGAATGCGGCGCGAGCGGCGCGTGGCGCCGCATGGCCGAGTCATGCGCGGCACGGGAGCGTGGCGGACACTGAGGGCAACTTCAGGCGAAAGGAATCGGGAGTGAGCAAACAGAGCAAACAGAGCAAACAGAGCAAACAGAGCAAACAGCGTCACTGGCGGGTCCAGCGCACGCCTGTCGGGCAGGGCACGTTACCGGCCCCCTGGTTGTCGAGCGGGCGGCCGAAAACGGTCGCAGGGCCCCCGGCGCTGCCGCTGCGGTAGCAGGACACCCGGCCGCCCACGGTCTTGCGGTAGGTGATGACGCCATCGGGCGCCGTATAACTGTCGAGCGTGACGGTGTTGCCGCCGTCCTTGCGCGCTGCCGCAAAGGCTTGGGCGAAACGTTCCCATTTCCGGTCGGGCTCGGCCGTGATCGGGCTGGAACCGTTGCGCAGCGCGCGGTCCACACTGCCGGCCATGGCCTTCGAGGTGGCAAGCAGGTCGCCGGGTGCGGAGGCGGGGCCGGGTGCGGGTTCGGACGCAGATGCGGATGCAGATGCATGTGCGGATGCATCCTCGTCCGCCGGCGCCTGGCCGACCGGTTCCGGTTCGGAGCGGAGTCTGGGGGTGACGGGCGGCGGCGGCGCAACCGTGGCTGCCGCCGCGGGCTTGTGCGGACGCGGCCGCTCGGAGGCGGCCCGGCGCGCCTCGTGCGACAGTTCGGGGCTGGCAAGCGGCTGCACGAGGACGAAGGCCGGCGCGTGCGGTGGCCTCGTGGCGATGGGCTTTGGTTGTGTGGCGCCGCGCCAGGCCAGCACCAGCAGCAGGTGCAGGCCCAGGCTCAGCGCGAGCGGCGTCCACGGCCGCTTCGGAAACACGGCCGGAAACACGTCCGAAGCGCCACCCGGAACCCGGCCCGGAACGCCGCCCCGTGCTGCCCGGCTCATGCGCCGCTTACTTCGGCGCCGTCATGGCCTGCTTGATGCGCACGCAGCGCTGGTCTTCCTGCTGGGCGTCCAGCAAGGAGCGGCGGGTGCCGGCCGACAGGTCCTTCATGCGCGCGACGGCCGCGTCCAGGCGCTTGACGCTGGCCGGGGTACAGCCGGTCGGGATCAGGTTGCCGGCATAGGCGCGCATGTAGACCGGGCCGGCCGCCTTGTCGAGGGCAGGCAGCTGCGCCAGGCGCTTGGCCGCTGTCTGTTCGCCCAGCTGCTTCTGGTCGGCCGGATACAGGTTGTTGATGGCCGTGCGCACTTTCGAGAACGGCAACTTGGTCTGCAGGTCTTCGACCGTGCCCAGCCATTGCGTCTTGACGGCCGGGTCAGGCCGGCTGACCGTGGCGGCCAGCGCGGCAGCCTGGCCGGCGTCCGAATTGTCGCGCTTGAGTTCGGCATCGATGCGCGCAGCGCTGCCTGCATGGCCGTAGCGGTTCAGCTGGCGGATGATGGCCCAGCGCAAGTCCTGGTTGATGGCCATGCCTTCCACCGGCACGGTGCCGTCGACGATGCCGGCCAGGCGGTCGAGCGCGGCCGGGGTGCTGGACAGGCTCACGTAGCTGCCGAACCAGCGGCGCTGGAAGTTGTCGTTGCCCTTCGAGGCCAGCACGCCATTCCACGCCATCTGCTCGAGCGCGGCGCGGGTTTGCGTGGCCCAGGCCGATTGCACGCCCATCAGGTCGATGTACTCGCGCGCCATGGTCACCTTGCCGAGCACGTCGCCGAGCAGCGTGTAATCCTTTTCCAGCGGCGCGTTGACGAGCGCGGTCTTGATGAATTCGTCGAGCGGCAGCGTGGCGTCGCGCACGCCGTCCCACAGGCTCTGCCACAGCATGCTGCGCAGCAGGGCGTCGTCGACACCGGACAGGTTGGCGCGCGCGGTCTCGAACGAGCGCTTGTCGAGCTGCACCTTCACGAAGCCCCAGTCCTGGTAGTTCGGGTAGACCAGGTCCGGGCAGGCGCTGCCGCCCAGGCCGGACACCTTGGTGCTGGCGCCCTTGTAGGTCACCGGCACCACCTGCAGCGGCGTCAGCTTGCCGCCGTCGAGCTTGAATGTCGCCACCTGCACGCGCTGCTCGCGCAGCGTCGGCAGGGCGCGGCTCGGCGCCGTCTGCTTGAGCGTGAACGCGCCGACCTTGCCATTGGCGCAGGTAAAGTTGGCGGCGATCGTGTTCACGCCCGCCTGGTACAGCCAGTCGCGCGTCCAGCCGGACAGGTCGCGCCCGGCCGCCTGGCCCAGGCTGCCGATGAAGTCTTCCAGTTTCGCGTTCTTGTACGAATACCTGGTCAGGTAATTGTGCACCCCCTTGCGGAAGGTGTCCGGCCCGAGCAGGTGGCGCAGCTGGACCAGGGTCGACGCGCCTTTCGAATAGGTGATCGCGTCGATGTTGTCGAAGGCGTTCAGGGTCGAAGGCACCGGCACTTCGATCGGGTGGGTGGTGACCTTCTGGTCCTGGACATAGGCGGCCTGCTTGCCGCCCGAGTAGAAGCTCTGCCAGGCGTCCTTGAACTCGGTCGCTTCAGCCGTGGCGAGCGTGCCCATGAAGGAGGCGAAGCTTTCGTTCAGCCACAATCCGTTCCACCATTGCATGGTGACCAGGTCGCCGAACCACTGGTGGGCCATCTCGTGCATGATGACCGAGGCCAGCGACTGGCGCTGGGCGTCCGTCATCTTGGCCTTGTGCAGGAAGCGTGCTTCGGCAAACGTGATCGCGCCGGCGTTTTCCATGGCACCGTAGAGGAAGTCCGGCACCAGCAGCTGGTCGTATTTCTCGAACGGATAAGCGATGCCGAAATAGTCGTCGAAGAAGGCCAGCCCCTGTTTGGTGTAGCGGAACCAGTCTTCCGGCGTCACCTGGGCAGCCACCGACTGGCGCGCGAACAGGCGCATCGGATACTTGCCGCTCTTGTCTTCCCACACCTTGTACGGGCCGGCGTGCAACGAGAAATTGTACGGGCTCAGCTTCTTGGTCTTCGGGAAGATCCAGCGGCGCATGGCCCCGGCGTTCTCGATCGCGCTCTCGCGCGTGGTCGTGACCACCTGCCAGTCGGCCGGGGCGGTCGCCGTGACCTGGTAGGTCGCCTTCAGGTCGGGCTGGTCGAACACGGCGAACATCTGGTGCGCGGCGGCCGGTTCGAAGTGCGAATAGGTGTAGACGCGGCCGTCCACCGGGTCGACCATGCGGTGCAGGCCTTCGCCGTTGGTGCTGTGCAGGCGCTCGTAGGCGATGACGACGGTGTTGCGGCCCTGGACCAGGTCGGCGGCGGCAATCGTCACGAACCAGTTGTTGTACTTCGCTTGCACCTGCTTGCCGTTGACGGTGACCGATTTCACGGTGGCCTTGTCGAGGTCGATCGTCAGCGGCGATGCGTTGTCGGCCAGGTCGAAGCTGGCGGTGGTGACGCCGCTGAAGCCCGGCTGGCCGGTCAGCGTGAATTCGAGCGCGTAATCGACGTTCGACACGCGCGCGGCACGGGCGGCGGCGTCCTGCTGCGACAGGTAGGCGTTCTCGGCCCGCGCGGGCGCGGGCGCGGCATGGGCGGTGGCGCCGAAGGCGAGGGCGGAGGCAATGGCCAGCGCCATGATGCGAGGTGCAAACATAGTCGATTCGTTCCTTGTGAGCGGGGGCCGCCAACGGGAGCCGCGAGCGGGGAATGCGTTGATGTCTTGAAAGTCGCGCAAGAATAGCATGAGTGGAATGCTTGCTCCAGTAGAAACAATGCATGACAGAATTGTATTTACGGCGCGCGCTGGCGGCTCACGCCTACCCTGCCGGCCAGCCATCCGTTCAGTACGCCGTAGCGCCCGCCGCGCGGTGCTATACTCGCGCCCATTTTAAAAAGGGCAATGCCCGAAAGGCCGAGATGAGCTGGATTTATTTGGTAGTGGCGGGACTGCTGGAAGTGGCGTGGGCAGTCGGATTGAAATACACGGCAGGCTTCACGCGGCCGATCCCGACGGCGTTCACGCTGCTGGCGATGCTCGCCAGCGTAGGCATGCTCGGGCTGGCCCTGCGCCACCTGCCGCTGGGCACGGCCTACGCAGTCTGGACCGGCATCGGCACCATCGGCACGGCCGCGTTCGGGATGGTGATGCTGGGCGAGCCCGCCGGCGCCCTGCGCATCGGCTCGATCGGCCTGATCGCGCTCGGGATTGCGGGGCTGAAGCTGTTGACGCCGGCCTGAGGCAGGTCGGGCCGGGGCGGCGCCGATGTGGTGGACACGGGTGTCCACCCTACGTTCGGGCATGAAAAAGGCCGCTCCGGGAGGATCCGGAGCGCCCTTGTTGTCATTTACCGGGTGCCGTGGCGGCTTAGCGGTAGAAGGCTTCGACCTTGCCCTTGAGCTTGATGAGCATCGGCTTGCCCTTGCGGTCGAGCGTCTTGCCGGCGGCAACCTTGATCCAGCCTTCGCTGAGGCAGTACTCTTCGACGTCGTGGCGGTCCTTGTCGTTGAAGCGGATGCCGACTTCGTGCTGGAACACGTCGCGGTTATGGAAAGGGCTGCTCGGGTCGATCGAGAGCCGGTCTGGGAGCGGGGGGAGGGTTGCGGTATCGTTCATGCTGCGAATTATCCACCAAAAGGCGCGCCGCGTACAACCGGCGCGCCCTTCCCACCCTCGAGCGTCTGACAAAAAGCCGAGGGCAAGGCGTATCGTCGAAGACAGTACGCGTGTACGGCGAGACGATGCAACGCAGCCATCGGCGTTTTGTCAGGCGCGCTTGGCCCGGCGCCCGTCCAGGATGCGCGCCAGCAGCCTGTCCAGGTTCTGGAAGTCGACCGGCTTGGTCATGTGATGGTCGAAGCCGGCTTCGCGCGCGCGCGCCCGGTCGTGCTGGGCGCCCCAGCCCGTGACCGCGGCCAGCACCGTGTGGCGCAGGGCCGGCAGCTTGCGCAAGGCGCTCGCCACTTCGTAGCCGGTCAGGCCCGGCATGCCGATGTCGAGCAGGGCCAGGTCCGGCACCTCGGCCTGCGCCGCCGCGAGCGCCGCGCTGCCGTCGTGGACCGTGCGCACCGCATGACCCTGCGATTGCAGCAGCTGGGCCAGCAGGTCGGCGGCGTCCTGGTTGTCGTCGGCGACCAGGATGCGCAGGCAGCGCCCAGGTGCCGGTGCCTCTGTCTGTGCCGGCGCCGCGGGCAGGGCCGGGCTCGCTCCGGGCGCCGGCCCGGCGGGCGCCAGCGGCAGGCGCAGCGTGAAGGTACTGCCGCGGTTCGCGCCCTCGCTGGCGGCGCTGACGCTGCCGCCATGCTTCTCGGTCAGGCGCCGCACCAGGTTCAGTCCGATGCCCAGGCCGCCCTGCGCATAGTCCATGCCGTGGCGGCCCTGGTTGAACATCTCGAACAGGGTCGGCAGGGCGTCGGCCGGCAGGCCGATGCCGTTGTCGCTGACGTCGATCCGCACCGCGTCGCCCTCCTGCCGGGCCGACAGCACGATGCTGCCGCCCGGCGGCGTGTACTTGGCCGCATTCGCCAGCAGGTTGCCGATCACCTGCGCCAGCCGGTTGGCATCGGCGTCGAGCAGCAGCGGGGCCTCGGGCAGCTGCGCCCGGAACGCATGGCGCTTGCTGTCGATGAGCGGCAGCGCCGTCTCGACCGCGCTGCGGACGATGTCCTGCAGCGCCACCCGCGCCTTCTGGAGTTCGATCTTGCCGCTCTGGACCCGGGCCAGGTCGAGCAGGTCGTTGACCAGGTGGATCAGGTGGTTGGTCTGGCGCTCCATCATGGCGCGCACGCGCGCGGCGGCGGCCGGGTCACCGGGGCTGAGCCGCATCAGGTCGAGGCCGGTCTTGATCGGCGCCAGCGGGTTGCGCAGCTCGTGGGCGAGGGTGGCCAGGAATTCGCTCTGGCGGCGGTTGGCCTGGGCAAGGTCGGCCGCCAGCGCGCGCAGGTCCTCGTCGGCGCGGCGCTGCTCGCTGATGTCGCGGAAGACGACCGCGACCCGGTTGCCGACCCTGGCGTCGGCCTTGGCGATGAAGACGTCGAACCAGCGCCCCAGCGCCGCTTCGTACTGGACCACGCGCAGCGGTTCGCCGCTGGCGGACACCCGCGCGTAGTGTTCGCTCCAGATCGATTGCACGCCGGGGGCGAGCTCGCGGATGGTCTTGCCGACCACGTCCTTCAATCCCGTGTGGCGCTCGAACGCCGGGTTCACCTCGACGAAACGGTGGTCGGCGATGGCGCCGCTGGCGTCGACGAGCAGTTCGATGACGCAGAAGGCTTCGTCGATCGACGTCAGCAGCGTGCGGTAGCGCTCCTCGCGCGTCTGCAGCCGGTCCTGCACCAGGCGGCGCTCGGTGACGTCGGCCGTGGTCCCGACCATGCGCAGCACGCGCCCGGCCTCGTCGCGGTGCAGGGCGCCGGTGAACTCGAACCAGCGCAGCGCGCGGTCCGAGGCGCGGTAGAACCGTCCCTCGAAGCGGAAGGCTTCGCCGGTCTCGAGTGCGCGCGCCATCGCCGCCTGGTAGGGCGCGATGTCGTCCGGGTGGATCAGCTCGGCCAGCAGGCGTACGGTGTCGACCGGCTCGGCGCTGCGCGCAATCCCCACCATCTCGTAGAGGCGGTCGTTTTCCCAGCGCGGCTGTTCGTCGGCCACGTCCCAGCTCCAGATGCCGAGGCTGGCCGCATCGAGCGCCAGGCGCAGGCGCTCGGCATTCGCGCGCAGCAGCAGCTCCGCTTCCTTGCGCGGGGTGATGTCGACCACGTTGGCCAGGATGCTGGTGGGCGCGCCGAGGTTCGATCCGACCCGCGATTCCCCACCCGATTCGACGATCGGGGTCACCGTCTTGGCGACCCAGACCGTCGTGCCGTCCGGGCGGAGATAGCGGTTTTCGATCTCGAACGGCTCGGCCTTGGCGACCATGCCCCGGAACAGCGCCAGGTTTTCCTCCAGGTCCTCGGGGTGCACCAGGGCTTCGAGCGGCATGCCCGCGACCTCGTCGTGGGTGCGGCCGACGATCCGGCAGAAGGTCTGGTTGGCGCGCAGCACGCGTCCGTCGAGGGCTGTCTCGGCGATGCCGGCCGCGGTCTGCTCGAACAGCGACTCGAGGTGGGCCTGGCTGCGCCGCAGGTCGGCGGTGCCGCTGGCGACGCGCTCCTCCAGCGTGCGGTTGAGCTGCAGTGCGTGCTGTTCGGCGAGCATGCGACTGGTGGTCTCGACCACGGTGCTGCACATCCCGGCCAGCTGGCCGGCATCGTCGCGCACCGGCGAATAGAAGAAGGTGAACCAGGCCGGCTGCAGCTTGCCGTCGCGCTCGATGGGGAGCGAGAGGTCTTCCAGGTGGAAGGCTTCGCCGCCGCGCGCGCGGTCGACCAGGGGCCCGATCCGGTCCCAGATCTCGGGCCAGACCTGGTCCAGCGGACGGCCCAGCGCCCACGGATGCTTGTCGCCCAGGAAGCGGGTATAGGCCTCGTTGTAGAGCAGGATACGCTGCGGGCCCCAGACGATCGACATCGGCACCAGGGCCTCCAGCATCAGGTTGGTATTGGCGCGCAGCGCGAGCGGCCAGCGCGCCACGGGGCCGAGCGGCGAGGCGCTCCAGTCGATGCCGTTGATCAGCGCATGGAAGGGCGAAACGTCGGGAAAGCGGTGATGCACGTGTGGGCCCTGTTTTGTCGGCGATGGCTGTGCTGGCGGTTCAGTCGCGCCCGAACTGCGGATTCGGGCGGGTCAGGTAATACCATTCCGAGTTGGCGCCGGCTTTCGCGTCCGGGAACAGGATGCGGCCCGAAAACTCCGCCACGACCGGGGTGCCGTCGGCGCGGGTGCCGATCTGCTCGCCCTCGCTGACCGGGTCGAAGCTGGCCCAGGGTTTGACGAAGGCATCGGCGGCGTCCTGCTTGTCGTGCACCACCACCATCTGCAGCGCTTCCATTTCCTCGAAGGGGACCGGCTCCGGTTCCGGCGCGTCGATCAGCTTCAGGTGCGCCAGGGTATTCATGATGGCGCGGTAGGCCACCTCCGGTGCCTGCGGGTCGGTATGCTGGCCGCATTCCAGGGTCAGCGCGTAGCCGCCGGTGGTGCGCATGTATTCGGTGGTGCCGACGCCGTAGCGCAGCACGGTTTCCAGTTCGGCCGCGTTGCCGCGGGTACGGCGCTGCACGCCGCCGCCATAGGCCGCCATCCAGCCGGTCACGAAGCGGCGCACGCCGAGGCGGCGCGCCAGCGCGCGTTCCTTCTCCGCATGGCGGAAGGGCTCGAGCGGACCCTCGTTGTCGACCGGGCCAACCATCACGAAGGGCTCGCCGTGGGCGGCATTGAAGGAGTGCAGGTCGAGCAGCACGTCGTGCTGGGCCAGCAGCGGGCACAGCCAGTTGGCGATGCGGTCCTCGAAGTCTTGCGGGTCGTCTTTCGGGAACAGGTTGCGGTTCAGGTTGCGGTCGCCGTTGCGCTCGTTCTTGGCGTAAGCGAGCGGATTGACGATCGGCACGAAGGTGACGCTGCCGGCCTTGATGCGCAGCGCGCCGCTGTCGAGCTCGGCCATGACGCGCTTGATCGCTTCCGTGCCGCAGATTTCGTTGCCATGGGTCGCGCCCATGATGATCACGCTCGGACCTTCCTGCATCCCGGTATAGTTGACGAATTTGAATTGCAGGTTCGGTGCGGCGCTCATGCTAAGTGACCCAAGGAAATTTCAGTGCCGCCATTTTATCGGGAAACCCTGGCCGATGTGGAGCGGGCATGGCATCATCCGCCACTCCTTTTTCCCAGCCATACCATGACGACAACCCGCAGCCCGCGCCTGCACGGCCTCGATACCTTGCGTGCGCTCGCCGTCACGCTCGTGGTGCTGCACCATTACACGCTGTTCGTCTCGAACGACGACCATACCTTCGGCTGGGTCGGCCGTATCGGCTGGGTCGGGGTCGACCTGTTCTTTGCCCTGTCGGGTTACCTGATCGGCAACCAGATCTTTGCCGCCTTGACGGCCGACGGCGGGCTTTCGCTGAAAAATTTCTATGCGCGCCGGCTGCTGCGCACGCTGCCGAACTACCTGGTCATCCTCGCCATCTATTTCATGTGGCCGGCGTTTCGCGAGGACGGCCCGCTGGCGCCCCTGTGGCGCTACCTGAGCTTCACCCAGAACCTCGGGCTGGCGCCGGGCACGGCCTTCTCGCACAGCTGGTCGCTCGCCATCGAAGAACAGTTTTACCTGCTGCTGCCGGCGCTGGCCATCCTCGGCGCGGGGCTGCGCCTGCGCATGGGCGCGGCCTGGGGCGCAATCGCCTTCGTGGTCGCGGCAGGCATGCTCTTGCGCGCGCAGCTGTGGTCGGCGCACGTGGACGGGCAGGAGTATGGGACTTACTTCTATTACAAGCTTATTTATTACTCGAGCTTATGCAGGCTCGACGAGCTGGTGGCCGGGGTCGCGCTCGCGCTGCTGAAGAACCGGCACCCGCTGGCCTGGTCGCGCCTGACCAGCCACGGCAACCGCTGGCTGCTGGCGGCGCTGGCCGTGCTCGCGCCTGCCTTCTGGCTGCTGCTCGGCGACCGCTATGGCTTTGCCGCGACCGTGTTCGGCTACCCGCTGCTGGCGCTCGGCTTCGGCCTGGCGATCCTGGCGGCCTTGTCGAACAATTCGCTCCTGCGCGGCCTGCGGGTGCCTGGCGCGGGCCGGCTGGCGATCTGGTCGTATGCAATCTACCTGACCCACCGCGGCGCCTGCGCGATCGGCGCGCCGCTCCTCGAACGGCTCGGCTACGGCCCGCAGACCCCGGTCGCGATCGCAGCGCTGCTGGCGCTCTCCGTGGTGTCGGGCTGGCTCCTGTACCGCCTGGTCGAGACGCCCTTCATGGCGCTGCGCGAGCGCTACGTGCCGAGCAACCTGGTTTCCCTTAGTCTTGCGCCTCGATGACGTCGAAGGCGGCCGGCATCGCGCCCAGGAAGGCCAGCGTCGCATGCACGCGCGCGCGCATGTCCTGGCCGGCGGTCGCCTCGATGGCGGCGCGCAGGCCGGGCCGCGCTTCGAGGGTGTGCGGGCTGCGGTAGGCGTCGACCAGCAGCGCCACCAGGTCGGTCGGCGCGCCGCAGGAGCGGCGCAGGCGCGTGTCGATCAGGCCGAGCAGGGTGCGCTGCATGGCCGGCGTCGGGTTCTGGATATAGGCAAACACCGAGGGCGTGTTCGCGATCGACTCGCACAGCCGGCGTTCGATGGCATCGGGCTTGAGGTCGGAGGCGATGTCGAACCAGGCGCGGTCCCAGCGCGTGCGCGCGTACGGGTGGCCGGCCGGGAAGCGGTCGATGGTCTCGAAGCCCAGCGCATGGCTCGCGCGCGAGAGCAGGTCGAGCAGGACGGGCATCAGGGGCATGGCGGATGGAGGCGGGAAGGGCGCATGCCGGAAGTGTAACGCAAGCAGAAACGCGGCGGGCGGTCCATCGACCGCCCAGCCGCGCGTAAAGCGTTCGCGCTGCCGGGAATCAGGCGCCGAAGCGCCCGGCGCGGAAGTCTTCCACCGCCTGCTGCAGTTCGCGCTGGGTGTTCATGACGAACGGGCCGTACTGGGCGACCGGCTCCTTCAAGGGGCGTCCCGCCAGCAGCAGCAGGCGGGTGTCCGTCGTGGCCTTGATCGCCACGCCGTCCGCGCCGGGCGCATTGTCGAGGATCGCCATCTTCGACTGCGCCACCCCGCGCCCGGCCACCACGGCTTCGCCGCGGAACACGTAGACGAAGGCGTTATGCCCCTCTGGCAGGGCCTGCTCGAAGCTGGCGCCGGCCGGCAGCGCGACGTCGAGGTAGAGCGGCTCGGTGACCTCGCGCTGGACCGCGCCCGCCACGCCGTGGCTGGCGCCGGCGATCACCTGCACGGTGACGCCGTTGTCCAGGGTGAAGCGCGGCACTTCCGCATTCGGGATGTCGCGGTACCAGGGCGCGCGCATCTTGTCCCTGGCGGGCAGGTTCAGCCACAGCTGGAAGCCCTCCATCAGCCCCTCGGTCTGCTCCGGCATCTCGGAATGGATCACGCCGCGCCCGGCCGTCATCCACTGCACGCCGCCATCGGTGACGAGGCCTTCGTTGCCGGCGCTGTCGCGGTGGCGCATGCTCCCGGCCAGCATGTAGGTGACGGTTTCGAAGCCGCGGTGCGGGTGCTCGGGGAAGCCGGCGATGTAGTCGCCGGCCTTGTCGCTGCCGAAGGCATCGAGCATCAGGAAGGGATCGAGGCGCTGCTGCAGCGGCGCGGTCAGGACACGGTTGATCTTCACGCCGGCGCCGTCCATGACGAACTGGCCGGCGATCAGGCGTTCGACGCCGCGGCTGCGGGTGACGGCGTCCGGCTTGGGCGATGCGCTCATGATGTGCTCCTTGTCGATGTCGATGTCGGTGTCAGCGTAGGTGCCTGCCGCCTCAGGCCAGGGCGGCGACGGCGGCGTCGGCCTCCGAACGGCCCTGGGCCGAGGCTTCCGGTCCCATCGACTGGGCCGGCGAGTACACGAAGCTGTGGTCGGTCATGCCCAGGAAGTTCAGCAGCATGCGCACGAACGGCACCTGCGGGTCGGCGTCGAGCGGGTAGACGCCGCCGCGCGCGGTGGCCACGAATACCTTCTTGTTCTTCAGCAGGCCTTCCGGACCGCTCTCGGTATAACGGAAGGTCACGCCGGCACGGGCGATGGCGTCGAACCAGCTTTTCAGCTGCACCGGAATGCCGAAGTTGTACATCGGCGCGCCGATCACCACGGCATCGGCTGCCTGCACCTGGGCGATCAGGGCGTCGTCGAGGGCGACGCGGGCCGCCTGCTCGGCAGTGCGCTGGTCGGCCGGGGTGAACAGGGCGCCGAGCGCCGCTTCGTCGAGCTGCGGGTGCGGATCGCGCGCCAGGTCGCGGGTCACGACCGTGGCACCCGGGTTGGCCGCCACCAGTTTGGCGACGATGCTGTTGGCGACGCGGGTCGACTCGGATTCGGCGCCGCGCAGGCTGGAGGTGATTTGCAGGATGTTCATGTCGCTTCCTTCTTGATTGGTTGGTGAGTCAATGGAAGCCAGTTTATCAATTCCAAAAACAACTAGGAAGCCGCTAGAATGGATAACATTATTCAGCCAGTGGAACAATTATGGAAGTCGAACCGAATGACCTGCTGCTCTTCGCCCGCATCGTCGAGGCGGGCAGCTTCAGCCGCGCCGCGGAACGGGTGCAGCTGCCGAAGTCGACCGTCTCGCGGCGCATCTCGCTGCTGGAAAGCCGGCTCGGCGAGCGGCTCCTGCAGCGCACCACGCGCAAGCTGGTGCTGACCGAATTCGGCGCCAGCCTGCTGGAACACGCGCGGCGCGTACTGGAAGAATCGGAAGCGGCCGGCGCGCTGGCCCAGCACCGCCAGGGCGCGCCCAGCGGGCGCCTGCGCATCTCGCTGCCGGCCGATTTCGCCAACCTCGGCATGAGCGCGATGATCGCCCGTTTCCTCGAGCGCTATCCGGCGGTCAGCGTGGAACTGGACCTGTCGCCGCGCCGGGTCGACCTGGTGGCGGAGAGCTTCGACATCGCGATCCGCATGGGCGACCTGCCGGACGACAGCTCGCTCCACGCGCGCCGCGTTACCCTGCAGCGCTTCGGCCTGTACGCCTCGCCCTGCTATACGGCGCTGCGCGGACTGCCCGAGCATCCCGACGACCTGCTCGCGCACGACGTGCTCTGCCTGCTCAGCCGCAGCGGCGGCGCCTCTCCCTGGGTACTCACGCGCGGCAAGACGCGCTGGGAACGCGCGCTGCCGGCGCGCCTGACGGCGAACTCGCCCGACCTGCTGGCGCGCATCGCCTGCAGCGGGGCAGGGATTGCGGCCAGCTCCGAACTGTTCGCGCTGCCGCTGGTGAAGAAGGGGGAATTGGTGCGGGTGCTGCCCGAATGGGACTTGCCGCCCGCCACCGGCTGGGCCGTGTTCCCGGGACGGCGCCTGATGCCGGCCAAGACCCGCGCCTTCCTCGACATGATGGAAGAAGTGTTCTGCGAGGAAGCGTAGGGTGGGCTTTGTCATTGAGGCGCCCGGCCTCAATGACCCCACGCGTCAACGCGCCGCAGCCCGTACAAGGCCGATTCAGGCCGGGCGCTTGCCCATCATCTCGCCCAGGCGCACCTTGCGCTCGGGCGCCCATTCCGGATTGAACGCGATCGTGTTTTCCTTGAACAGCATCACCACGGTCGAGCCCAGCAGGAAGCGGCCCATCTCTTCTCCCTTTTTCAGCACGACCGGCTGCGATTCGTAGGTCCATTCGGCGATGCGTCCCAGGCGCTGCGGATTGACCACGCCATGCCAGGCGGTGGCCATGCTGCCGACGATGGTGGCGCCGACCAGCACCATCACGAAGGTGCCGAACTCCTCGGACTCGAACACGCACACCACGCGCTCGTTGCGCGCGAACAGGCCCGGCACGCCGCGCGCCGTGGTCGGGTTCACCGAGAACAGGGCGCCCGGCACGTAGATCATGCGCGTCAGGCGGCCGTCGCAGGGCATGTGCAGGCGGTGGTAATCCTTCGGGCTCAGGTAGAGGTTGGCGAAGCTGCCGTGCTGGAAGTGCGCGGCCAGCGAGGCATCGCCGCCGACCAGCTCGGTGGTGGTGAACTTGTGGCCCTTGGCCTGCAGGATGTGGTGGTCGTCGATCGCGCCGAACTGGCTGATCGCGCCGTCGACCGGGCAGACGAAGTCCGCCTGCGCCAGCGGACGCACCCCGTCCTTCAAGGGGCGGGTGAAGAATTCGTTGAAGCTCGGGTAGCTGGCGATGTCGGAGTTGGCCGCCTCGTCCATGTTGACCCCGTACTTGGCCACGAACCAGCGGATCAGCCGGGTTGTCATTGCGCCGCCGCGGTGGCCGGCGACGCGGCCGGCGAACGAAGTCAGCGCCTGCTTGGGCAGGACGTATTGCGGCAGTACTTTGAAACGGTCGGACACGATGGCAGCCCTTTATTACTTGTGACGATGGCGAATTATAAATAACAGCTGTGCCCGTGCATATCATTGTTTATGCCGGGCGCTATCAAGGGGGAGTGTAGCGTATCGCTTCCCGCAGGCCCGGGGCGGTCGCGCCCGTCCAACATGCATATCGAAAATATATGCCTCTAAGCAACCACAACAGGAAAAACTCACGGACAATACGTTCTCATAAACTTGTCTCCCAGATATGTATATTTCTTCTCCAGTGCGCCTGACCGTGCTCAGCGCCTTGCTTGCCGCCGCCTTCCCCTTGCACGCCCAGGAAACGCCCCCGAACAAGACGAGCAGCACGGCCACCAGCGCGGCCCAGGACAAGGCCGCGCCCGCCGCAAGCATGCAGAAGGTCGAGGTGCGCGGCACGGCGGACAACTATGACCCGCGGCGCGACGACACCGCCACCAAGATCGTCGTCAGCCAGGAAGAAATCGCGAAATACGGCGACACCAGCGTCGCCGACGTGCTCAAGCGCGTGCCGGGGATTACGGTCAGCAGCCCGAACGGGCGTGGCGGCGAAATCCGCATGCGCGGTCTCGGCGCCGGCTATACCCAGGTCCTGATCAATGGCGAACGCGCGCCTGCCGGCTTCTCGATCGACTCGCTCTCGCCCGACGTCATCGAGCGCATCGAGGTGCTGCGCGCGGCCAGCGCCGAGTTCTCGACCCAGTCGGTGGCCGGCACCATCAACATCGTGCTCAAGAAGACGATCCGCAGCGGCCAGCGCGAATTCAAGATCGGCGCGCGCGAAGGCGGCGGTTTCCAGGGGCCGACGGCGAATTTCCAGCTCTCCGACAAGCTCGGCAAGATGTCGTACGCGATCGCCGGCAGCGTCATGTACGAGTCCTACGAGCGTACCGTGCCGACCGGCGAGGAGCGCTTCGACGCCGCCGGCACGCGCACCCAGGCGCGCGCCACCGAGGCCGACGAAAAAGGGCGCATGAACCTGTTCAACCTGGCGCCGCGCCTGAACTGGACCCTCGAGAACGGCGACACCCTGACCTCGCAGACCTTCGTCAACGTCGCGCGCTTTCGCAACCAGAACCACGAAACCACCGAGACCATCCAGGGCGCTGGCGTCCCGTTCCCGGTCACCGATTCCGGCATGCGCTCGGATAACGATGTCGTGCGAACCGAATTGAACTGGGTGCACAAGATGGCCGGCGGCGCCAAGCTCGACGTCAAGGCGGGCGTGGTGGGCGGCCAGAACACGACCACCCAGCGGCGCTCGACCCCGCCCGGCGCGGCGCGCGCGCTCGATACCCATATCCTGACCGAGGCCGATGAAGTCGGCGCCACCACGGTGGGCAAGTTCAGCAAGACGATCTTCGAGGGCCATTCGCTGGCCATGGGCTGGGACGGCGGCTGGGGCGTGCGCGAGGACGTGCGCACCGAGACCGAGGCCGGGCGCGCGGTGTTTCCGTCCCTGCCGGACGGCGAGCAGTTCAAGGCCGAGGTCACGCGCTTTGCCGCCTATGCGCAGGACGAATGGAACCTGACCCCGCGCTGGTCGGTCTACCTCGGCGCGCGCTGGGAAGGCATCCGCACCCGCGCCACGGGCAACACCTTCGCCACCTCGCGTTCGAGCTCGAACGTGTGGAGCCCGGTGATGCAGACCCTGTGGAAGATCCCGGAAACCAAGGGCGACCAGGTGCGCTTCGCCGTCACCCGCACCTACAAGGCGCCCGGGCTGCCGCAGCTGATGCCGCGCCGCCAGACCTCGATCGACAACCGCTCGACCGATCCCGATTTCTCCGGCAACCCGAACCTGAAACCGGAGCTGGCGCTGGGCTTCGACGCCTCCTACGAGCATTACTGGGCGCAGGGCGCGCTGGTGTCGATCAGCGCTTCGATGCGCCGCATCGACGGCTATACGCGCCACCTGGTCAGCTTCGACGGCGCGCGCTGGGTCGCGATGCCGACCAACGCCGGCCAGGCGGTCACGCGTGGCCTGGAGCTGGAAACCAAGTTCCCGCTCAAGGCGATCATGCAGGATGCGCCGGCGATCGACCTGCGCGCCAGCGTCAGCGCCAACCGCTCGAAGGTGGACGGGGTGCCGGGTCCGGACAACCGCCTCGACGGCCAGGCGCCGCTGACGGGCAACCTCGGCATCGACTACAAGAAGGGCGACCTGACGACCGGCGCCAGCCTGGCCTGGCGCCAGGACGCGACCATCCAGGTGTCCGAACGCCAGACCGCATTCCTGAAAGGCCGGCGCGACCTCGAAGCCTATGCGCTCTACAAGTTCACGCCGAAGCAGCAGCTGCGCGTGGCGATGTCGAACATCCTGGGCCAGGACTACGGCAACCGCCACAGCTTCCTCGAGAACAACGGCAGCCTGGTGGTGCGCAACCTGACTTTCCCTGCCGGCCCCTCGGTGCGGGCGACGCTGGAACTGAAGTTCTGAGCGCCTGAGCGCGAGACGACAAAAAGCCCGGCCGGATCTGCATCCGGCCGGGCTTTTTCGATGCTTGACGCGGTGTTACGCTGCCTTGCGGCGGCGCAGGGCGCCGATGCCGGCCAGGGCGATGCCGAACAGCGCGACCGAACCCGGCTCGGGCACTTCCGCCAGCTTGAATTGGCCATTGCCGCCGATGAAGAAGTGCTCGCCGATCTTGGCTTTGTAGGCGCTCTTGCCCTGGCAGCCCGGACCCGTAAAGTTCGCGAACTGGCAAGCGAGTTCCTTGACCAGATTCGGGGTTGCCTTCGAGTTCGGGTTGCTCAGCGTGTTGGCGTTGGTGAAGGCAAACGCGAACATCGGCTGGGTCGACAGGTCGACGCCGTCCTTGTTGAAGAAATAGCCTGGGGCCAGCTGACCGGCAGCCGCTTCCGCGTGCACGGTGACGCGGCCGTTGCTGATCGGGCTACCGTTGGCATCGACATTGCCGCCGCCGCCGGCGAGGACATCGAAGTAGGCGATCTGCTTGCCCAGATTCGCGCCGTAGATGCCGGCGGTCGATCCGTACTGGCCATTCGTCGGGTTCTGGTACATGCGGATGGTGCCGCTCGTGAACTGGAAAGAGCCGTTCAATTTGCCGCTGCCGGTCGCCTCGAAAATCGCCGAGATATTACCGCCGGGGAAGGTCGTCGGGAAAAGCTTGCCGGTGCTGTCCGCCTGCGTCAGGTTGAAGACCGCGTGTTCGGTAAAGGTGAACGAACCTGGACCAGCAGGAGTCAGCTGGATGAAACCCTGGCCGTTAATGTCCAGATATTCACCGATGACCTGGCCTTTCTCGAAGCCGCCGCCATTCGGGTTAAACACCCAGTCGGTCATCAATACCGAAGCCTGGGCGCTACCCATGGCGGCGAAGGCGAGGGCGAGGGCGCAGCCGAGTTTGTTCAGAGTTTTCATGTTGGACAGTCGGGTGTTGTTAGTATGCGTACATACAAGCAAGACGCGTGCCAGCAGGAAAGAAATCTTATTAATCAAGCACTTGAAAAGAATCCAAAGCTCGCGTTAATGCCGGCTGTAAAGATTTCCGACAGTCATTTTCTCACCCGTCTAGCATGGGCCTGTGCCAGCCCTATGCGTCCAGGCAGCCCGCTGCACTGGCCCGTTGCGACAACGCATCCGCCTCGAGGTTGCGGTGGCGCGGCACCCAGCGCAGGGTAACGTCCGGCAGCCGGGCAAGGAGTGCATGGACCCGCGCGCGGTAGGGCTGCAGCGCCGCCGCGCCCTGGCCGGGCGGCCCGTTGACGTCGCCGATGACGACCTGGCTGTCGCCATACACGGTCAGGGGCCAGGCCGCGTGCGCGAGCGCCGCTTCCAGCACCGCGATCAACGCCAGGTATTCGGCTTCGCTGCTGTTGCCATGGCCGGCGTCGCGCGACAGTTCGACCAGTTCGCCGCTTGGGCCGCGCAGCAGGCCGCCGATGCCGCAACGTCCCGGATTGGGCCGCGCCGAGCCGTCGAACCAGGCGCGCCAGGCAGTGGGGGCGCCCGCGTGCAGGGCCGTGCGCGCGGTGGCCGCGGCGGCGCGGACGGCTGCCTTGTGCGCCAGGCGCGCCGCTTCGGCCCGGCGCAGGGCCTGGCGTTCGGCCAGCAGCGCCGGCAGGCCGGCGGCGCCGGCGCGCGCTTCCAGCACCGCCGCCAGCGCGCGCTCCAGCGGGATCCCGGCGCGCAGGGCGAGCTTGCGGGCGGCAGCCATTTCGCCGCGGTTGGCGGCGTTTTGCAGGTGGTCGGGTTCGGTCATTCCGCCAGCATAGGGGATTTGAGCGCGGATCACCATGCGCGTTGACACCGCATGTGAATCTTGCAACACTTGCGCTGTGTTAATGCGTCAATACGTCCATCGTCCCGAGAACTGGAGAATCCATGCGTTTCAAGCACGTCGTTCGTCTTTCCGCGCTGGCCGTTTGCCTGGCCGCCGCGCTGCCGTCCCACGCCGCCGCCAAGGCGCCGAGCGCCAAGGCGGCGCAGAAAATGCCCAAGCGCTACACCATCGAACAATTCATGGCGACCACCTCGGTGACGGGCGCCTCGTTCAGCCGCGACGAGCAGCAGATCCTGTTCAGCAGCAACGCGTCGGGGATCTTCAATGCCTATGTGCTGCCGGTTACGGGCGGCACGCCGCGCGCGCTGACCAGTTCGAGCACGGACAGCACCTATGCCGTCGGCTTCTTCTACAACGACGACCGCATCCTGTTCACCCGCGACAAGGGCGGCGACGAGCGCAACCACCTGTTCGTGCGCGAACTCGACGGCAGCGAGCGCGACCTGACCCCGGGCGACAAGCACAAGGCCTCGTTCGCCGGCTGGCAGCCGGACGGCAACGCCTTTTATGTGGCGACCAACGAACGCGACCCGCGCTATTTCGACCTGTACCGCTACGACGCGAAGACCTATGCGCGCACGCTGGTCTACCAGAACGACACCGGCCGCACCGTGCAGAGCATCAGCCGCGACGGCCGCTGGCTGGCGCTCGGCAAACCGAACACCACGGCCGACAGCGACATCTACCTGTACGAGATCGCCACCGGCCAGACGAAACACCTGTCGCCGCACAAGGAGACCGCCAGCTACAGCGCCGAGGCCTTCGACCCGGAATCGAAGCGCCTGCTGTTTACCACCAACGACGGCGCCGAATTCATGCGCGTGCGCGCCTACGACCTGGCGACCGGCGCCGTGACCGACGTCGAAAAGGCCGACTGGGACCTGGTCGGCACCGGGTATTCGCGCAACGGCCGCCATCGCGTCAGCTACGTCAACGAGGACGGCAGCATCCGGGTGCGCGTGATGGAGACAGCGGGGAACGGCGCCGAAAAGCCGGTGCCGATGCCGAAACTGGCCGGCGAGATCCGCCAGACCACCTTTTCCCCGAGCGGCAACCTGGTCGCCTTCTACGTCAACGGCGACCGCTCGCCGAACAACCTGTACGTGCACGACCTGCGCAGCAAGAAGACGGTCCAGCTCACGCGCAGCCTGAGCCGCGATATCGACCCCGACGACCTGGTCGAGGCCGAAGTCGTGCGCTTCAAGTCGTTCGACGGCACCGTGATCCCCTCGATCTTCTACAAGCCCAAGGGCGCGTCGAACACGAACAAGGTGCCGGCCGTGGTGCTGGTCCATGGCGGTCCGGGCGGGCAGACCATGCGCGGCTACAGCGCCCAGGTGCAATACCTGGTCAACCACGGCTATGCGGTATTGGGCATCAACAACCGCGGCAGTTCGGGCTACGGCAAGACCTTCTTCACGGCGGACGACCGCAAGCACGGCCGCGAGCCGCTGTGGGACTGCATCGAGGCCAAGACCTGGCTCGCCAGCCTCGGCTGGGTCGATCCCGAGCGCATCGGCATCATGGGCGGCAGCTACGGCGGCTACATGACGCTGGCGGCGATGGCCTTCCGGCCGGAGGCGTTCAAGGTCGGCATCGACATCTTCGGCGTCAGCAACTGGGTGCGCACGCTGGAAAGCATCCCGCCTTACTGGGAGTCGCAGCGCAAGGCCCTGTACGACGAGATCGGCGACCCGGTCAAGGACAAGGAATTCCTGATCGCCACCTCGCCGCTGTTCCATGCCTCGAACATCCGCAAGCCGCTGATGGTGATCCAGGGCGCGAACGACCCGCGCGTCATCAAGCCGGAGAGCGACGAGGTGGTCGAGGCGGTGAAGAAGAATGGGGTGGAAGTCGAGTACATCGTGTTCGGCGACGAGGGCCACGGTTTTTCGAAGAAGAAGAACCAGGCCGAGGCCAGCGCGAAGATCCTGGCCTTCCTCGACAAGCACCTGAAGGGGAAGGCGGCACCGTAAGCGCCTGACCGCGAACGAAAAAAGCGCCTCTGTCGAGGCGCTTTTCTTTTTGTCCCAAACAATCAGCGGCGGTAGGGATTGTCCGGGCTGCTGTCGCGGCTGTTGCGGCGGCCGTCGCCGTCGCGATCGTGGTCGTAGCGGTTGGGGATGCCGTCGTTGTCGCGGTCGCGGTCGCGGGCGTTCGGGATGCCGTCGCGGTCGTAATCGCGGCCGCGGCGCTCGAAGCGGTCCGGGATGCCGTCGCGGTCGCGGTCGCGGCCACGGTATTCCTGGCGCCGGTCGTGGCGATCGTAGCGGTCGTAGCGGTCGTAATAGACGCGCTGGTAGCCGTCATTGCGCACATAGTAGCCGTCGCCGCGGTACGGAGCCCAGCCGCCTTGCTGCATGTACCAGCGGCCACCGCGCTGCTGCCATGCCGGGGGCGCATACACATAGCCCGGACGCTCGACGATGTAGCTGCCGGGGATCCAGTGGTGGCGGCGCCCGCCCCACTCCCAGTAGCCGGGCGACCACACATAGCCGCGGCGGACGGCCGGCGCGCGTTCGTACAGCGGGGCCGGCGGCGCCGAGCCGATATACACCTGCACATCGGTTTGCGCCATCGACGGCAGCGGTGCGAAAGCGACGGCGCCGAGGGCGATCAGGCTAGCAAGGGGGAGGCTGCGTTTCATGTTCGTTCTCCATAATCCAAAGCGGATGATTCATATTATCAATCGCTCGATGGCAATGGGACGTTTGACGCAAGTGCTTACATCTGAAACAGAATCCGCGAACCGTGTTGCAACAGCCGGGATGGGGAAAGGCGGGGAAGGGGGAAAGCGGGAACGACGGGAGCAGTACCGGACCGGGCCCGTCAAGGCGCGGTCCGGCCTGCGCCGGGAATCAAATGCGGCTCCCGGCGGCGCGGCGATCGGCCAGCACGGTCAGCCCTTGGTCGGCGGGGCTCAGGCGCTTGGCTTTCACCACGACGACAGCCATTTTGGTTTCGGTGGCGATGCTCGAATCCTGGATGACCGCCGGGCTGGCGTGGGCTTGCGGCACGGCGTCGGTGAAGAAACTGGCCGAGCCGGCTGCTGCGAGGGCAACGACGAAAACGGCTTCCATGTGCTTGGCGATGTTCACGGTGGTTCTCCTTGCGGGTGGTGGTGGTCGATGTGTGCACTGTAGCCGCGGCCCCCGCGGCGAGCCATCGGATTGCGACAAGCCGCACGAAAAGCGGGATGGCCTGCACAAAACGGCGCTTAAGTGATCCTAACCCGGCCGTATCTGCGTGCTTTTCCCATCCCCTCCGCTAGGAAGCCCGGGACGGCCGGGGCCGGCAGGAGAAGGGTGGAAGACATGATCGCCAGCTTGTTCGATGGATTGGGCGCGCAGCACAAGGCGTGGCGGCGCGCGCGCAACCTGCGCGCGGCGCGGCGCTTGCCGGGCAAGCCGGGCAAGCCGGGCAAGCCGGCGCCGGCCGCGCACGTCTCGTGCCCCGGGCCCGCGGCCTGGCTGGGCGCGGCAGCCGTCGTCCTGCTCGCGGGCGGCGCCGTCCTGATCGCCAACCACGCGCGTTCGCTCGGCGCTGCCGTTGCCGGCAGCGCGCCGTCCGGCACCGTGCGTACGCTCGACGCCTTCCAGCCCGCCCTGCCGGGCCTGGCCTTCGGCGTGTCCGGCCAGCCCGGTGTTGCGCTCGACGCCAAACCCGGCGGCGCCTTGCTGATCCTGTCGGGGATGCGCGCGCAGCAGGGCGTCGTCATCGACCTGTGCAGCCAGGCGCTCGAGGGCGCGGACGGGCGGCTGGCGCCGATACGGATCGGCTACCCCTTCGCCGACGTGGCGCGCTGGGCGGCGCGCAACGAGGGCGCGGCCAGTTCCGTGACCCTGAGGAACGTGGTGCTGGCGGCGCCCGGCATGCCGCAGGTCGACATCGGCGGCGTGGCGCGGGCCGGCGGGACGCTGCGGCTGGCATGGCAGGGCCAGGCGCGCTGGGTGGGCGATGCCGGCGCCGGCGCCATCCTGCGCGGCGAGCGCGGCCAGGCGGCCCTCGGGCGCGACGGCTGGCTGGTGTGGGGCGGCGAAGGGGCGCTGCGCGTCACGCGCCGGGCCAGCGCGGCCTGCCCCGATGCGGGCGAACTGGTGCTGACCCGCTACCATCCCGCGCCGGGCCCGGCCGCGGCCGCGCTGGTGGCCGCCTTCCCGCAGCAGGGCCCCGCGCGCAGCGCCACGCTCGCGCCCGGCGAATACCGGGTGCCGGCGCAGGCGCGCGCGCCGCTGGAGGACGGCGCCCTGTTCGAGCGCCTGCTGGCGCGCGGCCTGGTGCGGCTCGGCCCGGACGGGGCGATCGCGCTGGCCCCGCGCGACCTGGCCGCCTGGCGCGCCGCCGGCCCCGGCCAGCGCACGGCCGACCTGGCCGCCTGGGACGGCGTGCGGCTCGACGACAGTGCGCGCCGCCTGCTCGAGCGGCTGTACTGGCGGGCCGACGGCGCCTATGTGCGCGAGCAGGTCCGGATCTTCAACAGCGAACGGCGCCTGCTGGCCTGGCGGGTGCGCCCCGGCACGCCTGGAAGCTGGCAGGCGCAGGCGGGCGGGGTGGCGCTGGCCCACGACGCGCCGCTGCCGCTGGCGGCCTCGCGCCTGTTCGAGCGCCTGCCCGAAGGCTGGGAGGCCTGGCGCCGCGTGGCCGATTGGCCCGCAGGTGCCGCAGGTCTCGCTTCCGTGCGCCTGACGCTGGTGCTGCCGCAGCCGGCGCGCGGCAGCGAAAGGATTGCGCTGCTGCTCGCCGGCCGCGTGCGCGCGGTCGAGGGCGCGCAACTGCTGCAGGCGCGCGCGGCCTGCGGCGGACGCGCTTGCACCGCCCCTGACGATGTCAGCGAACTGCTGCTGGCGGCGGGCGCGGGGAGCCGCCGCATCGTGATCGAGGCTGCGCCGCTCGACCTGGCCGCCATGGGCAACCCGGGCGACGCCGCCTGGCGCCACCTGCGGGTGCGCGACGGGCGCCTGGCCTGGCAGCCGCTGGCGCAGCCGCGCGGCGCGCGCCCGGTTGGCGCCGCGCCCGTCCTGCTCGCCGACCGCAACGGGACGCCGCTCTGGCAGTCCGGCGGCGCCACGCCGGGCGCGCAAGGAGCGGGCCTGGCCTCGCTGCTGGGCCTGCACGCCCAGGATGGCCACAGCATCGCCGGCATGCTGGCGCGGCTCCGCGCTCCCGCTTCCGCTTCCGCCGGCGCGCACGCTGCCGCGCTGACCCTCGACCTGCCGCTGCAGGCCGCCGCCCAGGGCGCGCTGGAGTGCGTCGGCCTGCGCCGCGGCAACTGGGACGGCGCGCGCTGCCATGGTGGCGCGGCGCCGCCCGCGGGGCGCCAGGCGGGGCTGGTGCTGCTCGACACCGGCAACGGCGACATCCTGGCCGCGGCCAGCGCGGGCGGCGCCGTCGCGCCCGGCACCCCCTGGGAGGAAGTGCGCGACTTCGACCGCGTCGACCCGGCGCGCAGCCCGCTGCGCCAGGCGGCATTGCAGCACGACGGCGGCGCCGAACGCAGCCCCGGCTCGACCTTCAAGATCGTCAGCGCGCTCGGCCTGGAACTGGCGGCCCGGCGCGACCCGTCCCTGGACGCGCTGCTGGAGGGCATGCCGCTGGCCGCCATCGATGCGCTGGCGCGCGAGCGCGGCTTCGCGTTTCGCAGCAGCGCCGCCACCTATCCGGCCAGTGGCCGGCTGGCGCACATCACCAACTACCGCGACGGCACCCTCGAACGGCGCGCCCAGGACGGCAGGCTGGGGCTGGCGCAGGCGCTGGCCTATAGCCTCAATACCTGGTTCGCCTGGACCGCGGAACTGGGCGACGCCAGCCTGTTCGGCAAGCCGCAGGGCGGGGCGCCCAGCCTGCGCGCGCTCGACCCGGAAGCGCTCGACGGCATCCGCCCGATCGCCGACATGGCGCGCCGCCTGGGCTTCGGGCAGGCCCTGCGGCTCGACGGTGGCCTGTTGCCGTTCGGCTACGACTGGCGCAACTGGGATGCCTTGCAGGCCAGCCGCGCCGCGATCGACCCGGTCGGCTCGCGCCACGAGCTGCGCCAGATGGCGATCGGGCTGCGCATGCAGGTGACGCCGCTGCACATGGCGATGGTGGCGGGCGCCGTCGGCGAGGGCCGCGCGATCGCGCCGCGCCTGCTGCTTGCGCTCGACGGCAGGGAGGCCCAGGCGCGGCCGGGCGCGCCGCTGGGCGTGCGCCTGGACCGCATCAAGGCCGGCCTGCAGGGCGTGGTGACCCGCGGCACGGCGGCGGGCGCCTTCCGCGCGCCCGAGTTCGACGGCCTGCGCGGCGGCCTGTACGGCAAGACGGGGACCGCGCCCAGCGGCGCGGGCGACCAGGGCACGGTCTGGTTCACCGGCTGGCTGGAACCCGGCAGCATCCCCGGCCAGACCCGGCGCCTGGCCTTTGCCGCCTTCGTCAGCCGCTCGGAAGCGACCGGCGGGGCGCACGCGGCGCCGGTGGTCGCGGGGCTGCTGCGTTCGATGCTGGCGCAGGCAAAACCGCGGGCCTGAAGGCGCCGCCGGCGGGGCTTCTCCAGCGCGCCGTCCTCTGCTGTTTGTGTGGCATGATTGACAAAATCCGTGTTCCAGCGGATATGCCGTCGAAACAGGAAGCGAAGAGGAAGGTATGCGTCTGCCGGGAACCCGGTACCAGGAACCTGGATGGGAAGGGGTGCGCAAGCTGCTGGGCAGCTGCTCGCTGGCCGTCTTCGCCCGTTGCGATCCGGCGCATGGAGTCAACCCGGCATTGCTCGACCCGGCAGCGGACGGCGCGGCGCTGTATGTCGACTTGCTGGCCGAGCAGTTGCAGCGGTGCGCCCGCAGCGCCCGCGCCCAGGCGGCGGGCAACAGCTACGGCGACTCGACCGGCGAGCTGGCCCTGATGCTGGCCTACGAACTGGCGGCGCGCCCGGCCGACTGGGAAGCCTTCCGCAGCGCGCTGGCCCGCGAGCACGCCCGTGCGCCCGCCTTCTGGCGCGAGCCGGGCGGCGAAGCGCTGCTGCGCAAGAAGGTCAACGACATGTTCGCCGTCCTGCGCGACAAGGTCGACGCCGACAACTACCAGGCGGCCTGCGGCCGTCCGTGCAGCCCGAACCGCATCTATGCCTACCGCATGCTCGACACCGCCTATGGCGAGATCGCGCGCCTGTTCGCGGGCTGGCGCGAGCACGGCGAGCAGGTCGCGGCGATCCTCGGGCGCCCGCTCGAATCGGCCTTGCCGATCGAGGTGCGCCAGATGCGCTCGATCGCCGGCTGCCGCCCCGAATGGATCATGCGCTGGAGCGAAACGCGCGAGCGCTTCGGCGGCGCGCCGGGCCCCTTGCACACCCGCTCGAAACGCTTCGACAGCCTGAAGAACAATCCCGGCAAGATCGGCGAGATGCTGGCCGAGATCGGCGAGTACGAGGTCCTGTCCGGCAACCGCGACGGCGACTGGCTGCACGACCGGGAGGCGGCAGGCGCCTGGCTGGACGATTACTGGCGCGTGCTGGACGAGTCCGAACAGGGAAGCACGCCCGGGCCTGACCTGATCCTGGAAGCGGCGGCGGAGGCGCTGGACGGCTTCGGGCCCGCGGTGCCCGAGGTGTCCGAGGTGCCCGCAACCGCGGGCGGGGAGGACGATCCGCTGGCCGAGGTCCGTGCCGAGTCGGTTTCACTGCCCCCCGGCTTTGTGCTTGCGGCGCGGGCCGCCGAGGATGCGGGCAGCTGGAGCGCGCGCCTGCTGGGCGGCGAATCGATGGCGGTGCGCCTGGCCGTCTACCTGAAGCTGCTGGGGAGCACCGACGACAGCTATCCGGACGCCTGGCGCGACCCGGCCACCGGCGCCTTGCCGACCATGGCGCAGCTGGCAGCCCTTGACGGGCTGTCGCTGCCGACCCTGCGCAAGCGGCGCGACGGGGCCATCGCCCGGCTGCAGGCAGCACCATTGAGGGGAAGATGAATGACAAGCGAGACTGAATTACGCGATCGTCAACTGCGCGAACGCCTGCTGCTGGCGCCGCGGGTGGAAGGCGACCGCCTGCTGCTGGCCGACGCCGTGCTGCTGGCGGCGCTGGACGGCAACCGTCCCCTGACGGCCGGCGAGCGCGCGGCCCTGCAGGCTTCGCCGCTGACCACGCGCCGCCTGCGCACGCTGGCGCTGGAGCGGCGCGCCGCCGCCAACGATGCCTGGCAGGGCAGCGCCGGCATGCTGCGCGCGGCCGACAGCGGCGCGGCGCTCGAGGCGCTGGCGACCGACGACGGCTGGTGGCGCCTGCATTTCGTCGGCGCCGCCGAGGGCCTGCGCGTGATCCTGCAACTGCTGCCGGAAGCGCCGTTCGCGGCGCGCCTGCTGGACCAGGAGGCGTCCGTGCGCGTGCTCGACGGCGCGGACCGCGTGCTGCTGGCAGGACGGCTCGACGCCGACGGCGAATGCGAAGCGGCCTGGCCCTGCGCCGAGGCGCCGCCGGCGCACTTCCAGCGCCACGGCGCGCGCTTCACGGTGCAGCCGGCGCCATGATGCTCGAACTGTTCAGGCGCATCGCCGGCGCCCCGCCATTCGACGCCGCCGGGCTCGGGGCCCGGGTCGTCGCGCGACCCGTCGCATCCGGCTGCCAGCTCCCCGCGCCCTGCGTCGGGGTGGTGGTGGACGCCGGCGGCCGCACGCGCCGCATCAGCGCCGGCGGCCGGATGGCGCTCGGCGCCGGCGACAGCGGCTGGTGCTTCCATCCCGGCCCCTATGGCTGCGACCTGCAGCCCTTCGCCGCCGCGCCCGAGATCGGCCTGCGGGTCGCGTTTGCCGTCGACAGCCCCGACCCGCGCGCGGCCCAGCAGCGTTTCGACCTCTACCTCGCCAGCGAGGCGGACGGCGAGCTCACGCTGGCCGCGTTCGCCGCCCAGGCGCAGGAAGCGCTACAGCGCGAGCTGGCGCAGGGCAACCTGGAACTGCCGCCCTGCACCAGCCTGGACGAGTGGAACGCTTTCCGCGGCGGCTTCAACCAGCTGATGTACACCCGCTTCGGCGTCAGCGTCGACGATTGCGTGCCGGTCGACCTGGCCGGCAGCCGCGACTACGCGCAGGAGCTGCGCGAGAGGGCGCAAGCGGAGCGCGCCGGTGCCGCGCTGCCGGCCGTGCAGCCGGCGGCGCCGGCGGCCTTCGATCCTGCTGCGCAGGACGCGCGCGCGCTGCGCCGCCTCTTCCTCGAGCTGCCTTGCCTGATGTGCCGGGTGCGTCTCGCCACGCTGCCGCAGGGACAGGGGCTGTTTCGCCGCCAGCAGGACTTGCTTGGGCGGCTAGACCTGCTCAGCCTCGCAGCCGGCACGATGCCGGCCCTGGCGCTGGCGGCGCCCGGACAGCCGCTCGATGTGGGGCAGCAAGTGCGGCGCGCGCGCCACAGCCTGCGCGCCCAGGCGGCGCTGGACGAAGCCTGGGCGCTGCTGGCGCGCGTCGAGCGTGCCGACGAAGCCGACAGCGGCGCGCTGGCAGCCCTGTTCGACGAGGCCGAGCGGATCGTCGCCAACCTCGAACTCGACATGGACGGGCGCAGGCAGGTGGCGGCGCCAGGAGAAGAGGCATGAACGCGCCAGGGACGAGGCAAGCGGATACCGTCGCCGTGCGCAGCCTGCTCGCCGACGGCAGCCTGGTGACGGTGACCGCCAGCCGCCGCCCGCGCGGCGGGCGTGCCGAGCTCAAATGCAGCGCACCCGGCGCGCCCGCGCTGGCGGCGCGCATGGGGCAGGTGGCGCGCCTGGCGCGCCACACCGAGGCGCGCTACGACAGCCGCGACCAGGTCGTCATCGGCATGGACCGCGCACCGGGCTCGAACGAGCGCGACTGGGAACTGGCCGTGGTGCTGGCCGACCGCATGGTGCGCGGCCTGCTGCCGGCGCGCCCGGGCCTGGTCGCCAACGGCTGGTCCGACGCCTGGGAACGCGGCCGGATCGCGGGACACGACACCCGCGCGGCCCCGGCCGGCGCCTTGCTCGGCGGCGCCGGCAACCTGCACCATATTGGTGCATTGTCGGGCCAGCCCGACGTGGCCGCGTCGGTCTCGGGCGCGCGTGCCTGGTTCCCGCTGCACAGTGGCGGCATCCACGACGCACTCGGCTGGGTAGAGGTCAGCGTGTATCCGCTGGAGGAGGGCGGCGGCGGGGACGAGGACGCCGTCGCCGCGCCCGGCCTCGACAGCGCGCGCCTGGCCGCCTTACGCCAGGTGCTGGCCGGCGCGCGCCATTTCGACGGCCAGGCCGTGGACAAGTGGCGCACCACGGTGCGCTTCGGCGTCGACGCCTTCCACGGCAATTCCTGGGAGCTGGCGCTGGTGCTGGCCGACCGCATCGCGCGCGGACGCGAATTCATCCCGCGCGGGCGCATCATTGCCAGCGCCTGTTCGACGGCCTGGCATGCGGGCCTGGTGGAAGCGGTCGCCGGCCTGGGCCCGAAATGCGCGCTGATCGAACGCGAGGCCCAGGCCGGCGACCGGGTGCTGCTGCCGCGCGCCTGGGAAGCCGATTTGCCGCCGGGGTTTGCCGAGGCATTGCGGCGCAAGGGCGCGAGCCTCGCATGCATCGACCGCATCGGCATCATTTAGCGCCCGGCACAGCCTCCATGGCGGCGTTGCATCCGTCTCGCCGTACTAGCGTACTGTCTTCGACGGTGCGCCTTGCCCTGGAGGCTGTGCCGGGCGCTTGAAAAAATGGGACTGCCGGCATCGGCCGGCAGCAGGATTAGCACAGGAGTCGGATCATGTTCCAGATGTTCGGTTTTGGCGGCACCCGGTGCCCGCGCTGTGAGCACAAGAATACGGGCGAGGCGGGCTATTGCGCCGCCTGCGGCATCACGCTGGGCGCGCCGCGCCATTCCCCGGTGCTGGTCGATAACCGCTGGGTCGCCGGGCCGGACGAACTGGCCGTCTGCTTCGGCGTGCGCGCGCTGTCGGGCCTGTTCGTGAAGACACTGCGGGTGCCGGCTACCTCGCGCGCCTACATCCTGCAAGGGGAGCAGGCGACCGAGGTGCCGCAGGGCGAATACGAGATCGAGGGCTTTTTCGGGCGCCTGAACCACCTGCTGCGCGATGGGCACGCCGAGATCCTGGTCACGCGCACGGCCGCGCTGCCGGTGGCGTTCGACTTCGACGAGCTCGAGACCAGCGAGCACCTGGCCGTGTCCGGGCGTTTCACGGTCAGCCTGCGCATCGAGAACGTTCCCGCTTTTGCCCGCCATTTCATGACCATGCCCGGCGTGATCGGCAGCGCCCAGCTGCGCGAACTGCTGGCGCCCGCGCTGCGCCAGCTGGCCGCCGAATTCGTCGGCGCCCGCTCGCTGCGCGAGATGGCGGGCAACCGTGCACTGCGCGCCGAGTTCGACGAGCGCCTGCAGGGCGGGCTGCGCCTGCTGCTGGCCTCCTATGGCCTGGGCGTGGTCCAGGTCGAGACGCTGGCGCTGCGCCACGATAAATTCGACGCCAACCGCGCCCGCATCGGCAGCCTGTGGCTGGCCGCCGACGCGCGCCGGGTGCAGATGGAGCACGCGCGCCAGATCGAGGAGCTGTACGACGAAAACGAATGGCGCCGCATCGAGCGCGAGGGGCAGGCCGCGCGCCAGCGCCTGCGCCGTCTCGAACTGCGCCAGGCCGAAACCCTCGACCGCGCCGAGCTGAGCCTGGCCAACGGCGAGCGCGCCCAGGCCGTGCGGGCGCGCGAGATCGAGCTGTACGGGCGCGTGGTCGAGTCGCGCTCGCGGCGCGAGGCGCTGGCGCGCGGCGCCGGCGAGATCCTGGCCGAGCTCGAACACGAACTGGCGCAAAAACGCGTGCAGCGCGCCGGCGAACAGGACGAGTGGGCGCACCTGCAGGCCATGGCCCGGGTGCGCATGCGCGGCGCGCTCGAAGTGGCGCAGCAGGAAGCCCTGCAGGCGCGCCGGCTCGCCCAGCAGCGCTTCTCCCAGCAGCTGCTGGTGCAGCAGATCCGCAACAAGGTCGAGCAGGCCCAGGAGATCGCAGACGCTGCGCGCCGGCGCGAGGAACTGGCACGCCTGCGCGCCGCGCAGGCGGCGGCTGCCGCGCGCGCCGATGCGCTCGACGAGGAAGAACACAAGGCGCAATTCGAGCTGGTGGTGCTGGCCAATGCGGCGCGCCGGCGCGCGCTCGAGCACGAGGCGCAGTGGGAGGAGCAGCAGGCGCAGTCGCGCCTGCGCGCGTCGCAGCACGCCGCCGACCTGGAACTCGAAGGGGTGAAGCAGCAGATCGAGGCGCTGCGGCGCGAGGGCGGCCGCGAGGACGCCATCGCCCAGCACGAAAAGCTGCTGCGCACCCTCGACGCCGAGCACCGCCAGGCGCGCCAGGCCAGGGAGGTCGAGCTGATGGAACAGCAGGCGCAGCGCCAGCACCAGCTGGAGCTGGCGCGCCACGAGCTGCAACGCGCCGAAGTGCTCGACGGCCTGGAGGACACGACCAAGCTGGCGGTGGCGGCCGCGCCGAATGCCGCGATCCTGTCCGACTACCTGAAGACCCGGGTCCACGCAACGATGGGCGCGGACCAGCTGGGCGCATTGGCCGGCGTGGTGGCGGCCGGCGGCAACATCACGGGCCAGGAAGCCGCGCGCCTGGCCCAGGACGCGGCCGAGCGCGAACGCCAGCGCCGCGACCTCGAGGTCGACAAGGACCGGCGCCACCAGCTCGACCTGCTGGGCTTGCAGAACGACGTGAACAAGGCGGCGCTGGGCGCCCAGGCGCAGGCGCAGTCGGCAGCGACGGCGCGTGCCTGCGGCCACGGCCACCCGGTGGGCGCGCACGACCGCTTTTGCGGCGCCTGCGGCGCCGCGCTGCACGCCTGAGCCGGGACCGATGCCGACCGCCATCGACCAGATCCGCGAACTGCGCGCGCTGCACCAGGACGGCCTGCTGAGCGGGGAGGAATTCGAGCGCCGCAAGAACGCGATCCTGGATGCGGCCCACGTCCCGCCGGCGGCGCGCACCGCCACGGCGGCCGCGCGCGGCACCGAGCTCGGGCTGATGCAGGGACAGCAGGTCGGCCCGGCGCATCGCCGCTACCGGCTCGAGCGCCTGATCGCGTCCGGCGCCATGGGCCAGGTCTGGCAGGCGACCGACCTCGCTACCCACGCCGAACTGGGCCACAGCGCCCAGGTGGCGCTCAAGATCCTGTTCCCCGAGCTGACCGCAAGCAGCAGCCACGCCAGGCTGCTGGTGCAGGAAGCGACGCGCGCGCGGCGCCTGGCGCACGAGCACATCGTGCGGGTCTACGATTGGGCGCAGGACCCGGCGACGGCAAGCTATTTCGTCATCATGGAATGCCTGGAGGGCGAAGACCTCGACAGCCTGCTGGCGCGCGAGGGGACGCTGCCCCTGGCGCGGGTGCTGGCGCTGCTGGCGCCGGTCGGCGCCGCGCTCGATTATGCCTGGGACAGGCACGGGCTGGTGCACCGCGACCTCAAGCCGGCCAACGTCTTCCTGACTGCGCGCGGCGAGGTCAAGCTGCTCGACTTCGGCATCGCCGCGCGGGCGCGCGCCGGCACCCGGCCGCCGCCGCGTGTAGCCGATGTGCCGGAAGCGCCCGCGCGCGCGGGCACGCCGGGCTACCGGGCGCCGGAAGCCGGCACGCCCGGCAGCATGCCGGCGCGCAGCCTGGACGTGTACGCGGTGGCGGCAATGGTCCACCAGATGCTGAGCGGGCAGGCGCCCGGCGCCGGGGACGGCGTCGCGCGCCCGGCCGGGCTGGGCGACGACCAGTGGCAGGCGCTGCGCGCGGGCCTGGCCGAGGACCCTGCGCTGCGCCCGGAGAGCGTCGGCGAGTTGCTGGGCAGGCTGGCCCGGCCCGCCGCCGAACCGGCGGGCGACGGCAATATGCCGGACCCGGCGCCGCCCGCAAGCGACACGGCACCGGCTGCAACCGATACGGGGCCGCCCGCAACCGATACGGCACCGGCCGCAACCGACACGGCACCAGCCGCCGCGGGCGCACAGGAACCGGATGCAGGGGAAGCGGACGCGCCGTTGCCGGTCCAGGCCGCGGCGGCGGCCGCCCGTGCCGCCGCCGTGCGCCTGCTGCGCGAGCAGGAAAGGCGCGCGCGCCTGGCCGGCGAGCCGGCGCGGCGCCAGCGGCGCGAAGCGCTGCGCGAACAACTGGCGGCGCGCCGTGCCGAAGAGGTGGCAAAGGCGCAGGCGGCGCAGGAGGAAGCGCAACGCAAGGCGCAGCTGGCCAGGGCGGCCGCAGCCTATCTCGCCGAGCAGGAACGCGCGCGTGAGCAGCCCACGCCGCCTGCCTTGCCCGCGCTGCCTGCTGCACAGGAGGCGGCGCCGCATTTGCTGCGCGACCGTTTCCGCGACGGCGCCGGCGCCGGGCCGGAGCTGGTGCTGGTCAAGGCCGGCCGTTTCCAGATGGGCTCGCCCGAGCACGAGCGCAAGGTCGCGCTGGCCGCCGGCGCCCGCCCGAACTGGCTGGCGCGCGAAACCCCGCAGCGCTGGGTCGGCATCGAACGGCCTTTCGCGCTCGGGCGCTATCCGGTCACGGTCGGCGAATGGCGCGCCTTTGCCGACGCCAGCGGCTGGCGGCCGGGCGGCGCGGTCGACTGGGCCGCGCCCGGTTTCGCGCAGGACGACAGCCATCCGGTGGTCGGCGTGTCCTGGGACGACGCCCAGGCCTACCTGGCCTGGCTCTCCGGGCGCACCGGCGCGCGCTACCGCCTGCCGAGCGAGGCCGAGTGGGAGTACGCCTGCCGCGCCGGCACCCGGACGGCCTTCAGTTTCGGCGACGCCATCGACACCAGCCTGGCCAACTACGACGGCAACTTCGCATGGAACGGCGGCCCGCGCGGCGCCTGCCGGGGCGGCACCACGCCGGTCACCAGGTTCCCGCCGAATCCCTGGGGCCTGCACGACATGCACGGCAACGTCTGGGAATGGGTGCAGGACCGGATGCACGACGACTACGCAGGCGCGCCCTGCGACGGCAGCGCCTGGGAAGAGGGCGGCGACCGCGTTCGCCGCGTGCTGCGCGGCGGCTGCTGGCTGTACAGTCCGCACTACCTGCGCTCGGCCCTGCGCAACGCGTTCTCGGCCGCGATGTCGAACGATATCGTGGGCTTCCGGGTCGCACGCGACCTGCCGGTGGAGGCAGGCGACGTTTCGTGAGGGTCATTTCCCAAGGCTAGCGTGCGCAGATCGGCGCGCGCCAGGAGTAGGCTGGAGTCTTCGAGCGGGCTGTCGCCTGCGCTCGAAAGGACTCGCCATGAAACTCCCTGAAGAGCTGCGCATTCCCGCCATCGTGTTCGGGCTGCAAGCGGCGCTGATTGCGGGAATCTCGCTGATTTTCCTGCTGATGCGCCACTAGCGGGCCGGTGGCGGTAGCCGGCTCTGGCCGGCATTCAAGCGCTGCGTGCTCGCGGCCGCGGCGGCGGGCGCGCGCATGGCCACGCGGCGATCGGCGCGCTTGTCCGTGCGCTGCTCGAGGCACTGGTCTTCGAGGCGGTTCGCGGGGTGGTGCGCGCGGTGATCGGCGCGGTGATCCGGATACGCTTGCGCGACAAAGTGCAGCAGCCGCGGCCAGCCCGGCGGCGCAGCGGGCAGGCGCGCCGGCGACAGCGGCGTGGCGGCGGCGTCGGCATGCTGGCGCTGCCAGAAGCCGCCGTTGCGGTGGAACAGCAGCGGCAGGGCGGGCGCATGCAGGCGGCCGGTATCTCCCGGGTCGCACTCGGGGTCGAGCAGGCAGAAGGCTTCGTCGTCCATGCCTGCGTCGAGCCGGCGCAGGATGATGCCGTTCGGTAGCAACTCGCCGACTTCGAGCAGCACCACGCCGGGGATACTGGCCGTCAGTTCGATGCGCATGCCTGTGCGCAGCAGCAGCGGCGCATGCTTGCCGGGCCAGGCGCCGTCGGCCAGCAGGCCGTAGCGCGACACGTCCTCGATCTCGTAGCCCTCGCGCCCGCGCCGGATCAGCGCGTGGCGCGCCGAAATGCGCCGCGTCAGGCCATCGCGTTCCGGCTCCCCTGCGCGCCAGTGCATCAACAGCAGGTCGGCCCCGCGGGCGCCGGGCTCGAAGCGCCCGAGGACGCATTCGTCGAGCGCGAACAGGCGCAGGTGGCGTACCGGCCGCGCGGAACCCGGCGCATATGCCGCCGTCTCGAACACGAGGCAGGCGCTGCTGGCCGGGCAAGGGTGGGGCTCGGCCGGCGCCGGCGCGGCCCGCGGTAAACCCTGCAGTAACGCTTGCGGCTGGTCCAGTTCAAGGAGTTCTTCGTCCCAGGCGATGCTGGCCAGGCCGAGATCGATCTTGCCCGCGCCGGCGTCCAGGTCGAGGTGGGCGATGCCGGCATTGTCGGCCTGGACGTCGACATCGACGCTGCCGCCGCCCACGCGCGCCCGGACCCGCGCGATCGAGGCGTCGGTGGCACTCACGCGCACGTTCTTGTGGGTGGCCAGGAAGGTCTGGTGGATCTCGTGCAGGCCGGCATCCGGCCGGGGCGCGAGCACCAGCAAGGTCGCGCCCCAGGTACGCCCGGCCGGCCGGCTGTAGAGTTCGAGTTCGATGCGGTACTGGCCGTGCTCCAGGCCGCGCGAGGAAAATTCGAGGAAGACCGGCAGCCATTCGCCGCGCGCGGTACTCGCGAAGCTATGCTGGCCGCCGCCGTCGAGCCGCAGGCGCGAAGCGGCGAGCAGGGTCAGCTCGGCCGGGCAATCGGCCGGCATGCCGCGCAGCTCCAGCTTGAGCAGCTGGCGCCCGCCGGCGGCGCGCGGGTCGAAACCGCTGACATGCAGGTGGGCACGCTCGACGGGCAGGGCCGCGGGGGCGAGCGGCGCGGCGCCGGGGGCGGGCGCATGGTCGAGCGCAAGCTCAGGTCGAAGCTCAGGTAGAAGCTCAGGCGCAAGCTCAGGCGGAAGCGCCGCCGCCGGCTGGGCGTGGCCGTGCGCGCAAGACGATTCCCCTGGCACCACCCAGACGGTGCAGTGCGGATGCTCGGGATGGCGGCAACGGTTCATCAATGGCAGGCCTCGTGGACCCCCCAAGCTTACGCGGATTCGCCCAGCCGTGGCGCGCGCCATTGTCTTTCAGGCACGATATTTCCGACTGTAAATTACGGACTCTGCGGCAGTGCCGTTTCGTCGCGTCCGGGGTGGCGCAGGCGCAGGGCGATCGCAGTCAGGTTGTCTGGCTGCAAGCCGGACGGCGGCTGCGTTTCCATCGCGCCGAACAGGGCTTCGATGGCGCCGGCCGCGCCCTGCTGCGCCAGCAACTGCGGCCAGCGGCCGACGAAGCGGGCCGGGTCGGCGCAGGACCAGAAGCCGTCGGTGGCCAGCAGGTAGAGGGCGTCGTCACGCAGCGCGAGCGCGCGGCGGTCGGGCAGGGCGCGCAGCCAGGGCGGCAGGATCTCCGGGGTCAGCGCGAACAGGCCGTCGTCCAGGTGCGCCGGATCGGTAAAGGTGTTGCCGAGAATGAAGGCCTGGGCGATCTGCGAACCGTGGCGCCCGTGCACCTGGCGCCGCCAGTCGTCTTCCCCGATCAGCCCGGCGGTGGCGAGGACGGTGGCGGGCACGTGGTCCACGCTCAGCGCCAGCGCGCCGCCGGGCGTGATTTCGTACAGGCGCGAGTCGCCGGCATGCCAGAGCAGGGCGCCCGCGCTGCCGGGCGCGGGGAGTTCGAGCAGGGTCAGCGTGGTGCCGGGGCGCGCCGGGTCGTCGAGGAGGTCGAAGTGCCGCTGGAGTTCGCCGTGCAGGCGCTCGAGGTGGCGTGAGAGCGTGTCGACGTCGTGGCAGGCCGGAATCGCCAGCAGGCCGGCCGCCGCCGCTTCCGCCGCTTCGCGGCCGTGTCCGTGCCCGCCCATGCCGTCGAGCACGGCAAGACGTACGTGTCCCGGCGGCCAGCCGGGGATGGCGCGCGTCTGCGGCAGGCCGTCGACCAGGCAGGCCGCATTGCCGCCGGCGTCGATGAGGACGCAGTTGTCCTGGTTCTCGGCGCGCATCATGGGCCCGGCGCCGAGCGCGCTGCGCGCCGCGACGTCCAGCCAGGGACCGAAGTTCAGGTGTTCGAACATGAGCTCGGCAAATCTTGATCGGAGCTTCCATCATATGGTAGCTTGGCGTTTTGGCAAAGCGCGCGCGAACGATGATCATCCGCCCCTGCGAAGACCCCGACCTGCCCGCCATGGCGCGCCTGTTTCGCGCCAGCGCCCTCGAGTTCATCGTGCACGAGTCGCCGCGCGAGGGGGCCTGTACTTTCCTGCGCGAGAACGACGAGGCCGGCCTGCGTGCTTACGTGCGCAGCGGCCACGCCTACCATGTGGCGCTCGAAGAAGACGAGCTCGCCGGCTTCATCGCCATCCGCAACAACGACCACCTGTTCCACCTGTTCGTCGACCGCCGCTGGCACCGCCAGGGGCTGGCGCGCAGGCTGTGGGAGGTCGCGCGCAGCGCTGCGATCGAGCGCGGCGGCAGCGGCAGCTTCACCGTCAATGCGTCGAGCTACGCGGTGCCGGTCTACGAGGCCTTCGGCTTCGAGCGCACCGGGCCGCTGCAGTGCGTGAAGGGGCTGACGGTCAACCCGATGCGCTTTACTGCGCGCTAGGTCTGTCAACATCAGCGGCCTTCGTCCGCGCGGCGCAGCCACAGGCTGCTGGCCCAGCCTTCGACGGACTGTCCGTCCAGCTGCGCGCGCACCTGCCACCAGTCGCCCTCGCGCGCGCCGGTCGCCGTGACCACCGAACCGGGCGCCAGCACCGTCACGCGGCGCGCGCCGACCCCGTGCTGGGCGCGCAGGTTGAGGGCGTCGGCGACCCGGTAGCTGCGCCCGGGCAGGGGCTTCTCGATTCCTGCCGCCGCCGATGCCTGCAGCGGCCGCGGGCCGCCCGCCGGCCCGGCGATCCACCACAGCGCGCCGCCGATGATGCCGGTGCCGAGTAACAGCACCGCGAGCGCGCGCGCGTTCGGGCGGCGCCACCAGGCGGGCGGCGTCAGGCGCGCGGCCAGCGCCAGCGTCGCCAGCAGCGCGGCGCCGAGGCAGGCCATCGCCACGAATGGGGCCGGCATGCCGCCTACGCCTCGACGCGCAGCACGTAATGCCCGGCCACGAGGTGGTGACCGTTCGGCACCAGGTAGGGCGCATCGGGCCCGGCCGCCTCGATCGCCGCCACGAAGCCGAGCTGCCCGTCGAGGTGGTACAGGGCCTGGGTGGGCGAGGCGCGGGCGACGCGCCAGCCCTCGGGCGTGGCCTCGAAGGCGAAGGCGTTGCGCGAGAGCCCGAGGCGGTCGGCCCCGCCCAGGTCGACCCCGTCGGGCCCGCGCAGGCAGGTCGCGGCATCGAGCACGCGCAGCCCGGCCAGCATGGGCGCCGCGCGCCCGAAAGCATGGCGGGTGCCGGCCAGCACCGGCAGGCTCGGGGCTTGCGGCAGGCAGACCAGGGCGCAGTAGCGCTCGGCCATCGCCGGCGCCGGGGCCAGCACCCGCAGGTCGACGCCGTCGAGCGGGGCGAAGCGGTTCGGCACCGCGATGCGCTGGCGGCCGTCCTTGGTGATCGCGACCACCTCGTCGGCTTCGTCGGCGGCAAAGCCGATCAGGCAATCCTCGTCCAGCGCCCCGGCAGCCAGGTCGCGGCCGATCCCGAATTCGACGGCCGCCGCGCCGGTCTCGCGATAGCGCGAGAGGCGCGGCAGGGCGATCGCGGCCAGCGCGACCCGCTGGCGCGCCACCGGGGCATAGGTGGCGTCGGGCGCGCCCTGCGCCGGCGGCTGGGCGCGCGGGCGCTGCATGGCCGGCACGGCGGTCAGCTCGGCTTCGGCCGGCGTGCGCGCGCGGGTTTTCCACACGGCCGCGGCACGCGGCGCGGCAGCGGCTGCGGGTGCGGGAGCGGCTGCCCTGGCCGGCGCGCTTGCCGGCGCCGGTGCGACCCGCAACAGCAGGCGCGCCGAGGTAGCCGACGCGGCCTCGGCAGCGGCAGGCTGCCTGGCGCGGATCGTGTAATAGCCGCTGGCGGCGTCGAAGCTGCAGTCGAGGGCTTCCTTGGGACGCACCTGCACGTCGAGCGGCGCGCCTGGGCCGTCGTTGATGAGGACGACCACGGCATCCGGCGCGAACGGCCATCCGGGGACGGCATGGGTGGCCAGCGCGCCGTCCCGGCCGAGCACGGTCAGGCGCTGGTTCGGGTAGACCGGGCAGACCGGCTGCCAGATCGCACTGTCGCGCGAGACGCTGACCGTGTACTGCACCTGTTCGCCCGGCGCAGGCAGGTAGACCGCGTGGCCGAACTTGACCTCCACGTGGCCGGGATCGAGGTGCTCGGAACCGAGCACGTGATAGCGCACCTCGTCGCTGCCCAGCAGGTCGCCGAAATCCTTCTGGTGCAGCGCCTGCAGCGTCTGCGCCAGGTCGCGCACGCGGGCGCCGCGGGTCAGGTGGCGGTCGTCGTCCACCTCGTCCTGGGGCAGCACCAGCGTCACGTGGGAGAAGCAGCGGGTCGCGGCGCGGCCGCGCTGCTCGCGCGGCGCGCGCTCGAGCAGGTCGCGCAGCAGCGGGCGGCGGTTGAACAGCGCCAGGCCCGGCGCCTGCCAGATGGCTTCGGCGTTGAACACGTCGCTGACGCGACTCAAGGTTTGGTGTTGGACGTAGACCGGCATGATTCAGTTCTCCTCGATGGTGTTGGCGCCCGCGGCAGCAAACGCTAGCAGGGGGAAGATGAAAAACAGGAGGTGCGAGCCGCCCGCGGACAGGAAGCTCATCGGCTGGCCCATGATCGGGAAAAACGCGAGGTTGGTTCCCCAGGACAGCAGGAAGTGGCCGAACAGGAAGGCAGCGCCGCCGCACAGCGCAAAGCAGCGAAAGCGCCCGCTACAGGCGTGGCGGAAGTCGCGCGCCAGCACGCCTTGCTGCCAGGCGCGCAGCGCGGCATGCAGCAGCGCCCACAGCAGCAGCGCCTGCAGCGTCCAGAGCCCGAGTCCCGCGGCCAGCCCGTGCCGCTGTAGCAGGAAGGAGGGCGCGAAATCGTCCTGCACCGCGGGAATCGCGAGCGCCTCCCGCGCGCCCTGACCCAGCGCCGCCAGTCCCAGCAGGCCGTCGGCCCCGAACCAGCCGCCGCCCGCGATCGCGGCCGCGCCCAGCAGCAGTTGCTGCCCGGTGTGCGGGTGGGCCGCCGGATCGAGCCAGATGCCGAAGCGCTCGCCATAGAACTGCCACTCGTTGGCCGTCTCGATCCCGGCGCCGCGCAGCACGGCCAGTCCCGCCAGGCAGGCGCAGCCGAGCGCGGCGACCGCCAGCGCCGGACCGGCGCGGCGCGCGGCGAAGGCCCAGGCCAGCAGCATGGCTGCGCCCCAGGCCAGCAGCAGGATCAGCGGCGAATAATCGTCGACCTGGACCAGGGCTACGCCGAGCAGGACGACGAACAGCAGGGCCGGTGCGGCGACGCGTAGCCACCCCAGCCAGCCCAGCAGCGTGCCGGCGCCGCTGCCGCTGCCGGGGCCGGCGCGCCCGCGGCCGATGCCCAGCCCGAGCGCGATGCAGTGGGCCGCCAGCATGCACAGGGCCAGCTTGGCGAACTCGACCGGCTGCAGGTCGAACACGCCGGTCTCGTCGCCCCAGGCGACCTGCGCCAGCAAGGCCGCCAGCGCGCATCCGGCCAGTAGCAGGAGCAGCGCTTCGGTCCGGGCCTGGGCCAGCGGGGCGAGGCGTGCGGCGCGGCGCAGCGCCGCATTAGCGAAGGCGCCGGCGCATCCCATGCCGAGCGCGGTGGCGCAGGCGGTTTTCTGGAAGTGGCGCAGCCAGGAACTGTCGGGCGCGCCCAGGCCCAGTTCCAGTTGCAGCAGCAGGCCTGCCGCGAGCAGCAGCACGCCGGCCTGCAGCACGGCGCCGGCGCGCCAGGCCAGCCCGTACCACAGCGCCGCCCAGCACAGCAGCAGCGACCAGGCGACGCCGGGCGCCATGCCGGCGCGCTGGGCCAGCAGCAGGAGCAGGCCGGCGCTGGCCAGCGCTAGGCCGGCGCCGCAGTGCGCGGCAGCGGCCCGGCCGCGCGCGGCCAGGCTGCGCCATGCCAGCGCACAGCCCAGCACGGCGGCGGCCAGCGCGGCAAGGACAAACGGCCAGGCTGCAAGCGGCCAGGCCCAGGCCGCGCGCCGTTCCCAGGTCCAGCGCACGCCGTCCGGCAGCGCTGGGAATGCGAGCGGCGCCGGCGCCAGCGCGACCCGGCTGCGCGGCTGCAGCCGCAGCACGCCGCCGCCGGCGTCGAGACCGAGGTCCATCCGGGTGCGGGCGACGGTGAGGGCGCGCACGCCCTCGAGCGGCTGCTCGGCCAGCGCGAGTTCGAAGGGCATGCCGCCCTGCTCGACGAGCAGCGGCGTGCGCGCAGCCGCCGCCACGGATAGCACAGGCGCGCCGTCGGCGAACCGCAGGGATGCGCTGCCGGGCGCGGCATGCGGGTTGCCGATCCGGGTGCCGCAATCGAGGCTGCCGCCGAACAGCAGCGGGCGCTCGAGGGCAAGCGCCCGCGGCAGCCAGCGGTTCCAGGCGCCGGCCAGGCGCGCGCCCGGACCGTCGCCGGGGCAGGCGGCGAGCGGGGCGCCGTCGCGCCACAGCGTCGCGCCGTCGTAGCGCCAGCGCTGGGCGCCGTCACCGAAACGCAGGGCCTGGCCGTCGATCGCTTCGACTGTATAGCGCGCGGCGCCGAGCTGGAAGCGGCCGCCCGCCTGCAGCGCGAGCGTGCCGCTGCGCAGCAGGCCGCCGGCGCGCTCGAAGCGCAGGGGAGCGGCGCCGCCGGCTGCCCACCAGCGTCCGGCGGCGTCGCGGCGCATGCGCAGCTCGGCGGCCTGCGCGGCCACGCCCAGCTCGGCGCCGCCCAGTGCGATGGCGGCGCCGGGCGCGAGCCGGATCTCGATGCGCTGCGGCAGCCAGGCCGGCGGGCTGCGCCAGACGGCCAGGGCCTGCAGGGCGCACAGCGCCAGCAGCAGGGCGCAGGCGGCGAGGCGGCCGGCGGCGCGCATCAGGCAGCCCTCCGGCAGTGCGCGCCGCCTTGCGCTGCTGCGCCGATCAGGCGGCTGATCTCGAGCGCATGGCGCGGGCGCTCTTCGCGGCGGCCGGCGAGCAGGGCGCGCAGCAGCGCCAGGGCGGCGCGCGGATCGCCCTCGGCGCCGGCGGCGCAGGCCAGGAAGTGCGCCTCCTCGTCCGGCGCCAGCACCGCGGGCAGGGCGCCGGCGCCGGCACTGCGGAGCCGGGTGGCCGCGCCGGCGCCGTGCGCGCGCCAGGCCTCGCGGCAGGCGCTGGCGTAGCGCAGGGTAGCGCCGTTGGTGACGAGATAGAAGAAGATGGCGCCGAGCGCGAAATAATCGGTGCGCGCATCGGTCAGGAAGCCGCCGGACGGGGCCGGGAAGAACTGTTCGGGCGCCTGCCAGCTCGCGGTGCCCGCATACGAGTGCGCGGCGGCGTCGAGCAGGCTGCGGTTGGTGCCGAAGTCGGCGAGCTTGAGGCTGCCGCTGGCCTTGTCGAGCAAGAGGTTGGCGGGCTTGAGGTCGAGGTAGCGCCAGCCGTGCTGGTGGACTTTCGCGAGGGCGCCATTGACCTGGGCCAGCCAGAGCAGGCACTGGCCCAGGCCGATGCGCCGGCCGCTGGCCGCCTGCGCCGCCATGTGCGCGGCCAGGTCGCCGTCGAGCAATTCGAGGGCGATGGCCGGCAGGCCCTGGTGCAGGCCGTGGTCGAGCAGGCGCACGATATGGCGCGCGTCCCAGGGGGCGAGCCGGGACAGGAAGGCGATCTCGCGTTCGGCGCAGGCGCGCCAGTGCCCGCGCAGGGCCGGCTCGGCGCGCGCCATCTGGTCGCGGTTGACCAGCTTGAGCGCGACCGCGCCGAGACCGTCGCGCTCGGCGCGCCAGACCACGCCGTAGGCGGACGCGGCCAGTTGCTCGCGCAGCCGGTAGTGGCCGCCCGCCAGTGTCACGATGTCGCCGCTGTGCTCCATGCTTCCCCCGTCGATGCGGCACAGGCGCCGCTGCCCGGGTCTAGCGGAGGGAGACGGGAAAACCGGCGCAAAGGGAAGGCGCTGTCGCGGCCACAAATAAAAAGCCGCGTCGGGGACGCGGCTTTCAGGTGGAGGGGTGTGCGCCCGGATCAGCGGCGATAGCCGTCGTGATAGTAGCCCGGGTGGCCACGGTCGCCGTAGCCGCGATCGTAGTCGCGATAGCCGCGGTCGTAGTCACGGCCGTGACCGCGGTGACGAGGGGCAACATACACGACCTCCGGCTGGCGGTAGTAGCGCGGCGCCTCGACGTAGACCGGACGCGGCTGGACATACACCGGGCGTGGCTGGACATACACCGGACGCGGCTGGACGTAGACCGGACGTGGCTGGACGTACACCTGGTTATACCCGTAGCCGCGGTTGTCGTAATGGCGACGGTCGTTGTGGCCGCCGATCGAATTGCCGACGGCCGCGCCGAGGACGCCACCGACGACCGCGCCGCCGCTACCGCCTGCACTGTGGCCGATTGCTGCGCCGAGCACCGCGCCGACCGCCGTATTGACGCCACGGTCGCCAGCGAATGCCGAGGGCGAGACGGCAACGGCGGCCAGGATCACCGCACCAAAGCATTTTTTGTTCAACATGGCTCTTCCTTTTTGCCTCAACGAGGATCGGGATGATCACTGTGACGCCAGGGCATGGATGAACTATATCCAAGCCCGCGCATCGACTCATCTGCTAATACAGATTATTACAAGTGGTACCGGGCCTGTAACAATGCCCTTGCAGTCCGCCGGGCCCGCCCCATCTTGTTTCGGCTACCCATCCCAGGTTCCTCCAGGTCCCTTTTATATGCCAGCCCGCCGCAAGCTGTTCGTCGTCTTTTCCCTGCACCTCCTGCTGCACGTTTATCTCGGCCTGCGCCTGCTGCCCGACATCGGCATGCAGCGCCCCGGCCTGCTGGTCCTGACGGCGCTCATGCTGGTGTCGACCCTGCTGCTGGTGCCGGTCGGGCTGATGTCGTCCTCGTTGCGCCGGCGCCGCTGGTCCGAGCAGCTCGGCTGGCTGGGCCTGGTGGCGATGGGCCTGTTTTCCTCCTTCTTCGTGCTCGCCGTCCTGCGCGACCTCGTCCTGCTGCTGGCCTGGCTGGGCGGTGTCGCCGGTGCGGGGCTGGCCCACTGGAGCGCCGTTGCGGTGCCGCTGCTGGCGCTGGCCGTGACCGTGATCGGCTTCGTCAACGCGCGCCGCGTGGCGCGCGTGGTGCGGGTCGACGTGCCGATCGCCGGCCTGCCCGAGGCGCTGCATGGCTATGCGATCGCCCAGATATCCGACATCCACGTCGGCCCGACCATCAAGCGGCCCTACCTGAACGCCATCGTCAACCGCGTCAACGCCTTGCAGGCCGATGCGATCGCCGTCACCGGCGACCTGGTCGACGGCAGCGTGCAGCGCCTGGCCGTGCATACCGAGCCGCTGGGGCGCCTGTCGGCCCCGGACGGCGCCTTCTTCGTGACCGGCAACCACGAATACTATTCCGGTGCCGAAGAGTGGATCGCCGAAGTGCGCCGCCTCGGCTTGACGGTGCTGCTCAACGGGCACGTGCTGCGCCGGCGCGGCGCGGCCTCGCTGGTGATCGCCGGCGTCGCCGACTATTCGGCCCACCACTTCAACCCGGCCCACCGCAGCGACCCGCGCGCCGCGCTCGCCGGTGCGCCCGCGGACGCGGCGGTCAGGATCCTGCTCGCGCACCAGCCGCGCAGCGCCCCGGCCGCCCTCGATGCCGGCTTCGACCTGCAGCTGTCGGGCCACACCCACGGCGGCCAGTTCTTCCCCTGGAACCTGTTCGTGCCCTTGCAGCAACCTTTCGTGTCCGGGCTGCACCGGGTCCAGCGCCTGTGGGTGTACACCAGCCGCGGCACCGGCTACTGGGGGCCGCCGAAGCGTTTCGGGGCACCGTCGGAAATCACCCTGCTGCGCCTGGTGCAGGCCCCGCGCGCCTAGCTGCGCGCGCATGGCGGGCGGGGACGCCCCGGCCTGCCGCCCCGGTGTTGTAAAGACAGCCAAATCTTGCCGATTGCGCTATCGTTCTATTTCCACAAACCATCGAAGGAACAGAACGCATGATCCGCTTCCGTCAACACGCGCTCGGCCTGGCTGCCGCCACGCTCTTCATCGGCACCGCCGGGGCCGCCAGCCCCGGCAACGACCCGGCCGCGCTCGCCAAGATCCGCGACACCGCCATGGCGAGCGATTACGCCTGGGAGCGGATGGCGGACATGACCGACCTGATCGGCCCGCGCCTGTCCGGCTCGCCTGGCGCGGCCGCGGCCGTGACCCAGGTGGCCGAGGCCATGCGCAAGCTCGGCGCGAAAGTGACGCTGCAGCCGGTCAAGGTGCCGCACTGGGTGCGCGGCATCGAAACGGGCGAACTGGTCGAGTACCGCGGCCGGCCGGCCGGCATCACCCAGCGCGTCGTGCTGACCGCCCTCGGCGGCTCCGGCGCCACCCCGGCCGAAGGCCTGAGCGCCCAGGTGATCGTGGTCTCCAGTTTCGACGAACTCAAGGCCCGGGCGCAGGAAGTGAAGGGGCGCATCGTGCTGTTCGACGTGCCTTTCGACCAGGGCATGGCCGAGCGCGGGCTGGCCGGCCAGGCCTACGGCCAGGGATCGAACTACCGTTCCAACGGCCCGCGCATGGCGGCCGAGATGGGCGCGGCGGCGGCGCTGGTGCGCTCGGTCGGCGGCGCCAACTACCGCCTGCCGCATACCGGCAACACCGGCCTGCAGGACGGCGCGCGCATTCCGGCCGCGGCCGTCTCGGTCGAGGACGCGCTGCTGATGCGGCGCCTGTCGCAACGCGGCCCGCTGACCATGCGCCTGGTGCTGACGCCGCAAAACCTGCCGGATGCCGACAGCTACAACGTGATCGCCGACTGGCCCGGCACCGACAAGGCGGGCGAGGTCGTGATCGTCTCCGGCCACCTCGATTCCTGGGACCTGGCCACCGGCGCGCACGACGACGCCTCGGGCGTGGCCAGCGCCATGGCCGTGTTCGATACCCTAAAGAAGCTCGATTACCGGCCGCGCCGCACGATCCGCATGATCGCCTGGATGAACGAGGAAAACGGCACCCGCGGGGCACGCACCTACCTGGAGGCGAATACGGCGAATGCCGACAAGCATATCGGCGCGATCGAGAGCGACAACGGCGCCGGACGCCCGTTCGGCCTGCGCGCCAGCGTGCCGGCGAGCTCGAGCCGCCTGTTTGCGCCGCTGCAGGCAGCGCTGCACCCGATCGGCGCCGGGCTGTTCCGGCGCGAGGATGCGCTCTCGACCGGCGACCTGTCCGGCCTCGAGCGCGCGGGCGTGCCAAGCTTCGCGCCGCTGCTCGATACCGCCACCTATTTCGACTACCACCATACGGCCGCCGACACGCTCGACAAGGTCGATCCTGACAACCTGCGCCGCCATGTCGCCGTGATGACGGCCACCGCCTGGTTCCTGGCCAATGTCGAGGAGCCGATCGGGCGCGCCAGCGTGCCGCCACGGTAATCCCCGGGGGAGGGGAGCGGCGCTGCCGCTCCGCCCCAGGCGCCGCCGCCATGGCGGCGGCGTTTTCGCGACGTTTTCGCTGCGCCATCCATGCTGCGCGCTGCAGCTGCGAACCGTACGCGGCCTCGCTGGCCGTTTCGGTAGACTTCCCGCTCACATCGCTCAACGGAGGACACCATGGCAGGACGACGGAAACTGATGGGACAACGCATTGCCGTGCTGGCGGCGGACGGCTTCGAGAAAGTGGAACTGACGGCGCCGGTGGCGGCGCTGCGCACGGCGGGCGCGCAAGTGGACACCATCTCCCTGCGCTCAGGAAAGATTCGCGGGATGAACCTGCACATGCCGGCCGAGCTGATCCCGGTCGACTTCACCGTGGACGAGGTCAGCGCGCGCGACTACGACGGCTTGCTGATCCCGGGCGGCTACATGAATCCCGACCTGCTGCGCCAGTCCTCGGAGGCGCGCGACTTCGTGCGCGCCTTCGACCTGGCCGGCAAGCCGATCGCCACCCTGTGCCACGGACCCTGGGTGCTGGCGTCCTGCGGCTTGCTCTCCGGCCGCACGCTCACTTCCTGGCCCGGCGTGCGCGACGACATGGTGCATGCCGGCGCAAGCTGGCTCGACCAGGAGGTAGTGCGCGACGGCAATCTCGTGACGAGCCGCGGTCCACAGGACATGCTGCCTTTCGTGCGTGAGATGGTCGCCCTGTATGCGGGCGAGGCGGGCAGCCGCCGTGCGCAGCGACGCCGCCATTCGGACCCGCAGCGCGAGCGCCCGGCCGCCGCTACCGAGGCGGCGATGCGCTGGATGCCGCGCCCATCGCTCGGCACGGTGCTCAGCCTGGCCTTGCTGGGCGTCGGCGTGATGGCGGCACAGCGCAACCGGAGTGGCGAGCAGTTGTCGGCGACGCAAGCGCGTTCGGCATCGATGTAAGAGAACGGCGGCCCCGGGCAATCCGGGGCCGCTTGCATGATCCTGTCGCGCGCCGGTGTCCGCCGGCGCCGCCCCATGCCCCGCCGACTCACTCGATGGCGACCCGCCGGACGGCGCGCGCATGGCCGCGGAACGGACGCCCGTACACCGTCTGGATGCCGCTGGCAAAATTCGCACCCCACACCAGCTGGGCCCGCGTCTCGTGCGGCTCGGACGACCAATACCATTCGCGCGCGAACTGCTCGCGCAGGTTGGCGAACAGCAGGGAGAGCTCGCGCCGGTTCGGCAGTTCGCCGCCCTGCGCAATAGCCCAGTCGAGCGCCCCGGGCCAGCTGACGTCGGCCGCATCGCCGGGCAGCAGGATCAGGTGGTGGTCGGGCGCACCGTCCTTGCCGAGGATGATGCCGGCGTAGTGCTCGCCTTCTTTCAGCGTTTCTCGTAGTTGCATATAAATGCCCATCGGGGTCTCCGCGCAGAGATTGCGTTATTTGGTCATACGGTAAGACACCGGCCTCGGCTCCTTAGTTGCCGCTTCAAACACGATATAGATCAGAACGCTGTTCGATTTCTACGAAAGAAACGATCTTGCTTCTTTATTACTCGGGGAAAATTTACACGCAAAAAGATTGAACTAAGGAAGTTTCCTACCCTCAAAGGTAACGTATTCACTTTTTACCTCAGGAAATTTCCGCATGATCAAACAAGCCTTCGCAGTCCGTACCAACGCCATCTTCCGTGCCGTCGCCGTTCTTGCGCTGGCTACCGTTGCCGCCGGCGCCAGCGCCCAGACGTCCGCCACCCCTGGCGTGATGAGCAGCGCCACCGTCCCCGCGACCCCTTATAACTATTATGTGTCGCCGACCGGTTCCGACACCGCCGCCGGCACCAAGGCAGCACCGTTCAAGACCCTGGCGCGCGCCGCGAAGGCCGCTACCCGTCCGGGCACCACCGTCTTCGTTGCGCCCGGCACCTACGCCGGCGGCTTCAAGACCACCGCCAGCGGCACGGCAAGCAGCCGCATCTACTGGGTCTCGACCACGAAGTGGGGCGCGAAGATCGTGCCGCCAGCGAGCTCGACCAACAAGACGGCCTGGGACAACCGCGGCAACTACGTCAGCATCATCGGCTTCGAGGTCGACGGTTCCAAGCTCGGTTCGGGCACCAAGTGGACGCTCGGCATCTACACCGGCGGCTCCTACAACGTCATCGAAGGCAACCGCGTGCACCACCTGGCCAACACGATCGCCTGCAGCAGCGCCGGCGGTTCGGCCATCGGCGTGGACAGCTATTACAGGGGCGTCATGACCGACGTCATCGGCAACGTCGTGCACGACATCGGCCCGGCCGGCTGCACCTATGTCCAGGGCATCTATGTCAGCACCTCGGGCACGATCAAGAACAACGTCGTCTACCGCGTCGGCTCGGCCGCCATCCACCTGTGGCACGATGCGACCAACGTCAAGATCATCAACAACACGGTGAGCTCGTCGGTCTTCGGCATCATCGTCGGCGGCGGCGACTTCTACTTCACCACCGCGGGCGCCAACAACGTCCACGTGCACAACAACATCGTGTACGACAACAAGTACGGCATTTCGGAGCAGGGCAAGACCGGCACCGGCAACACCTACAAGAACAACCTGGTGTTCAAGAACACGACCTATAACTGGCAGCTGCGCAATGGCCTGCAGCACAGCGGCACGATCACCTCCGATCCGCTGCTGGCCGGCTACTCGCGTACCGCCGCCTTCCCCAACTTCAAGCCGAGCACCAGCTCGCCCGTGATCGGCCGCGGCATCGCGACCTACGCGCACCCGACCGACATCGACGGCCGTCCGCGTAACGCCAGCACCGGCTACGACATGGGTGCATACCAGCACTAAGCAGCAGTACCAGGCACGGCCGCAGTACCCGGGCCGGCTTGAGGAACACCCGCGCAGCCGCAAGGCGCGCGGGTTTTTTTACGCCTGCCGGGATCGGCTGCGCGTGCCGTACCGGCGCGCCGATGTGATCGCGGAGGGCGCCCGTGGGGCAAAGGCCGGCCCGGCGAGTGCGCCGTGGGGTGGGCGCCGATTTAACAATGTCGATGTTCCATATCCACGCGGAAAAATGGCTTAAGCACTTGATACTACAAAGAAATTTTTTCCGAAAAACATTGAACTTAAGAAGTTTCCTGCGCTCAAAGGTTACGTAATTCAACTTTTACATTAGGAAATATCTGCATGAAAAAGCACGCTACGACCGTCCTCCGCCTCAACCCAGTGAGCCGCGCTACCGCAGCCGCCTTGTTCGCCCTGTGCGCCGTTTCCGCAGCGAACGCTGCCCAGGCAGCCGACAGCTTTGCCATGAGTGGCTACACCGCTGCGGCAGTCACTGCGGGCGCTTCGGCGACCCAACAGGTTACCGAGCTGTACCGTGAGTTGTTGAAGCGTGAGCCGGACGCCGGCGGCTTGGCATTCTGGACGAATGCGATGGCCAACGGTGTCACGATCGAGCAGGTTGAAAAAGGTTTCCGCGAGAGCAACGAATACCGCGCGCTGAATGCCGGCGGCCTCGCCGCCACCCCAACCACCCCGTATAACTATTATGTGTCGCCGAACGGTTCCGACACCGCCGCCGGCACCAAGGCAGCACCGTTCAAGACCCTGGCGCGCGCCGCGAAGGCCGCTACCCGTCCGGGCACCACCGTCTTCGTTGCGCCCGGCACCTACGCCGGTGGCTTCAAGACCACCGCCAGCGGCACGGCAAGCAGCCGCATCTACTGGGTCTCGACCACGAAGTGGGGCGCGAAGATCGTGCCGCCAGCGAGCTCGACCAACAAGACGGCCTGGGACAACCGCGGCAACTACGTCAGCATCATCGGCTTCGAGGTCGACGGTTCCAAGCTCGGTTCGGGCACCAAGTGGACGCTCGGCATCTACACCGGCGGCTCCTACAACGTCATCGAAGGCAACCGCGTGCACCACCTGGCCAACACGATCGCCTGCAGCAGCGCCGGCGGTTCGGCCATCGGCGTCGACAGCTATTACAAGGGCGTCATGGGCGACGTCATCGGCAACGTCGTGCACGACATCGGCCCGGCCGGCTGCACCTACGTCCAGGGCATCTATGTCAGCACCTCGGGCACGATCAAGAACAACGTCGTCTACCGCGTCGGCTCGGCCGCCATCCACCTGTGGCACGATGCGACCAACGTCAAGATCATCAACAACACGGTGAGCTCGTCGGTCTTCGGCATCATCGTCGGCGGTGGCGACTACTACTTCACCAGCGGCGGCGCCAACAACGTCCACGTCCACAACAACATCGTGTACGACAACAAGTACGGCATTTCGGAGCAGGGCAAGACCGGCACCGGCAACACCTACAAGAACAACCTGGTGTTCAAGAACACGACCTATAACTGGCAGCTGCGCAATGGCCTGCAGCACAGCGGCACGATCACCTCCGATCCGCTGCTGGCCGGCTACTCGCGTACCGCCGCCTTCCCCAACTTCAAGCCGAGCACCAGCTCGCCCGTGATCGGCCGCGGCATCGCGACCTACGCGCACCCGACCGACATCGACGGCCGTCCGCGTAACGCCAGCACCGGTTACGACCTGGGCGCCTACCAGCACTAAACAGCAGGCCAGGCAGTGCGCCTGTCATGACCGGCCCCGGCCGGTCGAGCCCGCGCAGCCGCAAGGCGCGCGGGCTTCTTTACGCCTGCTCGCCCCGACGGTGTCGACAGATGGGATTTCGTGGTTTTGACACGCCGCAAATGCGCTGTTCAAATGCGTGTTGATCTGTCAACGGCTTCGTGTAGAATCAATTCTTTCAGGATGCGAACCGGGACCGGTGTCCCGGCGGCCAGGCATTGCCGGCACCCGCATCCGATCGAATACGGTACCTGGCATGTCGCGCATCGAGCAACAGAAGTCGTTCAGTTTCACGTCCTTTCACGGCGCGACCCCGGTTGGCGCCGTTTTCTTTTGTGTACGCACGGACAATTGCGTTTACACTCGGCAAGGAAGGGCCGCCCCAGGCGCCGGTTGCCGCAGCGCTGACCGCGCCGCTTGCCGCTCCCATCCCTGTTGAGCCGCACGAACGCGGCCCTCTCCCGAACGACCGGTTGCCGCGCAGCGGCGCGCCAGCCATTTTTAACTTCGTCAGTGTGAAAGAAAACCTACGATGGACAGTGTAGAAACCAAGCGCAAACAGGCGCCGGAACAGCCTTCCGCCGAGGGGCCACGGCGGCCGCGCCGCCGTATCGCCAAGCAGATCCTGGAACGCGGACGCCGCCTGCGCAGCCGCGTGGGGGTGTTCATCGGCGTGTCGATGGGACTCGTTGCGCTGCTGACGGTCATGGACTGATGACGGCCGGCCCGGCGGGCCGCGCGCGACCCGGCAGAGGCGGGATCATTCCGGCATCGGCAGGGCCATTTGCGGACTGTTGGCGCCGGCACGGTTGACCTCGGGCGTCACCTTGAACCACTCAAAGGCCTCGGGCGGCAGGGCGGCGCGGCGCGCCAGTTCGAGCGCGCCTTCGGGCGGCAGCGCGGGGTCGAGCCAGAGGGCGGCATCGGCGGCATCGAGCACGACCGGGCGCCGGTCATGGATGTCGAGCATGCCTTCGCCGGCGTCGTCGGTGACCAGCACGAAGCCGGCCTCGGCACGGTTTTCCGTGAAGCTGCCGAAGTTCGCCAGCGCCAGCATGAACAGCGGCGCGCGGTCCTTGCGATGGATGTGCCAGGGCTGCTTCTTGCCCTTTTCGCCGGTCCATTCGTACCAGCCTTCGGCCGGGACCACCGCGCGTCCGTTCTTCAGCAGCCGGCTCCAGTAACGGTTGGTCAGTTTGTCGAGGCGGGCATTGATGGTGATCGGCACTTTGCCTTCCGCCCATTTTGCGCGGTAGCTCCAGAACACGTCGTCGATGCGCCGCTCGCCGTCCTGGATGTGCATGACGGGACGATAGGTGCCTGGCGACACGTTAAATGCAGGCACGGATTCGCTGTCGTACTGGGCATCGGCCCAGCCGAAGACGCTCGCGTAATAGCGTGCCGTTTGGCTTTGGTCAAATCGTCCACACATGAAAGGCATGGTACTGCAAAACAGCCAGCCGCACGATTGGCTGGGCGGGCAGGGCGGCGGAGTAGCCAGAATGTTATCCTGCACACTGGAAAACTTGGAGGATGCGACATGGCGGCAGGCTGGCTCAAGATGTTAAAGGCGGTTCCCTGGAGCGAAGTCATCGCGGCTGCGCCGCAGGTGGCGGGCAGCGCGCGCAGGTTGTGGGAAACGGTAGGACGCCGCGGCGTGCCGGAACCGGGCTTCGACCTGGGCGAAGCGATGGCGCACGCCCCCATCGACGAAGACCTGGCGATCCTCGCCGCCCGCATCGAGCAGCAGGATGCCACCATCGTCCAGTTGCACGGGCAGGTGCGCGAAGCGTCGAAACTGATCACCGAGCTGGCCGACCAGAACGCCCAGCTGATCGCGCGCATCGAGGCCGCGCGCGAACGCATGACGACGATCGGGCTGGTCGCAGCCGGTTCGGCCCTGCTCTCCGTGATTTCGCTGGCGCTGGTGCTGGCACGTACCTGATCGCTTGTTTGGTCGCTTATTTGGTCGCTTATCAATGAAATTTGTCCTGGTCCTGTTCGGCACCTTCGTCTTCATCGCGATGCTGATGAATAACAGCCGCAAGCGCGGCATGCTCAACGAGGACGCCAACAAGGCCGTGACCGGCCTGGCCACGGCAATGCGCTATTTCCTGTACGGCTTGCTCGCGATCGGCGCGGCCGTCTGCGCGGTGCTGATCTACCAGGGCAGCTGAAGCCGGGGCGGCACGCCCCGCACCCCGCGCGCCTTTCCTGCCTACCCCCGACGCTCCCCGCCTGCTCGGGCGCAACCATGTAAACCGTTGCGCCAAAGACGCATTTGTTAAAAACAGCGCGTGTTCCATTACAAAAAGTAGGATATATCCTACCGGCAAGCTAAAATTCCGTAGAGAAACCTCAGCGGAATGATTTCCTTGCGCCTGCCGTCCGGCAGCCCTTCACAGCGTCCGATCCAACATGTCCATTACCCTCGCGCGGCGCCTGCCGCTGGCCTGTCTCATGCTGCTTGCATGGCCACATGCACATGCCCAGCAAGCCCCCGACCCATCCACCGCACCGGCCTGGAGCGCCAACGCCACCGTCGCGACCCAGTACGTGTCGCGCGGCTTTCGCCAGACCTGGGGCAAACCTGCGCTGCAGGCCGGCCTCGACCTGGTCCACCCGAGCGGCTGGTCGGCCGGCACCTGGGTGTCGAACGTGAGCGACCGCTACGTCGAAAACGGCTCGATCGAGTGGGACCTCTACGGCGGCTATGGCGGCACGGCCGGCCCGGTCGGCTACAGCCTGGTCTATTTGTTCTACCGCTATCCCGGGGCGCGCATCGGCGCCACCGGCACCCGTTACGACTACGCCGAGCTCTCGGCCGGCCTGAGCTATCGCTGGGCTTACGTGAAGCTCAACCGGACCATGACGCGCGACTTCTTCGGCATCGCCGGCGCGCGCGGGACCACCTATCTCGACGCGGGCGCCAACATCCCGGTCGGCAAGGCCACGCTCAACCTGCACGCGGGCGAGGGCCGGGTGGCGGGGGCCGGCAACGCGGCGTGGGACTGGCACGACCTCAAGCTCGGCCTCAGCTATCCGGTGGCCGAGGGCTGGAGCCTGGCCGCCGCCTGGACGCGCGCCTGGGGCGCGACCGGCGCCTACGATCATTACACCACCGGCGTGCCCGACGCGGCGGGCCGCGTGGCCTATTCGAATCCGGCAAAGGGCAGCGCCGTGCTGTCCCTGACCCGCAGTTTTTAACGACGGAGACCATCGATGAACCAACCCCATGCAGCGCCAGCCGGCAGTTCCACGCGGCGTTTCGGGCTTTCCCTCAATACCCGCATCAGCCTGACCGCCACCGCCCTGGTGCTGCTCAGCCTTGGGATTACCTCGGTGGTGATCGGCTACAAGGGCAGCGCCGCGTCGGAAGAGGCGGCCATGCAGCTGGCCCATACCGCGGCGCGCGAATCGGCCAACGTGCTGCAGGGGCGCATGGGCGTGAGCCTCAAGACGGTCGAGGTCCTGGCCGGCGGCGTGGAAGCCACGACCGGCAACGGCACCGTCCTGGAACGCGCGCAGCTGGGCGAGATCACGCGCGCGACCCTGCTCGGCAACGCCGACCTGGTCGGTTCGATGGTGGCGATGGAGCCGAATGCGCTCGACGGCAAGGATGCCGAGTACGCGGGCCAGAAACCCGAATTCGACGACACCGGGCGCTACATGCCGTACTGGACCCGCACGGCGCAGGGCGGGGTGCGCGTCGAGCCGATCCAGATGACGGGCGTGGCCGCGACCGACAGCTGGTATGACGTCCCGAAGTCGACCGGCAAGCGCTTCTTCAGCGAACCGTATCCCTACCCGATCAACGGCAAGGAAACCATGATCGCGTCGCTGGTGGTGCCGATCATGATCGGCGGCCAGTTCAAGGGCGTCTCCACCGGCGACTTCAGGCTGTCCGAGATGGCGACCATCCTTGCCGGCATGAAGCCGATCGAAGGCGGGACGCTGGCGCTGGTGTCGAACGGCGGCATCTATGCCACCCATCCGGATGCCGCGCGCGCCGGCAAGAAGGCCGACGATATCCCGGCCGCCGGCCTGGAAAGAATCCGCGCGGGCAAGGAGTACGAGTTCGTCGACGGGCAGGGCAATGTGCGCCTGCTGCAGCCGCTGCAACTGCACCCGGACATCGCGCCCTGGGCCGTGCAGCTGAGCTTCCCGCGCGAGGTCGCGACCGCTCCAGCGCGCGAGCTGATGGTGTATTCGGCGCTGGCCTCAGGCATCTGCGCGCTGCTGGCCGCGCTGGTCATGGTGCTGGTGCTGTACCGCCTGATGCGCCCGGTGCGCACGCTGGCCGCGGCGATGACCGGCCTGGCCGGCGGCAACGCCGACCTCAGCGCGCGCCTGGAAGTGCGCGGCAAGGACGAACTGGCGACCATTGCCATCGGTTTCAACAGTTTCGTCGGCAAGATCCAGGACGTGCTGGCGCGCGTGCGCGCCAGTTCCGACAGCGTTGCCGAGGCCAGCCTCGAAATCCGCCAGGGCAATGCCAACCTGTCCGAGCGCACCGAGCAGCAGGCCAGCGCGCTCGAGGAAACCGCGGCGTCGATGGAAGAACTGACCACGACCGTGCGCCAGAATGCCGACAACGCCCGCCAGGCCAACCAGATGGCCGTCTCGGCGTCCAGCGTCGCGCAGCGCGGCGGCGAGGTGGTGTCCCAGGTGGTCGACACCATGGCCTCGATCGAGGCCTCCTCGCGCCAGGTGGTCGAGATCATCGGCGTCATCGACGGCATCGCCTTCCAGACCAATATCCTCGCCCTGAACGCGGCGGTGGAGGCAGCGCGCGCCGGCGAGCAGGGCCGCGGCTTCGCCGTGGTGGCGACCGAGGTGCGCAACCTGGCGCAGCGCAGCGCGGCGGCGGCCAAGGAAATCAAGGCCCTGATCGGCGACTCGGTCGACAAGGTCGGCATGGGTTCGATGCTCGTCGCCGAAGCGGGCCAGACCATGCAGCAGGTGGTCGACAGCGTGCGCCGCGTGACCGACATCGTCAGCGAGATCAGCGCCGCCAGCGCCGAGCAGAGCACGGGCATAGGCCAGGTCAACCAGGCCATCGTCCAGATGGATGCGACCACCCAGCAAAACGCCGCCCTGGTCGAAGAGGCGGCCGCCGCCACCGAGAGCCTGCAGCAGCAGGCGACGACGCTGGTCGGGCTGGTCGGGCAGTTCAGGCTCGAGGCCGAAGGCGCCACCCGTCCCGCGCTGGCGCAGGCGCGCCGTCCGGCACTGGCCGCGCCGCACTGAACCCGGGGAAGGGCGCCGGCTGCTGCCCGGCGCGCTTGCCGAAAGCTCAACTGGCAACACGGCAGCGCGCGCACGTAGTACAATCCGGGCCGGCGCGGGCATGGCGAAATTGGTAGACGCATCAGACTTAAAATCTGCCGCCGTGAGGCGTGCCGGTTCGATTCCGGCTGCCCGCACCACGATTGCTTGCTCCTGCATCGCTGCAGCGAGCCCCCGGCGAGGCGCCCAGCCTCGCTTTGGAGCGCCTGACAAAACCGCCATGGCCGCGTTGCAGCGCCTCGTCGTACCCTCGTACCCTCGTACTGTCTTCGGCGCCGCGCCTTGCCCTGACGGTTTTGTCAGGCGCTCTTCGTTATTCTCCCCATCCTTCGGCAGCCAGCCGTCCGTGCAGCCCGGCGCACGACCATGCATGGCGGGCATCCCGCCAGTCGCCCTTCAGCCCAGCCATCGAATGGTGTAGCATGCTTGCCGGCGCCATGAGGGCGCACAAGGCGAAGTAGAAGAGAAGTACAAGGACCCACATTGAACATCACCATCAACGACCAATTGCGCGCGTTCGTCGACCCGCTGACCGAGATCGAATACGCGGCGCTCGAACGCAGCCTGCTGGCCGAGGGTTGCCGCGACGCCCTCGTGCTGTGGCGCGATACCCTGATCGACGGCCACAACCGCTACGACATCTGCCGCAAGCACGGCATTCCATTCCGCACCGTCCATAACAATAACTTCGAATCGATCGAGGACGTGATGCTGTGGATGATCGACAACCACCTGGCGCGGCGCAGCGTGTCGGACTTCCAGCGCGGCCTGCTGGCGCTGCGCAAGAAGGAAATCGTCACGGCGCGCATGGCGCAGAAGATGGCCGAGGAACCGCCGGCGCCGAACCCGGACGACATGGATTCGCGCCCGCCGCCGCCGTGGAATACGCGCGAAGAGGTGGCCAAGGCCGCGCGGGTGTCCTCGAATACGATCAGCCAGATCGAACGGATCCAGAAAGCGGCGACGCCGCAGCTGGTCGAAGCGGTGCGCTCGGGCACGATCTCGATCAATGCCGCGGCCAACGTGGCGCAGCTGCCCGAGTCCGAGCAGATCGCCGCCGTGGCCGGTGGCCGCAAGGAACTCCAGCAGGCAGCGCGCCAGGTGCGCGAGCAAAAGGCCGCCGCCAAGCCGAAGAAGCTGGGGCCGGACGGCGAGCCGGTCGACGAAAAAGCGGCATTGCGCGCCGAGATCGCGGCCCTCAAGGACCGCATGGCGACGCTGCTGACCGAGAACGAGATCCTCAGGCAGAAGCTGGCCAACGCCGGCCTGTAGCAAGGCCGCCACCGAACACATCAATAACAACACCGGAGACCCCGTATGTTCCTGTCACGCACCCTCGCTTCGACCCTCGTCGGCACGCTGCTCGCGACCGCCGCTTTCCCGGCGCTGGCCGACGCCGCGCCCAAGGCCAGCAAGGCGAGCGCCAGCACGCCGGCAGGCGCCGACCTGGCGCGCTGGAAAAAGAGCGCGGCGCGGGTGACGATCATGCGCGACAAATGGGGCATCCCGCACGTGTTCGGCAAGAGCGACGCCGACGCCGTCTTCGGCATGCTGTATGCCCAGGCCGAGGACGACTTCAACCGCATCGAGCTCAATTACATCAACGCGATGGGACGGCTGGCGGAAGTCGAGGGCGAAAAGGAAATCTGGCGCGACCTGCGCATGAAGATGTACATCCAGCCGGCCGACATGCAGGCCAAGTATGCGGCCAGCCCGGCCTGGCTGAAGGAGTTGATGAACGCCTTCGCCGACGGCCTGAACTACTACCTGCACACCCATCCAGAGGTCAAGCCGAAGCTGATCACGCGTTTCGAGCCCTGGATGGCGCTCTCGTTCAGCGAGGGCAGCATCGGCGGCGACATCGAATCGATCGATCTGAAGGAGCTGGAAGCCTTCTACGGCAAGGCGCCGAAGCCCCGGCTTGCGGACAATCTCAATGTGCTTGACGCCGAGCCGCGCGGTTCGAACGGTTTCGCCATCGCGCCGGCATTGTCGGCCTCCGGCCGTCCGCTGTTGCTGATCAATCCGCATACCTCCTTCTATTTCCGCCCCGAGATCCACATGGTCAGCGAAGAGGGCCTGAACGCCTATGGCGCCGTGACCTGGGGCCAGTTCTTCATCTACCAGGGCTTCAACGACAAGGCCGGCTGGATGCACACCTCGGGCGGCGGCGACGTCATCGACGAGTACCTGGAAACGGTCGTCGAGCGCGACGGCAAGTTCTTCTACAAATACGGCAAGGAGGAGCGCGCGCTGCGCGCGGTGCCGGTCACGCTGCCCTACAAGAAGCCGGACGGCAGCATGGGCAGCCGCTCGGTAACGGCCTACTTCAGCCACCACGGCCCGATCGTGCGCGCCGAGAATGGCAAATGGGTCGCCGTCAGGATGATGGACGAGCCCGTAAAAGCGCTGACCCAGTCCTACACGCGCACCAAGGCGAAAAACTACGGCGCCTTCTACAAGGCGATGGAGCTGCGCACCAACTCCTCGAACAACACCGTGTATGCGGATGCCGACGGCAACATCGCCTACTTCCACGGCAACTTCATTCCGAAGCGCGACCCGCGTTTCGACTGGAGCAAACCGGTCGACGGCAGCAATCCGGCCACCGAATGGCAGGGCCTGCACGAGATCAAGGAAACCATCACGCTGTTGAATCCGGCCAGCGGCTACATCTCGAACACGAACAACTGGCCGTTCAGCGCTTCCGGCGCGAACAGCCCGAAGCGCGCCGACTATCCGGACTACATGTGGTCGCTGCCGGAGAACGCGCGCGGCGTGCACGCCGAGCGGGTGCTGAAGGACGCCAGGGGCCTGACCCTCGACAGCCTGATCGCCGCCGCCTACGACAGCTATCTCACCGCCTTCGAGCCGCTGGTGCCGCAACTGGCCCGCGACTTCGACGCGCTGCCGGCGAACGATGCGCGCCGCGCCAGCCTGGGGCCGCAAGTGGCGGCCTTGCGCGGCTGGAACCTGCGCTTCGGGGCCGACTCGGTGCCGACCGCGCTGGCCGTCTACTGGGGCCAGGAAATGGTTTCCGCCGCGGCGCCGAAAGCACGGGCCGCCGGCCTGCCGACGGTCGACTACATCACGACGCGCATCGGATCCGGCGAGCGCCTCGATGCCCTGGCGCGCGCCAGCGCCAAATTGACGGCCGACTTCGGCACCTGGCAGACCCCCTGGGGCGAGATCAACCGCTTCCAGCGCATCAGCGGCGACATCGACCAGCAGTACGATGACAGCAAGCCGAGCTGGCCGGTCGCCTTCACCTCGGCCCACTGGGGCTCGCTGGCCTCGTTCGGCATGGTTGCCAAGCAAAAGACCAAGCGCATCTACGGCGACCGCGGCAACAGTTTCGTCGCTGCCGTCGAGTTCGGTCCGAAAGTGCGCGCGAAGAGCATCCTTGCCGGCGGCCAGAGCAGCAATCCACAATCGAAGCACTTTGCCGACCAGGCGGCGATGTATGCCCGCGGCGAGTTCAAGGACGTGCTGTTCTACAAGGAAGACATCGAGAAGGCGCTCGAGCGCAAATACCATCCTGGACAATAAAGGAAGACATGGAGCGCGGCGAAAAGGAGAAAATGCTGGCCGGTGAGCTGTTTCACCCCAGCAGCCCCGAGATCCAGGCCGACCTGGTCGCCTGCGCGGCCTGGCTGGCGCGCTACAACGCGGCCATGGGCGAGGACGCGCAAGCCTGGCACGCCATCCTGTCGGAACGGCTGGGGACGGCCGGGGAGGGCGCGATCGTGCGTCCGCCCTTCTATTGCGACTACGGCTACAACATCCACCTCGGCAGCAATGTCTTTCTCAACTATAACTGCGTGATCCTCGACGGCGGCCGGGTGACGATCGGCGCCGACACCCGCATCGGGCCGGCCGTGCAGATCTACACGGCCGACCATCCGCGCGATCCGCTGGTGCGCCGCAGCGGCCTCGAGTCGGGCAAGCCGGTGACGATCGGCAGCAATGTCTGGATCGGCGGTGGCGCGATCGTGCTGCCGGGCGTGACGATCGGCGACGACGCGATCGTCGGCGCGGGCGCTGTCGTGACGCGCGACGTGCCGGCGGGCGCCACGGTGGCCGGCAATCCGGCGCGCGTGATCAACTGACGGCGCGGTCGACAGCGCGGCTGAAAGCGCGCATCGGCCGCTGGCGTTCCTGCTTTCCTGCTTGCTATAATTTCGCGATTTACAACCGGCGCACAGGGCAGGGCAGTGGCTAAACTCTATTTCAGGTATTCGGCGATGAACGCCGGCAAATCGACCGCCCTGCTGCAGGTCGCCCACAACTACGAAGAGCAGGGCCAGCAGGTCAAGCTGTACACCGCCGCGATCGACAACCGCTACGGCGTCGGCCTGATCACCTCGCGCCTCGGCCCCCAGCGCGAAGTCGCCACGTTTGATAGCGGCACCGATTTCCTGGCCGCCGCGCCCAGCGTTTCCTGCGTGCTGGTCGACGAAGCCCAGTTCCTGTCGAAGGAACAAGTCCAGCAGCTGCACCAGCTGGCCCAGGTGCGCGGCGTGCCCGTCATCTGCTACGGCCTGCGCAGCGACTTCCGCGGCGATCCCTTCCCGGGCTCGGCCTACCTGCTGGCGCTGGCCGACGACATCGAGGAAATCAAGAACATCTGCACCTGCGGCAAGAAGGCGACGATGAACGTGCGCGTCGACAGCGAGGGGCGACGCATCCGCGAGGGCGAGCAGGTGAGCATCGGCGGCAACGAAAGCTACCGCCAGGCCTGCGGCCGCTGCTTCTACGCCGGCTGAGCGTCTTGCCCGCCTGCGCAAGTGTCGCGCCGGCCTTCCTGTGCGCGCATGCCGACATCCTGCTCTACCTGCTGCCGTCGCTGGCGCTGGCCTTCCTGTTCTGGATGCTGTCCGGTGCCCATCCGGCCTTTTTCCTGCTGACCGCGCCGGGCACCCTGTGCCATGAACTCGCCCACTTCGGCGTCGGCCTGCTCAGCAATGCCGAGCCGGTCGGGATCAACATGCTGCCGCGCCGCCGCGGCCGGGTCTGGGAACTCGGCTCGGTCACCTTTGCCAACCTGCGCTGGTATAACGCGGCGCCGGCCGCGCTCGCGCCGCTGCTGGTGCTGCTGGTGCCGCTCGGCGCGGCTGCCTGGCGCACCGGGCCAGGCTGGCAGTTCGGTCCGCTCGACCTGGCGCTCGCCCCCTTGCTGGCGCCGCAGTTCCTGTCGTTCTGGCCCTCGCCGGTGGACTGGCGCCTGGCGGCCCGCTCCTGGCCCTGGCTCCCCATCGGCGGGGCGGCCTGGGCGGCCTGGGAGTGGCATGCACTCCTGTTTCAGTTTGTAAGAAGCTGACAGCATGCGCTTAAGCCAGCCTTAATCCGGTACGCACGCCCCGTTGACGCCGCCTCTGCGCCGCCGCGCTATCCTGTAGAATGGGTTCGCACGCCGTCGGTACCGCTAGTATCCGCTACATGCCGGCAGACAATAAGTTCACGTTCGGAGAACGACTACATGAAGAAGCAGATGTTGATGGTTGCCCTGGCGTTCGCCATGTCCGCCCCCGCAGTAACCGCACAGCCAGAAAAAAACGCCTCCACGCAAGTCTCCACGCAGGTATCGGTGCCCATGAAACCGGTCGCCGCGCAGACGCAGGCCGCGCTGTGGGCGTCGCGCGTGCTCGGCCGCTACCACTACAAGGCGGTACCGCTCGACGACGCGATGTCGGTCAAGATCTTCGACAACTACTTCCAAACGCTCGACGGCGAGAAGCTCTACTTCACCCAGGCCGACATCGACCGCTTCGGCCCGATGCGCACCAAGCTCGACGACGCCATCAACAACGAAGACCTGGCGATGCCGTTCGCGGTCTTCAACCTCTACCAGCAGCGCTTCGGCGAGCGCATGAACTACGCGCGCAGCCTGCTCAAGACCAAGCTCGACTTCACGGTCGACGAAACCCTGCAGCTCGACCGCGAAAAGGCCCCGTGGGCCAAGAACGAGGACGAAATCCGCGACCTGTGGCGCAAGCGCGTCAAGAACGACTGGCTGCGCCTGAAGCTGGCCGGCAAGGACGAAAAGGCGATCCGCGAAACGCTCGACAAGCGCTACGCCGGCTACATCACGCGCCTGCAGAAACTGAACAACGAAGACGTGTTCCAGATGTTCATGAACGCGTACGCCACGGCCATCGAGCCGCACACGAACTACCTCGGCCCGCGTTCGGCCGACAACTTCGACATCGCGATGCGCCTGTCGCTGGAGGGCATCGGCGCGGTGCTGCAGTCGCGCGACGAATACACGGTGATTCGCGAAATAGTGCCGGGCAGCCCGGCCGACAAGTCCGGCAAGCTGAAGGTCGGCGACCGGATCGTCGGCGTGGCCCAGGGTAACGGCCCCTTCACCGACGTGCTCGGCTGGCGGATCGACGACGTCGTCCAGCTGGTGCGCGGCGAGAAGGGCAGCACCGTGCGTCTCGACGTGATCCCGGGCGACGCCGGCGTCGACGCCAAGCACGTGAGCGTGTCGATGGTGCGCAAGAAGATCAGCATGGAAGAGCAGGCCGCGAAGAAGTCGATCATCTCCGTCAAGGACGGCGGCGTCACGCGCCGCATCGGCGTCATCTCGCTGCCGACCTTCTACCAGGACTTCGAGGCGCGCCGCAAGGGTGACAAGGACTTCAAGAGCGCCACCCGCGACGTTGCCCGCATCCTGGGCGAACTCAAGAAGGACAAGGTCGACAATGTCCTGATCGACCTGCGCAACAACGGCGGCGGTTCGCTGATCGAGGCGGTCGAACTGACCGGCCTGTTCATCGACAAGGGCCCGGTGGTGCAGCAGCGCACCGCGGAAGGCCGCGTCGAGGTCGAGAGCGACACCAACCCCGGCCTGGCCTGGGACGGCCCGATGGGCGTCCTGATCAACCGCGGCTCGGCCTCGGCATCGGAAATCTTTGCCGCCGCGATCCAGGATTACGGACGCGGCCTGGTGATCGGCGAACCGAGCTTCGGCAAGGGCACGGTCCAGACCCTGATCGACCTCGACCGCTTCTCGCAGTCCGAGAAAGTGCGTTACGGCGAACTCAAGATGACGATTGCCCAGTTCTTCCGCGTCAATGGCGGCACGACGCAGTTGCGCGGCGTGGTGCCGGACATCAAGCTGCCGGTGACCTCGGACATCGAGAGCTTCGGCGAGTCCTCGTTCGACAATGCGCTGCCATGGGTATCGATCAAGCCGGCGACCTTCCTGCCCTCCGGCGACCTGAAGGAACTGATCGCGCCGCTGCAGCAGCGCCACGAAGCGCGCATCGCCAAGGACAAGGATTTCCAGGACCTGCGCGAGGACATCGCCGAGGTGATGAAACTGCGCAAGGAAAATGCGATCTCCCTGAACGAAGCGGTGCGCCGCAAGGAACGCGACGCCCAGGATGCGCGGGCCAAGATGCGCGAAGCGCGCCTGGCCGGCGCCAAGGCCACCACCCCCGACGAACCGGCCGCCGCGCCGGGCGGCAAGGAAGCACGCAGCAAGGTGCCGACGCCGACCCGTCCGGAAAAAGCGGTGGTCGCGGCACGCAACACGCCGCTGCGCGACGACGGCCTGCAGGCGGACGAGCGCGCGCTGTCGGCGGAACTGGCGGCCGAGAAGGCGGCCAAGGACGCCAAGGACGTGTTGCTGCAGGAGGCTGCCCACATCCTGGCCGACGAGGCAGCCATGCTCAAGACCGACACCCGCATGGCCTCGCGCGTCATGCCGTATATGCCTAGCGCACGCGGAAATTGAGGCGTAGAAACGCGAAGTAGCAAAGGGCAATAAATCCCACAAGAAAGCTTCCTTTTGGAAGCTTTCTTTCTTTGCGGCATACAATTCGATAGGAAAACACGGTATTGACGGTCGTGTTAGCATGAACTTGCAACTGCGACATTAGAACCTATCCCGGTAGGGAGGAGGAAGCTGGCGGCGATGCCTGGCAAGCGCGGGCAAGGCGCGAGGAGGCCGCATGGCGAGCCATGCAACGACGAGCAACGCCGCCCCCGCTTGTCAGGCGCGCCGAATGCGACTCATTCCCTACTGGGATAGGTTCTTGATACAGTAACTATAGAAGAAGGAGCCACCATGAAAAAAATTGCCCCCCTCGTCATTGCCGGCCTGCTCGCCGGCGCCGGTGCCGCCCATGCAGACGTCGTCACGTCGCAGGGCGCGGCCAGGCCGGACGGCGTGAACACCCCGATGCCAGCGCAGCTGACGCTAGACAGGGCGGTGCCTGCCGTGCCTGCCAAGCCGGCAACCCCGGCAACCCCGGCCGTGCCGGGCGTGTCGCCGGCGGTCCCGGCCACGCCGGCCACCCCGGCGATCCCGGCGATTCCTCCGTCGCCGATCGCCGTCGACCTGCCGCCTGCGGCCGAGGTGCCGGCCGAGGTGCCGGAGCCGTCGAGCATCGCGCTGCTGCTGGCGGGCGTGCTCGGTGCCGGCGCGCTGCGCCGCCGCCGGTCCAAATAAGGCCTGGCGCAGGGCTTTGCCCTGTGTAGCGAAGGGCGGCGAGGCGAGGCCTGGCCGCCCTTTTTGATTTGATAACAAGGCGCTTTTTTCGGGTACAATCCTTGTGAACGATCGTGCTTTTTCTACGGCCCGACGCTAACGAGGAGACCGAATTGGACCTGAACTATTCAGCCGGGGACGAGGCGTTTCGCACCGAGGTGCGCGCCTTCCTCGCTACCAGCCTGCCCGCCGACCTGCAGCACAAGGTCCGCCAGCACCTGCGCCTGAGCAAGGACGACTTTGTCCGCTGGCACAAGATTCTCGCAGCCAAAGGCTGGGTGGCGCCCGGCTGGCCGGTCGAGTATGGCGGCCCCGGCTGGACGCCGGTGCAGCAGCACATCTTCGAAGACGAGTGCGCGCGCGCCGGCACGCCGCGCGTGATGCCCTTCGGTATCAACATGGTCGCGCCCGTCATCATGGCCTTCGGCAACCAGGCCCAGAAAGACTATTTCCTGCCACGCATCCTGTCCTGCGAGGACTGGTGGTGCCAGGGGTATTCCGAGCCGGGCGCCGGTTCCGACCTGGCCTCGCTCAAGACCACGGCCGTGCGCCGCACGGACGAGGCGGGCGAGCACTACATCGTCAACGGCCAGAAGACCTGGACCACGCTGGCCCAGCACGCCGACATGATCTTCTGCCTGGTGCGCACCGACAGCGGCGGGCGCAAGCAGGAAGGCATTTCGTTCCTCTTAATTGATATGCATACGCCCGGCATCACGGTGCGCCCGATCATCATGCTCGACGAAGACCATGAAGTGAACGAAGTCTTCTTCGACAACGTGCGGGTGCCGGCCGAGAACCTCGTCGGCCAGGAAAACCGCGGCTGGACCTATGCCAAATACCTGCTCGGCCACGAGCGCACCGGGATCGCCGCCGTCGGCCGCTCCAAGCGCGAGCTGGCGTTCCTGAAGGGCCTGGCGGCGCGCGAAACCAGGAACGGCAAGCCGCTGATCGAGGACCCGCTGTTCGCCAGCAAGCTCGCCAGCCTCGAGATCGAACTGATGGCGCTCGAGATGACGGTGCTGCGCGTACTGGCCCGTCCTGATGCGGCGCCGGGCCCGGAAGCGTCGGTGCTGAAGGTGCGCGGCACCGACATCCAGCAGGCGCTCACCGAGCTGATGGTGGAGGCGGCCGGTCCGCTGGCGCTGCCCTTCGATCCCGATTACCTGGACGGCAAGCGCGCGCACAGCGTGGCCGGCGGTGATGGGGAAGACTCAGGGGAAGATGCGGGGGAAGACGAGATTGCGCCGCTGCTGGCCCATTACTTCAATTATCGCAAGACCTCGATCTACGGCGGGTCGAACGAGATCCAACGTAACATCATCACCCAGATGATCCTGGGCCTGTAAGGAGAGCGCATGGACTTCCATTTCAACCCCGAGCAGCTCCAGTTCGCCGACGCCCTCAAGCGCTGGGCCGCGCGCGACTACGGCTTCGAGGCGCGGCGCGCGATCGTCCGTTCCGACAGCGGCACCCTCGACGCGGCCTGGGCCACGCTGGCCGAGCTGGGCATGACGGCGCTGCCGGTGCCCGAAGAGCAGGGCGGCTTCGCCGGCACGGCGATCGACATGTTCGTCGTCATGCAGGAGCTGGGGCGGGCCCTCGTGGTCGAGCCCTATTTCGCCACCATGCTGGGCGCCGAATTCCTGCGCCTGGCGGGCAGCCACGGCGCGTTGCTCGAACGCGTCGCTGCCGGCGAGCTGAAGCTGGCCTGCGCGCTCGGCGAACGCCAGTCGCGCCACGACCTGTTCGACATCGCGACCCGGGCCGAACCGGGGCAGGATGGCTGGGTGTTGAACGGCGAAAAGAAGGTCGTGATCCACGGCGCCCAGGCCGGGATGCTGGTCGTCTCGGCCCGCAGCGGCGGCAGCCAGCGCGATCAGCAAGGCGTGTCGCTGTTCGTCCTGCCCGCGGACGCGCCGGGCATCGCCATCGTCGACTACCGCACCCTCGACGGCCTGCGCGCGGCCGACATCCGGTTCGAGAACGTCCAGGCGCCACGGGCCAGCCTGCTCGGGGCGCCCGGCCTGGGCGCCGATATCCTCGACGCCGCCCTCGACTATGGAGCCGGCCTGCTGTGCTTCGAAGCGCTGGGCGCCATGCAGGCCCTGTTCGAGGCGACGCTCGAGTACCTCAAGACGCGCCAGCAGTTCGGCGTACCGATCGGCAAGTTCCAGGCGCTGCAGCACCGGATGGCCGACATGTACATCCACCTCGAGCAGGCGCATTCGATGGCCTTGCTGGCGGCGGTGAAGCTGGCCTCGGGCGACGTGGCCGAGCGCCGCAGCGCCGTCTCCGCCGCCAAGTACCGCGTCGGCCAGGCGGCGCGCTTCATCGGCCAGCAGGCGATCCAGCTGCACGGCGGCATGGGCGTGACCGACGAGCTGCCGGCCTCCCATTACTTCAAGCGCCTGGCGGCGATCGAACTGACGCTGGGCGACGGCGACCACCACCTGGCGCGCTTCATCGCCCAGCCGGGCTTCCGGGAAGCCGCATGAAGGGCGGGAAACTGCAGCAGTGGTATTTCGAGGACTTCGCGCCCGGCCAGGAGATCGATCTCGGCGAGCGCGGCGTCACGCAAGAGGAGATCATCGCCTTTGCCGCGCAGTTCGACCCCCAGCCCTTCCACATCGACCGCGAAGCGGCGGCGACCTCGATCTACGGCGGCGTGATCGCCAGCGGCTGGCATACCTGCGCGATGATGATGCGCATGGTGGTCGACGGCATGCGCTGCGAGGAGGCGAGCATGGGATCGCCGGGCCTGGACGGGGTGCGCTGGCTGCAGCCGGTGCGCGCCGGCGACACGCTGTCGGTGCGCTACCTGACGACGAAGGTCAAGGCCTCGCACTCGAAGCCGGACCGCGGCATCGTCTGGTCGACCTGGATCGCGACCAACCAGCGCGGCGAGACGGTCTGCACGGTCGACGGGATGGCCATGTTCCGGCGCAGGCCGGCGGCTTGACGTAGGGTGGTCGGCTCGACCCGGGCGTTCGGACAAACGTGGCACGGACGCCGCCCACGCGTTCGACTTCGGCTGGAATAGCGGGGCAGGCATTTTGCCGTCATCTGAACGCGTGGGCGGCATGGAGGTCAAGGCTGTGCACCCCTCCGGGTGAAGCCGCCCACCCTACGGACACGCCGTCGGTGCTCTACGCGTACTTGGCCAGCTCCAGCTTGGCAATCGCATTCCGGTGCACCTCGTCCGGCCCGTCGGCCAGGCGCAGGGTGCGGTTGCCGGCCCACTGGTAGGCAAGCGGGAAGTCGCTCGACACGCCGGCCGCGCCATGGGCCTGGATCGCCCAGTCGAGCACGTCCTGGGCCACCGTCGGCGCCAGCACCTTGATCATCGCGATCTCGGCCTGGGCCACCTTGTTGCCGACCGTGTCCATCATCCAGGCCGCTTTCAGGGTCAGCAGGCGCGCGGTGTCGATGCGGATGCGCGCCTCGGCGATGCGCTCGCGCCAGACCCCTTGTTCCGAGATCTTGCGCCCGAACGCGACCCGCCCCTCGAGCCGGCGGCACATCAGTTCCAGCGCGCGCTCGGCGACGCCGATGGCGCGCATGCAGTGGTGGATGCGGCCCGGCCCCAGCCGTCCCTGGGCGATCTCGAAGCCGCGGCCTTCGCCCAGCAGCATGTTGGCGGCCGGGACGCGCACGTTCTCGAACAGGATCTCGCAGTGGCCGTGCGGGGCGTCGTCGTAGCCGAACACGGGCAGCGGGCGCTTGATGGTGATGCCCGGCGTGTCGGCCGGGACCAGGATCATCGACTGCTGCTGGTGGCGCGCGGCGTTCGGATCGGTCTTGCCCATGACGATGAAGATCCGGCAGCGCGGGTCGCCCGCGCCGGAGATCCACCATTTGTGGCCGTTGATCAGGTACTCGCCGCCGTCGCCGCCTGTGCGTTCTATGCGCGTCGCGATATTGGTCGCATCCGACGAGGCGACCTCGGGCTCGGTCATGGCGAAGGCGGAACGGATCTCGCCGCGCAGCAGGGGCTCGAGCCATTCCTGCTTGTGCTCTTCGCTCGCATAGCGCTCCAGGGTTTCCATGTTGCCGGTGTCGGGCGCCGAGCAGTTGAAGACCTCGGGCGCCCAGGGCACGCGGCCCATGATCTCGCACAGCGGGGCGTAGTCGAGGTTGGACAGTCCCTCCGGCGCGCGCGCCGACTTCGGCAGGAACAGATTCCACAGGCCCCGTTCGCGCGCCAGCGGTTTCAGGCGCTCGATCAGTTCCAGGGGTACCCAGCGGTTGCCGGCGGCGCCGTTGCGCTCCACCTCTTCCGTAAACGCCTTTTCGTTCGGATAGATATGCTCGTCCATGAAGGCGAGCAGGCGCTCGCGTAATGCCTTGCAACGGTCGGAATAGTCGAAGTCCATGTCGCTCCTTAGCTCGTCTGGTTCGCGAATTGCCAGGCCATCTCGGCCATCGGGCGGGCCGCCTTGCCGTTTTCCAGCGCCTGGGCGCTGGACGCGGTGCCGTCGACATAGCGTTTCATGATGCCCTGCATGATGCCGGCCAGGCGGAACATGTTGTAGGCCAGGTAGAAATTGAAGTCCTCCGGCCGGATCGTCTTGCCCGTGCGTTCGCAGTAGCGGGCGACATACGAGGCCTGGTCCGGGATGCCGAGGCTGGCCAGGTCGAGCCCGGCGATGCCGCGGAACTTGCCGGGCGGGATGTGCCAGCTCATGCAATGGTAGGAGAAGTCCGCCAGCGGATGGCCGAGGGTCGACAGTTCCCAGTCGAGCACGGCGAGGATGCGGGGTTCATGCGGGTGGAAGATGATGTTGTCCAGCCGGAAGTCGCCGTGCACGATGGACGTGTCCTCGCCCGGCGGAATATTGCGCGGCAGCCATTCGATGAGGCGGTCCATCGCGTCGATCTGCTCGGTCTGCGAGGCTTGGTACTGCTTCGTCCAGCGTTCGATCTGGCGCGCGAAATAATTGCCGGGCTTGCCGTAGTCGGCCAGGCCGATGGCGGCGTAGTCGGTCGTGTGCAGCTGGGCGATCACGCGGTTCAACTCGTCGTAGATGGCGCCGCGCCCGGCCGGCGTCATGCCGGGCAGCGACTGCTCCCACAGCACCCGGCCCTCGACGAATTCCATGAGAAAAAAAGCGCGGCCGATGACGGCTTCGTCCAGGCACAGCGCGATCTGGCGCGGTACCGGAAAGCCGGCGCCATGCAGGGCCTGCATCACGCGGAACTCGCGGTCGATCGCATGGGCCGAGGGCAGCAGTTTGGCGGCCGGGCCGGGCTTGGTGCGCAACACGTACTGGCTGGCGCCGGCACGCAGTTTGAAAGTCGGGTTCGACTGGCCGCCCTTGAACTGCTCGACCTCGAGCGGGCCGCCGGGATACTCCGGCACGTTGGCGCGCAGCCAGCCGTCGAGGGCGTCGACATCGAAGCGCTGGCGCTCGGACACCGGCTTGGTGCCCATCATTTCTTCAAACACTGGCGTCTCCTCCTGTGCAGGTTGTCGGACGATTGTAGCCGATGAAACGCACGATCGTACTTATTTTCGGCGGCATCAGCGCGCGCGCCGGTATTGCTCGAACAGCTGTTCCATGGTCGTGCTGTGCGCCTCCGGCTGCAGGGGGGAGGGCGGCAGGTGGTTCACGAAACGCACGACCCAGTCGCCCGCTGCGCTGCCGACGTCGAGCGCGTTGATGCAGCCCGCGCCTTGCGCCAGGCCGCCCAGGAACAGGCGCTGGCCGGTCAGGGCGAGCGAGAGGATGGCGCAGTTGACGCCGCCGTGCAGCACCAGCAGGGCCGTGTCCCAGTCCTGGTCGGCGCGCAGCCGTTCGACGGCCGGATGCACCCGGTCCATCAGCTCGCCGACCGATTCGCCGCCGAGGAAGCGCTGGCCGGGGTCGACCAGGCCGTCGAAGGCGCCGGTGAAGGCGCGTTTCAGTTCGCTGGTCGGAATGCTCGACAGGCGCCCGCCGCGGATTTCGGCCAGCTCGGGCCGGGTTTCCAGGCCGATCTGCTGCCCGGTAACGGCCAGCACGCGCGTTGCGGTTTCGACCGTGCGCGGCAGGCCGGAAACCAGCACGCGGTCGAAGCGCACCCCGGCCGCGGCAAAGGCGGCGCCGGCGGCGTCGGCCTGGGTCCGGCCGTCTGCGTTGAGCGCCACCTGCTCGGGCAGGACCGGCTTGCCGGCGGCATCGAAATAGGTGACGCTGCCATGGCGTATCAGGTAGATGCGCCGGCGCGCACTGGCTTGGTCGTGCATGCATCGCTCCAAATTTGACCGGCGGAACGTAGGGTGGACGGCCTTGCCGTCCACGCGTTCAACCGGGCGTTGATCAGCCGCGCAGGCATTCGAATGTGGTTTGGACGGGTGGACGGGGAACCCGTCCACCCTACGGTATCCGTTCAGGCACCGTACGCCTGCCGCGTCTTGTTTATCTTACACGCCTCCCACCGCCGGGCGCGGCCAAAGCGCCACAAAAGCAATTCCACCAGTAAATATTGGCCCGTTCTCCTTTAAAATGATTTCTTATTCACACGATTCATTGCAGAGGGTGTCATGGCCAGGCCAGAAAAAGTCCGACTCGGCGAAATCCTGGTGCAGCAGAAGCTCCTGTCCGAGGAGCAGCTGAACCAGGCCCTGGCCGACCAGAAGCGTACCGGGCGCAAGCTGGGGCGGGTCTTCGTCGAGAACGGCTTCGTCACCGAAGAGCAGATTTCGGGCGCGCTGGCGCGTCAGCTGAACATCCCCTACATCAACCTCAAGTTCTACAACATCAGCGACGCCCTGGTGCGCCTGCTGCCCGAGACGGCCGCGCGGCGCTTTCGGGCGCTGGTGCTGGAAGACCGCGTCGAGAGCCTGCTGGTGGGCGTGTCCGACCCGACCGACCTGTTCGCCTACGACGAGATCGCGCGCCTGCTGAAAAAGACCGTCGAACTGGCCGTGGTCAACGAGACCGAGGTGCTGCACACGATCGACCGCATCTACCGCCGCACCGGCGAGATCACCGATTTCGCAAAAGAAGTCGAGGCCGACATTGGCGACGCCTTCGTCGACTTCGGCGCCATGGCGGCCAATCCGGGGCTGGAAGAAGCGCCGGTCGTGAAGCTGCTGCAGTCGGTGTTCGATGACGCGACCCAGGTGCGCGCCTCCGACATCCACATCGAGCCGCAGGAAGGGCGCCTGCAGATCCGTTTTCGCATCGACGGCGTACTGCACCTGCAGACCGAGGCCGACATCAAGATCGCCACGCCGCTGGCGCTGCGCCTGAAACTGATGGCCGACCTCGACATCTCGGAAAAGCGCCTGCCGCAGGACGGGCGCTTCGCGATGAAGGTCAAGGGCCAGCGCATCGACGTGCGTATCTCGACCATGCCGACCCAGTTCGGCGAGTCGGTCGTCATGCGCCTGCTGAACCAGGCCGGCAACACGCTGCGCCTGGAAGCGATCGGCATGCCGAGAAAGCTGCTGGAGCGCTTTCGCGCCATCGTCCAGCGCCCGAACGGCCTGGTGCTGGTGACCGGGCCCACCGGCAGCGGCAAGACCACCACGCTCTACAGCGCCCTGGCCGAACTGAACTCGGTCGAAAAGAAGCTGATCACCGTCGAGGACCCGGTCGAATACCGCCTGCAGGGCATCAACCAGGTGCAGGTGAACGACAAGATCGAGCTGACCTTCGCCCGCGTGCTGCGCTCGGCGCTGCGCCAGGACCCGGACATCGTGCTGGTCGGCGAGATGCGCGACCAGGAAACGGCCCAGATCGGCCTGCGCGCGGCGATGACCGGCCACCTGGTCTTATCCACCCTGCATACCAACGATGCCGCCTCGACGCCGCTGCGCCTGATGGACATGGGCGTGCCGCGCTACATGGTCGGCGGCTCGCTGCAGGCCGTGCTGGCCCAGCGCCTGGTGCGGGTGATCTGCGAAAGCTGCAGCACCGTCTACCCGCCGACGCCGCCGGAACGGACCTGGCTGCGCGCCGAGCTGGGCGATTTCGTGGAGCAGGCTCAGTTCTTCCACGGCAAGGGCTGCTCGCATTGCAACGGCACCGGCTACCGCGGACGCACCGGCGTGTATGAGCTGCTGGAGATGACGCGCGCCGTGCTCGACGCCGCCAACCATCCCGACCCTGGCCACTTCCTGAAGGTCGCGCACACGGAGATGCAGGGCGAGACCTTGCGCCGCCATGCCGTGCAGCTGGCGGTGCAGGGGCGTACCACGATCGCCGAGGCGATGCGCATCAGTAATCAGATGGATGACTGAGCAGATGGATGACTGAGCGGATGGACGACTGAGCGATGCCATATTTTGCCTACAAGGGCCGCAATGCGCGCGGCGAACTGATGCAGGGCGTGCTGGAGGGGCTCGACGCCGGCGCGGTGGCCGACCAGCTGTTCGGCACCGGCGTCACGCCGGTCGAGATCGTCGCGACCAGGCGCAAGAGCGCGTCCGGCGCCGGCGTGTCCGATACCTGGCGCCGGCTGCGCGAAAAGAAGGTCACGTCGATGGACGTGCAGCTGTTCAGCCGCCAGATGCACACGCTGCTCAAGTCCGGGGTGCCGATCATGCGCGGCCTGGGCGGCCTGCAGGAGTCGGCCACCAGCCCGGCCTTTGCGCGCGTCATCAAGGACCTGCGCGAGTCGCTCGATGCGGGGCGCGAGTTATCGAGCGCGATGCGGCGCCACCCTGAGTGCTTCAGCAATTTCTACCTGTCGATGGTGCGCGTGGGCGAGATGACTGGCCGCCTGGAAGAGGTGTTCCTGCGCCTGTTCGACCACCTCGAATTCGACCGCGACATGCGCGACCGCGTCAAATCGGCGCTGCGCTACCCGGGCTTCGTGGTCACCGCGATGGTGATCGCGATGGTGATCGTCAACTTGTTCGTGATCCCGCAGTTCGCCAAGGTGTTCGCCAGCATGCACGCGACGCTGCCGCTGATGACCCGCATCCTGATGGCGACCTCGCGCTTCACGGTCGACTACTGGCCGCTGCTCGGCGCGCTCGCCGTGGGCGGCTTCGTCGCTTTCCGGGCCTGGGTCGCGACGGCCGCCGGGCGCTACAAATGGGACAGGCGCAAGCTGGGCTTCCCGATCGCCGGCAAGATCATGCTCAAGGCGACGATGGCACGCTTTGCGCGCAGCTTCGCCCTGTCGATGCGCAGCGGCGTGCCGGTGGTGCAGGCCCTCAGTGTGGTGGCGCAGACGGCCGACAATGCCTACCTGGCCGCGCGCATCGAGCAGATGCGCGACGGCGTCGAGCGCGGCGAGAGCATCCTGCGCACCTCGACCGCCGCCAACGTGTTCACGCCCATCGTGCTGCAGATGATCGCGGTGGGCGAGGAGACCGGTTCGCTCGACGACCTCATGGACGAGATCGCCCTCATGTACGAGCGCGAAGTCGACTACGAACTCAAGACGCTATCAAGCCAGATCGAACCGATCCTGATCACCTTCCTCGGGGTCCTGGTGCTGGTCATGGCGCTCGGTATCTTCCTGCCGATCTGGGACCTGGGCAAGACCGCCCTGCAACGCGGATGAGGACGGCGGGCGGGCGCGGGCAGGGCGGGGCGACACGGCTGGAGCTGGCCATCGCCGCCATCGTGACCGCGCTGCTGGCCGGGGTGTTGCTGGATCGCCTCATTGCTTACCAGGCCGAGGCAGAGCGCGTTGCGGTTAAACAACTGGTCAGTTCCTTGCGGACGGCCTTGTCGGTGCGCTCCGCGGCAGCCATCGCAGGCGGCGGCGAGGCCGAGTTGGCGGCACTTGCACGGCAAAATCCCATCCGTTGGCTGCAGAAGGCGCCAGAAAACTATCTCGGGGAGTTTTATGCGGTGCGCGAGGACGCGCTGCCGGCAGGGAACTGGTACTTCGACCGCAGCGTGCATGCGCTGGTTTATCTGCCTTCCGGTCACAAAAGTTTTTCTTCAGGGATACAAAAAATACTATTGTTCAAGGTAAAATTGTTGGGTGTAACTGATCCGGTCATGACAAGTGGACGGCGGGAGGTTACCACCGGCCTGTTGCTTGATCAGCTCGACGATCAGTCTCTTGCCTTGAATAATATTGCGGTGATGGTGCCGCGTCGACACTACTCGGAGAAAACACAATGAATAAAAGCATCAAAGGGCAGCAAGGCGGCTTCACCCTCATCGAACTGATCGTCGTGATCGTCATCCTCGGCATCCTGGCCGCGACCGCGCTGCCGCGTTTCGCCAGCCTCAGCGGCGAAGCCCGCCTGGCCAGCCTGAACGCCGCCAAGGGCGCGCTGTCGGCGACCTCGGCACTGACGCACGGCAAGTGGCTCGTGACGAAAGCCCCGTCGGTCTCCGTCGAAGGCTTCACCGTGACCATGAACGCGACTTCGGGCTACCCATCGGTTGCCAGCGCCACCCAGGCACGCGCCCTGGCCGACGCCTCGGGCCTGACCACCGCCGACTACACCGTCTACACCGCCAACGGCACCAACCGCCCGACCATCAACGCGACCGTCGGCGAAATGGCGATCGTGCCGGCCAGCGTCGTCGGCACCCCGAGCGCAATCAATTGCGCGCTGATCTACACCCCGTCGCGTGCCGTGAACACGCCGCCGGCCTACCGCGTCGGCGCCGTCGGCGCGACCAACGCCCAGCGCGCGGCCGCCTGCGAGTAATTTCCCTCCCCTGACACCCGTGGCCGGCCTGCGTTTGCGACGAACCCGTCGCGCACCCGGCCGCGGCGTGCGCCACCGTGGCTTCACCATGGTGGAACTGATCGTCGTGATCGTCCTCATCGGCATCGTGTCCACGGTCGCCGTTTCCCGCTTTTTCGAGCGTGGCGCCTTCGATGCCGCCGCCTGGGCCGACCAGCTCACATCCATGCTGCGCCACGGCCAGAAGATCGCCGTGGCCCAGAACCGTCCCGTGTTCGTCCTGCTCGCGCCCGAACGGGCCGCCCTGTGCTTCGCCGCCCAGGCCGACTGTCCGCCGGCGCTGCAGGTGCGGGCGCCGGGCGGCGCCAACAGCGGCTCCGACGCCACCCGCGAGGCCTGCGGTTCCGACAGCTGGATGTGCGAAGCGGCACCTGCCGGACTGGCCGTGACGGTGCCGGCCGCCGCCATCCGCTTCGACGGCCTGGGCCGCGCCAGCGCCGGCAATCCCGCCGGCGCCAGGTATGCCATCGCCGTCGAGGGCGATGGCGTGACGCGCACGATCGGCATCGAAGCGGAGACCGGCTATGTCGATTGAGGCGGCCCGCCCGCGCCGCCAGGCCGGCGCGCTCGTGACCTTCCGCCGCCAGGCCGGCGTGACCCTGATCGAACTGGTCATGTTCATCATGGTCATCGGCCTGGCCCTGGCCGGCATCATCGGGGTCATGAGCTTTACCACGGCCAACAGCGCCGACCCGCTGCGGCGCAAGCAGGCACTGATGATCGCAGAGGGGCTGCTCGAAGAAGTGCAGCTGGCCGGCTTCACCTTCTGCGACCCGCGCGACGAGAACGCCGACAGCGCGCAGCAGAGCGCCGAGTGCACGCTGGCCGAGGGTTTCGGCAACGAAGGCGCATCCAGCTTCGTGCGTCCCTTCGACAACGTCAACGATTACGTCGCTGCGGCCGGCACCCCGGCGGCGCCCTTCGACAACGCCGCCGGGGTCCTGGCCGACGCCCTCGGCCGCCCGCTCGGCGTCGACGGCTACCGGGCCACCGTCACCATCGTGCCGGAGCGGCTGGGCGACATCGCCGCCGGCAGCACGGCCGCCGACAGCGAGGCGCTGCGCATCCGCATCGCGGTGAGCTTTGATGGCGGCGAGCCGGTGCTGCTGGACGGCTACCGCGCGCGCTACGCGCCGATCGCGAGGGGCGAATGATGGCGCGCCCGCAGGCAGTGCGCCGCCGCGCGCGCGGCTTCACCCTGGTCGAGGCGGTCGTCGTGATCGTCGTCATCGGCATCATCGGCGCCATCGTCGCCGTCTTCATCCGGGTGCCGATGCTGGGCTACACCGACACGGTCGCGCGCGCCCAGGCCGGCGACGAAGCCGACCTGGCACTGCGCCGCATGGCGCGCGAGATCCGCCTGGCGCTGCCCAACAGCGTGCGCGTGTCGAGCAGCGGCGACGCCATCGAATTCCTGCTCACCACCACCGGCGGACGCTACCTCGACGTCGACGACGCCGCCACCTCCGGCACCCCGCTCGACTTCGTCGGCACCAATCCGACCTTCACCGTCGTCGGCGGCCTGCAGGCCGAGGTGCTGCCGAACCAGTACGTGGTCGTCTACAACCTCGGTCCCGGCATGGCGCCGGCTGATGCCTATGGGTTCGGCCAGCCCGCGCGCAACATCGCCCGCGTGCGCGAGCGCGCGCCGGCGGGCGGCACCGAGATCACGCTGGCCGACAACCCCTTCGGCAACCGCGACGAGCCGATGCCCTCGCCGGGCCGGCGCTTCCAGGTCGTCGACGGCCCGGTGATGCTGCGCTGCGAGGCCGAGGGCGAGCACCTGGTGCTGCGGCGCTATGCCGGCTACCCGATCGCGCGCGAGATGGCCGATCCTCCGGCGGGCACGGCCAGCGCCGTGCTGGCGCGGCGCGTCGCCGATTGCCGCAACGTCTTCCGCTACGACGAAACCGACGTCGAACTGCGCCGCAGCGCCCTGGTGCTGCTGTCGCTGGCCCTGCACACCCGCAATCACGGCGACGCGGCCGGCGGCAGCGTGCGCCTCGTCCATCAAGTCCACGTCGACAACACGCCATGAAGCCTGTCCCTCCCGCCCCGGTCCGCGGCCGCAGCGCCGGCGCCGGCCTCGTCACGGCGATCTTCCTGCTGGTGGTCCTCGCCGGCCTCGCGGTGGCGCTGGTCGCCATCTTCGGCAGCCAGCGCCAGGGCATCCTGCTCGACGAGCAGGGCGTGCGCGCTTACCAGGCCGCGCGCGCCGGCATCGAATGGGGCCTGTTCCAGCGGCTGCGAAGGCCGGACGGCGGCGCCTGCGCGCCGGGCGCGGCCCATCCGGTGGCGCTGTCCGGGGAGGTGCTGGGCGGTTTCACGGTGAGCGTCACCTGTACCCTGGTCGAAGGGCCGAAGTCGGAAGACCCGGCGGTCACGCTCGACCGCTGGATCATCCGCTCGGTCGCCTGTGCCCCGGCGGTGGGCAATGCCTGCCCGCCGGGTTCGGCCGATCCCGACTATGTGCGGCGCGTGATCGAGGTGCAGATATGAGGCGCATGAGCGGCCTCAAGTGGCTGGCGCAGGGAGCACTGCTGGCCTGCTGCCTGCTGCTCCTGTCCTTCGCGCTCCCCGCGCAGGCGAATACGCCGATCACGCTGTGGAAGGCCTTCGACGGCCGCGTCAACTTCGCCGGCACCCAGGTCACCCTGCGCACCGGCAGCAACACGGACAAGGGCAAGAACTGCAATGGCGACGGCAACGGCAACAACGGCAATTGCCTGGAGAACGGTAACAACGGCAACAAGAAGGTCAACGCCTGCACGGTCACGGCGCCGAGCACGAACCGCACGGCGGCCCTGGTGCTGCCTTCCGGCGCGACCGTCCTGTCGGCCCAGCTGTACTGGGCCGGCTCCGGTCCCAGCGACAGCACGGTGAGCTTCGAGGGCCGCAACGTGACGGCCGCCCGCAAGTACGTCTCGCGCACCGTCGGCGGCGGCTTGAACTACTTCGGCGGCGCCGCCGACGTGACGAGCGTGGTCCGGGCCAAGGGCAGCGGCACCTATGACTTCTCCGGACTGACGGTCGAAACGGGCGACCCCTGGTGCGCGTCGCAGGCCGTGCTCGGCGGCTTCTCGCTGCTCGTCGTCTATTCCCATGCTGCCGAGCCGGAGCGCGTGCTGAACATCTACGAAGGCTTCCAGCACGTGCAGAACAGCGAAGTCGTCGTGAACGCCAACAATTTCCGTTGGAAGAGCCCGCTGATCGCGGTCAGGGAGCGCGCCCGCGTCGGCCACATCACCTGGGAAGGCGACCCGACGCTGGAGCAGGGCGGCGAAAGCCTGCTGTTCGAGGGCAAGGAATTGTCCGATGCGCTCAACCCGCCGGGCAACCAGTTCAATTCGCGCAGCAACATCAACAACGACAGCGCCTCCTACGGGATCGACTTCGATGCCTACGACACCGAGGTGCGCGACTGGACCATGGACGACGCCACCGTCACCACCCGGTATCGCACCGGGCAGGACCTGGTGCTGCTCAACGTCGAGGTGCTGGTGGTGCCGACGGCCCCGGTGTCGGACCTGTCGATCGCGCTCGCCCGCTCCGGCAGCTTCCAGGTCGGCCTGCCTGCCGAGTACACGGCGACCGTGACCAACCACGGGCCGTACACCGAGACCGGCCGGATCAGCGTCGCCATCGCGCTGCCGAACGGCATGCGTTACCTCGCGGGCAGCGGCACCGGCTGGACCTGCGCCGCGAACGGTTCGAACGGCAGCTGCAGCTGGCAGGGCGCGCTCGCGCCCGGCGCCAGCGCGCCGCCGCTGCTGCTCACGGCCGCGGTCGATACCACCGGCCAGAAAACCGTGACGGTGACGGTGACCGGCACCGGCGACGACAACCCGGCCAACAATGCGGCGTCCCTGACCGACACCGCCATCGACCGCGACGTCTCCACCAATCCGACGCCGGGTACGCTCAATCCCTATGTCTTCACCGACAGCCTGTGCGCCCCGGGCATCGCCATCGGCGCGCCCGGCCAGCCATGCAAGCGCTACGCGGCGCCCATCGTCGGCGGCAGCAAGGCGCCGATCTTCATCACCGCAACCAACGACGGGATACCGGGCGCCCCCGCCAGCGCGACCACCGCCTCGATCCAGTTCGCCATCGAATGCCTGAACCCGGTCGCCGGCACGGTCGGCGCCAGCTATGCGGGCGCCGCGATCCCGGCCTGCGCCGCAGCCGGCCAGCCCCTGGCCTGGTCGGCCCCGGTCGCCATCGCGTTTGCCGCCGGCACCGTATCGCGCAAGCTGGACTTCATCTACAAGGACGTCGGCCAGATCCGACTCAGCCTGAAGGAGAGCGGTAACACGGCCGCCACCGGGGACTTCGTCAGCGCCCCGCTGCGGATCGCGTTCAGGGACATCCGCAACGGCAGCATCTCCAACCCCGGGAATACGGCGCCGGCCAGTCTCGGCTTCGCGGCGGCCGGCGCGCCCTTGACGGTCGAGATCGGCGCGTGGCTGGCGGACGAGGCCGGGTTCGCGCCCAACTTCGGCAACGAGAAGGTCCGGCCCGGCATCTCCCTCGGCCGCGCCGCGATCGACGGCATCGCGCTCGCCAGCGTGGGCGAACTGTTCGAGACCGGCAGCCGCGGCTGGAAGGACGGCATCATGTCGGCCACGGCCTCGTGGAGCGAAGTCGGCGCGATCGCCTTCGTCACCGGCCTGGTCGACGCCAGCCATCCCGACGACGCGAGCCGGAGCAACCTGTATCTCGGCGTGCCGGTCGGGGGCAGCACGGTAGCGGTCGGGCGCTTCTATCCGGCCTATTTCAAGACCATCGTCACCGGACCCTTCGAGTGCCCGGCCAGCCTGCCGGCAGGCTATGCCTGCCCGCGCGACGACCGCGGCGCCGTGTATTCCGGGCAGCCGTTCACGATCACGGTGGAAGCCTTCAACGACAACAACGAGCGCCTGCAGAACTTTACCGGCGCCTGGTTCAGGCCGGTGACGCTGAGCGCCGTGAACAAGCCCGGCGGCCAGCCGCTCGCGCCCGACCTGGTGCCGGAGCCGGGCAAGCAGAGCGTCGCCATCACCGACGCGAACGCGCCCCTCATGCAGGCGAAGGCGCCGTACCGCCTGGCGGCCGGCTATAAGCAGGCCGAGCCGCGCGCGACCAACCTGAGCGCGCCGACCGCGGTGTTCGTGCGCGCCACGGCCGCCGAGACCGCCCTGACCGAGGACGGCAAACCGGAGATCGTGGTCAGCTCGCTGCGCAGCAACGAGGTGTCCGACGAGGGCGGGGTGCTGGTCCTGAACGGGCGCCTGAAGGTGCCGAACGCCCTCGGCACCGACATCCTGCGCACGGCGCTCGGCCTGCGCGCCGAATACTGGGGCGGCGCGAGCGGCTGGCTGTTCAATCCCGAGTTTGCCGATGCGCCCGGTGTCGGGGCCGGGGCGACCCGCTTCCTGGTCTGCTCGAAGCAGTTTGCCCGTAGCGACGGCAGCTGCGACACGGGCATCCTGGCTGCCTCCACCAGGGCGCCGGTGGAGATGAAAAAGGGGCGCGCCGTCCTGTGGCTGCTCGCGCCCGGCAAGCGGCCGGGTGGCGTTGCGCGCAGCGGCAGCGTCACGCTCGAATTTGCCGGCTGGCCCTGGCTGCCGAGCACCATCGGCAGGGTCAGCTATGGCAGCCACCGCAGCCCCGTGATCTATATGCGCGAGCTGTATTTTTAGCCGCGGCGCCAGAGTGCGTGCCGGAGGCAACACAATGTTGCTATCCGGCGATTTTTTCCTATCTTTCCGTCGATCTTGAATATAATCAAGCTTTTACGGTCAATACGTCCGCGATTCGTCCCATTCCCCACGGTCTGCATGCGTTTTTTTAGAAAAGCAAAGAAAAGAGAAGGCTGGCTCGCCATCGCGCTGCAGCGCGACGGCCTTGCCGCCGTCAGCATGCAGACCGCTGCCGGGATGCGTCCCCAGGTGCGCCAGGCCGGGTTCTATCCCGGCAGCGATTTCGCCGACCTGCTCGACAAGGCGGGCCGCGACCTGCACACCCATGCCTACCGCACGATCACGGTGCTCGCCGGCGGCGAATACCAGGTGGTGTCGGTCGACGCGCCGAATGTCGCGCCCGACGAACTGCGCACGGCGGTGCGCTGGCGCCTGAAGGACATGCTCGACTTCCACGTGGACGACGCCACCATCGACGTGCTCGACCTGCCGGTCGATCCGAACGCCGCCGTGCGTGCCCAGCATTCGATGTTCGCCATCGCGGCGCGCAACAGCGTCATCGAGGCGCGCCAGAAGCTGTTCACGGCGGCCAAGGTCGAGCTGGCGGTGATCGACATCCCCGAGACGGCGCAGCGCAATATCTCGGCCCTGGTCGAGCCGCCGGGGCGTGGCGTGGCCATGCTCTCGTTCGGCGAGGAGGGCGGGCTGCTGACGATTTCCTACCGGGGCGAACTGTACCTGGCGCGCCGCATCGACATCGGGCTCGACCATTTGCTCGATGCCGAGCTGGAGCGGCGCCACGCGAGCTTCGACCGCGTCACGCTCGAGCTGCAGCGCTCGCTCGACAACTTCGAACGCCAGTATTCCTTCATCAGCGTGGCCAAGCTGGTGCTGGCGCCGTCCGCGATAGCGGGACTCGAGGACTACCTGTCGAGCAACCTGTACACGCCGGTGGAGACGCTCGACCTGGCAGCCCTGTTCGACTTCGCGCGCGCCCCCCACCTGGCCGACCCGCTGCAGCAGCAGCGCTTCCTGGTGCCGCTGGGCGCGGCCCTGCGCCACGAGGGGACGGCGCTGTGAGCCAGCAGATCAACCTGTTCAACCCCGTCTTCCTGCAACAAAAGAAGATGTTTTCGGCGCGCACCATGGCGCTGGCGCTCGGCGTGCTCGTGCTCGGGGTGGCCGCGCTCCACCTGTATGGCAACGCCCGGGTGAACGCGCTCCAGGCCCAGGCCGACACCGGCGCCGACCAGTTGAAAAAAGCCGAGGCGCGCCTGGCGGCCGTCACGGCCGAGTTTGCGCCGCGCCAGAAGAACCCGGCGCTGGAAAACGAACTGGCCGAGGCCGAGCGCCAGCTGGCCGCGCTGCGCCAGGTCTCCGGCGTGCTCGAGCGTGGCGAACTGGGCAACACCCGGGGCCACGCCGAGACCTTCCGCGCGCTGGCGCGCCAGCATGTGGACGGCCTCTGGCTGACCGGGGTCAGCGTCGGCGGCGACGGCAAGACCGGCGAGCCCGGCGCGATCGCCGTGCACGGGCGCGCGCTCGATCCGAACCGGGTGCCCGGCTACCTGAACCGCCTGACGCGCGAGCCGGTACTGCAGGGCAAGGCGTTCGCCAGCATGCAGATCCAGGGCGCGGCGCCGGTCGAGGGGGGCAGCCCGGGGGCCAAGGCGCCGGCCGCCGCGCCGGCTTACGTCGAGTTCAGCCTGTCGTCGGCCATGGAGGGCGCCAAGCCATGAAGAACGCCCTGATCCGGATGGCCGCGCGCCTCGACGCGCTGACCCTGCGCGAACGGGCGCTGGTCTTCGCGGCAGCCGCGGCGGGGATCGTGTTCGTCGCGTTTTACCTCGGGCTGAAACCGATGTTCGCGCGCCAGGACGCGCTGCGCGCCCAGATCGTCCAGCAACAGAACCACATCGAAGGGCTCGACGCCGAGCTGCGCGCCAAGGTGGAGGCGGCCCAGGTCGATCCGGACGCGCCCGCGCGCGCGCGCATCGCCGCGGTCCGGGCCGATACCGAGGCGCTCGCCGGCGAGCTGCGCGCGATGCAGCATGGCCTGGTGCCGCCGGGGCGGATGGCGCCGCTGGTCGACGCGATCCTGCGCGCCAACGGCAGGCTGCAGCTGGTGTCGATGCGCACCCTGGCGGCCGAGCCGGTCACGGGCGCGCAGCCGGCGGGGACCGGCGAGACGGCGCCGGCACCCGCGGCCCTGCTGTACCGGCATGGCGTCGAAGTGACGGTGCGCGGCAATTACCTGGACATGGTCGCCTACATGGCGGCGCTGGAAGCGATGCCGACCCGCCTGTTCTGGGGACGCGCCCAGCTCGAGGCGGAAACCTGGCCGTCCTCGCGCCTGACGCTGAACCTGTACACCCTGAGCCTGGACCCGAAATGGATGACACTCTGATCGCCCGCGCCCTCTGCGCGGCCCTGCTGCTCGCCGGCGCACACGCGGGCGCCCAGCCGCTGCAGGACCCGACCCGCCCGCCGGCCGGGCTGATCGCGCGCGAGGACGGCGCCGGCGCGGCCGCCGTGACGCAAGCGCGCGCGCCCCAGCTGCAGTCGGTGCTGATCGCGCGCCAGCCGGGCGGACGCCACATTGCCGTCATCGACGGCGAGACGCTGCGCCTGGGCGAACTGTACAAGGGCGCGCGGGTGGCGCGCATCGAGCAAGACGAAGTCGAGCTCGTGCGCGGACGATCGCGCCAGGTCCTGATGCTGCACCCTCCGCTCGCCAGCGGGATGCGCAGCGCCGGGCGCGCCGGCACCGAATGAGGCCCTACCAATGACGACTACGCCATGACGGATACGACCACCATGCGACACACCTCCCTCCTGGCGCTGGCCGTGGCCGCCGCGCTGCTGGCCGGCTGCCGCTCGGCGCCGCCGCACGCCACCTACGATGCCATCAAGCGCGAGGTGGCCGCGGCAAGCGCCGCCAGCCGTGCCGCGCCGCCGGTCGACGACGCCGTCGCGAATGCGCTGCTGCCGCCCGCGGCCAGCCTGGCGCGCGAATTGCCGAAGGCGCGGCCGGCGCTCGAGGAGCGTTTCAACGTGTCCTTCAACAATGTGCCGGCCCAGCAGTTCTTCCGCTCGATCGTTGCCGGCACCCGCTACAACATGCTGGTCCATCCCGAGGTCGCCGGCAACATCAGCGCCAACCTGAAGGACGTGACGCTGCCCGAAACGCTGGAAGCCGTGCGCGAGATGTATGGCTACGAGTACAAGATCGACGGCACCCGGATCACGATCCGTCCGTTGACGATGCAGACGCGCATGTTCCACGTGAACTACCTGATCGGCAGCCGGCGCGGCTCCTCGAACCTGCGCGTGAGCTCGACCTCGGTCGCGAATGCCGGCACCAGCGGCAGCGGCGGCCAGGAGGGCGGGCAGAACCAGAACCTGCCGCAGAACCGCAACAGCGGAAACAATGGCAGCAACGGCCCGGACGGAAACGGCGCCACCCAGGGCGACAGCACCGACGTCAACACCCTGTCGAGCAACGACTTCTGGGTCGACCTGAAGGCCGCCATCGAGGCCATCGTCGGCTCGAAAGAGGGCGGGCGCAGCGTCGTGATCAGCCCGCAATCGGGGGTGCTGGTGATCCGCGCCATGCCGGACGAGCTGCGCAACGTCGACATGTACCTGAAGGCGACCCAGCTCTCGGTGGACCGCCAGGTGATCCTGGAAGCGAAGATCCTGGAAGTCGAGCTGAACGACCAGTTCCAGAGCGGCATCAACTGGGCCAGTTTCGCTTCGATCAACAGTTCGCACGGCAACCGGGTTTCGAGCGGCCTGATCGGCCCTGGCGCCGCGCTGGCGCCGCTGCCCTATACCGGCGGCCAGCCGCCCCTGATCGCCAACGGCCAGGGCCTGGCCGCCAGCACCGGCTTTTCGCTGTCGAACGCGGCCAACGCGGCCGGGGCGCTGTTCGGCTTCGCCTTCCAGACGAATAATTTCGCGGCCCTGATTTCGCTGCTGGAGCAGCAGGGCAGCGTGCATGTGCTGTCGAGCCCGCGCATCGCCGCCGTCAACAACCAGAAGGCCGTGCTGAAGATCGGCACCGACGAATTCTTCGTCACCGGCGTGACCACCACCACCAACTCGAACGCCGCCGGCAACACCGTCACGCCGAGCGTCACGCTGCAGCCCTTCTTTTCCGGCGTGGTGCTGGACGTGACCCCGCAAATCGACGACAAGGGCAACATCCTGCTGCACGTGCACCCCTCGGTGAGCCAGGTGACGACCATCACCAAGGGCATCGACCTCGGTTCGGCCGGCTCGCTGACGCTGCCGCTGGCGGCCTCGTCGACTTCCGAACTCGACAGCATCGTGCGCGGGCGCGACGGCCAGGTGGTGGCCATCGGCGGCCTGATGCGCCAGGCCGCGACCAACGACAGCAGCGGGCTGCCGGGCGCCAGCCGGGTGCCGGTGCTGGGCGCGCTGTTCGGCAACAAGAACAAGGTCAGCCAGAAGCGCGAACTGGTGGTGCTGATCAAGCCGACCATCGTCGACAGCGCCACCAACTGGAGCCAGGACCTGCTCGACACGACGCGCCGCATCGAGGGCCTCGACCCGCGCACCCAGGGGCGCAAGTAATGTACGCAGAGCACTTTGGCTTGCGCGAACTGCCGTTCGGCATCACGCCGGACACGAGTTTCTTTTTCGGCAGTCCGGGTTCGCAGGAAGCGCTCAACACCTTGCTGGTGGCCGCCAGGAGCGGCGAAGGCTTCATCAAGATCACGGGTGAAGTCGGCACCGGCAAGACCCTGCTGTGCCGCAAGTTCATGGCGACGCTGGGCGAAGGCTTCGTCACCGCCTACATCCCGAATCCCTTCCTCGAGCCGCGCACGCTGATGCTGGCGCTGGCCGACGAACTCGAGGTGGCGCTCGATCCGCAGGGCCAGCCGCTCGACCAGCACCAGCTGCTCAAGTCGCTCACGCAGCGCCTGCTGGAGCTGGCCGGCGCCGGTAAACAGGTCCTGCTGTGCCTGGACGAAGCCCAGGCGATGCCGATCGAGAGCCTGGAAGCGCTGCGCCTGTTGACCAACCTCGAGACCGAAAAGCGCAAGCTGCTGCAGATCGTCCTGTTCGGCCAGCCCGAACTGAACCGCAAGCTGGAACTGGACGCGATCCGCCAACTGGCCCAGCGCATCACCTTCCATTACCACCTGGGGCCGCTCAGCCGCGACGACCTCGACTTTTACGTGGCGCATCGCCTGCGGGTGGCCGGTTTCGGCGGCGCGCGGCTGTTCTCCAAGGGCGCGCTGGCGCGCCTGTACCGCGCCAGCGGCGGCATTCCGCGCCTGGTCAACATCCTGGCGCACAAGGCCATGATGCTGTGCTACGGCGAAGGCCGCCAGCAGGTGACGGCCGCCCACGTGGCCGCCGCCGCGCGCGACACGCTGGCCTCGAAGCGGCGCGCCTGGTCCTGGCTGGCCGGCCTCGGTGCGCTGGCCGCGCTGGGCGCAAGCGCGGCCGGACTTGCCTGGACCTTCGCACGATGAGCCTGATTAATAAAATGCTGCAGGACCTCGATGCGCGCGGCAATGCGCGCGCCGGCGAGGTGCCGCCCGAGATCAAGCCGGTGGCGCCCGCGGCGCGCCGCCTGCCGCCGCGGCGCATCGCGGCCGTCACCGCGGCCCTGCTCGCGCTGGCCCTCGGCGCGACCGCCTGGGTGATGCTTCCGCTCAAGGGCAAGACCTTCGAGGTACAGCCGGCGGCCCCGGTTGCGGCCGTGCCCGCAGCGGTTCCCGAAGCGCCCCCAGAAGCGCTCCCCGCAGCGCCCCCCGAAGCGCCCCCCGTCAGCGTGGCCGAGGTTGCGCCCGCCGCGCCGGCCAGCGTGCAGGCCGAGGCGCCCTTGGCGGCGGCCCAGGCGCCGGCGACGCCTCCCGTCGCTCCGGCTGCGCCCGCCGCGAAAGCGCGATCCGAAACGCGACAGCCCGCCCCGGCGCCAGCTGCGCCGCGCACCGAGGCGGCGCCGCACGAGACAACTTCCTGGGCGGTCGCCAACGAGCGCGCCCTCGCCGAGCAGGCGCGGCTGGCGAAACGCTGGCACGCCGAGCAGGCGCGCATCGCGGCCTTGCCGCAGGCCGAGCGGGCCGCGCCGACCCGCCGCCTGCGCGAAGAGCAGGCGCGCGCGGCGGAGCGGGCCAGGCTTGATGCCGCCTGGCTGGCCGCCCTCAAGCGCAGGGAAGCGGGGACCGGCCCCGCGCCGCAAGAAGCACCGCCGGCAGCCCAGGGCCGGCTCGACAGCGGCGCCCAGCAGGCCGAGAACAGTTATCGCCGCGCGCTGGCGCACCTGGAAGAGGGCCGCGTGGCCGAGGCGATCGCCGGGCTGCAGGCCACGCTGCGCGCGCATCCGAAACACGAGGCGGCGCGCCAGACCCTGGTCAGTCTGCTGATCGAAAGCAAGCGCGGCGACGAGGCGATGGGCCAGCTGGAACAGGCGCTGGCGCTCGACCCGCGCCAGCCGGCCCTGGCGATGCTGCTGGCACGGCTGCAGATCGAACGCGGCAAGAGCGGCATCGAGACGCTGCTGCGCAGCTTGCCGTATGCGGCCGGCAAGGGCGATTACCACGCCTTCCTGGCCGGCGCCCTGCAGCGCGAGGCGCGTTACGGTGAGGCGGCCGAGCAATACCAGACGGCCCTGCGCAGCGCGCCGGGCAATGCGGTCTGGTGGATGGGCCTGGGGATCGCCTTGCAGGCCGACAAGCGCCACGCCGAGGCGCTCGACGCCTTCCGCCAGGCCAAGGCGCTCGGCAGCTTGCCCGGCGAGCTGCAGGGCTTCGTCGAGCGCAAGCTGCAGCAGCTGGCGCGCTAGTTCCTACAGCCTGCCCAGGCGCTCGAGGGCGAGGCGCAGCGTCGCGTCCTCCTTGGCGAAGCAGAAGCGCACGATGCCCGACTCCCTGGCCTGGCTGTAGAAGGCCGACACGGGAATCGCGGCGACCTTGCATTCGACCGTCAGCCATTGGGCGAATTCGGCCTCGGGAATGTTCGAGACGCCCGCATACTCCACGCACTGGAAATACGTCCCGTCGGCCGGCAACAGGCGCAGGCGGGTGCGCGCCAGGCCGGCGCGGAACAGGTCGCGCTTGCGCTGGTAGAAGGCCGGCAGGTCGAGATAGGGACGCGGGTCCTCCAGGTAGCGCGCGAGGCCATGCTGCATCGGCGTATTCACCGTGAAGACATTGTACTGGTGCACTTTCCGGAACTCGGCGATGAGCGCCGCCGGCGCCGCGACATAGCCGACCTTCCAGCCGGTGACGTGGAAGGTCTTGCCGAAGCTCGAGACGACGAAGGCCCGCTCGGCCAGCCGCGGGTGGCTCGCCACCGAGGCATGCTGCTGGCCGTCGTAGACCATGTGCTCGTAGACCTCGTCGGACAGCACCAGGATGTCGCTGCCCTCGACGATCGCGGCCAGCCGGTCGAGGTCGGCGCGGCGCAGGATCGAGCCGGTCGGGTTGTGCGGCGAGTTGATGACGATCAGGCGCGTGCGCGGCGTCACCGCGGCCGCCACCTTGTCCCAGGGCAGCCGGTAGCCGGCTTCGCCCAGCTCCATCGTCACCGGCACCACCACGCCGCCCGCCAGCGTCACCGTCGGCGCGTAGCTGTCGTAGGCCGGTTCGATGACGATCGCCTCGTCGCCCGGATGGATGCAGCACAGGATCGCGGTGGTGAGCGCCTGGGTGGCGCCGGCGGTGACGGTGATCTCGCGCGCCGGGTCGTAGCCGTGCCCGTAGAGCCGGGCGATCTTGGCGGCGATCGCTTCGCGCAGCGCCGGCACACCGGTCATCAGGGGATACTGGTTGTGGCCGGCGCGCATGGCCTCGTTCACATGGTCGAGCAGGCGCGGGTCGCAGCCGAAGTCGGGGAAACCCTGGCCGAGGTTGACGGCGCCGTGCTCGCTGGCGAGCGCCGACATGGTGGAGAAGATGGTGGTGCCGACGGCGGGCAGGCGCGAGCGCAGGGCAGGGGTGGTCATGGCGCGGAGGATTTGCTGGGACGCGCTTATTTTAGCGTGGCCTCGGCCTGTGTCTTCACCCAGGCCTCGGGCAGCATGATCCGGAACAGGCCGCCCTGGACCGTCTTGCGGCCGAGCTTGAGCAAGGCCTTGTCCTTGGTGACGAGGATGGCGGCGCCGGCATCGCGCGCGATCTCCAGGAATTTCTGGTCGTCGCGGTCGCTGCAGACGGGCAGGCGCACCGGTTTGCTGTCCGGCGCCACCACGGCGATCAGGGCGTCGAAGCGCCGGACCGCCTGCGTGCGCTTGTCGTCGTCGAGCGGCAGGTGCGGGTAGTGCAGCACGGCCAGGTATTCGTCGCGGCAGTCGGCGCGGGTCACGGCGCGTACCGCGCCGGCTTCGAGCGCCGCCAGCAGGCTGGCCCAGCGCGGGTCGTGGAAGACGAACAGGTCGAGGCAGACATTGGTGTCGATGACGAGGGGCTGGGCGCGGTCGGGGAGGGAAGCGGGTATCATGTGGGAAATTTTTTGATTACGTGTTTTACTTGTTTGAGTCTCTATGCTGATTGTCTTATCGCCCGCCAAATCCCTCGACCTCGATACCCCAAGCCCGACCCCCGAAAAGTCCCTGCCGCGCTTTGCCGACCGCGCCGCCCAGTTGATCGGCGTGCTGCGCGACCTGTCGCCCGGCCAGGTCGGCGACCTGATGCACATTTCCGACCAGCTGTCCGCGCTCAACGTGGCGCGCTACGCCAGCTGGACGCTTGATCACAGCGAGGGCCACCAGGCGGTGATGGCCTTCAATGGCGACGTGTATGCCGGCCTGGATGCGCGCAGCCTCGATGCCGGCGGGCTCGCCTTCGCCCAGCGCCGCCTGCGCATCCTGTCGGGCCTCTACGGGCTGCTGCGCCCGCTCGACCTGATCCACCCCTACCGGCTGGAGATGGGCACCAGGCTGGCCAATCCGGGCGGCAAGGATTTATATACCTTCTGGGGCGAGTCGATTACCGCTGCCCTGAACGCCGAACTGGCCGAGACGGGATCGACGGCGCTGGTGAACCTGGCCTCGGAAGAATACTTCAAATCGGTCAAGCCGAAGCTGCTCGCCGTGCCCGTGATCACGCCGGTGTTCGAGGACTGGAAGAACGGGAAATACAAGATCATCTCGTTCTTCGCCAAGCGCGCGCGCGGCATGATGGCGCGCTTTGCGATCGAGAACGGCATCACGGACCCGCAAGACCTGAAGGCGTTCGACGTCGATGGGTATGCGTTCGTGCCGGCGGAGTCGAGCGAGCGCAGCTGGGTGTTCCGGCGCAAGGAAGGGGCCTGAACCCGGGCGCCGGTCGGGAGGCGGTGCGTCCGCGTGGGCACAAGTGCCCACGCGGGATCACCGCTCGCAGTTATTTGATCGCGTCTTTCGGCGCCGGCTTGCCCCAGAACCGCCACCATGGCGCGTCGCCGCCCGTGTTCGGATTCATGAAGCGGCTGTGCGGGTAGTTGAGCAGGAACACGCGGCGGGTGTCGTCGCGCAGGGTCGTCATGCCCATCTTGTCGTAGGCGCGCAGCATGATGAACAGGGCTTCCTCGCGTGCCGGCGCGTCCGGGTAGTCGGCCACGGCATTTTGCGCGCGGTTGACGGCGGCCAGGTAGGCGCCGCGGCGGTAGTAGTAGTTCGCCACGTGCACTTCATAGGCGGCCATCGCGTTGACCAGGTAGTTCATGCGCGCGATCGCGTCCGGCGCGTATTTGCTGTTCGGGAATTTGTCGACCAGCGCCTTGAAGGCGGCGAAGGCTTCGCGCGTCGCTTTCGGGTCGCGCTCGGTCGGGTCCTGGGAATAGATCACGCTCAGGAAGCCGACCTGGTCGTTGAAGTTGATCAGGCCGCGCAGGTAGTACATGTAGTCGACTTGCGGGTGGTTCGGGTGCAGCTTGATGAAGCGCTCGACCGCCGCCATCGCTTCGGCCTGGTCCTGCGCCTTATAATGGGCGTAGGCGATCTCCATCTGCGCCTGGGTGGCGTAGGTGCCGAACGGGTAGTTCGATTCGAGGCGCTGGAACAGCCTGATGGCCGCTTCGTATTGGCCGCTGCTCATCTCCCCGCGTGCCTCAGCGTATAATTTCTCCGCTGACCACTTCTGGGTCTCGTCAGCACGCTCCGGCAGAAGGCCGCAACCGGACAGGCCCAGCAGGACACTTGTAGCAACCACCACCAACAGTTTTTTTTGCATAGCTTTTTGCAGAAAAGTTTTACCGAGATTCAACGAACGGCTGATTATAGCCGATGGGACTGACGTGATATTAACAACCGCGCCGAATTCGGCGGATTTGCCCCTGGACCCCGATTTCGACGATGAAATCGACGCCGAGTTTCCCGCGCTGCCCCTGGGCGCCAGCGGCATCGACCTTTCCCCGATCACCCTGCATCTGGGCGAAGAGGCCTGCGGCCAGCGCCTCGACAAGGTCGTGGCCGGCCTGGTGCCGCAGTTTTCGCGCAGCCGCCTGCAGCTGTGGTTCGAACAGGGCAACGTGCTGGTCGACGGCAAGCCGGCGCGCGGCAAGGACACCGCCTACGGCGACGAGACGGTCGTCGTCGCGCCCCAGCCGGCACCCGAGGATACGGCTTTCGCACCCGAGGCTATTGACCTCAATATTGTTTACGAGGACGAGCACATCCTCGTCATCAACAAGCCGGCCGGCCTGGTCGTGCACCCGGGCGCCGGCAACTGGACCGGCACGCTGCTCAACGGCCTGCTGCACCACGCGCCGCAGCTGGCCTCGGTGCCGCGCGCCGGCATCGTGCACCGCCTCGACAAGGACACGAGCGGCCTGATGGTCGTCGGCAAGACGCTGGCGGCGCAGACCGACCTCGTGCGCCAGTTGCAGGCGCGCACCGTCAAGCGCGAATACTTCGCGCTGGTCTGGGGCACGCCGCAACTGTCGGGCACGATCGATGCGCCGATGGGGCGCCACCCGAAGGACCGCGTCAAGATGGCGGTCTCGACCAGCCTGGGCGCGAAGCCGGCCATCACCCACTACACGCGGGTGGCCGAAGGCATGCTCGACCGCCGTCCGGTCAGCCTGGTGCAGTGCCGCCTGGAGACGGGACGCACCCACCAGATCCGCGTGCACATGCTGTCGATCGGCTTCGGCCTGGTCGGCGACTCGGTGTACGGCAAGACGCACCTGAGCCCGGTGTTCCACCGCCAGGCGCTGCAGGCGCGGCGCCTCGGCCTGGTGCATCCGGACAGCGGCCAGCAATGCGAATGGGTCGTGCCGCTGGCGCAGGACTTTGCCGAGCTGATCGCGCGCGCCGGCATCGCGGAACCGGAAGCGGTGTAATGGACAGGGCCTGCCTCGTGATCCCCGAGTGGCCGGATGCGCCGGCCAATGTCCAGGCGCTGGCAACGACCCGCCAGGGCGGCGTCTCGCTCGGTCCCTACGGCGACGGGCGCGGCGCGGGCGGGCTCAACCTCGGCCTGCACGTGGGCGACGACCCGCAGGCCGTGCAGGAAAACCGGGCGCGCCTGCAGGCGCTGCTGCCGGCCCGTCCATCCTGGATCGCCCAGGTCCATGGCGCGGCCGTGGTCGATGCCGCCACGGTCGGCGCCGACCAGCCGGTGCGCACCGGCGACGCCAGCATCGCCACCGGCCCCGGCCTGGTGTGCGCCATCCTGACGGCCGATTGCCTGCCGGTGCTGTTCGCCGACCTGGACGGCAAGGTGGTGGGTGCCGCCCATGCCGGCTGGCGCGGGCTGGCCGGCGGCGTGCTGGGACAGACGGTGGCCGCCATGCGCGCGCGCGGCGCGGGCGAGATCACGGCCTGGATGGGACCGGCCATCGGCCCGACCGCCTTCGAGGTCGGGCAGGACGTGTACGATGCGTTTGCCGCGGCCCTGCCCGGGATCGACGTCGGCTTTGCCTTCGTGCGCCATCCCGAACTGCGCGGCAAGTACACGGCCGACATGTTCTCGCTGGCGCGCCGGATGCTGGAACAAGACGGCATCACCAGCGTCTCCGGCGGCCTGCACTGTACGGCCATCGAGCGCGACCGCTTTTATTCGTATCGCCGCGATGGCGTGACCGGCCGTCAGGCGAGTTTGATCTGGCTCAAGTGACGCGCTCCGGCGTCATCAATACTTCTAGTCCCCGCCATTCCCGGGTGCCGCCGGCGCCGCGGCGTCGGTCGCGCCGTCCGGGCGCGTGCCCGCTTGGGCCTGGGCCCGGGTTTGAGCCTCTGCCATAGCACGCCGTGCCCGGCGCCGCTTCGAACCGGTGAGGTAAAAAAGCAAAGACAGGGGTATCATGCAGTAAATTAAAAATGTCATGATTCCGGCAGTGACCGAGGTTTCCGTCGCCGCCATCAAAATGACGACATAGATCCAGCCAATCGCAACAATCCACATGCTTTTCTCCAGTTGACAACCCGATTCTAACAACGGACGCCGACATGAACATGCCCGACCCCCAAGCTTTTGCCGCCACCTGGATGAACCAGCTTACCGATCCGTCCGCCTGGCAGGGCTGGCTGCCGCAGGGCGCGGGCGCCCCCCAGCCTGGCGCTGCCAACCCGCTGGCCGGCGTGTTCAAGGACTTCGGCGTGACCGTCTCGCCGGCGCGGCTGGACGCGCTGCGCCAGGACTACCTGCACAAGGCCGGCAAGCTGTGGCAGGACTTCATGTCCGGCAAGACCCCGGAGCTGCACGACAAGCGTTTCTCGAGCTCGGAGTGGACGGCCAGCCCGTTCTCGGCCTTCACCGCCGCCTCCTACCTGCTCAACGGCGAATTCATGCTGGCCCTGGCCGATGCGGTCGAGACCGGCCCGCGCGAGCGCCAGAAGATCCGCTTCACGGTCCAGCAGATGGTCGATGCGATGTCGCCGGCCAACTTCCTGGCGACGAACCCGGAAGTCCAGGCCAAGCTCATCGAGACCAAGGGCGAAAGCCTGGCCAAGGGCTTGCAGAACATGCTGGCCGACCTGCAGAAAGGCCGCATTTCCCAGTCCGACGAGTCCGCCTTCGAGGTCGGCGTCAACGTCGGCACCGCGCCCGGCCACGTCGTCTACGAGAACGCGCTGTTCCAGCTGATCCAGTACAGCCCGGCGACCCCGACGGTGCGCGCCGTGCCCCTGTTGATGATTCCACCGTGCATCAACAAATTCTACATCCTCGACCTGCAGCCGGAGAATTCCCTGGTGCGCTATGTCGTCGAACAGGGCAATACGGTGTTCATGGTCTCGTGGCGCAATCCCGATAAATCCATGGGCTCGCTGACCTGGGACGATTACGTCGAGCGCGGCGCCATCGAGGCGATCGACGTCGCGCGCGACATCACCGGCCAGGACAAGGTGCACGTGTTCGGCTTCTGCGTCGGCGGCACGATCGCCGCCAACGCGTTGTCGGTGCTGGCCGCGCGCGGCCGCCAGCCGGCTGCCAGCCTGAGCCTGCTTACGACCCTGCTCGATTTTTCCGACCCCGGCGTGCTCGAGGTGTTCATCGACGAGACCCAGGTGGCGCTGCGCGAACAAAAGCTGGGCAAGGGCGGCATCATGCCGGGCGGCGACCTGGCGACCACGTTCTCGGCCCTGCGTCCGAACGACCTGATCTGGAACTATGTCCAGCAGAACTACTTGAGGGGCAAGGCGCCGCCGGCCTTCGACCTGCTGTACTGGAACGCCGACAGCACCAACCTGCCGGGCCCGATGTTCTGCTCCTACCTGCGCAATATGTACCTCGAGGACAAGCTCAAGCAGCCGGGCAAGCTGAACGTGTGCGGCGTGCCGGTCGACCTCGGCCGCATCGACTGCCCGGTCTTCCTCTACGGCTCGAAGGAAGACCATATCGTGCCGTGGCAGGCCGCGTTCGCCTCCATGAACCTGCTCAACCCGAAGAAGGCCAAGGCCAACCGCTTCGTGCTGGGCGCCTCGGGCCACATTGCCGGGGTGATCAATCCGGCCTCGAAGAACAAGCGCAGCTACTGGGTGAACGACAAGAACGGCAAGACCCGTGCGCGCACGCCCGACGACTGGTTCGCGGGCGCCGAAGAGCGCAAGGGCAGCTGGTGGCCGGAGTGGGCGCGCTTCCTGCAGGAAAATGGCGGCGCCGAGGTGCCGGCCCCGGCCCAGCCCGGCAACGAGCGCCACCTGCCGTCGGAACCGGCGCCAGGACGCTACGTGAAGGCGAGGGCGGAGTAAGCTTGGCAAGAATGCACCAATTTGGTGCATTCTTGCCGCATGGATCATAATAATTGCTGCACCTGCGTAATGAACGTGGTATTTTTAGTCGGTTTGTCCGGTTGAGGGCGGCTCGCCCAACCGGCACGAGCGATGCCCGCTTTTTGGTGATTATTAAAAGCGTTCCGCCCATGCATGGTTGTGACGCAATTTATGGAACTTGAGATGAGTAGTGCAAAAAACAGTACTGAACGCCTGATCAAGAAATACCCGAACCGTCGCCTCTACGACACCCAGACCAGTTCCTACATCACCTTGACGGACGTAAAGCAACTGGTCCTGGATGCCGACGAGTTCACGGTCGTCGACGCCAAGACGAGCGAGGACCTGACTCGCAGCATCCTGCTCCAGATCATCCTGGAAGAGGAGGCGAACGGTGCGCCGATGTTCTCGAGCGCGGTGCTGGCCCAGATCATCCGCTACTACGGTCACGCCATGCAGGGGATGATGGGTTCCTACCTGGAAAAGAACGTCCAGGCATTCACCGACATCCAGAACAAGTTCACGGCCAACGCCGCCGGCGCCATCGAAGGCAAGCCCTTCAGCCCGGAGATGTGGACCCAGTTCATGAACGTCCAGGGCCCGATGATGCAGGGCATGATGAACAACTACATCGACCAGAGCAAGAACCTGTTCGTGCAGATGCAGGAGCAGATGCAGAACCAGAGCAAGGCGCTGTTTTCCGCCTTCCCGTTCCCGCCGGCGACGCCGCCGACGGACAAGAAGTAAGGGCAAGCGCCGGGCGCTGTGCGTTGTCGATACCCGGCCATGTGCCGGGTATCGTGTTTTTCGGCTGTGTTCTTCCGCCATGCACACGCTGGTTGGACGCGTAGGCGGGGGACCCGCCTACCCTACGCCAGGTGCAGGGGAGGCAAGGGCGGCGTTGCATGCGCGCCGCTCCGGGGCGCCAAAACCGGGCCCGGGCATGTCCCGGAATGTCCGCTTCGGGTACAATCGCGGATTGCCCAGAACATTCTGACCCCATCCTCCATGCTCGAACTCCGCCGTAATCCCGCACCTGCCACCGCCACCACTGACGCCGCCGCAGCGAGCTCCGCCGCAGCCGCCGGCCCCGCGCCCAAGGTCGGTTTCGTCTCGCTCGGCTGCCCGAAGGCGCTGGTCGACTCGGAGCAGATCCTGACCCAGCTGCGCGCCGAAGGCTACCAGACCGCCAAGTCCTACGACGGCGCCGACCTCGTGATCGTCAACACCTGCGGCTTCATCGATGCCGCGGTGCAGGAGTCGCTCGACGCGATCGGCGAGGCGCTGGCCGAAAACGGTAAAGTCATCGTCACCGGCTGCCTGGGCGCGAAGAAGGATGCGGCGGGCGAGGACATCATCACCAAGGTGCACCCGAAGGTGCTGGCCGTGACCGGTCCGCATGCGATGGCCGAGGTGATGGACTCGGTGCACCAGCACCTGCCCATGACCCACAATCCGTTCATCGACCTGATGCCGGACCACGGCGTCAAGCTTACCCCCAAGCACTACGCCTACCTGAAGATTTCCGAAGGCTGCAACCACCGCTGCAGCTTCTGCATCATCCCGTCGATGCGCGGCGACCTGGTCTCGCGCCCGATCCACGAGGTGCTCAAGGAAGCGGAAAACCTGTTCAAGGCGGGCGTCAAGGAATTGCTCGTCATTTCGCAGGACACCAGCGCCTACGGCGTGGACGTGAAATTCCGCACCGGCTTCTGGAACGGCCGCCCGATCAAGACCCACATGACCCAGCTCACCGAGGCGCTGGGCCAGCTGGCGCGCCAGTACGACGCCTGGGTACGCCTGCACTATGTGTACCCGTACCCGCACGTCGACCAGGTGATCCCGCTGATGGGCGACGGCCATGTGCTGCCTTACCTCGACATCCCGATGCAGCACGCCCATCCGGACGTATTGAAACGCATGAAGCGCCCGGCCAGCGGCGAAAAGAACCTCGACCGCATCCTGGCCTGGCGCAAGATGAACCCGGACCTGACGATCCGCTCGACCTTCATCGCCGGCTTCCCGGGCGAGACCGAGGCCGAGTTCGAATACCTGCTCGACTTCCTGCGCGAAGCGCAGATCGACCGCCTGGGCTGCTTCGCCTATTCGCCGGTCGAGGGCGCGACCGCCAACCTGCTGGACAATCCGGTGCCGGAAGAGGTGCGCGAGGAACGCCGTGCGCGCGTCATGCTGCTGCAGGAAGAGATTTCGCTCAAGCGCCTGCAGGCGAAAGTCGGCAAGACGATCCGCGTGCTGGTCGACGAAGTCGGCCCGCGCGAAGCGATCGGCCGCTCGAGCGCCGACGCGCCGGAAATCGACGGCGTGGTCCACATCAAGCGGCCGCTGGTGCCGGGCAAGAACAAGCTGGCCGTGGGCCAGTTCGCCGACGTGCTCGTCACCAAGGCCGACGCCCACGACCTGTGGGCCACCCTGGCGTAATCCAGCCATGAAGAAGTCGATCCAGACCACCCTGGTCCACACCGATTACACGGCCCCGGGCGGCTTTGCCGCCTACCCGCCGGCGATCCACCACGCCTCCACGGTGCTGTTCGACAGCGTGGCGGCGATGCGCTCGGGCCAGTGGAAGGACAAGAGCGCCTATACCTACGGCCTGCACGGCACCCCGACCACCTTCACGCTGGAAGCGCGCCTGGCCGAAATCGAGGGCGGCAACCGGTGCCTGCTGGCGCCCTCGGGCCTGGCGGCGATCGCGATGGTCGACTTTGCCCTGTTAAAGACCGGCGACGACGTGCTGCTGCCGGAGAACGTCTACAACCCGAACCGCGAGCTGGGACGCTGGCTCAGCGCCGATTTCGGCATCACGGCGCGCTATTACGATCCGATGATCGGCGCCGGCATCGCCGACCTGATCCAGCCGAACACCCGGCTGATCTGGACCGAGGCGCCGGGCTCCGTGTCGATGGAAGTGCCGGACCTGCCCGCCATCTGCGCGGCGGCCAAGGCGCGCGGCGTGCTGGTCGCGCTCGACAATACCTGGTCGGCCGGCCTCGCGCTCAGGGGTTTCGACCTCGGCGTCGACATCGTCATGCATGCGCTGACCAAGTACCAGTCCGGCGGCTCGGACGTGCTGATGGGCGCCGTGATCACCCGCGACCAGGCCCTGCACGACCGGCTGGCGCTGGCGCACATGCGCCTCGGCCTGGGCGTGAGCGCCGACGACGCCTATCTGGTGATGCGCGGCCTGCCGAGCATGAAGCTGCGCTTCGAGGCCCACGACGCCTCGGCGCGCAAGGTCGCCGCCTGGCTCAAGGCGCGGCCCGAAATCGCGGCCGTGCTGCACCCGGCCTTCGAGGACTGCCCGGGCCACGCCACCTGGCGGCGCGACTTTACCGGCGCCGGCGGCCTGTTCTCGGTGATCTTCGACGAGCGCTACACGGAAGCACAGACGGACCGTTTCGTCGATTCCCTGGCCTTGTTCGGCCTGGGCTATAGCTGGGGCGGCGCGAACAGCCTGGTGATGCCTTACCGGATGAGCGCAATCCGCCGCGACTGGCACGGCAAGGGCATTCTCGTGCGCTTCAACATCGGGCTGGAAGATCCGAGCGACTTGATCGCCGACATCGCACGGGCATTCGAACAGTTGCAGGGCTAAACCCGACGCCAACCGGCCTTGTTGCCAGCTGACGAGCCACCGCGTTGCGGTGGTTTTTTTTGTCCTTTTTGCGCCTGTTGATCCTTCACAACAGATCACGGCTGAGGCTACGTTAACCCGAAAGCGATTTGCGTTTAACTATTTCCACACGGCAACTGACGTGATAAACTCTTTCCCTATGGCAAGACTGGTGACGAATAACTAACACCGGCGCAGCTCCAACACTACGGGAAAAACGGTTTATGTCGCTTACCGACACTGTTCGGCGTGAAGACGTCTTATGGGCTCTTGGGAGCCTGTGCGGCCTGTATCGTATTCCCTTCGACGGCGCCCTGGTCGCCCAGCAGTTTCCACCCCCGTACACCCTCGGCAGCTTCCACGAGATGGCACGCGCGCTCGGCATCAAGAGCGGCAGTTGCGCGCTCGACGGCGTCGACTGGCAGCAGCTGCCGCTGCCGGCCGTCGCCTTCCTCGCTCCCACCGACGAAGCTGGGCAGGCGGCCGCCGTGCTGGTGCTCAAGACCGACGGCACGCTCCTGAGTTTCTTCCGCGCCGGCTCCAGCGAGCCCGAGACCATCGCAGTCGACGACGCGGCCCTGCGCTTTGCCCCGAGCATCCTCCTGTTTGCCAAGGAAGCCACGGTCGGCGCCGGCGGCGAGGACGAGGACATCGCCGGCTTCACGCAGGAGAAAAAGGCCTTCGGCTTCCGCTGGTTCGTGCCCGAGCTCCTCAAGCACAAGAGCATCTGGCGCGACGTGCTGCTCGCTTCGCTGGCGATCCAGCTGGTCGGCCTGGCCACGCCCCTGTTCACCCAGGCCATCATCGACAAGGTGATCGTCCACCAGACCCGGAACACGCTGCTCGTGCTCGGCGTCGGCCTGCTGATGTTCATGGTGTTTACCTCATGCATGACCTGGCTGCGCCAATACCTGGTGCTGCATACCGGTAACCGCATCGACGCGGTGCTGGGGAGCGAAGTGTTCCGCCACATGCTGCGCCTGCCGCTGCCGTATTTCGAGCAGCGCCCGACCGGTACCCTGGTGGCGCGCCTGCAGGGCGTCGAGACCATCCGCGAATTCATTTCCGGCGCCGCCGTCACCCTGATCCTGGACCTGCCTTTCCTGCTGATCTTCCTGGCCGTGATGTTCAGCTACAGCTGGCAGCTGTCGCTGATCGCGGTGGGCCTGCTGGGCGTCATCGCGCTGATGAGCCTGGCGGTGACGCCGCTGTTCCGCGAGCGCCTCAACAAGCAGTTCATGCTGGGCGCGCGCAACCAGGCTTTCCTGACCGAATACCTGGCAGGCATGGGCACGGTGAAATCGCTGCAGATGGAGCCGGACGTCGACCGCAAGTACGGCGACCTGCTGGCCCAGTACCTGGCCGCGGGCTTTTCGACCAAACAGGTGGGCAACACCTACAACGTGGCCGCCAACGCGGTCGAGCAGGTGATGACGCTGGCGATCCTGCTGGTCGGCGCCATGCTGGTGATGGGCAACGACGGCTTCACGGTCGGCATGCTGGTCGCCTTCCAGATGTTTGCCTCGCGCATGAGCCAGCCGATGCTACGCCTGACCGGCCTGTGGCAGGAATTCCAGCAGGCGAACATCGCCGTCAAGCGCCTGGGCGACATGATGGACATGCCGGCCGAACCGTATGCGCTGACGCCCAGCCGCGAAGCCAAGGGGCAAGGCGCGCTCGACCTGGTCAACGTCTCTTTCCGCTATTCCGAGCACCATCCCTGGCTGTACCGCAACCTGAACCTGGCCTTCAAGCCGGGCCGCCTGAGCGTCCTGATGGGCCCGTCCGGCTGCGGCAAGAGCACGCTCGCCAAGCTGCTGCTCGGCTTCTACCAGCCCGGCGATGGCCAGGTCCAGCTCGACGGCCGCGACATCCGTTTCATGGCCGCCAACGAATTGCGCCAGGCCTTCGGCGTCGTGCCCCAGGAAACCGTGCTGTTTTCCGGCACCATCTACGACAACCTGGTCATGGCTTACCCGCACGCCAGCTTCGAGGAGGTGATCGCCGCCTGCAAGGCTGCCGAAATCCACGAAACCATCGACAAGCTGCCGCAGGGCTACCAGACCGAGATCGGCGAGCGCGGTACCGGCCTGTCCGGCGGCCAGCGCCAGCGCCTGGCGATCGCCCGCGCCTTGCTGCGCAAACCGGCCATCCTGGTCTTCGACGAAGCCGTCTCGAACCTCGACCAGCAGACGGCCGAACAATTCGCCCGCACCGTGAACGGGCTCAAGGGCAAGGTCACGATGGTCTTCATCACCCACCAGATCCCGCGCGGCCTGCAGGTCGACGAGGTCTTCAGCTTCGACAAGTCCGCGCAGGCATCGACGCATGCAGCGGCGCGGGCACGTACCCAGGCCGCACCGATGATGCAGGTGGTGCCCCCTTCCAACCCGGCCCCGGCCGCCTGAACCATCCTGAACGCCATCTGATCGCAGTTCCCCAGCCGCTACCCCGCTAACAAGAGGAAAAATAATGACAACTGTAAACTCGTCCGTGACCACCACCCTGCCATCGAACGTCGACGACCTGGTCCTGACCGGCAGCGCCGACATCAACGGCACCGGCAATGCGCTGAACAATACGATCACGGGCAACGCGGGTGCGAACATACTGGACGGCCGCACGGGCGCCGATACGCTGATCGGCGGGGCCGGCAACGACACCTATGTGGTCGACAATGCGGGAGACCGGGTGGTCGAAATGGCGGGCGAGGGCACCGATACCGTCCAGGCGAGCGTCAGCTACACCCTGGCCGACAACGTCGAGAACTTGACGCTGACCGGAAGCGGCCACATCAGCGGCACCGGCAATGCGCTCGACAATGTCATCGTCGGCAACAGCGGCTTCAACGTCTTGAGCGGCCTCGACGGTAACGACACCCTGATCGGCGGCAACGGCGCCGACACCCTCGACGGCGGTGCCGGCGACGACGACATGCAGGGCGGCGCGGGCGACGACACCTACGTGGTCGACTCCAGCGGCGACCGCGTGACCGAGGCAGCCGGCGCCGGGAACGACACGGTGCGCTCGAGCATCGACTACACGCTCGGCGACAACCTGGAGAACCTGGTGCTGGTCGGGACGGCCGACCTGAACGGGAACGGCAACCAGCTCGACAACGTCATCACCGGCAATGCCGGCGCCAACACGCTCGCCGGCGGCGCCGGCAACGACACCCTCAATGGCGGACTTGGCGCGGACCGCATGGAAGGCGGCCTGGGCGACGACATCTATGTCGTCGACGACCTGGGCGACCGCGTGATCGAAGCGGCAGGCGAGGGCACCGACACCGTCCAGTCCAGCATCACGACCACCCTCAGCGAGCACGTCGAAAACCTCACCCTGGCCGGGGTGGCCGCCATCGACGGCACCGGCAATGCACTCGACAACGTGATCCAGGGCAACGCCGGCGCCAACCGGTTGTTCGGCGGCGCCGGCAACGACACCCTCGACGGCGGCGCCGGCGCCGATGTCCTCCAGGGCGACAGTGGCGACGACACCTATATCGTCGACAACGTCCTCGATACCGTGGTCGAACGCGAAGGCGAGGGCACCGACAAGGTGATCGCGGGCGTCAATTACACCTTGGCCGCCAACGTGGAAAACCTGACCCTGAGCGGCGGCTCGAGCATCGGCGGCGCGGGCAACGAACTCGACAACGTTATTACCGGCAACAATGGCCACAACCTGTTGAGCGGCCTGGACGGCGACGACGTGTTGATCGGCAACGGCGGCAACGATACGCTGGACGGCGGCAGCGGCGCCGACCTGATGCAGGGCGGCGTCGGCGACGACACCTATGTGGTCGAGCAGGATGGCGACGTGGTGGTGGAGGCGGTCGGTGCCGGCAACGACACGGTACGCTCGAGCATCGACTACACGCTGGTCGACAACGTCGAGAACCTGGTGCTGACCGGGACGGACGACCTGAAGGGCACCGGCAACGCGCTCAACAATCTCATGACCGGCAACGCCGGCAACAATACGTTCAGCGCCGGGGGCGGCAACGATACGGTCAATGCGGGCGACGGCAATGACCTCGTCTTCGGCGGCGACGGCAACGATACGCTGGGCGGCGACGCCGGCGACGACATCCTGTTCGGCGAGGCCGGCAACGACGTCCTCAACGGCGGGCTCGGCGCCGACCGCATGGAAGGCGGCGCCGGCGACGACGTCTACTTCCTCGACAATGAGGGCGACCTGGTGGTCGAGGCCGCGAATGCCGGCACCGACCTGGTCAATGCGAGCATCAGTTATACCCTGACCGACCATGTCGAGAACCTGACCCTGACGGGCAGCGCCGATATCGACGGCACCGGGAACGAGCTGGCCAACGTCATCAACGGCAACCTCGGCGCCAACGTGCTCGACGGCCGGGGCGGCAACGACACGATCAACGGCAACCTCGGCGCCGACCGGCTGATCGGCGGCGAGGGCGACGATACCCTCAACGGCGATGCCGGCAACGACTACCTGCAGGGCGACAGCGGCAATGACCTGCTCAACGGCGGCATCGGACTCGACGTCATGCTGGGCGGTACCGGCAACGATACCTATGTCGTCGACAATGCGGGCGACCTGGTCATCGAAAACGCGGGCGAGGGCATCGACCTGGTGCAAGCGGGCGTCGACTACACGCTGACCAGCGATGTCGAGAACCTGACCCTGGTCGGCGCGACCGCGCGCGGCACCGGCAACGAACTCGATAACCTCATCACCGGCAACTACGCGGCCAATGTCCTGTACGGCATGGCGGGCGACGACACCCTGGCGGGCCTGGGCGGCAACGATACCCTCGACGGTGGCCTCGGCGCCGACCTGATGCAGGGCGGCACCGGCGACGATACCTATATCGTCGACAACGCGGGCGACCGCGTCGAGGAGCTGGCCGGCCAAGGCATCGACACGGTGCGCTCGGAAATCGACTATGCCTTGACCGCCAACGTCGAGAACCTGACCCTGCTCGGCAGCGACAACCTGGTCGGCCACGGCAACGCGCTCAACAACATCATCATCGGCAACAGCGGCGACAACACCACGTATGCCGGCGACGGCGCCGACACCGTCCATGCGGGCGCAGGCAAGGACCTCGTGTATGGCGGCAACGGCAACGACGTGCTCAATGGCGAAGCGGGCGACGATACGCTGTTCGGCGATGCCGGCAACGACACCATCAACGGCGGCCTGGGCGCGGACACGATGGCGGGCGGCGCGGGCGACGACAACTTCGTCGTCGACGACGAAGGCGACCTGGTCATCGAGCTGGCCGGCGAAGGCACCGACCTGGTCAACTCGAGCATCACCTACACCCTGACCGACCATGTCGAGAACCTGACGCTGACCGGCAGCGCCGACATCGACGGCACCGGTAACGAGCTGGCCAACATCATCAACGGCAACACGGGCGCCAACGTCCTCGACGGACGCGGCGGCAACGACACGATCAACGGCAACCTCGGCGCAGACCTGCTGATCGGCGGCGACGGCGACGACATCCTCAACGGCGATGGCGGCGACGACCGCCTGCAGGGCGACGCCGGCAACGACCTGCTCAACGGCGGCACGGGCGCCGACAGCATGCTCGGAGGCAGCGGCGACGACACCTATGTCGTCGACAACGCGGGCGACCAGGTGCTGGAAGCGGCCGGCGAAGGCCTCGACACCGTCCAGTCCTCGATCACCACCACGCTCGCCGCCAACGTCGAGAACCTGGTGCTGACGGGCAGCGCCGCCACGAACGGCAGCGGCAACGAACTCGACAACGTCATCACCGGCAACAATGCCAACAACGTGCTCAGCGGCGAGGACGGCGACGACACCCTGGTCGGCAATGGCGGCGACGACGTCCTCGACGGCGGCAGCGGCGCCGACACCATGCTGGGCGGCATCGGCAACGATACCTATGTGGTCGACCATGCGCGGGACGTCGTGGTCGAGGCCGCGGGCGCCGGCACCGACACCGTGCGCGCCTCGCTCGACTACACCCTGGGCGCCAACGTCGAGAACCTGGTCCTGACCGGCAGCGCGCACCTGGCCGGCACCGGCAACGCGCTCAACAACACGATTACCGGCAATGCCGGCAACAACCTGATCGACGGCGGCGCGGGCGTCGATACGATGATCGGCGGCGCCGGCGACGACACCTATATCGTCGACGCCAGCGGCGACGCCATCGTGGAAGCGGCCGGCGCCGGCCACGATACCGCCTGGGCCAGCGCCAGCTACACGCTGGCGGCAAACGTCGAGGACCTGGTGCTGACCGGCGCCGCCGCTATCAGCGGCACCGGCAACGCCCAGGACAACACCATCACCGGCAACGGCGGCGACAACCTGCTCTCCGGCATGGCGGGCAACGACTTGCTGATCGGCGGCGCCGGCAACGACACCCTCGACGGCGGCAGCGGGGCCGACACCATGTTGGGCGGCACCGGCAACGACAGCTACCGGGTCGACGAGGCCGGCGACGTCGTCGTCGAGCACAGCGGCGAGGGCAACGACACCGTCGTCTCCAGCATCGACTACACGCTCGGCGCCCACCTCGAGAACCTGACCCTGGCCGGCAATGCCGTCACCGGCACCGGCAACGAACTCGACAACATCATCACCGGCAACGGCGGCAACAACCTCCTGAGCGGCGCGGGCGGCAACGATACCCTGATCGGCGGCGCCGGCGACGATACCTACCTGGTCGATGCGGGCGATACGATCGTCGAGGCCGCCGCCGGCGGCAACGATACCGTGCACGCAGCGCACAGCTATACGCTCGGCGCCAACCTGGAAAACCTGGTCCTGCTCGGCGACGCCGACCTGGCCGGCAGCGGCAACGCGCTGAACAACACGATCCGCGGCAACGCCGGCGCCAACCTGCTCGACGGCGGCCTCGGCGCCGATACGCTGCTGGGCGGCGCGGGCGACGACACCTATATCGTCGACAACGCCGGCGACCTGGTGGTCGAGGCAGCGGGCGAGGGCGTCGATACGGTGCTCTCGAGCGCGCACCATGTGCTGGCGGCGAACGTCGAGCACCTGGTCCTGACCGGCAGCGCCAACCTGAACGGCACCGGCAATGCCGGCGCCAACAGCATCACCGGCAACGGCGGCGCCAACACCCTCGACGGCGGCGCCGGCGACGACGTCCTGCTTGGCGGGGCCGGCAACGACACGCTGCTCGGCGGCGACGGCAACGACCTGCTCGACGGCGGCCTCGATGCCGACCTGATGCAGGGCGGCGGCGGCGACGATACCTATCTGGTCGACCACGCCGGCGACACCGTCGTCGAAGCAGCCGGCGGCGGCACCGATACCGTGCTGGCCGGCGTCAGCCACGTGCTGGCGGCGAACGTGGAGCACCTGGTCCTGACCGGCAGCGCCAACCTGGCGGGCACCGGCAATGCGCTCGACAACGTCCTCACGGGCAACGACGGCGACAACCAGCTGTCCGGCATGGACGGCAACGACGTGCTCATTGGCGGCGCCGGCAACGACCTGCTGCTGGGCGGCGCGGGCGACGACACCTACCTGTTCGGCATCGGCGACGGCGCCGACCGCATCGTCGACGCGCAAGGCAAGGGCACCCTCAAGCTGCGCGACGGCCTGACCCAGGCCGACCTGCTCGCCGAGCAGTCGGACAGCGACCTGGTGCTGACGATCGCCGCCACCGGCGACAGCGTGGTGCTGGTCGACTGGCTCGCGCACAGCGAAGGGGTGACCGAAATCGTCTTCGGGGACGGCAGCACGCTCGACCGCGGCGGCATGGCGGCCTTGCTCAATGCCGCGCCGGTCGCGGCCGACGACGGGTTCGCGGTCTTCGAGGACGGCGGCGTAGTAACCGTGCCGGTCACCCGGCTGCTGGCCAACGACACCGATCCGGACGCGGGCGACGTGCTGACCGTGATCGCCGTCGGCGAGTCCGGCATCGGCGCCAGCGTCGGCCTCGACGGCAACGGCCAGCTCAGCTACGACATCGGCGACCGCTTCCAGGAACTGGCGCAGGGCGAGGTCGTCAACGACAGCTTCACCTATACCATCACCGACGAGATGGGCGAGACCTCGACCGCGGTCGTGAACGTGCAGATCATCGGCACCAACGACGCGGCCGTGGCGCTCGCCGATACGGCCGAAGTCGCCGAGGACGGCCTCACCGCGGTGAGCGGCAACGTGCTCGCCAACGACAGCGACATCGATCGCGGCACCGTGCTGCAGGTAGCGGCGCCGGGCAGCTATGCCGGCGCCTACGGCACCCTCGTCATCGCCGCGGACGGCAGCTATACCTACAGCCTGGACAACGCCGCGGCGCAGGTGCAGGGACTGAACGCCGGCGAAGTCGTGACCGACAGCTTCGTCTACGTCGCCACCGACGGCATCGAAGGCGTCGCCTCGACCCTGGAGGTCACGATCACCGGCAGCAACGACGCCCCGGTCGTCAGCGCCGACACGGCGCAGGTGAGCGAAGACGGCCTGCTCGCCGCCAGCGGCAACGTGGTGGCGAACGACCGCGACCTCGATACCGGCACCGAACTGGCAGTCGCCGCGCCGGGCGTATACGCCGGCACCTACGGCAGCCTGACCCTGGCCGCCGACGGCAGCTACACCTATCGCCTGGACAACGGCGCGGCCGGCGTGCAGGCGCTGGCGGCGGGCCAGTCGGTGGTCGACAGCTTCAGCTATGCGGCAACCGACGGCCGGGCAGCGGTGCAGTCGACCCTGGACATCACGATCACCGGCAGCAACGACGTCCCGGTCCTGGCGGCCGACACGGCGCAGGTGGAGGAAGACGCGGCGCCTGTGGCGAGCGGCAACCTGCTGGATAACGACAGCGACCTCGATGCCGGCACCAGCTTGAGCGTCTCCGCCGGCACCAGCCAGGGCCGCTACGGCAGCCTGGCGCTGGAGGCCGACGGCAGCTATGTGTATGAACTCGATTCGGCCGCCGTGCAGTCGATGGGCCGCGATGCGCGCGCCGTGGAGCGCTTTACCTACGGCGTCACCGACGGCATCGCCTCCGCCAGTTCGACGCTCGAGATCGATGTGGCCGGCACCAACGACGCGCCGATCGTGGTGGCGCCGCTGGCCGACCGCCAGCTCACCTTCAACAAGGCCTTCTCGTTCGCGCTGCCGGCCGACAGTTTCAAGGACATCGACCAGGGCGACACGCTGACCTATGCGGCGACCCTGGCCGACGGCACCGAACTGCCGTCCTGGCTGAAGTTCGACGCGGCCAGCGGCACCTTCTCCGGCACCACGCCGAAGCAGGTCGGCGCGATCGAGGTGCGTGTCACGGCGACGGACCAGGTCGGTGCCACGGGGAGCACCGCCGGCAGCCTGTCGGTCTCGGACGTGTTCACGCTGTCGGTCAGCCACGGCAACGAAGGCGTCGGCAACGGCGAGGATGCCGCTCCGGGCGGCCACGACGGTAACCAGAACGACGGACCGGGCACCGCGCCGGGCAACCCGGGCGCGAAGGGCGGCAAGCGATTCGGCCTGGAGGTCGGCATCAGCGCCTCGAACGGGACGGCCGCCATTGCCGTGACCGCGACAGCCGAATCGAGCCGCCTGCCCGCGTCGCTGGGCTTGCCGACCCTGCTGAGCGCCAGCAAGATGGTCGAGTTCAGCCTGCCGGCCAGCAGCATCGGCAACACGACCTCGGCGCAGAGCTTCGGCGCCTGGCTGAAGGTGGACCTGGCGGTATCGCAAGCGCTGGCCGAGAAGAAGTCGCTGACCTGGCTCGACGAGCGCAGCGGCGCCGATACCGGCGTGCTGGCCAAGGCCACCGCCGGCTTCCTCGGTTCGACCACCGCCTTCGGCGGCGCCGGCCTGTCGCTGGCGGGCAGCGCGGGCGTCGAGCTGAAGGGCTTCGAAGGCCTGGGCAAGGGTACCAAGGCGCTCAAGTAATTCAAGTGGGCTGGCGGTCCAGCCGTTAATGACGGGTGGCGGGCCTGGAACCGGGAATATCCGTTCCAGGCCGCCGCGATGACCGTCTTCCGATCAACTCATCGACCATCCATCGTGAAAAAAACCACGACCAAAGCGGCCTCGGGCGCACTCGACTTTTCGCCGCCCCTGCTGCGCCTGCAGCAGTCGGCCCCGAACCCGCTCGGCCGCAAGGTCGTGTGGTTCCTGCTGGTGCTGCTGGTGCTGTTCGCGGCCTGGGCGGTCGTCGGCAAGCTCGACATCGTCGCGGTCGCGCAGGGCAAGCTGGTTCCGCAGAGCTATGTGAAGATCGTGCAGCCGGCGGAATCGGGCATCGTCAAGGAGATCCTGGTCAAGGAGGGCGACACCGTGCGCGCCGGGCAGGTGCTGATGCGCATGGACACGCTGATCACCGACGCCGATGCGAATTCGATCCAGGCCGACCTGCAGGGCAAGCGCCTGGCGCTGCGCCGGGTCGACGCCGAGCTGGCCGACGCCCCGTTCCGGCTGCAGGCGGGCGACCCGCCGCACCTGGCGGCCGCCGCCCAGTCGCAGTACCGGGCCAACCGCGCCGCCTTCCAGGCTGCCCTCGCCGAAGAACGCAGCCGCCTGGCCAAGGCGCGCCAGGACCTGGCGGCCGCCCTCGAAATCCAGCGCAAGTTCCGCGCCGTCCTGCCGCACTACCGCGAACAGGAAAAGGCTTTCGAGAAGCTCGGCAAGGATGGTTTCGCCGGCGGCGTGCTGGTCAGCGACAAGCGGCGCGAGCGCATCGAGAAGGAGCAGGAGCTGGCGACCCAGGGCCACATGATCGAGTCGGCCAGGGCCGGCGTGCAGCAGTCGGAAATGAAGCTGGTCCAGATCGATTCCGACTACCGCCGCCAGCTGCACGTCGAGCGCGGCGAGGCCCAGCGCGCATTCGACCAGCTGTCGCAGGAACTGGCGAAGCAGACCCACCGCAAGGAGCTGCTCGAACTGAAGGCGACCCAGGACAGCGTGGTCAAGGAGCTGGCCACCCACTCGAGCGGCACCGTGGTGCAGCCGGGGACGGTGCTGCTCACCCTGGTGCCGCTCGACGAGACGCTGCGCGCCGAGGTCTGGCTCACCAACGACGACATCGGCTTCGTGAAGCAGGGCCAGCGCGTGCGCCTGAAGTTCGCGGCCTTCCCGTTCCAGAAATACGGCATGCTCGAGGGCACGGTCGAACACATCGGCGCCGATTCGGTGGAGAAGGAACAGCAGGGCAGCCAGGACCAGCCGGGCGCGGCGCCGGCCGCCACTTTTAAAGCCCTGGTGGCGCTCAAGGGCGCTTCGCTCGAAGCGGACGGCACCCGCTTTCCGCTGAGTGCAGGCATGCAGGCCAATGCCGAGATCCTGCTCGGCACCCGCACCGTGCTCGAATACCTGCTTTCGCCGGTGCAGAAGGCCTGGCACGAGGCGGCGCGCGAACGCTGATCCGGCAGGGCGCGGCAACGAAAAACGGGAGCGTTCGACGCTCCCGTTTTGTCGCATGCCCCGGGTACCGTGCGCTTACTGGTTCAATACCCGGCGCAGCGCGCCCGACAGGTCTTCCACCGAAAACTTGGCGACATACGCATCGGCGCCGATGTTCTTGACGTGTTCCTCGTTGGTCGTGCCCGACAGCGAGGAGTGGATCACCACCGGCAGCTTGGCCAGGCGCGCACTCTTCTTGATGTTGCGGGTCAGCGTAAAGCCGTCCATTTCCGGCATCTCGAGGTCGGTCAGCACCAGGGCGACCTTGTCGTAGACGGTCTTGCCTTCGCTTTCGGCGGCGTTCGCGATCGTGCCCAGCTGCTCCCAGGCTTCCTTGCCGCTCTTGGTCATGACGAAGGGCAGGCCCATCGCTTCCAGGCCCTGCTCGATAAGGGCGCGCGCCACCACCGAGTCGTCCGCCGCCAGGACGATGGACCCCGGCTTGATCTGGATCTTCGCGCCCACGCTCTGCGGGTTGATGCCGGGCGCGGGTTCGGGGTGCATGTTGCGCAGGATGGTTTCGACGTCGAGCACCTGGGCCAGGCGGCCCGGCTCGCCGTTCTCGCCGTCGAGGCGGGCGATGCTGGTGACCATGCCGCTGCCGGCGCTGCTCTCGGCCGACATCACCTGGCTCCAGTCGAGGCGCACGATTTCTTCGACGCTCTCGACCGCGAAGGCCTGGGTAGTGCGCGCGAATTCGGTGACCAGCATGATGTTGAGCCCGGTCTTGGGCTTGACGCCGGCGATCGCCGGCAGGTCCAGCACCTGGATGATCTGGCCGCGCAGGTTCACCACGCCGAGCACGTGCGCAGGCGAGCCGGCCACCGCGGTGATCGCCGGCATTGCCACGATCTCGCGGATCTTGAACACGTTGATGCCGAACAGCTCGCTATGATTGCCGTTGTCGTCGCCGCCGAGGCGAAACAGCAGCAATTCGAATTTGTTGGTGCCCGCCAGTGAGCTGCGCTCGTCGACTTCCTGTTGAACCGATTTCATTTTTCGCCCTGATGAGTGGAGGCTAGTGCCGTCAGGAAAGTATTCTAGCTGCGAAAAAGCGGAAATACGTCAACTGGACATCAAACTGGCATGGGTTTGTTGCTGTTCAGGTCCAAAAAACCACGAATTAGACGATAGGCCTTCCACACCCACGCGACGGCCCAGATCAGCCAGGCGAAGGGGATGCCGATAATCGTGGCGAAGACGACACCGCCGACCACCATCCACAGGAAGTAAAACCAGAACGAACGGATCATCCAGCTGTGGTGGCTGTAGACCAGGGTGCCGGCGGTATCCGGGCGCTTGATGTAGTTGACGATCAGCGGCAGGAAGGACAGCATCCCCAGCGAGAAGAAGAAGGTGCAAGCGTGGACCAGGTAAAGGATCCGCGCCAGCTGCTTGGCGTCTTCGGTTCCGCGGTCAAGAACGAGTTGCTGCGACATAGTGGCTCCTTGCGGGACGACCCCGCTTGCCCGGATTGTAACAGCCATCCGTGGCGATTTCGCCAACTTTGCCAAACGCGCGCAGACTCCTAGAGCTTGGACTGCACCCAGGCGACGATGTTGCCCGCGTCCATGGCGCCCGGCTGGCGCGCGATTTCGCGCCCGCCCTTGAACAGGGCCAGGGTCGGGATGCTGCGGATGGCAAAGCGCGCCGCCAGGTCCTGGGCGCGTTCCGTGTCCACCTTCAGCAGGCGCACCCGCGGCTCGAGCCGGCCCGCGGCCTGGGCATAGGCGGGCGCCATCATCTTGCATGGGCCGCACCACTCGGCCCAGAAATCGACCAGCACGGGAATATCGTTGCGCGCGATATGGCGCGCGAAGCGCTCGGACGAGACGTCGAGCGGGCGGCCGGCGAACAAGGGCTGCGCGCACTTGCCGCAGACCGGGTTGTCGGCGAGGCGCGCCTGGTCGAGCCGGTTGACGGCGTCGCAGGCGGGACAAACGATGTGGATCGGGTCGCTCACGGCGGGCTCCTCCTCTGTTGGCACAAGTCTATTTTAAGCGCCGGGCCGGATAGCCGCCATCCCGCACGGCTCAAGCATGCGACGCAAGGGGGGCGGCGAGCGTACAATCTTGTCGAATAACCTACCCGGATCCCGATGAAAAAAACGATCGACCATTGCCCGCATCTGATCGGTTGTGCCGGCTGGAACATCCCGAAGGAAGCAGCCGCAGCCTTCCCGGAGGCAGGCAGCCATCTCGAGCGCTATGCCGCGGTGTTCCCCATGGTGGAAATCAACTCCTCGTTCTACAAGCCGCACCGCCCGCAAACCTATGCGCGCTGGGCCGAAAGCGTGCCGCGCGACTTCCGTTTCGCCGTCAAGGTGCCGCGCGCCATCACGCACGATGCCCAACTGCGCGACATCGACGACTTGCTGGCGCGCTTTGCCGGCGAGGTCGGCGAGCTGCGCGACAAGCTCGGCTGCCTGCTGGTGCAGCTGCCGCCGAAGTTCGGCTTCCACGACGAGACGGCGCGCGACTTCTTCCTGCGCCTGCAGGACCGCTTCGGCTGCATGATCGCCTGCGAGGGGCGTCACCCCAGCTGGTTCAGCGACACCGCTACCGAACTGCTGCGCGAGCGCGGCGTCACCCGCGTGATCGCCGACCCGGCCGCCGGCCAGGCCGGGCCGCACGTGCCGACCACGGACGACGTCTACATGCGCCTGCACGGGGCGCCGCGCATCTATTACTCGTCCTATTCGCCCGCTTTCCTCGCGGCGCTGGTACGCGAGCTGGAGGAACACCGGGCCGCCGGCCGCAAGGTCTGGTGCATCTTCGATAATACGGCTGCGGGCGAGGCCGTGCCGAACGCCCTCGAGGTGCTGCGCGCATGCCGCGGCGAAGCGCCGATCCGGGAGTGATACACAAGCCATGGTCACGGCGACCTTCCGCTTTCATGGTGAACTGAACGCCTTCCTGCCGCGCGCGCGGCGAGCGGGCGAGTTCGCGCTGCCTTGCGCGCGCGCCGCGACCACCAAGCACATGATCGAGGCGCTGGGCGTGCCGCACACCGAGGTCGCGCGGGTGCTGGTGAACGGCGAGCCGGCCGGGCTGGACCGGATGCTGGCGGACGGCGACCGGGTCGCCGTCTACCCGACATGCGACCCCTTCGAGCCGTCTCCATCGGCACAAGCGCCGCAGGCCCCGCGCTTCGTCGCCGACGCCCACCTCGGCGGCCTGGCGCGGCTGCTGCGCATGGCCGGTTTCGACACCCTCTACGACAATGCCTATGCCGACGAGGCGATCGCCGCGATCGCCGCCGCCGACGCGCGCGTGCTGCTCACGCGCGACCGCGAACTGCTCAAGCGGCGCACGGTCGAACACGGCTGCTACCTGCATGCGATCCGGCCGGAGGCCCAGTTGCGCGAACTGTACCGGCGGCTCGGCCTGGCGCCGCTGGCCCGGCCCTTCAGCCTGTGCCTGCACTGCAACCTGCCGCTGCGCCCAAGCCCGAAGTCGGAGGTGCTCGCGCGCCTGCCCGAATCGGTGCGCCTCCAGCACGACGAGTTCACCACCTGCGACCGCTGCGGCCGCGTCTACTGGAAAGGCACGCACCACCGGCGCATGGCGGCGATGCTGGAAGGCGTGGCGCCGGCAGGGGCGCCGGCTGCGGTAGAATCGACGGCGCCTCCCCAACCTGATGGCTGCTAGCGTGAGCGAGACCGTCCCGAACCTGCCGTTTCCGATGCGCGCCGAGTGCCCGCCCGGCGCCTGCGTCTGCGAGCGCGAGCGCCTGCTGGCCACGCTTGGGGGCGACTTGCGCCCGCTCGCCATCGACCGCAAGCAGGAGCAGAACCTGATCGCGCGCATCGAGCGCGTCGACAGCTACGAGGACCTGCGCCACGTGCAGGCCCTGATCCGCAAAAACATCGGCGCCGAGCTGCGCATCGAGCCCGGGCCGAACGAGGTGCGCAGCATGCGCGGCATCCTCATCGTGCTCGAGGAAAAGCCGGGCCTGTGCAAGAAGCTGCGCCAGTCGGTGCCGGCGGCCGTGCGCAGGCGCCTGCAGGAACGGCCCGAGATTGCCTGGGCCATCCTGGACGCGCACGACCTGTTCGGCGCGTAGAGCGCCTGACAAAACCTCCATGGCTGCGTTGCAGCGTCTCGCCGTACAGGCGTACTGTCTTCGACGCCGCGCCTTGCCCTGGAGGTGTTGTCAGGCGCTAGAGCGTAGGCGCTCCATGGATTGGCGCTCAGATCTTGACGATGTACTTCAGGATGATGCCGACCAGCAGCGCCGCGGCCATGGCCAGCGACAGCGCGCCGTGCAGCACGTCCGAGCCGACCGACACCTCGCGCGTCATTTCGTCCTTGCTGATCTTGGCGACCCGGGTCAGCACCACCGGGCGCAGCAGGCCCTGGACGCCCAGCAGGATCAGCCCGATGCCGCACAGGGTTTCGCCGATCAGGCCGCGCTGCATGCCGCTCCACAGGCCCAGGCCGCCGAGGCCGACGCCGAACAGGAACCAGAAAGCCCGGGAACCGGGATACCGCGAAAATTTTGTCGTGTCCATGGCGTAAGCAAGCGTAAAACTGGGCATTATAGCGGCGCGGCCCGGCGCAGCCGCGGTCCGAACAGCACCAGCGCGAGCGACAGCACGACGAGGAAGGTGCCGGCCCATTGCCAGGGCGTGACGACTTCGCCCAGGCCGAGCATGCCGGCGGCGATGCCGACCGTGGGCACCGCCAGGCCGAACGGCGACACGCGGTTGGCCGGATGGCGTTTGAGCAGGCTGGTCCACAGCGCGTAGCCGAGGATCGTGGCGAACCAGCCGAGATAGGCCGTCGAGGCCCAGGCGGTGCTTGATACGGCCTGCCAGTCGAGGCGCGCGGCGGGGCCGTCGAAGGCCAGCGACAACAGGGCGAAGGGCAGGATCGGCACCATGCTGCTCCAGACCATGAAGGGCAGCACGTCGAACTGCGGCGCTTCGCGCCGCGCGATGCGCACCACGATGTTGGAGGTCGCCCACATCGCTGCCGAGGCCACGTTGAGCAGGAAGCCGGCCAGCGTCACCCCGGACGCCCCGGCCTGGAAGATGTCGGTGCAGAAGCAGGCCAGGCCGAGTGCCGCGATCGCCATCGCCGCCAGCAGGCTGCGCCCGACCTTTTCGCCGAGCACCAGGCTGCCGAACCAGGCGGTGAAAAATACCTGCATCTGCAGCACCACCGGCGCCAGCGAAGCCGACATCCCCGCGCGCAAGGCCAGGAACAGCAGGCCGAACTGGCCGACGCCCTGGAACAGGCCGTAGAGCAGCACCCAGCGCGCCGCAATGGCGGGCGGGCGCACGAACAGCAGCAGCGGCAGCAGCGCGAACAGGTAGCGGCCGGCGCCCAACTGGAAGGGCGTCAGCTCGCGCAGGGCCAGTTTCATGGCGACGAAATTGGTGCCCCAGACCAGGATCACGCACAGGGCCGCCGCGTAGTCGCGTCCCGAGAAGGAGGCGGAGTCGCTCATGCGTGCGCGGCCTGCGCGGCCGAAGGACGAGCGCAGGGCAGCGTGCAGCAGGGCAGCGTAGTACAGGGCAGTGGCGGCGGGTCGTCGAATGGGCTCATGTTCGCGAGGGCGCGGCGCCCTCATCAAGGTGGTCCAGGTGCTGGCGCCGCTGGAACAGGCCGGTTTCGGCGCCTGTGCCCATCGACAAGTCATTCTATGTTGGTAGTTGGATAAGGGCAACCGCTCGTTGCGCCGCCTTGCCCCGCGCCGGCTGCGCCGGGCAGCGCCCGCAGCCGGACGCAGGCGCGAAAAAAAGGGCCGCACAAGCGTGCGGCCCTCCTTCCAGAACGTTCTTGCCGGCAGCGCCTGCCGTACCCGCGCTCAACGGCGGCGGTAATGGCCCCGGTGGTGGTGGCCGCCCCAGCTGCGGCCGAAGCTGAAGCCGAGCCCGATCGATACCGGCGGATACCAGTAGGGATCCTGGACGATCACCGGCGGATAGCCGTACACGGGCTGCGGCGCATAAACGGGTTGCGCGCCATACACGGGCTGCGAGCCATACACGGGCGCGCCCGGCGGCGCCGGATTGAGAACGACGTTCGAGCTGGTGATGACGCCGGCGTCGCCGGCACGCGCGCCGGTGCCGAGCGGCACCGGCGTTACCGACACCACCTGCCACTCGCCCGGGTCGCCCGACTGGGCGTAGCCGCGGGTGCCGTAATTGGCGGGGCCGGGCCCGGGAGCAGCGCAGCCCGCGAGCACGGCCACGCCGGCGATGGCGAATACGAGTTTTTTCATGACGGTCCTCCTGATGTCGCCATGATAGTGTTCTTGTATCCATTTTGGCGTGGAATTACAGCTTGTTACACACGCTCAGCCGGACAGCGTTTCCCCGGTCGTGCTGTTGGCGACGAAGGGCGCCAGCGGGACCGCGTTGGCGATCGCCTGGTAGCCGGCATCGTTCGGATGCAGGTGGTCGCCGCTGTCATATGCCGGCAGGATGCGGCCCGGATTGGCCGGGTCGCGCAGCGTGGTTTCGACGTCGACCAGGCCATCGAATTCGCTGCTGGCGCGCAGCCAGTTGTTGGCCGAGCGCCGCACCGCCTCGCGCGCGGCCGTGTAGTAGACAAAGCCTTCGAAGGGCGGCAGCGTGGCCCCGATCACGCCGATGTCGCGCGCGCGCGCCCGCGCGATGAGCTGGCGCCAGCCTGCGATCAGCTCGGCCACCGGGATCGGGTTCGATCCGGAGCTGTAGCAGATGTCGTTGATGCCGATCAGGGCGATCAGGTAGCGCACGCCGGCCGTGGCCAGCACGTCGCGGTCGAAGCGCTCGAGTGTGTCGCGGCCGGCGAGCAGGGCGGTCGGATAATCGTTGAGGAGCAAGTTGGCGCTGATGCCGCGGTTGACGACGCCGATGCGCCCGGCCGCGCCCAGCGCCGATTGCAGGCGCCGCGCCAGGTAGTCGGGCCAGCGGCGGTTGGCATTGGTGGTGCTGCGGGCGCCGTCGGTGATCGAGTCGCCGAGCGCGACGATGGCGGGGACGGGCGCGGCGATGTCGATCTCGGTAAGAAAGGGCCAGGAGGATATGGTGCGCGCCACCGGCAGCGAGAGCGTCGAGGTGTAGTCGCCGGCGCTGGAGAGATAGTTGGTCTGGAAGGCGGCGTCGTGGATGGTGGTGGCCTGCACCGAGCCGGGAAGGTAGAGGCTGACGGCCAGGTCGGCCTGCGCCGGCACCGCCAGGTCGACCGGGTCCGACAGCAGCGGGGCGCCGGCCGGAACCGTCATCGCCTCCAGCCCGCCGAAGGTCAGCGGCCGCGGCGTGGCGATCGAGGCCCCGCTGGTGCGCAGGCCGATGCTGGCGCGGCCGATGCGCAGCGGCGTGCTGCCCATTTCGTTGGAGATGCGCACCCGCACCCGGCTGCCGCCGATGCTGGCGCGTGCCACCAGGCGCAGGGTCTGTCCGGAAAAGCTCTGCACGTTGTTCGAGGGCGGCGGCCCGGCCGGCGCCGTGCCCCAGGTGGCGCACCAGCGTTCGGACGGGCTGGCCTGGGCGCGCGCGGGCAGCGAGGGCAGGGCCAGGGCCGCGCCGATGGCCGGGCCGGCCACGAGGAACTGGCGCCGGGTCGCGCCGGCAAGGCGCCGCTCGGCAAACTGGGCAGTGACCTGTTTCATGAAGGGCTCCTGGCAGGTTGGACTGGTCGCACATGCGTGCGCGTCCAGTCCAATCTAAAACGGCGGCAGGGGCGACTCAAGGGACGCGCGACAGGAGCTTTGCGCCAGCGCAGGAATGGATGAGATTTGTACTGCGGTTGAGCAATTTATTGCTTGAAAAAAGCACGCGTGGAGTCGGGAGCGGTTCGCCGCCCGCGCCACCCTACGTAATTCAGGAGGCCAGCACCGCCAGCACCCCGTCCAGCCCGCTGAAATTGAGCGCCACGTCCGCCTGCGCCCGCACCACCGGCTTGGCGCGAAACGCCACCGACAGGCCGGCCACGCCCATCATTTTGAGGTCGTTGGCGCCGTCACCCATGACGATCGCCCGCTCGGTGCCGACCCCCAGTTCGGCGCACACGCGCTGCACGGTGCGCATCTTTTCCTCGGCGTCGACGATGCCGCCGATCACGCGCCCGGTGAGCCGCCCGTCCTCGACCTCGAGCAGGTTGGCGTGCGTGTAGTCGAGCGCCAGGCGGCGCTTGAGGCGGTCGGTGAAGAAGGTGAAGCCGCCCGACACCAGCAGCGTCTTGAGGCCGGCCGCCTGCACCGCGGCGAGCATCTCCACCGCGCCCGGCGACAGCCGCAGGCGCTCCTCGTAGACGCGCTCCAGGGCCGCCGCTTCCAGTCCGGCCAGCAGGGCGACGCGGCGCGTCAGGCTGGCCGCGAAATCGAGTTCGCCGCGCATCGCCGCCTCGGTGATCTCGGACACCTCGGCCTTCAGGCCCTGCATGTCGGCGATCTCGTCGATACATTCGATGGTGATCAGGGTCGAGTCCATGTCCATCGCCACCAGGGCGAAGTCCGACAGGCTGCGGCCGGGCGCGACGAAGGTCGCATCGGCCTGGGCGGCCAGCGCCGCCGCCTGCACCGCCTCGATCACTTCAAGCGTATGCATCACGTCCTCGGCGCGCAAGGCCTGGTCGCCCAGGAAGACCATGCGGGCGGGGCGGGCCAGGGCGGCCACGGCTTCGAGTGCCGCCGGCGCGGCGGTCGGGCTTTGTACTACCAGGTTCATCGTCATCGTATTTTTGTAAAGTCTCAAGCCAGCAGTTGTTTGATCGTCTGCTTCACCTGCAGCACGCGCGCGGCCAGGTCCGGCATGCTGGCGGTGATGCGCAGCTTGTCCTGGCCGGCCAGCTTGATGTGGCGGTTCTTCTGGATCAGGGTGATGATCCTGATCGGGTCGATCGGCGGCTGCTCCATGAACTGCAGGCTGGCCGCCTCGCCGTGGGCGTCGATCTTGACGATGCCGACCGTCTTGGCGGCGATGCGGAGGCGGTGCGTCTCGATCAGGGCCTTGACCTGTTCCGGCAGCTTGCCGAAGCGGTCGATCAGCTCTTCCTGCATATCGTCGACCTTGCCCTGGCTTTCGCAGTTGGCCAGCCGCTTGTAGATCGACAGGCGCTCGTGCACGTCGCCGCAGAAGTCGGCCGGCAGCAGGGCCGGCACGTGCAGGTTGATCTCGGTCGTGGTCGACAGCGGCGCCGCCAGGTCCGGCTCCTTGCCGGCCTTCAGCGAGCGCACCGCCTCGTTGAGCATATCCGAATATAACTGGAACCCGATTTCGAGCATCTCGCCGGACTGGTTCTCGCCCAGCACCTCGCCGGCGCCGCGGATCTCCAGGTCGTGCATGGCCAGATAGAAGCCGCTGCCCAGTTCTTCCATCGCCTGGATCGCGTCGAGGCGGCGCTGCGCCTGCTTGGTGAGGTTCGATACGTCGTTCACCAGCAAATACGCATAGGCCTGGTGGTGCGAGCGGCCGACGCGCCCGCGCAGCTGGTGCAGCTGGGCCAGGCCAAACTTGTCGGCGCGGTGCATGATGATCGTGTTCGCGGTCGGCACGTCGATGCCGGTCTCGATGATGGTCGTGCACAGCAGGATGTTGAAGCGCTGGGCCACGAAGTCGCGCATCACCTTTTCCAGGTCGCGTTCGTGCATCTGGCCGTGGGCGACGCCGATGCGTGCTTCCGGCAGCAGCTCGCGCAGCATCGCCAGGCGGTTCTCGATGGTCTCGACTTCGTTGTGCAGGAAGTAGATCTGGCCGCCGCGTTTCAGTTCGCGCAGGCAGGCCTCGCGGATCACGGAGCCGTCTTCGCTGCGGACAAAAGTCTTGATCGCCAGCCGCTTCTGCGGGGCGGTGGCGATGATCGAAAAGTCGCGCAGGCCCTCCAAAGCCATGCCGAGCGTGCGCGGGATCGGGGTCGCGGTCAGCGTCAGCACGTCGACCTCGGCGCGCAAGGCTTTCAGGGCCTCCTTCTGGCGCACCCCGAAGCGGTGCTCCTCGTCGATGATGACCAGGCCCAGGCGCGTGAATTTCACGTCCGGCGAGAGCAGTTTATGGGTGCCGATCACGATGTCGAGGGTGCCGTCGGCCATGCCCTTGATCGCGTTGTTGATCTCCTTGCCGGTGCGGAAGCGCGACAGCTCGGCGATTTTCACCGGCCAGTCGGCGAAGCGGTCGGCAAAGGTTTGCGCATGCTGCTCGGCCAGCAGGGTCGTCGGCGCCAGGATCGCCACCTGCTTGCCGCCCATGACGGCAATGAAGGCGGCGCGCAGGGCCACTTCGGTCTTGCCGAAGCCAACGTCGCCGCACACCAGGCGATCCATCGGCCGGCCCGAGGTCATGTCCTTGATCACGTTGGCGATTGCCTCGGCCTGGTCCGGCGTCTCGTCGAAGCCGAAACTCTGGGCGAAGTTCTCGTAGTCGATGTGCGAGTACTCGAAGGAGTGTCCGGTGCGCGCGGCGCGCCGCGCGTACAGATTCAACAGCTCGGCGGCGGTGTCGCGCACCTGCTCGGCGGCCTTTCTCTTGGCCTTGTCCCACTGGCCGGAACCGAGCGAGTGCAGGGGCGCGTCCTCTGGCGAGGTGCCGGAATAGCGCGAGATTACGTGCAGCTGCGACACCGGCACATACAGCTTGGTGTCCTTCGCGTATTCCAGGTGCAGGAATTCGGTCTCGCCTTCGCCCAGGTCCATGCTGGCCAGGCCCATGTAGCGGCCGATGCCGTGGTTGATGTGCACCACCGGGTCGCCGATCTTGAGTTCGGACAGGTCGCGCACCATCGATTCGACCTGGCTGGTCGCTTCCTGCTTCTTCTTGCCGGCGCGGCGCCCGGAGCCGGCATACAGCTCGGTCTCGGTGATGAAGGCGATGCAGCCGCTGGACGCTTCCATCAGCTCGAACCCGGCCTGCAGCGGGGCCACCCCGAGCGCCACCCTGGCGTCGCTGGCCAGCATGCCCTCGAAGCCCTCGACCGGAGCCAGTTCCAGCTTGTATTCGTTGAAATACTGCTGCAGGGTTTCGCGGCGCCCGTTCGACTCGGCGCAGATCATCACCCGGCAGCCGGTACGCGCCAGGTAGGCGCGCAGGTTCGCCAGCGGGTCTTCCAGGCGGCGGTTCACGGCAATGTCGGGGATCGGGCTCGAGAGCTCCGAGGCCGGCGCCTGCGCGTCGCGCGCGATGTTCCAGCGCCCGTGCGGCTTGGCGCAGGTGAAGAACTGCTCGCTCGAGAGGAACAGCTCGCGCGGCTCGAGCAAGGGGCGTTCGCGGTCGCTTTTCAGGAAGCGGTAACGCGATTCGGTATCCGTCCAGAAGCGCGCAATGGCGGCGTCGATGTCGCCCACCAGGGCCAGCGGGCCGTCCGCGGGCAGGTAGTCGAACAGGGTGGCCGTCTCTTCGAAGAAGAGCGGCAGGTAGTATTCGATGCCGGCCGAGGCGATGCCGCTGCCGATGTCCTTGTAGACCGGCGAGCGCGAGGGATCGCCCTCGAAACGCTCGCGCCAGCGGCTGCGAAAACGCGTGCGCGCCGCTTCGTCCATCGGAAATTCGCGGCCCGGCAGCAGGCGCACTTCCTTGACCGGGTAGAGCGAGCGCTGGGTGTCGGCATCGAAGGTGCGGATGGTTTCGATCTCGTCGCCGAACAGGTCGAGCCGGTAGGGCAGGACGGAGCCCATCGGGAACAGGTCGATCAGGCCGCCGCGCACCGAGTATTCGCCCGGCGACATCACCTGCGACACGTGGCTGTAGCCGGCCAGCGTCAGCTGCGCCTTGAGCCTGGCTTCGTCGAGGCTTTCGCCCTGGCGGAAGAAGAAGGTGTAGGCGGCCAGGAAGGAAGGCGGGGCCAGGCGCACCAGGGCCGTGGTGGCCGGCACGACGAGCACGTCGCACTGGCCGTTCTGGATTTCGTGCAGGGTCGCCAGACGCTCGGAGACCAGGTCCTGGTGCGGCGAAAAGGCGTCGTAGGGCAGGGTTTCCCAGTCCGGCAGCAGGTGGCAGGCCAGCTTGCCGTCGGCGAACCAGGCGATTTCGTCGAGCAGGCGCTGGCCGTCGCTGGCGTTGGCCACGATGACGGTGAGCATCTGCTTGTGCTGCTTGAAGGCGAGGCCGGCGACCGACAAGGCATAGGCGTCGGACGAGCCGGACAGGGCAGGCAGGACGAAACGGTTACCGGGCTTGGGGAGGTGCTTGTTGAGGTCGAAAGGCATGCAGGCGGGCAGTGTGCAGTCGGGCCGATGGGTTGTTGATTATAGACGAACCGACCGCGTCACGCCGGCGTGCTGCACCGGGCGCACCTCGCCTGCCGGCGCCTAGCGCCGACGCATGCTCGACAAGGCGACGCCGGCCAGGATCACGCCGAAGCCGGCGACATGGTAGAGGTGCGGCGCCTCGCCCAGCAGCGGCCAGGCCGCCAGCGTCGCAAACAGCGGAATCAGGTAGACCGACATGCTGGCGCGCGCCGGGCCGGCGACGGCCACCAGGCGGTCGAAGCAGAAGTAGGCGCCCAGGCTCGGCACCACGGCCAGGAAGGCGAGCGCCAGATACAGGCGCGCATCGAGCAGGTCGGGCCGGGCGCCGCCCACCGCCTCGAGCGCGGCGAAGGGCGCCAGCACCAGGGCGCCGCCGCCGATCAGCGCCGCCAGTTTCACCGTGGCCGGCATCGGCGGCAGCGGCATGCGCCGGCCGAGCACCGTGTAGAACACCCAGCCGCAGGCGGCCAGCACCACCCACAGGTCGCCGGTCCCGAAGGCCAGGCCGCCCAGCGCCGCGACGTCGCCGCGGGCGAGCACGATCAGGATGCCGAGGATGGCCAGCAGCATGCCGCCGGCCTGCTTGCGCGACAGCGGCGCTTTCCAGACCACGGTTTCCAGCAGCGTCACCAGGGCCGGGCAGGCGGCAAAGATGATGGCGATGTTGGCCGCGCTGGTATGGCGCGCGCCGATGTATTGGGGGCCGACCGCCAGGCCCATGCCCAGCCCCGCCAGCAGCATCAGGCGCGGCCAGTTGGCGCGCAGCACATGGCGCAGCGCCCACAGGCGCGGGCCGACCGCGGGCAGCAGGATCGCGAACGCGAGCGCCCAGCGCCCGAAGGCGAGGAACAGCGGCGGGATGGCCGCACTCTCGGCCCAGCGTGCGACGAGCAGGTTGGCGGCGAACATGGCGGGGGTGACCAGCATGAGCGGCAACTCGGCGGACAGGTCATCCCCGTAGCCTAATCCCGCCCGTGAAACTGCTTCTGACAAAATGACTCCGAAACGAATGCTGCAAGCGCACAAACCGCCGTGGTCCCCGTTGCGGGGCGATGATCGGTTCGCTGCTAATGACAAAGCAATATTTTACTGCAGCGCACAAAGAATGTTCTTTCGTTCCCCGGGGCGTTTTGCCACGATCTGTAAAGAATCTCCTATGCTTCGGCTAAAATAGGTAAGGATTATCTAGCGGGGTGGCGCGATGCGAAAGGAATGTCAAGAATGAAAGACGGTGTACTCGACGAGATCGACCGCAAGATCCTGCGTACGCTCAGCCAGGACGGCCGCATCAGCAACCAGAAACTGGCGGACACCGTCAGCCTGTCGCCCACGCCCTGCTGGCACCGCGTGCGCGCACTGGAAGAGTCGGGTCACATCAGCGGCTACGCCGCCGTGCTCGACCAGCGCACGCTGGGTTTGCCCGACACCGTGATCATCGAAGTCACGGTCGACCGCCACGACGACGAGATCTTCCAGCGCTTTTCCGACGCGCTGGCCGAACTGCCGGAGGTGATGGAAGCCTACCTGCTGTCGGGGGAATACGATTACCTGATCAAGGTGGCGGTCTCCGGCACCGAAGGCTATGAGCGCTTCCTGCGCCAGAAGCTCTACAAGCTGCCGGGCGTCACCCACACGCGCTCGACGTTTACGCTGCGCTGCCTGAAGCGCACGCCCTCGGTCACGCTCTAGGTGCTTACTTGGGAATGGGGCGCGCAGGGCCGAGGCGTTCGACGCGGGCGCCCAGCCAGCTCGCATGGCGCGCCGCCAGCGCCGCCCCGTCCGCCTGCGCCGCCGCCATGACCCTGGCCTGGACGGCGCCCACATGGGCGAGTGCGCGGGCGCGCTGGTGCGGCGTCATCGCGGCCAGCACGGCGGCGGGAATGCGTGACGCGGCCGGCGTCGCGCGCAGGCCGGCCAGGTAGCCGGCGTGGCATGTTTCCCAGTCGAGGATGGCCTTGCGCACGCCGCGCGGCGGCGGGTACGCGGTCGAAATGGCGGGAAGGGCGGGCGCCGGGCAATGGTTGTCGCCGCCGGCGATGTCCGCCCCGGCGTAACCGGAGGTCCAGAAGGCGACCGCCTCGGCGTGTGGGGGCGACTGGGCGCAGGCCGTGCCCGTGGCAAGCAAGATCAGCAGTCCCGCCAGTGTCCGCATGTTTGCTCCGTCAGCCATGGATGTGTTCCAAGCTTAGGGCGGCGCCAGCCCGGCCGCGCGGGATTTCGCAGCGGGCCCCGCCTGCGTCAACCCGGCCGTGGTCGGAGTGTAGCGTGCCAGCCTCGGCGCAGGCTATTTGGCGCGGCCGCGCAGCGTTTCGACTTCGGCGCGCAGCCGGGTGCGTTCGGACAGGCTGGCCGCCAGCTGGCTGCGCAGCGCTTCCATCTCGGCGGCGATGCTGTCGCGCGCGGTCACGGCCCCGACCAGTTCCATCTCGGCGGCCAGGCGCGCATCCGATTGCGCGGCCGAGGCCGCCACATTCTTCTCGAGCTGGGAGCGCAGGTCGGCCAGTTGCGCATCCTTGCCGTCAATGGCGAGCTGGTCCTTGGCCTTGCCGACCAGCGCATCCATCGCGATCTGGCGCGCGTTGCGCAGCTCGGCGTTCAGGCGTTCGATCTCCTCGTCGCGTTCGGCGGCGGCGGCCAGCGCGGCGTCGCGCGCGCTGGCGGCGTCCTCGACCTCGTCGCGCAGGCCGTCGCGCTCGGCTTCCAGCTCTTCGCCTCCGGCGGCAAGCAGGGCCATGTCGCGCTCGGCCTGGGCCAGCGCGGCGCGCGTCCCGGCGCCGGCTTCCTCCGCGTAGCGCTGGGCCCAACTGTTCAGGTCAGCCAGGATGGCGGCCGGAATTTCCGGCGCAGGCGGCGCCGGCGGCGCGCCGTGTTCGAGGCGCCAGCTTGCCAGGTGACGGGCGATGGCGTTCGCCGAAGCGTTACCAAGCACCGTGCTCAGGGTGTCGATGGCCACGGGCTTGCCCTCGGCCTGCAGGGAAGCGGCTGCGGCGGCGACGGCGTCGAAATCGGGGGGGACTTGCTGCGAAGTGGTGCTCATGGAGGGATGCGTCGTTGATGTGAGGCAACATGATACGCGACGACACAAAGCGGGCGCCAGCGCTGCCGGTCCGGATGGGGCGGATTTGCGACACCAGGCGGCACCGTGTTGGCTTGCCTGGGCAGGGCGCCCGGCAGGACAGGAAGACGGTTGATGGAGAAAGCAGGAGCGGGGCCCGCAGGCCCGGCCCGGCGGCACGCCCGGATGGCATGCCGCGCTTGACGCAAGGCTTAGCGGCCGGTGCCGGTCGTGCTAGGCGGAGTGGTGGTGGCCGGCGGGGTGGCGGTGCCGGTGGTGCCGGTGGTGCCATCCATGGTGCCCGTCGTGCCGGTGGTGCCGGTGGTGCCGGTAGTACCGGTCGTGCCGCTGCCGGAGGTGCCGGTGCCCGTGCCCCAGCTGCCGCTGGTACCGGTGGTACCCGACGAGGTACCCGTGCCCATCGAACCCGAGGTGCCGGTGCCCATCGAACCCGAGCTGCTGTCCATATCGTTCGTCGTGGACTTGCAGGCGGCCAGGCCCAGGCCCATCAAGGCAGCCAGCATGACGCTCAGAGTGGTGCGTTTCATCTTGTTTTCCCTCCTAGGTTGATTGAGGTCTTCATCATGGGAGCGCTCTGTTCCGTTCACTATAGGAAGGAAGAGGGCGTTTGTGTAGGAGAAACCGGACAGTTTATATCTGCGGTGGGTAGAACTCAGCGGCGTTCGCCGCTCGTCGCCGCGTTGGCGCCTTCGACGCTGCCGGCCTTGGCATCGGTGCCGCCCGTGGTGCCGGAGGTCGGGTTGGCGCCCGCGGCGCCGGTGCTGCCGCTCGTCATCGAGCCGCTTGCGCTGCCCGACACGCTGGTGTCCATCGCATCGCCTTTCGGGGTGGTATTGCAGGCGGCCAGGGCGCCGCAAGCGGCCAGCAGGACGGCTGTCGTGAATTGCTTCATGGTTATCCTCTCAGGGTGATGACAGGTTTTCATGATGCGGCGGCGCGCGCGGGCGCGCCATAGGATCGGGCCCGGTGCCTGTGTAGGATAGCCCGGACAGGCAGCGGCGTCAGGCGCCCCGTTGCTCCCGGATCCACTCGACCAGCAGGTCCGCCACCAGCGGCCGGCTGAACAGGTAGCCCTGGCCCTTGGCGCATTGCTGGGCGCGCACGGCGTCGAGCTGGGCGGCGGTTTCGATGCCTTCGGCGACCGTGTTCATGCCCAGGCTCATCGCGACCTTGACGGTCGCCTCGATCAGCACCCGGTGGTGCTGGCTGGTGTCGGCGCGGCTCACGAAGGAACGGTCGATCTTGACGGTGTCGACCGGCAACAGGTGCAGGCTCGACAGGGACGAGTAGCCGGTCCCGAAATCGTCGAGCGCAAGCTGGATGCCGAGCGCCTTCAGCTCATGCAGGCGCAGCTGGGTCTGCTCGTCCTGGGCCGCCAGGCTCTCGGTCACCTCCAGTTGCAGGCAGGCGGCCGGCATGCCGGTGCGCGCCAGCGTCGCCGCCACCTTCGCGGTCCAGTCGGGCTGGGCCAGCTGGGCGCGCGACAGGTTGACCGCCATCAGGCGCGGCGCATCGGCGCCCAGCTGGTCCTGCCAGCGCATGAAGTCGGCGCAGGCGCGCTCGAGCACGAAGTCGCCGATCTGGTCGATCAGGCCGCATTCCTCGGCCACGCCGATGAAGTCGAAGGGCGGCACCAGGCCGCGCTGCGGATGCTGCCAGCGCACCAGCGCCTCGACCCCGGCCGCGTGGTCGACCCCGCCGTCCGCGCACAGCCCCACCACCGGCTGGTAGACGACAAACAGCTGTTCCTCGGCCAGCGCCAGGCGCAGCTGGGCTTCGATGTCGGCGCGGCGCGCGGCGCGCTCGCGCATGGCGCGCTCGAACACGACATGGCGCGCGCCGCCGGCACGCTTGGCTTCGATCATGGCGATGCTGGCGTCGCGCAGCGCCGCGTCGGCATCGCCTTCGGCGGCAGCGCCCCACAGCACGCCGATGCTGGCGCGGCAGGGCACCTCCTGGCCGTCCAGTTCGTGCGGCCGCGCGAGGGCGTCGAGCAGGCGCAGGGCGAGCCGCTCGGCTTCGTCCGGATGGCGCAGGTGCGACAGCAGCACCACGAATTCGTCGCCGCCGACCCGGGCCACGAGGCCGGCGCCGCCGGCCGACGGGTCGACCAGGCCATTGGCCGGCAGCCCGCCGGCGCGCATGCGGTCGGCCAGCGCCGTCAACAGGCGGTCGCCGATCGCGTTCAGCAGCCGGTCGCCGAGCGCCTGGCCGAGCGTGTCGTTGATCTGGCGGAAGCGGTCGCAGTTCAGGAACAGCAGGGCGAACGAGTCGGCAGGCCCGTCCTGCGGCTTCCCATGGTCGAGCAGGTCCTGCACCTGGTCGCGCGCGGCGGCGCGGTTCGGCAGCCGCGTCAGGGCGTCCGTGCGGGCAGCGCTGCGCAGGCGGCGGCGCAGGGTTTCCTGCTCGCGCTGCATCTCCAGCGTGGCGTCGGAAATCGCCGCCATCAGGCGCTCGGGGTCGAGTTTCATCAGGCTGATCGACAACACCTGCGGGGCGCCGGCCGCCCTGGCCGCATCGAGCGGCACGCGCAGGGCGTCGCAGACCACGCCCGAGGGTTCGCCGAAGGCCTCGGCCAGCTGCCGCACCTGGGGCGCGACCGGCTCGAGCACGGCGAACAGGTTGTCCAGGCCGCCGTCGCGCGCGAGCGGCATCAGCAGGTTCGAGGCCATCGGGTTGAGCATGTCGACGGTGCCCGCGAGGTCGGTCTGCACCAGCCCGATCGGGGCGCGGTACAGGAACTGGATCAGCGCCTCGTAGGCGTCGATCTGCTCAACCTGGATGTCGGCTTCGCTGTGGAGTGTTTTCATGGCTGGACAAGTCGGGGGACCAGGCGGTGACGCGGTTGCGCCCACTGGTCTTGGCAAGGTACAGCGCCTCGTCGGCGCGCTTGAGGAGGAGGTCGATGCCGGCCGCTTGCGCATCGGCCCCGGCCTCGAGCACGGCCACGCCGGCGCTGACGGTGTAGGCGATCTCGGCGCCGTCCGCGGCCACCGGCCGCGCCGCGACCCTGGCGCGCAGGCGCTCGGCGATCGCGAGCGCCTCGGCCAGGCCGGTCGAGGGCAGCAGCACGGCGAACTCCTCGCCGCCGATGCGCGCGACGGTGTCGACCGCGCGAAAGGTGTCGCCCAGGCTGGCGGCCAGGTCGCACAGCACGCGGTCGCCCGCCGGGTGGCCGTAGCCGTCGTTGATGCGCTTGAAATGGTCGGCGTCGAACAGCACCAGCGCCAGCGGGCGCGGGGTGTGACCGGCGCGCTCGAATTCCAGTTCGGCCGCCTCGAAGAAGGCGCGCCGGTTGGCCAGGCCCGTCAGGTAGTCGCAATAGGCCGCCTGGCGCCGTTTTTCGCTGGCGGCGCGCTTGTCGCTGATGTCGCGCAGGATCAGGCAGTAGGCCGGCGCCTGCGCCTCGTCGGCGGAACCGGCGAGCGCGAAGGCCTCGCGGTCGGGCAGGGGCGCGATCAGGGCGCTGCCCCAGAACTGGCTGCCGTCGGCGCGCAGGCGCAGGCCCTCGTCCATGCTCCAGCCGTTGTGGTCGGCCTCGCGCAGGCGGTCGAACAGGTGCTCGCCGGTCATCGCGTCGTCCGGATAGAAGACCGAGTAGGGCGCGCCGATCACGTGCTCGCCGTGCCCGGTCACGCGCGCGATGCTGTCGTTCCAGTCGCACAGCCGGCCCTGGCGGTCGAGCGCGGCCAGCGCATAGTCGCTGATGCGGGTCAGGATCGCGTTCAGCCAGGCGTCGCTCTGGCGCAGCTGGCGCTCGCGCCGCACCTCGGCCGTCACGTCCTGGATCACCGCCATCAGCCGGGTCTGGTCGAGCTTGAGCAGGGTGAAGGACAGGATCTGGGGCATGCCGCGCACCTGGCTGCCGGCGCGCAGGTGGATGTGCAGGCCCTCGAACACCATGCCGTGGCTGGCGCCGTATTGCGCGCACTGCAGGCGCAGGTCGGGCGCCACCTCTTCCAGGGCCGTAAACAGGTTGGTCAGGTTGCCATCGGGCGAGAGCGGCATGAGGAGCTGGGCCGAGATCGGGTTGATCATCAGGATCTCGCCGTCCATCCCGGACTGCACCAGCCCGACCGGGGACAGGTAGAGGAATTGCATCAGCGCTTCGTGCTCCGCGCGCAGCGCAGTGTGTTCGGCCAGCAGCGCCTGGTGGTCGATCCGCAGCGCGGATGCGCCGTCGACGGCGTTCATCGGCGCTGCACCAGGACGTAGCGCATGGTACCGCCGGCGCTGGCCAGCAGGCGCAGCTTGACCTTGATCGGACGCATGCGCAGGGTCAGCACGTAGTCGATCGTGTCGTCGAGCTCGCTCGCGTCGGCGGCGGCGTCCTCGAAACGCTGGGCGACCATGAAATTGTTCAGGCAGGGCGCGACATTCGTGAACAGCGGCTCGCCGATCACGCGTTGCGGCGACAGGCCGGCCGCCTGCGACTCGACGGTGTTATAGCGGCGCACGACGGTGTCGGCATCGAAGCCGATCACGCCGAAGCCGAGCGTGTCGAGCTGGTCCTGGCTGCAGGCGTCGAGCAGGTCGGCCAGGCCGCGCGCGTCGAAGATGGGTGAAATACTGGTCATGGGAGGCCTCGGCGTGAGCAAACCGAAAATAATTGATTTGCGGAAAGTAAATGTTGGCATGGCCCCGCACAGGTGTCAATCGCGCGCGGGACGGAATCGGCGATTTTAGCCCGCGGTTGACAGGAACGTCTCGCCGCTGTCACCATCGGCCACATTTATTTGCTCAAATGGAAACGATGGCAGCTGCGGGACATGTCCAATGGTGGCGCGACGACCGCGCGCTGGAGCGCGTGGTGGGCGACCTGGTCGCCTTCGAGCTGGCGCAGGCGCGCCCCGGACGCGCGCTGCCGCTGCCGCCCCCGTGGCCCGCCGGGCTCGACCTGGTGGCCGACCTCGGCGCCGATTCGCTCGACCTGATGGGTGCCGGCACGGCGCTGGGCGACCTACTCGGTTTCGGCCGCGCCGGGATGGACGATGCGCTGCTGGCCCGGACCCTGTTCGCCGGCTGGGTCGAGGCAGCCCGCGCCAGCCTGGCGCGCCATGACGCCGATCTGGTGTTTCGCACCTCGGGCAGCTCGGGCTCGCCCAAGCGCTGCCATCATTCGCTGGCGAACCTGTGGCGCGAGGTCGACGAGCTGGCGCGCCTGTTGCCGGGCAGGCGCCGCATCCTGAGCGCGGTGCCGGCGCACCATATCTACGGTTTCCTGTTCACCGTGCTGCTGCCCCAGGCCGGCGCCGCGCCGGTGCCGGTCGTCGATGTGCGCGGCCAGTCGCCGGCAAGCCTGGCGGCACGGCTGGCGCCGGGGGACCTGGTGGTGGGCCATCCGGACTTCTGGGCCCAGGTGGCGGCGCTGGAGGCCGGCTTCGCGGCGGACGTGACCGGCGTGACGTCGACCGCGCCGTGCCCGCCCGCCGTCGCCCGGGCGCTGCAAGCCCAGGGCCTGCGCCTGCTGCAGGTTTACGGCAGCTCGGAGACGGCCGGCGTCGGCTGGCGCGATGCGCCGGACCAGCCGTATCGTTTGCTGCCGTATTGGCGCCGTACCGAAGCCGACGGCATCATCGGGCGCGACGGCGCGGCAGGACCGGAGCGCCACTGCCCACAGGACCGGCTGGCGTGGAGCGGGCCGGACCGCTTCGTCCCCGATGGGCGCATCGACAACGCGGTGCAGGTCGGCGGCACGAATGTGTTCCCGGCCTACGTCGCCGAAGTGGTGCACATGCACCCGGCGGTCGCCGCATGCGCGGTGCGCCCGATGCGGCCGGACGAGGGCGCCCGGCTGAAGGCCTTCGTGGTGCCGGCCGAGGCAGGAAGCGACCCGGCGGCCCTGCGCCAGGCGCTCGCCGCCTGGATCGCCGAGCGCCTGGGGAGCGCCGAGCGCCCGGCCGCCTGGTCCTTCGGCCCGGCGCTGCCGCGCCAGCCGAACGGCAAGCCGGCCGACTGGATCATCGATGCCTGGGACTAGCGCAGCGCATTCACCCGCGCCGCACACCGGGCAGGCCGGTTCGGCGCAGCCACGAAAAGGAGTCACGATGAGCATCACGATTACCGCTTTTGCACACTCGCCCGACGGCGGCAAGGGACTGGCGCGCGACACCCGCGTGCGCTGGGCGCTGGAAGAAACGGGCCAGGCCTATACGGTGCGCCCGCTGTCGTTCGCCGCCATGAAGGAACCCGCGCACCTGGCGCTGCATCCCTTCGGCCAGATTCCGACCTACGAGGAGGACGGGCTGGCCCTGTTCGAGTCGGGGGCGATCGTGCTGCATATCGCCGGGCGCCACCCCGGCTTGCTGCCGCTTGATGCAAACGCGCGGGCACGTGCGGTCGGCTGGATGTTTGCGGCGGTCAATACGGTGGAGCCGCCTATCCTCGAGCTGGCCAACGCCCGCATCCTCGAGCGCGGCGAGCCCTGGTACCAGGCGCGCCTGCCGCTGGTCGAGGAGCGCGTGCGCGCCCGGCTCGCGCAGCTGTCGCGCCGCCTGGGCGAGGCCGACTGGCTCGACGGGGCGTTCAGCGCGGGCGACCTGATGATGGTGTCGGTGCTGCTCAGGCTCAAGCCGTCCGGCCTGCTGGACGGCTACCCGAACCTGGCCGCCTATGTCGCCCGCGGCGAGGCGCGCCCTGCGTACGGGCGCGCGTTCGCGGACCAGCTGGCGGCCTGGCAGGCCGGCGCCGCGGCCTGACGATCGCACGGCGCCGGCTCAGCGCGAGATCCAGACCGGGTCGGGGCGCGCTGGCGCGGGCGTGAAGATGCTGTCGGTGCGCGGATGTTCCTCTTCTTCCGGTTCCGGCTCCGCATCGTCGGGTTCCGGCTCCGTCGGCAGCAGTTCGGGGTCGATGTCGATCGCGCGCAGCTCCGGCATCCCGGCGAACTCGGCGTAGACCCAGTCGCCGTTCTCCTGCAGCAGGCCTTCCGGTGCGGGGCGCTCGGTCTCGGGGCGCTTGGCCAGCGCCACGTCCATGTAGTCGAGCCAGATCGGCAGGGCCAGGGTGGAACCGAACTCGCGTCCGCCGAGCGAGCGCGGCTCGTCGTAGCCCATCCAGGCCACCGCCACCACGTTCGCGCCATAGCCGGCGAACCAGCCGTCGACGGCGTCGCTGGTGGTGCCGGTCTTGCCGGCGACGTCGGCCCGCCCGAGGCGCTTGCCGGCGGCCGCGCCGGTGCCGAGGTGGGCGACGTCGCGCAGCATGCTGTCGGTCAGCCAGGCGTTGCGGGCATCGAGCACGCGCGCGCTGTCCTGGCGCGGGGCAGGCGGCTCGGCGCGGAACAGGACGGTGCCGTCGCCATCCTCGATCTTCGCGATCAGGTAGGGTTTCACGGCGTAGCCGCCGTTGGCGAACACCGCGTAGGCGCTCGCCATCTGTTCCGGCGTGACGGCGCCGGTGCCGAGCGCCATGGTGTAGTTCTTCGGATGGCGCGCCATGTCGAAACCGAACCTGCCCAGGTGATCGTGGGCATACGGCACTTCGACCGCGCGCAGCAGGCGCACGCTGGCCACGTTCCTGGACCGGGTCAGGGCCTGGCGGATCGTGATCGGTCCCATGTATTGGCCGTCGTCGTTCTGCGGCGACCAGGTCGCGCCGGCGTTCTCGCCCGGCATGTCGAGCGGCCCGTCGAGGATCAGGGCGCCCGGAGAATAGCCCTTGGCCAGCGCCGCCGAGTACACGAAGGGCTTGATGGCCGAACCGGGCTGGCGCCAGGCCTGGGTGACGTGGTTGAACTTCTGGAGGTTGTAGTCGAAGCCGCCGACCAGCGCCTGGTAGGCACCGGTGTCGGCGTCGAGCGCGACGAAGGCGGCCGCCACCTGCGGCACCTGGGTGATGGCCCATTCGGCCCTGGCGCCGTCCTTGCCGGCGCCTTTCCCGGAGCGCGTGATGCGAATGACCGCGCCCGGCGCGATGCGCTGCGCCGCCTTGCCCTTGCCCGAGAGGCCGGCCGCGGCAAACTTCAGGCCGGCGCCGCTGATCGTGATCTCGTCCTCGTCCAGGGTCGTCACCTTGACCCGGGTGGCCGAGCTTTCCAGCACCAGCGCCGGGACCAGGCCGTCGCTCGACGGGCGCTTCTGCAAGGCCTCGACGATGGCTTCCTCGCGTTCCGGCTCGCCGGGCGGGAGCTCGATGCGCGCTTCCGGGCCGCGGTAGCCGTGGCGGGCGTCATAGGCCAGCACGTTGCGGCGCACCGAATCGTAGGCCGTCTCCTGGTCGCGCGAGATGATGGTGGTGGTGACCTTGATCCCGCGCGTATAGGATTCTTCGGCGTACTGGGCGAACACCGCCTGGCGCGCCAGTTCGGCCACGTACTGGGCGTGGGTACCGAATTCCTTAGGCTTGGCGTGCACGCGCATGGTCTCGGCGACGGCCTGCGCGTACTGCGCCTGGTCGATGTGGCCGAGTTCGCGCAGGCGGCGCAGCACCTGCTCCTGGCGCGCCTTGGCGCGCTTCATGTTGACCGCCGGGTTGCTGCGCGAGGGGTTCTGCGGCAGGCCGGCCAGCATCGCCGTCTCGGCGATCGTCAGCTGGTCGAGCTTCTTGCCGAAATAGCTGCGCGCCGCGCTCGAAAAGCCGTAGGAGCGCTGGCCGAGGTAGATCTGGTTCATGTACAGCTCGAGGATCTGGTCCTTGGTCAGCGCATCCTCGATCTTCCAGGCCAGCAGCACTTCGTTGAGTTTCCTCGACAAGACCTTTTCGCGCGACAGGAAGAAGTTGCGCGCCACCTGCATGGTGATGGTCGAGGCGCCGCCCGCGCCGAAGCCGCCGCGCACGTTCGAGACCACGGCGCGCGCCGCGCCCATCCAGTCGATGCCCTTGTGCTCGTAGAAGCGGGCGTCCTCGATCGCCAGGACGGCGTTCTTCATCATCGGCGGGATCTGCGCGATCGGCACGAAGTCGCGGTGCTCCTCGCCGAATTCGCCGATCAGGACATTGTCGGCCGTGTAGACGCGCAGCGGGATCTTCGGCTTGTAGTCGGTGACGGCGCCGATCGAGGGCACGTTCGGCACGATCGCGAACATGAACCAGACGGCGACGCCGGCAATGGCGAGCACGATGGCGGCGAGGATGAAGAAGATGAAACCGCCCTGCGGTCGCGCACGGCTGGGGAGGGCGCGCGGCATGGACGCTCCGGGCTGGAAGGGCTTGGTCAAGACAGTGTTCTCCTGCTGGGGCCCGCGCAAAAAGGCGAGCCGGGCGGGGCATTATAATCCGCTTTTCTTCCTGTCAAGCCTGTGCCATAGTCTCGCCTCGGCGCAGTTAAGCACGCACTAAGCCGCCATTACAAGACACACAAGGACACCAGCCGATGCCTTACGATCCGAATCCCGCCAGCGTCAAGCCCTACATCCCGGCGGATGCGCAATTGCCCGAGTTCACTATCCGCGCCCTGGTGATGGGTGTCGTGCTCGGCATGGTGTTCGGCGCCTCCTCGCTGTACCTGGTATTAAAAGTCGGCCTGACGGTCAGCGCCTCGATCCCGGTGGCCGTGATCGCGATCACCCTGTTCGGCATGTTCAAGAAGATGGGCGGGCGCGAATCGACCATCCTGGAAAACAGCATCACCCAGACCGCGGGCTCGGCCGGCGAGTCGCTCGCCTTCGGCCTGGGCGTGACCATGCCGGCGATCATGATCCTCGGCTTCGACCTGGAAATCTCGCGCGTCATGCTGGTCGGCATCCTGGGCGGCCTGCTCGGCATCCTGATGATGATCCCGATGCGCCGCACCATGATCGTCGAGCAGCACCGCGAACTGAAATACCCGGAAGGCACGGCCTGCGCCGAAGTGCTCAAGGCCGCCGCCACCGAGACCTCGCGCGCCGCCGCCGGCGAAGTGCGCGAGGCCGGCTCCAGCGCCGCGCTTGATGCCAAGCGCCGCGCCGCCATCATCTTCGCCGGCTTCGGCGTCGGCCTGCTGTACAAGGTCTTCAATGTGTCGCTCAAGGGCTGGAAGGACGTCGCCAACTTCGAGTTCGGCGCGCCCCTGAAGGCCGGTTCGGCCGGGGCCGAAGTGTCGCCGGAACTGGTCGGCGTCGGCTACATCATCGGTCCGCGCATCGCCTTCACGATGGCGGCCGGCGGCGTGCTGTCCTATCTGCTGCTGATCCCGATGATCAAGTTCTTCGGCGAGCTGCTCACCGTGCCGCTGTCGCCCGGGACCATGCTCATCAAGGACATGTCGCCGGACGACATCCGCGACGCCTATGTGCTCTACATCGGCGCCGGCGCGGTCGCGGCCGGCGGCCTGATTTCGCTGGTGCGCTCGCTGCCCTCGATCTGGAATGGCCTGAAGGGCGGCCTGGCCGGCATGGGCAAGGACAAGGGCAAGGCCGCCGCCGGGACCAGCCTGCGCACCGACCAGGACATCCCCTTCAAGTGGGTGGCGATCGGCTGCCTGGCGATCATCGCCATCATCACCTTCGCCACGCCGCTGCACATGAACCTGCTGGGCGCCTTGTTGATCCTCGTGTTCGGCTTCCTGTTCGCCACCGTGTCCTCGCGCCTGACCGGCGAAGTCGGCTCGTCCTCGAACCCGATCTCCGGCATGGCCGTGGCCACGCTCTTGTTTACCTGCCTGATCTTCCTCGTGATGGGCTGGACCGGCGGCCAGTATTACGTCACCGCCTTGTCGGTCGGCGCCATCGTCTGCATCGCCGCCAGCAACGCCGGCACCACCTCGCAAGACCTGAAAACCGGCTTCCTGGTCGGCTCGACCCCGCGCCTGCAGCAGTACGCGATCCTGTGCGGGGCCTTTGCCTCGGCCCTGATCCTGGGGCCGATCCTGTTGAAGCTGAACGACGCCGGCACCGTGTACGTGCCGGCCGCCCAGGTCGCGCCCGGCGTGGTGGTGGACGCCTCGAAGCTGACGGAAACGGCTAAGCTCCAGGGTCCGCAGGCCGAGCTTGATGCGAACACCTATAAAGTGTGGCGCAAGCCGGACGCCGTCGGCGGCCCGGCCGGCAAGTACCTGGTGAGCGAGGACGGCCGCCTGGCCTACCTGGTCGACCCCGGCATCAACGGCCACTACGACAAGCGCCCGGACGGCACCGAGGTCAAGAAATACGATGCGCCCAAGGCCGTGCTGATGTCCTACATCATCAAGGGCATCCTCGACCGCGAGCTGCCCTGGACCCTGGTGCTGTTCGGCGTGATGATCTCGGTGGTGCTGGAAATGGCCGGCATCCAGGCGCTGGCGTTCTCGGTCGGGGTCTACCTGCCGCTGGTGTCGACCCTGCCGATCGCCGTCGGCGGCGCCGTGCGCTGGCTGGCCGACCGCCGCAACAACAAGCTGCCGCAGTACGCCAAGCTCGACGCCGAGGAGCGCACCGCCGCCGGCGACCGCAGCTCGGGCACGCTGCTCGCTTCCGGCTACATCGCCGGCGGCGCGCTGGCCGGCATCGTGATCGCCATCACGGCCGGCGTGATGACCAATTTCGACAGCATGATGGCGAAATGGGCGGCCGGCTCGAATCCCTTCGTGTCGGGGCCGAATGCGGACCTGCTGTCCCTGATTCCGTATGCGGCGATCGTCCTGCTGCTGTACTGGGTCGCGCGCGAGAAGGCGGCCGCGCCGAAATAGGGCGGTTCTTCCGGGCACCGGGGCGACCCGCTGCCCGCGCGTTCAGCGCTTGGCCTCGTAGGGTGGACTCCCGAGTCCACGCGTGCACGCGGCACACGCGTACCGAAAACAATGTCCACCTGCCGCGCGCCCTGGAGCAGTAACGCGATCAGGCCGGCCGCAGTGCCGGCCAACGCTGGACCAATCCCACCAGGTGGATCACGCCGAGTCCGAGGCAAATGGCGGAACTCCAGAGCACGAACGGCGTCATCCGGCCACCCCCGGCGAGCACTGCGGGCGCGAACGCAATCCCGCGCACCAGGTAAATGGCCGTGACGCCGAGCAGCACAGGCCGGAGGAGCGGCAATCCGTGGATCGCGCCCGCTCCTGCCAATGCGTACACCGACCACACGCCCAGTACGGCTGCGATACAGGCCGTGACCAGGGCGGGGTAGTAACGTCCCCGCGCCGCCGCCGACGCAAAGCGCTCGCCGGCGCCGAAGAAGCGGTACCAATCCGGCCCGCCAGCGATCATCAAGAGGTGAAGAATCGCCGCGCTCGCGCTGAGCAGCGCGCCGGCGACGAGGAATAGGTTGACGTGTTTTGGCATGACGCTCCATCGAGGCTATTCGCTGAACATCCGGTTCTGGCCGCTCGCTGTCGTTCGGTAGCGTTTGCTTCCAGCCAGCGGAAGCAAACGATGGAGCGGACTGGCTAAACCGTTCTGCTACGCTTTTCGCGTACGCCTTACTCCGCCCCAGGCAAGCGCGACGCCTACCCCGACACCAACTGCCATCCCCAACACCGGGCTGTTCAGTGCGATTCCGAGTGCGGTACCGACGCCGGCCCCGACTCCACTCCCACGCAGGATGCTGATCGTCGTCGTTTTCATTTTTGCTGGTCTCGCGCGGTTGACGTAGGTGTGCATTAGGTTACCAAACGAAACAGTCAGGATAAGCGCACTTTGTCACATCTTCGACATGACCGAGCATAAAAAATGGCAGCCGAAGCTGCCGTGATGTCGAAGCAAAAACAAGGGATTTCGATCAGGGCCGCTTGAGCTGCCCGATGACGCTCGCCACCTTGGTGGTAATTACGTCGACCGCCGGCCCATTCGCGCCGTGCGGCAGAATGACGTCGGCGTGGCGCTTGGTCGGCTCGATGAATTGCTTGTGCATCGGGCGCACCGTGTCCATGTACTGGCCGACGATGCTCTCGAGCGAGCGGCCGCGTTCGGCGATGTCGCGCTGCATGCGGCGGATGAAGCGCACGTCGGGGGCGGTGTCGACGAAGATCTTTAGCGACATCATGTCGCGCAGGTCCGCGTCGTACAGCGCAAACAGGCCTTCGATGACGATCACCGGGGCCGGCTTGACGGGAATGGTCTTGCTTGAACGGTTGTCGATCGTGAAATCGTACTCCGGCATGGCGATGGTTTCGCCGTTGCGCAAGGCCTGGACGTGCTGCACCAGCAGCGGCCAGTCGAAGGCCTGCGGATGGTCGTAGTTCTGCTTGCGGCGCACGTCGGGGGCGAGGTCGGACTGGTCGCGGTAGTAATCGTCCTGCATGACGATCGAGACCATGTCGGCGCCGAAGGACGCGAGCACCTGCTGGGATACGGTTGACTTGCCGCTGCCGCTGCCGCCGGCGACACCAATGACGAATGGCTGGAAAGACGGTTGGGAAGAATTCTGATTCATCCCCGCATGATACCGGAGCGGCCGCCGAACCGACAGGGGCAGCGTCCGGATATGAAAAACGGCAGCCGAAGCTGCCGTCTGGATCGACGCTGAAACAGCGGATTACTTCACGCCGTGCATCAGTTTCTGGATCAGCGGTGCGATCAGGAACAGCAGCACGCCGCCGCCCACCAGCGACCAGAAGCCGAAGGTGTAGCCGGAGAGGGCCGAGCCGATCGACATGCCGGTGTCGCCCGAGACGTGCGAAGCGAAGATGCCCGACAGGTTGTTGCCGATGCCGGTCGACAGGAACCAGCCGCCCATGCCCAGGCCGACCAGGCGCACCGGAGCGAGCTTGGTGACCATCGACAGGCCGATCGGCGACAGGCACAGCTCACCGACCGACTGGATGAAGTAGACGGTGAACAGGGTCCAGAACGGGATCTTGCCCATGTCGTCGACCAGGGTCGACAGCGCGTACATCAGCAGGCCGAAGGCCAGGCCGTTGAAGATCAGACCGAGGCCGAACTTGCGCGGGATCGACGGGTTCGCGTTGCGGCGGCCCAGCATCACCCAGATCGCGGCGATGATCGGCGCGAAGACGATGATGGCGACCGAGTTCACGCTCTGGAACCAGGCGACCGGGAAGATCCAGCCGGAGAAGTCGCGGTCGACGATCTGGTCGGCCAGGAAGGTGAAGGAGCTGCCCGCCTGCTCGAAGAACATCCAGAACAGAATGTTGAAGAAGAAGATGATCATCATGGCGATGGTCTTGTCGCGCGCCACTTTACCGTTGCGGAAGCCTTCGATCATCAGCATCAGTGCCAGGCCGATGAACAGCACGGTCAGGATGACCTGCAGGGTGCCGGCGCCGAGTTTCAGCAGGAAGTACACGCCTGGAATCACGATCACGCTGCCGACGATGACGGCGAGCGCGCGGCCGCGGCCTTGCGCCTGCGGTTCCGGTGCGCCGATGCCGGCCAGGGTGCGGCGGCCGATGTAGAACCACACCAGGCTGATCAGCATGCCGATGCCCGAGACGAAGAACACCACCTTGTAGGCCGGGGTCGTGCCGTCGCCGTATTCCTGTGCCAGGATCTGGGTCAGGACCGGAGCGATCAGCGCGCCGGCATTGATGCCCATGTAGAAGATGGTGAAGCCGGAATCGCGGCGGGTGTCGTTGATCGCGTACAGCTTGCCGACCATGGTCGAGATGTTCGGCTTGAACATGCCGTTACCGACGATGATGGTGGCCAGGCCGAGCTTGAACACGTCCTGGTTCGGGACCGTGATCATGAACAGGCCGGCCGCCATGAAGACGGCGCCGATCAGGATCGAGCGCTGGTAGCCGATGACGCGGTCGGCGATCAAGCCGCCGAAGACGGCGCCGGCATACACCAGCGCGAGGTAGGAACCGTAGGTCAGGTTGGCGTCAGCCTGGCCCACGGCAGCACCGTCGTAGAACTGGGCGACGATGTAGAGCACCAGGGCCCAACGGATGCCGTAGAAAGCGAAACGCTCCCAGAATTCGGTCATGAACAACATCCACAGCGGAGCTGGATGTCCCATGAACTGTTTGAATTCTGGAATGGTCCCCTTGTCGGCGGAAATAGCTGCACCGCTCATGCGGTTCCTCCCGAAATAGTGTTTTAAGAAAGTCTGTTTTGATGGAACGCAGGTCTTGCCCGAATTTCCAATTGGGACGCATTTTAGTGGAAATTGCTGACCGCAAGAAAACTTTTTGCCATTGTGGTAAATACCTGCGCACAAACTTTGCCTGGCAGTTCTTGCGCATCCGGGCAGGCGTCCCGACCTTAGTTGTCGTATATTGGTGAAACAGCCAGATCCGTTGCCGGGCACATCCGTAAACCCGCCGCGCGTCGGTTGCCGCAGTACGCGCCGGGCTTTCCCGGCGCCGCCGGCGGCACGCCCTCGGCGCGACGGTTTCCCGAATGCCTGGCCTACCAGAAGAAAGGGAAGACCCGCATGAACTACGAAGTCGTCGACACACTGATTTCGCCGGAAGGCCAACTGGAAGTCCTCTCCAAGGCCGAGGTGGCCAAACTGCTCGACACCAGCCAGGGCGGCCTGTACAACATCTTCCGCAAATGCGCGCTCGCCGTGCTCAACAGCGGCAGCTCGATCGACGATGGCAAGGAACTGCTCGAACGTTACAGCAGCTTCGACATCAAGGTGATCCAGCGCGAGCGCGGCATCAAGCTCGACATCCGCGGCGCGCCGGCGATGGCTTTCGTCGACGGCAAGATGATCAAAGGCATCCACGAACACCTGTTCGCGGTACTCCGCGACATCGTCTACGTCGACTTCGAAGTGACGGGCAATCCGAAATTCGACCTGAGCAAGCCGGAAGGCATCACCGACGCGGTGTTCCACATCCTGCGCAACGCTGGCGTGCTGGAGCCGCAGCGCAACCCGAACCTGGTCGTCTGCTGGGGCGGGCACTCGATCAACCGCGTCGAATACAACTATTCGAAGGAGGTCGGCTATGCGCTTGGCCTGCGCGAGCTCGATATCTGCACCGGCTGCGGTCCGGGCGCGATGAAGGGCCCGATGAAGGGCGCGACCATCGGCCACTCGAAGCAGCGGCTGGGCGGCGGGCGTTACCTCGGCATTTCGGAGCCGGGCATCATCGCCGCCGAGTCGCCGAATCCGATCGTCAACGACCTGGTCATCATGCCGGACATCGAAAAGCGCCTCGAGGCCTTTGTCCGCACCGGCCACGGGATCTGCGTGTTCCCGGGCGGTGCCGGCACCGCCGAGGAGATCCTGTACATCCTCGGCATCCTGCTCCATCCGGACAATGCCGAGATGCCGTTCCCGCTGGTCTTCACCGGCCCGGCCACATCGCACGAGTACTTCGAGCAGATCGACGGCTTCATCAAGCAGACCCTGGGCGCCCAGGCGCAGGCGCGCTACAAGATCATCGTCGACGACCCCGATGCGGTCGCGAAGGAGATGCAGGCCGGGATCCGCCAGGTGCGCGAATTCCGCAAGGCGCGCGGCGATGCCTATTACTTCAACTGGCTCTTGAGAATCGACCGCGAATTCCAGAAGCCCTTCAAGCCGACCCACGAGAACATGCGCAACCTGAAGCTGCACAAGAACCAGGAGACGCACCTGCTGGCGGCCAACCTGCGCCGCGCCTTCTCGGGCGTGGTGGCCGGCAACGTCAAGGAAGAGGGCATCCGCGCGATCGAGGAGTTCGGCAAGTACGAGATCCACGGCGAAAGCGAGATCATGGGGCCGATGGACGCGCTGCTGGCCTCCTTCGTCGAGCAGAGCCGGATGAAGCTGCCGGGCAAGGCGTATGTGCCTTGCTATACCATCGTCAAGTAGCGTGGGCAGGTTCCCTGCCCACGCGTCCAACTGGCGCCGGATCGATCGCGCGGCTGTTCGGGGGCTGCCTGAACGCGTGCGCGGCGAAGCCGCCCACCCTACGGCGATTCGAGGCCAACAATAAAAAACGGGGCGCATCGTGCGCCCCGTTCTTCATCCAATCACAAGCGCTCAGTCTTCCTTGCGCAGGTGCGGGAACAGCAGCACGTCGCGGATGTTCGGCGAATCGGTCAGGATCATGATCAGGCGGTCGATGCCGATGCCGCAGCCGCCGGCCGGCGGCATGCCGTATTCGAGGGCGCGGATGTAGTCGGCGTCGTAGTACATCGCCTCCTCGTCGCCGGCATCCTTGGCTTCGACCTGGGACAGGAAACGCGCCGCCTGGTCTTCCGGATCGTTCAGCTCCGAGAAGCCGTTTGCGATCTCGCGGCCCACCATGAACAGCTCGAAGCGCTCGGTGATGCCCGGACGGGTGTCCGAGGCGCGCGCCAGCGGCGACACTTCGACCGGGTAGTCGATGATATAGGTCGGTTCCCACAGCTGGGACTCGGCCGTCTCTTCGAACAGGGCCAGCTGCAGCGCGCCCAGGCCCGCGGTGGCGAAGGGCTTGACGCCGAACTTCTTGAGTTCCGCCTTGATGAATTCGGCATCGTTCAGCTGCTCGGCCGTGTAGCCGGGCGCATACTTGTTGATCGCCTGGACGATGGTCAGGCGCTGGAAGGGCTTGGACAGGTCCAGCTCGCGCCCGCCATACGACAGCACGGCCGTGCCCTGGGCGTCGACCGCGGCCTGGCGGATCACGGCTTCCGTGAAGTCCATCAGCCAGGTGTAGTCGGTGTAGGCCGCATAGAATTCCATCATCGTGAATTCCGGGTTGTGACGGATTGACACGCCCTCGTTGCGGAAGTTGCGGTTGACCTCGAACACGCGGTCGAAGCCGCCGACGACGAGACGCTTCAAATACAGCTCGGGCGCAATGCGCAGGAACATCTGCATGTCGAGCGCATTGTGGTGGGTAATGAAAGGCTTGGCCGCGGCGCCGCCCGGGATCGGGTGCAGCATCGGGGTTTCGACTTCCATGAAGCCGTTCTTTTCCATGAAGCGGCGCATCGACGACAGCGCGGCGGTGCGCGCCTTGAAGGTGCGGCGCGTCTCTTCGTTCATGATCAGGTCGACGTAGCGCTGGCGGTATTTCGTTTCCTGGTCCGCCAGGCCGTGGAACTTGTCCGGCAGCGGGCGCAGGGCTTTCGTCACCAGGCGCAGTTTCGTGACCTTGATGGTCAGTTCGTCGACCTTGGTCTTGAACAGCGTGCCTTCCACGCCCAGGATGTCGCCCAGGTCGTAGCTGCGGAAGGCTTCCATGGCGGCTTCGCCGGTCGCGTCCAGGGTCACGTAGATCTGGATGCGGCCGTCGGCGCGCGCGCCCGAGGCGTCCTGCAGGGTGGCAAACGCTGCCTTCTTGCCGGCTTCGCGTTTGAGCATCATGCGGCCGGCCAGCACGACCGGGATGGCTTTCTGTTCCAGCTCTTCGCGGGTCAAGCCGCCGTACTGCTCGTGCAGTTCGGCCGCCTTGTGCTGCGGCTTGAAGTCGTTCGGGAAGGCGACGCCTTGCTCGCGGATCGAGGCCAGCTTGACGCGGCGCTCGGCCATGATCTTGTTTTCGTCGGCGGCCGCCGTCACTGGCGCCGCGGCTGGCGCGTTCTCTTGGTTTTCCGTAGTCATGATGAGTGTTGTTTATTTGGTTTGATCAGGCGAACAGGGCGTCGAGCGACAGGGCCGAGAAATCGGAAACGATGGCGATCACGTTGTCGAATTCGGCGAAGGCTTCGCGGGGCAGGGTGGTGGTGATCACCACGCAGCGCATGCCGGCGCGGCGCGCCGCTTCCACGCCCAGCGGCGCGTCCTCGAAGACGATGCAGTCGCTTGGGGCGGCGCCGCAGCGGCGCGCCGCTTCCAGGAACACGTCGGGATGGGGCTTGCCGCGCGGGACGTCGGTGGCGCCGACGATGGCGTCGAAATGGCGGCGCAGGTCCAGCCCGTCGAGCGTGAACTCGACGTTGGCCGGCGGCGCGGCGGTGCCGACCGCCAGCGCGATCCCTTGCGAGCGCGCATCGGCGATCAGGTCCTCGAAGCCGGCCACGCTTTTCAGGTGCGGCGCGTACAGCTCGCGGTAGACCGCTTCCTTCTCGTGGTTCAGGGTCGCGACTTCGTCGTCGAGCAGGTGCTCGCCCAGGTGCGAACGGATGATCTCCTTGCCCTGGCGGCCGGCCGTGGTGCGGAAGAATTCGTCCGCATCGATGGCGCGGCCGCGCCGTTCGAAGAAGGTGATCCAGGACCGGGTGTGAAAGCCCATGTTGTCGACGATGGTGCCGTCCATGTCGAAGATCAGCGCGCGTTGTGCTCCAGCCATCTCAGACGCCCTGCTTCAGGGAAGCGGAAATGAAGTCGTCGAGGTCGCCGTCGAGCACGTTCTTGGTATTGCCGGTCTCGAAACCGGTACGCAAGTCCTTGATGCGCGACTGGTCGAGCACGTAGGAGCGGATCTGGTGGCCCCAGCCGACGTCGGTCTTCGAGTCTTCCAGCTTCTGCTGCTCGGCCATGCGCTTGCGCATCTCCAGTTCGAACAGCTTGGCGCGCAGCATGTCGAAGGCTTCGGCCTTGTTGCGGTGCTGCGAGCGGTCGTTCTGGCACTGCACCACGATGCCCGAAGGCGCGTGCGTCAGGCGCACCGCGGAGTCGGTCTTGTTGATGTGCTGGCCGCCCGCGCCCGATGCGCGATAGGTATCGATGCGCACGTCGGCCGGGTTGATCTCGATCTCGAAGGACTCGTCGACTTCCGGATACACGAACAGCGAGGTGAATGAGGTATGGCGGCCGTTGGCCGAGTCGAACGGCGACTTGCGCACCAGGCGGTGCACGCCGGTTTCGGTGCGCAGGTGGCCGTAGGCGTACTCGCCCTCGACCTTGATGGTCGCGGTCTTGATGCCGGCAACTTCACCGTCGGACTGTTCCAGGATCTCGGCCTTGAAACCCTTGCGTTCGCAATAGCGCAGGTACTGGCGCAGCAGCATCGAGGCCCAGTCCTGGGCTTCGGTGCCGCCGGCGCCGGCCTGGATGTCGATGAAGCAGTTCGCATGGTCCATCGGGTTGCTGAACATGCGGCGGAACTCCATCTGCTCGATGGTCGCCTTCACGCCTTCCAGGTCCGCGGCGACGGCTTCCATGGTGTCGTCGTCGCCTTCCTCGCGGCCCATCTCGAACAGGTCGGCGGCATCCGCGAGGTCGGCTTTCGCCTTCTCGAGCGTCAGCACCACGCCTTCCAGCGCCTTTTTCTCTTTACCGAGGTCCAGCGCCCGTTTCTGGTCGTTCCAGACGGTCGGATCCTCGAGTTCTTCGTTGACCTGCTCTAGTTTCTCCGACTTCCGATCGAAGTCAAAGATACCTCCGAAGTTCGGCTTCGCGACCGGTCAGGTCGTTCAGCAGGGCGGAGATGGCGTTGATGCGTTCAGCTTCCATGATGGTGGTTTTGAGTGAGTTGAATCGAACCTTCGATTATACCTTAGCCGATATCGGCCCGTGGCGAGGCCTGCATGCGCCTTGCTGCCGGCCGGGCGCCTGCCGTATCATCGCCCGGTTCCCATTGCCTCCGTCCCCATGCGCCCCTTTTTCTCTTACCAGATCGGCATCGTCCTGCTGCCGGCCGTCCTTGCCGCCCCCGTCCTTGCCGCCCAGCCCGCGCCCAAGGGCGCGACCGCCGTGCTGGCCGTGCTGGAAACCACCGACCTGCATTCGAACGTGGTCGGCTACGATTATTTCAAGCTGGCCGCCGAGCCTTCGATCGGCCTCGACCGCACCGCCAGCCTGATCGCCCAGGCGCGCGCCGAGTACGCCAACACGGTGCTCTTCGATAACGGCGACACCATCCAGGGCAATGCGCTGGCCGACTACCAGGCGCTGGTGAAACCGCTGCGCTGCGACCAGACGCTGGGCATCTATAAAGTGATGAACGCGCTGAAATACGACGGCTCCTCGATCGGCAACCACGAGTTCAACTACGGCCTGGCCTACCTGAGCCAGGTGACCGGCAAGCGCCTGCAGGTGGCCGGCGTCGACCAGCCGAAGGCCTGCGCCGGCCCCGCCTTCCCGCAGGTGCTGGCGAATGTCTACAGCGTCAAGACGAAACAGCCCCTGTTCGAGCCGTACCGGATCATCGAGAAGCGCGTAAAGGCGCACGATGCAAAGGGGCGTCCGATCAGCGCATTGGTGAAAGTCGGGATCATCGGTTTCACGCCGCCGGCCATCATGTCCTGGGACAAGCGTCACCTCGAAGGCAAGGTCTACACGACGGGCGTGGTCGAAGCGGCGCGCAAGTACGTGCCCGAGATGCGGCGCAAGGGCGCCGACATCGTGGTGGCGATCTCGCACGGCGGCCTGGACGCCAGCCCCTACACGGCGCAGATGGAAAACGCGAACTGGTACCTGGCGCAGGTGCCGGGCGTCGATGCGATGCTGCTCGGGCATTCGCACCAGCTGTTCCCGAACGCGGCCAGCAGCGCGCCCCAGTTCCAGCTGCCCGGGGTCGACAAGGCCAGGGGCCTGGTGCATGGCGTGCCGACCGTGATGGCCAACCTGTGGGGCAAGCACCTGGGCGTGATCGCGCTGCACCTGCGCGCCGACGGGCGCGGCTGGGTTATCGAGAAGGACAAGACGCTGGTCGAGGCGCGCAGCGCGCAACGCGCCGACAAGCGTTTCGTCGCCGCCGACCCGAAGGTGCTGGAACTGGTCAGGCAGGAGCACGAAGCGACCATCGATTATGTCAAGACGCCGGTCGGCAGCACCGACTTCCGCATGACGACCTATTTTGCCGACGTCGGCGACACCTCGGCCATCGCGGTCGTCAACGCGGCGCAGGAAGCCTACGTGAAAAAGTATGTGCAGGCGAACCTGCCGCAGTACGCGAAGCTGCCGGTGCTGTCGGTGTCGGCGCCGTTCAAGAGCGGCTCGGCCGGCGCCTTCGATTTCACCGACGTGCGCGCCGGGAACCTGGCACTGAACAATGCGGCCGACCTCTACCTGTATCCGAATGCGCTGTATGCGGTGAAGGTCGACGGCGCCGGCCTCAAGGACTGGCTGGAGACGGCGGCGCGGCGCTTCAACACGATCGACCCGTCGAACCCGCAGCCGCAGGAACTGGTCGACCCGACCTTCCCGAGCTATAACTTCGACACGCTCACCTCGAGCGAGATCAGCTACGAGATCGACCTCACCCGTCCGCCGGGGCAGCGCATCGACAAGCTGGCGCTGCGCGGCGTGCCGGTGACGCCCGAGCAGGAATTCATCGTCGCCACGAATAACTACCGTGCCAGCGGCGGCGGCAACTTCCCGGGACTGGACGGCAGCAAGACCGTGCTTGCCTCGCCCGACACCAGCCGCGACGTGCTGATCGGGTACATCCGCGACGTGAAGAAGCTGACCCGCGCCGAGCACGGCGCGGCGCGCAGCTGGCGTTTCAAGCGCGTGGCGACGAGCGGCCCGGTGGTCTTCCATTCGGCGCCCGGCATGCTCGGCCTGGCCCGCGAGGCGGGGCTGGACAACGTGAGCCTGCTGCGCGCCGACGACGGCCGCGGCAAGGGTTTTGCGCTGTACGCGGTCGACCTGTCGAAATGAGGCGCGCGGCGTCTTTGGGGGCCTTGCTGGCGGCGCTGTGCGCAGGACGTGCCGTGGCCTGGTCCGAAGCCCCGGACGTGCCGGCGGCGCAGGCGCAGGCAGGCGGCGCCGAAGCGGCCTGGCGCCTCGCACTGAAGTATCGGAACGGGACGGGCGTGGAACAGGATGCGGTGCGCGCCGGGCAACTGATGACGCTGGCCGCGCAGGGCCAGGTGCCGGCGGCGATGTTTACGTTGTCGAACATGCTGGCCGCGGGCGAGGGGATGACGGCGGACGCCGCCGCCGCGCGCCGCTGGCTGGCGGATGCCGCGGCGCTCGGCCATCCGGCCGCTTTGCAGCAACTGGCATTGACTGAGCCCGATCCGCGCAAGGCGGAGCTGCTGATGCGGCAGGCGGCGCATGCCTTGCAGCATAGGGGGCCCGGGCAATAAGGCGAGATCAGGCACGTAGGGTGGACGGCTCCACTCGGGAGTGCGCGCATACTCGCCCTCCGCGCCGCCCACGCGTTCAACAATCGCGCGAAATTTCGCGACAGATCACCTGTCGCTCGAACGCGTGGGCGGCGCCACTGTCGCAGGCTGCACATTCGCTTGGGCGGAGCCGTCCACCCTACGGGTCTGTGCGCCGTTCCCGGCAAGCTTGTCGCCGCTGCCCGGGATTAATTGCGTTCCGGCGGCGTCCCGATCTCGTCGGCGGCAATCGCCGCCAGGTCGACCAGCGCTTGCAGCTCGGCCGCGCGCAGCTTGCGCGGCTCGCGGTCGATCACGCACAGGGTGCCCATCGCCATGCCGGAGCGGTCGCGCAGCGGCACGCCGGCATAGAAACGGATGTGCGGGTCGGCCAGCACCAGCGGGTTGCCGGAAAAGCGGGCGTCGGCCATCGCGTCTTCGACCACGAAGGGCGCGTCTTTCAGGATCGCGTGCGAGCAGAATGCCCATTCGCGCGGCGTCTGCTGGGGCGCCAGGCCGATGCGCGCCTTGAACCACTGGCGCTTCGAGGTCAGCAGCGAAATGAGGGCGATCGGCGAATCGGTCACCATCGAGGCCAGGCGCACGATGCGGTCGAAGCGTTCTTCCGCAGGGGTGTCGACCAGGTTCGAGGCCGCCAGGGCCGCCAGGCGCTGGGCCTCGTCGGCGATCTGCGGGAACGAGGCGTCCGGCAGCGGCAGGAATTCTGGATCGGTCGGCGTCGGCAGCACGCGCCGCTCTTCGCCGGCCGACTGGCCGCTGACCTTGTTCATGAGGGCGCGGATGTGGCTCTGGCGCGTGCGGCGGTGGCCGCCCGGCGTTTTCCACGATTCGATCGCGCCGCTTTCCATCCAGAGCTGGACCGTGCTGGTCGCCACGCCAAGCATGCGCGCGGCCTCGCTCGTGGTCAAAATTGGGTCTTCTTCTGTGAAATTGCTGTTCATCAATATTCCCACTGTTTATGGAAGTATAGCCGATTTGATGAATGTAACTAAGCTTCGTTGCGAATCGGCCAGAAATGATGACGAAAGCGATAAAAGACTCAAAGAAATGTTGCATCTAAGCAATAAGTGGGGCAGAATGCGAGCCATTTCGTCAATGTGGTCGCAGAGTCTTGTCGCCGCGATCCCCATCAGGAGAAACAATGAAGTTAACCCAGTCCAGCCTCGCGGCCCGGCTCGCCACCGCGTTTGCGCTTGTCCTGCTTGTCACACTGACCCTGGCCGTGTTCGCGGTCACGCGCGTCAACAGCATCGAGGCCACGCTGGACAATGCCGAATCGTTCCGCAGCACGCAACTCGAGCCGCTCTACCAGGCGCGCGAGGCGCTGGCCCAGACCGGCATCGCCGCCCGCAACGCGTATATCTTCGACGATGCGCAAGCGGCTGCCCGTGAGCTCGACCTCGTCGACGCTAACAAGGCCGCCTATCTCGCCGCGCTGGCCCGGCTCGACCCGCTCCTGAAGGGCAACCCCGGCTACGACAAGGTGCGCGCGTCGATGCTGCGCATGGCCACCGAGCTGGAGCGTCCGCGCCGCTTCCACGCCGCCCAGGACAAGGCGGCGTTCGCGGCCTTCCTGGTCGACGAGTGCAGCCCGCTGCGGCGCCAGATCGTGGCCGACATCGACGTCCTGCTCACCGAGCTGCAGGCCCGCACCACGCGCGCGGCCGCCGACGCCGCCGCCGAGGCATCCGGGGCGCGCTACTGGATCATGGCCCTGAGCCTGCTGGCTGCCGTGCTGTGCGCCGCGATCGGACTGGCGATGTCGCGCAGCCTGGTGGGCCAGCTCGGCGGCGAGCCTGCCTACGCCACCGACGTGGCGCGCGCCATCGCCCAGGGCCAGTTGCAGCACCCGGTCGACACCGGCCGCGCCCGTCCGGCCAGCCTGCTGTATGCGATGAGCGCCATGCGCGACAGCTTATCAAGCATCGTGGCGCGCGTGCGCGGCGGCACCGAGGCGATCGCCTCGGCCTCGGCCCAGATCGCCTCGGGCAACCTCGACCTGTCGAACCGCACCGAAACCCAGGCGGCCGCGCTGGCGCAGATCGCCGGCTCCATGAAGCAGCTGATCGGCTCGGTGCGCCAGAATGCCGAGTACGCGGCCCAGGCCAGCCTGCTGGCCGACGAGGCGTCCCGGGTGTCGCTGCAGGGCGGCGCGGCGGTCGAGGGCGTGGTCGCGACCATGAACCTGATCCAGGATTCGTCGCGCAAGATCGAGGAGATCATCGCCGTCATTGACGGCATCGCCTTCCAGACCAATATCCTGGCCCTGAATGCCGCGGTCGAGGCGGCGCGGGCCGGCGAGCAGGGCCGCGGTTTCGCCGTGGTGGCCGGCGAGGTGCGCAGCCTGGCGCACCGCTCGGCGGCGGCGGCCAGGGAGATCAAGGCGCTGATCGAGGATTCCGTGGCCAAGGTCGGCACCGGCACGGCGATGGTCGGCGAGGCCGGCGACACCATGCGCAAGGTGGTCGAGGGCGTGCAGCGGGTCAGCAGCATCATGGGCCAGATCTCGAGCGCCACCCGGGTCCAGCGCGCGGACATCGAGCAGGTCGACGGCGCCATCGTGCGCCTGGACGAGATGACGCTGCAAAACGCGGCGCTGGTCGAGGAAGCGTCGGCGGCCGCCCAGTCGCTGCGCGAGCAGGCCGACGAGCTGGCGGGGGTCGTGAATACCTTCCAGCTCGAGGAAATGCCGGGCCGCGGCCGGCGCGCGGCTCCGGCCCGGCTCCCAGCCTGATCCTTAGTTTCCGGCCAGCGCCAGGCGCGCGCCGGCTGCCTGGGCGTGTGCCGCCTGCGGGGCACGCTGCGTGCCGGGCGCGTCGTCGAGTTTGAACGTGCTGACCACGTCGGCCAGGCGCGCCGCCTGTTCCTGCATCGATTCGGCCGCCGCCGCCGCTTCCTCGACCAGCGCCGCGTTCTGCTGGGTGACGCGGTCCATGTCGACGATGGCGGCGTTGACCTGCTCGATGCCGGCGCTCTGTTCCTCGCTGGCGTCGGCGATGTCGGCCATGATCGCGGTGACGTGCTCGATGCTGCGCACGATCTCGCCCATGGTGGTGCCGGCGCGGTCGACCTGCCTGGCGCCGGCGGCCACCGTGTTCACCGAATCGTCGATCAGCGCCTTGATTTCCTTGGCCGCGGCCGCCGAACGCTGGGCCAGGTTGCGCACCTCGCCGGCAACGACCGCGAAGCCACGGCCCTGCTCGCCGGCACGCGCCGCTTCCACCGCGGCGTTCAGGGCCAGGATATTGGTCTGGAAGGCGATGCCGTCGATGACGCCGATGATGTCGACGATCTTGCGCGAAGAATCGTTGATCGAGCCCATCGTGGCGACGACTTCGGCCACCACCGCGCCGCCTTCGCCCGCGATGGCCGCGGCCTGGCGCGCCAGCGTGTTGGCCTGGCGCGCATTGTCGGCGTTCTGGCGCACGGTCGAGGTCAGTTCTTCCATCGAGGAGGCGGTTTCCTCGAGCGAGCCGGCCTGCTGCTCGGTGCGGCTCGACAGGTCGGCGTTGCCGCTGGCGATCTCGTTGGCGGCAAGGCCGATCGCGCCGGTGCTGCTGCGCACGTGGCCGACGATCCCGGCCAGCGCCGCCGTCATGCCGGCCAGCGCGCGCAGCAGGTCGCCCGTTTCGTCGCGCGGCTCGTTGCGGGCGCGGCTGGTCAGGTCGCCGCGCGCCACGCGCTGGGCGAAGCCGACGGCATGGCGCAGCGGCACCGTGATCGAACGCGTGATGGCCCAGGCGCAGGCGGCGCCCAGCAGCAGGGCGGCCAGGCCGAGGCCGGCCAGCAAGGCGCGGGTGTTTTCGTAGGAGGCGAGGATGCCGGCGGCGACGCTATCGGCGGATTGGATCTGAAGCGCGGCCAGCTTGTTCATTTCGCGCAGGAACACGGTGCTGGCCGGGACCAGTTGCTCCTTGTACACCTTGGCGGCCAGGACGGCGTCGCCGTCGGCCTTGGCCTTGAACAGGGCGGTCCTGGCGTCGAGATAGGGCACGCGGCTCGCCTTGACGATCCGGAACTGCTCCAGCACTGCCGGGTCGCGCAGCGACGCTTCGATGGTGTTCTGGAGTTCGGTCGAACGGGCCGACACCGATTTCATGTGCGCTTCGACGGCCTGGGTGATCGCGGGGTCGTTCGAGACGTAAACGGTCTGGAGCATGGCGCTGTTGAGTTCAATGAACTTCCCCCATTCGGCAACGTTACGCTGGTTCTGGATGCTGGTGTCGACTAGGCGAGCGGTCAAGTCGCCGGCGGCCTGCATGCGCGCCAGCGCAACCAGGGTCACGGCCAGCAGCAGGGCGAGCACGACGGCGAATCCGATGCCGAGCCGGGCACCGATCTTGAGGTTCTTCACGTGGGTTTCCTTCGGGGAGGCGCGGCTGGTGCACGCCGGTGACTGGGTGGTATGCCTGGGGATGTATGTCGCAGGGAACGATGGCAGGAGTATACCAGCCGGTGCCTTGCTAAAAGATGCTTTGAGGCAAATCTGCAACATGTGCGCTTGCCCGTCGCGCAAGGATGCGGGGGCCGGCCGCGGGCGGCGCCGCGGCCGGGTTGCTTCAGTGGAGCTGTTTTTTCTCCGGCTGCACCAGGATGAAGGGATGCACCACCGAGGCCCACAGCGCGATGTCGCCGGCGGCCCAGGTCTGGGCCTGCAGGTCCGACACCTTGGCGACCTTACCGTCACGCATCCAGCGCGTGATGCTCTCCTTGTCGTCGTGGGAGACGCGCATCGCGACGTCGATCAGGTCGAGCTCTTCGCTGACATAAATCACGTTGCCCTGTGCGAAGTGGCGCTCCAGCTCGTCCCAGCGGATGCGGCCGGTTTCGCGGTTGATCTTGTCGTGCAGCTCGGTATCGTTTTCGGGATTGGTTTTCATGCGTGCTCGTGATGCGTGGTCGGGATTCGTGGTCGTGATACGTCAAATGGGCTCGACCGTCGGGATCGGCGTACCCGCCCATGTTAACCGATAGGCCGCTCCCTTGCGCACGTTACCCACCAGGGCGGGGCGGAAGCAGGCCAGGTTGGTGCCCTCGGGACGCCGTACGCTGGGGTAGATGATGCCGGTCGAGCCGGCCTCGAGCAAGGTGGCCGCCAGCTCCTGCGAGGCGACGTAGCTGCGCGGATCGAGGCATTTGGCGAAGCTGCGCACGCCGCGGATGTCGTGGAACGGGGCGTTGAAGTCGGCCAGCAGGGCCTGGTAAGTGACGCTATCGTCGAAGCGATTGATTTCCTGGTACTCGACCGCCTTGTGGAAGCAGACCTCGGCCAGCGCCGTCTCGGCCTCGAAGGCGCAATACCAGGCGCCGCGCTCGCCGTCGTTGAAACGGCTGCCTTCCGGGCGCGCATAAGTGAATGCGGCATTAATGACGCGAAATTGCGGGACGCCGAAGACGAGTTCGTGGACGCCGATGCCGGGCAGCAGGTCGGCTTCGCGGCGCAGGCGCTCGTTGGTCGCGTTGTCGAGTTCGAACAGGTCGTTCAGGGTGGCGTCGTCGTCCGCCAGGGGGGCCAGCACCGAATCGGCGAGGTCGGCAAAGCGCGAAGGGATCAGGCGCCAGGTGTCGAACTGGCGCAGGCTGGTGAGTTTGGGAACGACCGGCAAGATCACAGGCCTCCGCGGCGCGCGTCGAGCAGCTTGCGCACCGTCTGCATGGCCAGCAGGCCGCCGCCCAGCATCACGGCGAGCGGGGTGCGCCCGCCGAAAATCACGTTGCTGTTGGGCAGCGACACCCACTCGTCGGCCAGCTTGTCGCCGTACAGGATGTGCAGGGCCTTGTAGATGCCGATCAGGTAGGAAATGCGGGTGATGCGGTCGACCTCGAGCAGCCGGTCCGGGTTCTTTTTCCAGTCGTAGTAGCTGGAGGCCGACAGCCCGCCGAGCAGCTCGCGCGCATCGTCGTCGCGCAGCTGCCAGGCGGCAGCCAGCTTGAAGAAGCCGGTCAGGGCCGATTTCGAGAGGCGCTCGCGCTCGGCCCGCGAATGCAGGTCGACCAGCACGGCCGGTTCGTAACGGCTGCTCGGATAGGAATAGGCAAAGTGGGCAGGGCTCATTGTTTCCTCCGATTCTGGAGGATTTATACTCCGTTTTAGGACCTGATGCAACGGATAGTTGTCAATCGGGCGCACGCGTGCCAGAATCGCTGCCGAATTGCTAAAAAGAAAAGGTTATTCCATGCGTTGGCGCTCGGCAGGTCTTCTTCTGGTAGTGGCGATGGTCGCCGGTGCGGCGGCGCTCGTGCTCGCGCGCGGCTCGCGCGTGGAACCCGGCGAATTGCGCCAGCAGGTGGTCGACGCCGAGCGCGCTTTTGCCGCAACGATGGCGCGGCGCGACTTCGACGCCTTCACCGCTTTCCTGTCGCGCGAGGCCGTGTTCATGGGCGCCGGCGGCGCGCAGCGCGGCAAGGACGCCGTGGCGCAGGCCTGGCGGCCGTACTTCGACAAGCCGCAGGCGCCGTTTGCGTGGGAGCCGGACGAGGTCGAAGTGCTGGCCTCGGGCACGCTGGCCTTCAGCAGCGGGCCGGTGAAGGACGCGGCCGGCAAGCAGGTCGGACGTTTCCATTCCGTGTGGCGGCTGGAAGGGCCGGGGACCTGGCGGGTGGTGTTCGACAAGGGCTGCGACTGCGGTCCGTAACGCGTGGACGTGTCATGGATGCCCCCGGCATCCATGACTCCACCCTACGCCGGTTCCGCGTGCTCCACCAGTAACTGCACCTTGGTCACCCCGTTGTACTCGTTCGCATCGAGCCGGAACGCGACCCGTGCCCGGTCGCCGAGGCCGTCGGTGCGGCCGAACCAGATGGCGTCGTAGCGGCGCCCGTTCTTCTCGAGCAGCAGCTTGAGGTGTTTTTCCTTCAGGATGCGCTGGCTCAGCACGCGGAATTCGTCGCAGAACACGGGTGGCGCGAAACCCTGGCCCCAGACCTGGCCGTCCATCAGTTCGATGAAGCTGGTGCAGTAGAACTCGTCCTCGAGCGGCCCGTCGGTTTCGACCACGCGTTCCAGCTGTGCCTGGGTCAGCCAGGCGCGGCCGACGGCCTCGAAGGCCTGCTGGAAGGACTCGAAAGCGTCGAGCCTGATGGTCAGGCCGGCCGCCATCGCGTGGCCGCCGAACTTGTCGATCAGGCCCGGCACCCGCTTCGAGACCAGGTCGAGCGCGTCGCGCATGTGAAAGCCGGGAATTGAGCGCCCCGAGCCCTTGATCAGGCCTGGGCCGCCCGGCGCGAAGGTGATCGTCGGCCGGAAGAATTTTTCCTTCAGGCGCGAGGCGACGATGCCGATCACGCCCTGGTGCCAGCCTTCGTCGAAGACGGCGATGGTGCTGCTGTTGGTAGGTTGAAAAGCATCGAGGTGCAGCAGCGCCGTGTCCTGCATCTCGGCCTCGATCTCGCGGCGCTTGAGGTTGATCTCGTTGAGCTGCTGGGCGATCGCCCAGGCGCGGCCTTCGTCGTCGGTGGTCAGGCACTCGATCCCGAGCGACATGTCTTCCAGCCGGCCGGCCGCGTTCAGGCGCGGGCCGACGGCAAAGCCGAGGTCGAAGGGCGAGGCGCAGCGCGCTTCGCGCCCGGCGACCCGGAACAGCGCGGCCACGCCCGCGTGCATGCGTCCGGCGCGCATGCGCTTGATGCCTTGCGCGACCAGGATCCGGTTGTTGGCGTCGAGTTTCACGACGTCGGCCACCGTGCCCAGGGCAACCAGGTCGAGCAGGTTGTCGAGCTTGGGTTGCGTCGCGGCGTCGAACACGCCGCGCCGGCGCAGTTCGGCGCGCAGGGCCAGCAACACATAGAACACGACGCCGACACCGGCCAGGTGCTTGCTCGGGAAGCCGCATTCGGGCTGGTTCGGGTTGACGATCACGCGCGCCGGCGGCAGCGCGTCGCCCGGCAGGTGGTGGTCGGTGACGACGACTTCGATGCCGCGCCGGTTCGCTTCCAGCACGCCCTCGATGCTGGCGATGCCGTTGTCGACCGTGATGATGACGTCGGGCGACTTTTCGCGCGCGGTCAGCTCGACGATTTCGGGCGTCAGGCCATAGCCGTATTCGAAACGGTTGGGCACGATGTAGTCGACCTTCGCGCCCATCGCGCGCAGGCCGCGCAAGGCGACGGCGCAGGCGGTCGCGCCGTCGCAATCGTAGTCGGCGACGATCGTCATGTTCTTGCCGGCCGCGATCGCGTCGGCCAGGAACACGGCGGCGGCGTCGATGTGGCGCAGGCCGGACGGCGGCACCAGGGCGGCCAGCTCGCTCGACAGTTCGCGCGGGTCGGACAGGCCGCGCGCGGCATAGATGCGGGCGAGGACGGGGTGCACGCCGCCCTGGCGCAGCATTTCGGACTGGCGGAACGGGCAGGGGCGGGTGGTGATGCGCGTAATCAAAGCACGGGTCTCTTCAAAGCAGTCGGTCCAGGGTCGGGCGGCGCCAGAACTTGCGTTGCGCCATGGCGTTGGTGGTGCAGGCGGCATGGGCGTCGCGGTGGCTCAGCACCAGGCTGACGCTGCGCACGCGGCCGCTGTTTTTCGTCAGTGCATGCAAGATGGGTGCGAACAGCGCAGCTTCAAGCTGTGCCATCTGCGCGATCCAGCCGCCCCAGTCGGCGCTGATGGCGGGCGCGGCGGCGCTGCCGCAGACCAGGATCGTGTCCTGCGCCAGGCCTTCGACAAACGCCGGCAAGTCGCGCGGATGCTCGTCGGCCAGGGCCTCGACCCAGGGCGCCGCGTCGAAGGCGGCCAGCCGGGGCTCGCGCTCGCGCACGCGGATCGCGTCCGCCGCTCCCCACAGCCAGAAGGCATTCACCGGCGGCAGCCGGCGCGCCTCGCGCGCCGCGTTCACCGGGTGCGTATGCCACAGGATCTGCACCTCGTTCTGGAGGCGCCGGAACGCGGCGGCCTTGCTGCCTGCCGGCATCCAGTCGGTCAGGTCCATGCCGACTGCGGCGTCCGGGGTGGCCGTGTCCAGGCCGGCCCAGTCGTCGGCCCGCATGTACCAGGTCTGGGCGTCGCCCCACGCCAGGGCGTGGCCGGCTTCCTCGAAATACGGCTGGGCCGCGTCGAACAGGGCGCGGCTGTCGGCCTCGCTCAACTGCAGGTGGCGCAGGTCGGCCATCAACAGGTGGGTGCGCGCGATTTCGACGTGGGCCGGGTTGACGATGAACCAGATGCCCTCGGCCGGCGCGATGCCGCGCCCGCGCATGGCAGCGGCCGCCAGCGCGGGGCGGCCGCCGTCCGCCAGCCCGAGCGCCCCGGCCAGCCACTGCTCGTGCGGCAGCGCGCGCACGGCGTCGTTGACGGCGATCCGCTCATAGCTGCTGGTGCGCGAGAGCAGGGCGGCCAGCGCCGGCGCCTCGAGCGCGCGCACGAGGTCGGGGGCAAATTCGGGGACGGGAAGGGCGAAGGGCAGGACGAGCGTGATGTGGGCCATACCGTAATTTTAGTCCATCCGGGCCGCAAGCGATGGGCCGGCGTCCGGCGCGCGACCTCCCGCGCCGCGCAGGCGTGCCGCGCGCGCCACAGCATGCCCGTGGGACGCCCGTGCAAGCTTACCGTCGAGTTGGCGTCGCGCGTGCGGCCGAGGTGTTAGAATTTTGGAAATCCGCATCGTGGCCCTCGCTCGCCTGGCCGCGGCGTCATCGTTTGCAACCGGAGTTTCATGAGTATCGTCCACAATTTGCCGTTCGAATGGCTGGTCGGCCTGCGCTATACGCGCGCCGGCAAGCGTAGCGGACGCAACCGTTTTATTTCCTTCATCTCGCTCATTTCCGTGGCCGGCATCGCGCTCGGCGTGGCGGCCCTGATCGTCGTGCTGTCGGTAATGAACGGCTTCCAGAAGGAAGTCACCGACCGCATGCTGTCGGTGCTGGCCCACGTCGAGATCTTCGACGTGCGCGGCGCCATGCCCGACTGGCGCGCCGTCGAGCGCGAGGCTGCGCGCAACCCCGAGGTGGTTGCCGCCGCGCCCTTCGTCGAGGCCCAGGGCATGCTGCTGCGCGACGGCGTCATGAAGCCGGTGCTGATGCGCGGCGTGCTGCCGGGCGCCGAGGCGAAGGTGTCGGACGTGGCGGGCCAGATGAAACAGGGCAGCCTCGATTCGCTCACGCCCGGTTCGATGAACGTGGTGCTGGGCAGCGCCCTGGCCGCCGCGCTCGACGTCAAGGTCGGCGACCGCCTGGCGATGCTGATGGCGGCCAGCGATCCGCAGGCCACCCCGGGGGCTTCTGGCGAAGCTTCGGCCAACGCGATGCCGCGCACCCTGTCCTTCGTGGTGTCGGGCATCTTCGAGGCCGGCCATTACGAATTCGATTCCGCCCTCGTGTTTGCCAACATCGACGACGCCGCCCAGGCGGCCCGGGTGGCCGGCCCGATCGGCGTGCGCCTGCGCCTGCGCGACCTGCACCAGGCGCCCCGCGTCGCCTCCGAGCTGCGCCGCAGCATGCCCGAGGAGCTGGTGCTGCGCGACTGGTCGCAGGTGAACACCATCTGGTTCGCCGCCGTGCAGTCGCAAAAGCGCATGATGTTCATCATCCTGACCCTGATCATCGCGGTGGCCGCCTTCAACCTGGTCTCGACCCTGGTGATGACGGTCAAGGACAAGCAGGCCGACATCGCGATCCTGCGCACGCTGGGCGCGTCGCCGCGCTCGATCATGAAGATCTTCATGGTGCAGGGGACGCTGGTCGGCGTGCTGGGCGCGGCCCTCGGCGTGGCGCTGGGCGTGACGGTCGCGCTCAACGTCGACGTGATCGTCCCCTTCATCGAGCGCGTGCTCGGCGTGCAGTTCCTGTCGAAGGAGGTCTACCTGATCAGCGAGATGCCGTCCGAGCTGCGCTGGCCCGACGTCGGCACCATCGGCGGCGTCGCCGTGCTGCTGGCTTTCGTGGCCACCATCTACCCGAGCTGGGCGGCCGCGCGCGTGAAGCCGGCCGAAGCCCTCCGTTACGAATGAAGACACCATGAGCATCATCCACAATTTGCCCTTCGAATGGCTGGTCGGCCTGCGCTACACCCGCGCCGGCAAGGGCACGGGCCGCAGCGGCTTCATCTCCTTCATTTCGCTCATCTCGGTGGCCGGGATCGGCCTTGGCGTGGCCGCGCTGATCATCGTGCTGTCGGTGATGAACGGCTTCCAGAAGCAGGTCACCGACCGCATGCTGTCGGTGCTGGCCCATATCGAGGTGTTCGACGCGCGCGGCGACATGCCGCAGTGGCGCGAGGCCGAGCGGGAAGCGCTGCGCAACCCGAAGGTGCTGGCCGCCGCGCCGTTCGTGGAGTCGCAGGGGCTGCTGCAAAAGAACGGCGCCATGCGCCCGGTGACCATCCGCGGCGTGCTCCCGAGCGCCGAGCGCAAGGTCTCGGAAATCGCCAACACCATGCGCCAGGGCAGTCTCGATTCGCTCACGCCCGGCAGCTTCAACATCGTGCTCGGCTACGCGCTGGCGGCCGGCCTGAACGTGCAGGTCGGCGACAAGGTCACCATGCTGCTGGCCCAGGCCCAGACCACCCCGGCCGGCATGCTGCCGCGCATGCGCTCGTTCACCGTGTCGGGCATCTTCGAATCCGGCCACATGGAGTTCGACAGCGGCATGGCCTTCATCGGCATCGAGGATGCGCAGAAGATGGAGCGCCTGTCGGCGCCGGCCGGCCTGCGCCTGAAGGTGGCCGACATGCATGCCGCGCCCCAGGTGGCGGCCGAGCTGGAAAAATCGATGTCGGGCGCGCCGGGCCAATTGGTGATGCGCGACTGGTCGAAACTGAACGCCGTCTGGTTCGGCGCCGTACAGACCGAAAAGAAGATGATGTTCATCATCCTGACCCTGATCGTCACGGTGGCCGCCTTCAACCTCGTCTCGACGCTGGTGATGACGGTGACCGACAAGCAGCCCGACATCGCCATCCTGCGCACGCTCGGCGCCTCCCCAAGCTCGATCATGAAGATCTTCATGGTCCAGGGCGCGGTGGCCGGCCTGCTCGGCACGGCGCTGGGGGTGGGCGGCGGCGTGCTGGTCGCGCTGAACATCGATGTCATCGTTCCATTCATTGAACATTTGTTGGGAGTGCAGTTCTTGTCCAAGGATATTTACCAATTCAGCGCCGTGCCCTCGGATTTGCGCTGGCCGGACGTCTTCAAAATCGGCGGCGTGGCGGTCGTGCTGGCCTTCGTCGCCACGCTCTATCCAAGCTGGTCCGCCTCGCGCGTGAAATCTGCGGAGGCGCTGCGCTATGAGTGAAGCATTGAAAACTGTCGCGGCGGCGGCAACCGACACCCCGGTGCTGGCCTGCCGCGGCCTGGGCAAGACCTTCAAGCAGGGCGATTACCAGGTGCAGGTGCTGGAACAGGTCGACTTCGCGATCCGGCGCGGCGAGCGCGTGGCCATCGTCGGCGCCTCCGGCTCCGGCAAATCGACGCTGCTGCACCTGCTCGGCGGCCTGGATACGCCGAGCACCGGTTCGGTGACCCTGCTCGGGGAGGACTTCGCGGCCCTGTCCGAGACCCGCCGCGGCGACCTGCGCAATTCCTCGCTCGGCTTCGTCTACCAGTTCCACCACCTGCTGCCCGAATTCTCGGCACTCGACAACGTGGCGATGCCCTTGAAGATCCGCCGCGAAAAGCATGCGGAGGCGGTGCGCAAGGCCCAGGCCATCCTCGAACGGGTGGGCCTGGGCAAGCGCGTGATCCACCGCCCGGGCGAGCTGTCGGGCGGCGAACGCCAGCGGGTGGCGCTGGCGCGCGCCCTGGTGACGGAGCCGGCCTGCGTGCTGGCCGACGAGCCGACCGGTAACCTCGACCACACGACCGCGCTCGTCATTTTCGACCTGATGCTGGAACTGTCGCGCACCCTCGGCACCGCTTTTGTGATCGTCACCCACGACATGGAACTGGCCCGGCGCTGCGACCGCGCGCTGCGCCTGACCGAGCACGGCCTGCAACCGATGGAAGCCTAGCGCCATGTGGATCGACACCCACTGCCACCTGGACGCCCACGAGTTCGGCGCGCAAGCGCGCGAGGTCGCGGCGCGCGCCGGGCAGGCCGGGGTGTCGATGATCGTGATCCCGGCCGTCGAGCGCGGCAACTTCGGGGCGGTCGCCGACCTCGCCCACGCCGCGCCCAACGCCTGCTATGCGCTGGGCATCCATCCGATCTGCGTGCCGCAGGCCAGCGACGACGACCTGGCCGCGCTGCGCGCCCAGGCGGAAGCCGCGATGGGCGACCCGCGGTTCGTGGCCATCGGCGAGATCGGCCTCGACTTCTTCATCCCGATGCTGTGCGAGCCGGCCATGCGCGAGAAGCAGGAGCGCTTCTTCCGGGAGCAGCTGCGCATCGCGCGCGACTTCGGGCTGCCGGTGCTGACCCACGTGCGCCGCTCGCAGGACCAGGTGCTGAAGCACCTGCGCCAGGTGACCCCGCCGGGCGGCATCGCGCATGCCTTCAACGGCAGCGAGCAGCAGGCAACTGCCTTCATCAAGCTCGGCATGCACCTCGGCTTCGGCGGCGCCATGACCTTTACCCGCGCGCTCCAGATCCGGCGCCTGGCGACAGGGCTGCCGCTGGACCGGATCGTGCTCGAGACCGACGCGCCGGATATTGCCCCTGCCTGGGTCCACCCGGGCCGCAACAGCCCGGAACAGCTGCCGGCGATCGGCGCGGCGCTGGCCGGACTGCGCGGCCTCGATGCCGGGCAGGTGCGCGAGGCTGCCTGGCGCAGTTCGATCGCGGCGATACCGCGGCTGGCTGCGCTGCTGGCCTGATTCCCCGTTCCGTTTGGTGAGGCAGGAGCGCCCGGGTTTGCCGGTGTCGCGGTCGCGCCACGTGTGCGCGCTTCACCTGTGCATGCGTACAGGCGAGTGGGCGATGCCGTTTTAAGTTCAGCTCGTTTCGCCCTGGACACTGTGAGTCAGCGCAATCTGGAATTGTCGGGTTCATGCGACCATGGCTTTTTCGGCCTGGGAGACGGTAAGTGGATAGCGCGAGCGAGTTCCTCCGCGTGCTGCGGCACGAGCAGTCACTGAGCACCGCGCACCGGGTCCTGCGCCTGCGTTTGCACCATGCCGAGGGCATGTTCGACGACCTGCTGCTGCCGCAGCGCCTGAGCGGCAGCGAGTCGGTCTGCGGCGGGATCGAATACCGCGTCTCCTGCGTGGCCAGCGACCCGGCCCTGCCGCTCAAGGAACTCATCGCGCTGCCGGCCGAAGTGCAGGTCGTGCTCGACCGCGGCGGCTTGCGCAGCATCTGCGGCATCGTCACCGAAGCGCGCTCCGGCGACAGCGACGGCGGCCTCGCGACCTACCAGCTGGTGCTGCGTGACGCGCTGTCGATCATGGAAAAGCGCGTCAACAGCCGCATCTTCCGCCAGCTGAACGAACTCGATATCGTGCAGGTCCTGTTCGACGAGTGGCGCCATGCGAACACGGTGCTGGCCGGCGCCTTCGAATACGAACTCGATCCGCTGCTCGACGCCGAGCGCTACCCGCGCCGCGAGCAGACCATGCAGTACAACGAGTCGGACGCCGCCTTCGTACGCCGCCTGCTGCGCCGGCGCGGCATTTCGTGGACCGTCCGCGCCGGCCGCAGCCGCACCAGCAGCGTCGACGCCGCGCACGACCGCGTCCCGGCGCACACGCTGGTGCTGTTCGCCGACGCCGCCAACCTGCCCGAAAACACGGCCGGCACCGTGCGCTACCACCGCGACGACGCCACCGAGCAGCGCGACACCATCACCTCCTGGGGCGGCGCGCGCAGCCTGCAGCCGGGCAGCACCACGCGCCACAGCTGGGACTACAAGAATCCGGGCGGCGCCCACTTCATGGCCGCCAGCGCGCGCACCGGGAGCGACCAGGGCGGCTGGGGCAGCGGCTTTGCCGCCAGCCTGGACGACTACCTGGTCGAGGCGCCGCACGCCGGCAACGACTTCGAGGACCACTGGCGCCTTGGCCAGTTGCGCATGCAGCGCCACGAACTGGAAGCGAAGTGCTTCCACGGCGAAGGCAGCGTGCGCGACTTTTGCGCCGGGCAGTATTTCACCCTGGCCGGCCACCCGGAAATCGACGCCCATCCGCCGGCCGAGCGCCAGTTCGTCATCACCGAGCTGCATGCGAGCGTGACCAACAACCTGCCGGGCGACCTGTCGGCGCGCATCGAACGCCTGCTCGCGCGCAGCCGCTGGGACCACGGCGGGCAGCAGGGCGCCGCCGGACTCGGCGCCGCCCGCGTCCACGTCCGTTTCACGGCGGTGCGGCGCGGCGTTACCTTCGTGCCGGCTTACGACCCGCGCGTCGACCTGCCGCATCCGCAACTGCAAAGCGCGCTCGTGGTCGGGCCCGAAAACGAGGAAGTGCACTGCGACGCCCTGGGCCGCGTGAAGATCCGTTTTCCCGGCATGCGCCCGAGCGACCACGGCCACGCCAACGGCGCCGGGGTCTCGGGCGCGCCGGCCGATTCGGCCTGGGTGCGCGTCGCCTCGAACTGGGCCGGCAACGGCCCGGGCAGCCAGCGCCAGTGCGGCGCCCTCGGCCTGCCGCGCGTGGGCACCGAGGTGCTGGTCGCCTTCCTCGGCGGCGACCCGGACCGTCCGATCGTGCTGTCGCAGCTGTTCAACAGCCGCGCCGTGCCGCCGGCGCTGAGCGCGGACGGCGAATTGCCGGGCAACCGCTACCTGTCGGGCCTGCGCAGCCGCGAGATCGGCGGCCAGCGCGGCAGCCAGCTGCGCTTCGACGACACCCGCGGCGAGATCAGCGCGCAACTGGCGAGCGACCACGGCGCCTCGCAACTGAACCTGGGCTGGCTGACCCGCCCGCGCGCCAACGGCGCCGCCGCGCCGCGCGGCGAGGGCGCGGAACTGCGCAGCGAGCGCGCCGTCGCCATCCGCGGCCGCGAAGGCGTGCTGGTCTCCGCGGAAGCTTCGCCGGCAGCCGAGGGCACGCAACTGGCGCGCGAGGGCTTGAGCGGCCTGGCCGCGCTGATGCAGAGCGTTGCCGACGAGATGGCCAGGCTGGCGGCGGAGCATGCCGGCGACGAGGCGAGCAACGGGCGCCTGGCCGAACTGGTCGACAAGCTCAAGGCCTGGGATGCGGGCAGCAACGTGGCCGCAAGCAGCGGCGGCGGCGGCGCGCCGATGGTCGCCGTCACCGCGCCGGCCGGCATCGTGCTGGCCAGCCAGGACAACGTGGCGCTCGGCTCCGAAAAAAAGGTGGACGTGGTCAGCGGCGGCGACGCCGAAGTCGCCGCCGGGCGCAACGTCTTCGTGCGCGCGGCGCGCGCGATCAGCGTCTTCGCGCAGGCCCTGGGCATCAAGCTCGTGGCCGGGCGCGGCGACGTGGCGGTCGAGGCCCACCAGGGGCGGATCGCGCTCAAGTCATCCGGCCGGATCAGCCTGATCTCGTCGGAAGCGATCCACATCGAGGCGCCGCTGGTGCGCATCGTCTCGAAGGGCGCGCAGACCGAATGGGCCGACGGCACCATCACCCAGCAGAGCGCCGACAAGCAATTCGTCAAGGCCAGCAAGGTGGTGCACTCCGGCGCCGGCGGCGGCACCCCGGCCCCCCTCGATTTCGCCAGCTCCAGGATCCGCACCGACGAACGCCTGGTGCTGCGCCACCTGCAGACGCGCGAACCGATTCCCAACCAGCGCTACATCGCGCATCTGGAGGATGGCAGCACCGTCGACGGGGTCAGCGATACGGACGGGCGCACCTCGCTCCTGCACAGCGCCACGCTGGGGCCGGTGCGCTTCGAGCTGCTTCCTTGATTGCCGGTAGACGGGCAGCGACGTCATGAGCGAGAAGACCAGGCCGCTGGCGCCTCCCAAGCCGTTGCCGAACGGCGGGTGGGAGGTTGATTCGCTCATGTCTTCGACGGAGTACACCCTGCGTGGCTTGGCTCTCCTGCCGCCCAATAATATTGTTCCGGTTATCGTTGTCCCTGGAATCATGGGAACGAATCTCAGGGCGAAAAGAAAACAACGGCGGGACGGGCAAGGCGAGGAAACGAATAAGCGGGCCCAGCCCGGCGAGCCAGTCTGGCGCCCGCCGAACGGCAAGGTCGAAGGGCTGCGAGCAGCCACGAAATGGGACGGCTATACGTCAACGGATCGGCAATTGCTCTTGGACGCTCCGACTTTGGAGGTTGACGGTAGTGGTCCTGTCGTGCTGCCGAATTCGGATAACGAATATGTTCTGAAAGAAGACGATGTGCGCCGGCGCGGTTGGGGCGAAGTTCACGCTGAATCCTACGGACCTCTCCTTTACGCGCTGCAAACGTGTCTGAACCAGACGTTTGGATTTGATTATCAGAAAAAAAAGCCTTTCGTTAAAAAGCATTGGCAGGATGTGATCGCCTGTGACCCAAAAAAGTGGGGGCTCCGCGACTGTGCGCCGCTAACGGAAAATGAGCTTAGAAAACACGCTAATTACTACTTTCCCGTGTATGCGGTGGGATATTGCTGGCTCCACGACTGTGAAAGGTCGTCGGAGGTGTTGGAAAAGCGCATCCAGGCAATTCTCGAATCGTGGAGGAAGACGAAACGGCGCTGCGACAAAGTTATTCTTGTTACGCACTCCATGGGAGGGTTGGTGGCGAGAGCCTGCGCCAAGCGTATTCCCGACCAAATTGCAGGAGTAATTCACGCCGTAATGCCCGCCCTGGGAGCACCTGCTGCTTACCGTCGAATCGCCTGTGGAACTGAAGCGTCGAGTCCCGGGAACGGCGCTATTGCGAATTTTGAAGCGTCCAGAGTCGCAATGATCCTGGGACAAACAACCGACAAAACAACTCCTGTGCTAGCGACGTCGCCTGGGGCGCTGGAGCTGCTGCCAAACCACCTTTACCCCCAGCCCTGGCTACATGTCCGGGTAATCAAGTCGTCTGGCCCGCCTCGAGCGGCAGGCTATGCCGCAAGGGATGATGTGGTTCGGTTCAAGGAAACCTCTGCCGACTATCTGCACCTACCCAACGCGCGCTCGCCAAATCCATACGAGCTATATCGAGACCTCAAGTCTTGGTACCGGCTTATCAATCCATTACTTGCCGACCCTGCTGGAAGGTTTGCGAAAAAGCCCGGTGGTGTAGAGCTCGAAATCAGATCAGCAATTGCGACTGCCGAAACATTTCACCGCACGTTGGGAAATTATTATCACCCCAACACTTACGCATTTTATGGTGACGATCCAAATGAACTGTCATACGGACAAGTCCGGTGGGTCGCACGGCAAGGCCCGGGCTCAGCTTGCGCGTTGACCACCGCCAACCTCGCGGCTGCAACCTTTCTTAGCCATACGGCCAGTGGTCAGCGGCGAGTTCTTGTCGAAGGCAAAGCTGAGCTGCATTTCGATCCGGAGGGACAGGATGTCGGTGGAGACGGGACCGTTCCCCGTCTGTCGGGCGCCGGGGTGGCTAGCCACGTGAAGCAGGTGTTCGCGACGCGGGGCTATGACCATCAGGGATCGTATAAGAATGAAGACATGCTGAAGCTGACGCTTCACTTGGTCGTGAAGATCGTCCAGGAGATGTCGTGAAGCGCTGGACCCAGAATAGGCCGGCAAAAGTGCTGGTCGCGATCGTTATCGCAGGTTTGGCGACCGCTTGGGCCGTGGGCAAGGTCCTGAATAAACACGAAATGACGCGTGTGGATAAACACGAGGTGGCGCGGATGACAGAAAAAATGAAAACAGTGTGCGTCGGGAGGTTCCTTGTCGATCTGCCGGAGGAAACCCGCATTGAGCTCACCGATCCCCGTATTGATGGATTCGAAGTTTCGGCGTTCCCCGAAACCCCAGCTGAGTTTCAAGCACGTCTTGCGGAGCGTGAAGCGCAAATCAAAGCCAAGCCGGATCGGCTGGGCGGAAATCGGAACCTCGAACTGACCAAGGATGTCAAGGCTCAAAGTGGCATCGCCGGCAAGCTTTTCGTGCACAGCCGGAAAGTGACTGAAGGTACTGCAGCGAACGGGTTGGAGGTGGAGCGCTACCGCTACGAGGGCGTTGCTGTCGAGGCCTTAGTAAATGGTAATGGTGTCAGCATCGATCTGGCGTCAGACTTCTACTTCCCGGATCGGGTCGAGAACCTTCTAAAGCTTGCCGTTAAGCTCGTGCCCAATCCGGGCAATAAAGTCCCTGCCAGTCCTGGTTTTTGTTTCGACAACGCGTATTTTCGTGACCCGCTCACCGCTGAACAAGGCGAACAGATCACGATGTTCGCCCGTCTGCCAAGTCACCCTGACATCCGCTTCGTACTCATTCTGGCCGCCGGCATTAAGCCCGATAAGGAAGGTCTTCTTGAGCGCGGCGCTGCGTCCGAAGAACGGCTGTCGCTGCCTGAGAGGACGCGCCTCTCCAGGCTGCGTGCAGCGCCTCGCACGATTGGCGGCCTCCCTGGAGAGGAGCTGATCAGACGGGTTAACGAGGAGAACGACTCAGTCGTCTACAGCTTCTGGTGGGAGGTGGCTGGAACAACCGACAACGTTTTTGTACCGCATCTCGTTTTTCAGATGGATACCGGAGAGGGTGACCATGGACCAGTGCCTTCGTCATTATCGCAAGACGCTGCCATGGCGCTTTGGGACAGGATTTCGTCCAGTATCCGCGTGCGTCCTACAGAGCCACCTAAACATGCCGTTGCTGAACCGCCCAACACGCTCCTGGGCAGCTACGCCTGGGCCGGCGACCGCTGCCCCGAAAGCGGCTGGTGGCAATGCAGTGACGGCGGCAAGGGTATTGGCGTCCTGGGCGGCCAGCGCCAGTACATCAGGAAGGGCGAGCGCATGCCGCAGGCCTTGCTGCTGCCCCCGCAAAGCTTGTGGGAAAAGCTGAGGGGCGTGCAGCCGAGCTACGAATCCAAGACCCAAACCTCGTGGAAACTGGTCGACAAGCGCAGCCGCGAACGGGTGCCGTCGCCCGTGCCGCTAGCGCAGGCAACGCCGGTAGCAGCAGCCACCGTCACTTCCGCCGGTTCCGGCCCATCCACGATGGAACAACAAGGCGTAGCGGTCGGCAGCTTCGCAGCTACCGGGGTTCCATGCCCGGCCAGCGGCTGGTGGCTGTGCGAAGACCCGCGCGCGCTCGACGGGACGCGCTGGTTCGCCCAGGGCAGCCTGTTGCCGCCGGCAACGTTTGCCCTCCCGCCCGGTGGCTTCAGCCGCTCGGCGAACTCGGCCAAGTCGATCGAGCGTCGTGGCGCGTGGCGCCTCGTGCGGCTGGCAAGTGCACCGCAGCAGTCCGGCAGCGACAGCGACGGAGACCCGGCATGACGCGTCCGGAAATGGCGAAAGCGCTGGTTGGGATGCTGATCGGGGACTTGGTTGCCGCCGGGGCTATCGGCGAAGTCCTCTCTCGCGGCGCCGCCTCAAACGGAGTCCGGCATCCCCCGCCGACGCCGCCAGCGCGCGCAGCCTGAAGTCACCGCCACCGCCAGCGCACGATGCGCTCCGCCATCCTCGGCTTCGTCGCCGGCGCATCGCTGCTGCAAACCAGCGCGACCTTGCCCGATGCCTGGCGCCTGCTCGCCTGCGCGCTGGCCGCCTTCGTCCTGCTGCTGGTCTCGCGCAAGCCCCCATCCGCCGCGCTGGCCGGCGCCTTGCTCGGCTTCTGCTGGGCCGCCTGTCTTGCCCACGCCGCGCTCTCGACGCAGCTCGACAAGGCCGACGAGGGGCGCGACATCGACCTGGTCGGCAGGGTCGACAACCTGCCGCACGACTTCGGCCAGGGTGTGCGTTTCCACCTGCAAGTCGAGACCGTGCTGACGCGGGAGGTCAAGGTCCCGCCCAAGCTGGCACTGTCCTGGTACCGCGGCGACGGCCAGGGCCGGTCGCTGCGGCCCGGGGAACGCTGGCGCCTGACGGTGCGCCTGCAGCGCCCGCACGGGAACGCCAACCCGCACGGTTTCGATTACGAAGCCTGGCTGCTGGGGCAGGGCGTGCGCGCCACCGGCTATGTGCGCGTGGCCAAGGGCAACCGCAGGCTCGACGACTTCGTGCCCAGCGCCGGGCACGCCGTCGAACGCGGGCGCTACCTGCTGCGCGAACGGATAGCGCGCGCGCTCGAGGGCGAGCCGTATGCCGGTGTCGTCACTGCGCTGGTGATCGGCGACCAGCGCGGCATCGCCCAGGCCGACTGGGACGTGTTCAACCGCACCGGCGTGAGCCACCTGGTGGCGATCTCGGGACTGCACATCACGATGATCGCGGGGCTGTGCGCCTTTGCCGCCGCCAGCCTGTGGCGCCGTTCCTGCTTCACGGCGGGTGCCTGGCCGCTGCTGCTGCCGGCGCAGAAGGTGGCCGCGCTGGCCGGCGCCGGCGGCGCGCTGCTGTACGTGCTGCTCGCCGGCTTTGGGGTGCCGGCCCAGCGCACGCTCTACATGCTGGCCGTGGTCGCCCTGGCCCTGTGGATGGGGCGGCTGACCAGCGTGTCGCACATCCTGTGCCTGGCGCTCGGGCTGGTGGTCCTGCTCGACCCCTGGGCCGTGCTGTGGCCCGGGTTCTGGCTGTCGTTCGGCGCGGTGGCCGTGATCCTGTATGCCGGGCTGGGGAGGCTGGGCGGCGAGCAGCCCGGCTGGCGCGGCGCGCTCTGGCTGGCGGCGCGCACGCAGTATGCGGTCACGCTCGGCCTGGTTCCGCTGACGCTGCTGCTGTTTTCGCAGGTGTCGCTGGTGGGGCCGCTCGCGAATGCGCTGGCGATTCCCGTGGTGAGCTTCGTCGTGACGCCGCTGGCGCTGCTGGGCAGCCTGTTGCCTGCGCCGCTTGCGCAGCCGGTGCTGTGGGCAGCCCACTTCGCGGTCGAAGTGCTGGCCGGCGTGCTGGGCTGGCTGGCCGCGCTGCCGCTCGCCGTCCACAGCGCAGCGGCGCCGCCGCCCTGGCTGTTCGTGCTGGCGCTGGCCGGCACGGCCTGGATGCTGGCGCCGCGCGGCTGGCCGCACCGCTGGGCGGGCGCCGCCGCCTGGCTGCCCCTGTTCACGCTGCTGCCGACCCATCCGGAGCCGGGACGCTTCATCGTCACCGCCTTCGACGTCGGCCAGGGCATGGCGCTGCTGGTCGAGACCGAGCGCCACCGGCTGCTCTACGATACCGGTCCGCAGTACGCGCCTGGACAGGACGGCGGCACGCGCGTGATCCTGCCCTACCTGCGGGCGCGCGGCATCGGCCGGCTCGACGGGCTGGTGGTGACCCATAGCGACAGCGACCACGTGGGCGGCGCGGTGAACCTGCTCCAGGCAGTGCGGGTCGACTGGGTCGCGAGTTCGCTGGGGCCCGGCCACCCGGTGGTGCGGGTGGCGCGGCGGCACCGGCGCTGCGAAGCCGGCCAGCGCTGGGAGTGGGACGGCGTGCTGTTCGAGATGGTGCAGCCGGACGGCGCCAGTTACGAAGACCCGGACCTGAAACCCAACGCGCGCAGCTGCGTGCTGCGGGTGTCGAACCGGGGCCGCGCGATCCTGCTGGCGGCCGACATCGAGGCGGCACAGGAAGCGCAACTGCTGCGCGCGGCGCCCGAGTCGCTGCGGGCCGACGTGTTGCTGGCGCCGCACCACGGCAGCGGCACCTCGTCGACGCCGGCCTTCCTCTCCGCCGTGCAGCCGTCGATCGGCGTGTTCCAGGTCGGTCATCGGAATCGCTATCGCCACCCGAAGCGGGAGGTGTGGGAGCGCTACGGCGCGCTCGGCATCCGCCGCCTGCGCACCGACGAGTCGGGCGCGTTGACGTTCGAATTCGGGGCCGACATCGCGGTACGTGCGTGGCGCAGCGAACGCCCCCGCTACTGGCACGAAAATTAAGCGAGGCCCGCGCGTCAGGAAGCCAGCGGCAGGGTAATCGCCACCTGCAAGCCTCCGCCGTCGCGGTTGCAGGCCGTGATCGTGCCGCCGTGGGCGCGGATCACGCGCTCGGCGATCGCCAGGCCCAGGCCGTGGCCATCGACAATGTTGGTCGCCGGGTTAGAGCGGAAGAAGGGCTGGAAGATCGACGGCAGGTCTTCCTCGAGGATGCCCGGGCCGCGGTCGGCCACGTCGATGCAGACCGCGCGCGCCTCGCTGCGCAGCTTGACCTCGACAGGCTTGCCGGCGCCGCCGTGTTTGACGGCGTTGCGCACCACGTTCTCGATCGCACGCCAAAGCAGGTCCGGCGCGCCGCGCACCTGGGCCGGCACCGCGCCCGTGACCTCGACCGCGACGGCCGCGCCTTCGCTGCCGGCCTCGAAGCGCGCGTCCTGGGCGATGCCCTCGATAAGTTCCTGCATGTCGACCAGTTCGTCCTTCGGCAGGTCGGGGTTGGCTTCCAGTCGGGACAGGGTCAGCAGTTCGCCGACCAGCTTGTCCATGCGCTCGCTCTCGCGTTCGATGCGCGCCAGCGAGGCGGCGATCTTGTCGGGCTGCTGGTGCGCCAGGCCGATCGCGGCCTGCAGGCGCGCCAGCGGCGAGCGCAGTTCGTGCGAGACGTCGTGCAGCAGGCGGCGCTGGCCGTCCATCAGGGCGCGCAGCCGGCCGCTCATGCGGTCGAAGTCGCGCCCGAGGTCCTTCAGTTCGTCGCCGCCGGTCGCCCGGCCGCCGAAACGCGGCGCCAGGTCGCCGGCGGCGGCGGCCTCGAAGGCCTTGCGCAGCGCCCGGATGGGGCGCGAAAAATACCAGGCCAGCAGGAAGGCGAACAGCAGGCTGACCAGCACGCTGGCCACCACGAAGACCGGCTTGCCGAAGTCGGCGCCGGGACCGAAGGGGCCGCGCGGCCCGCGTCCGCCGCCGAAGGCCGGGCCGGCCTTTGCGCCGCGCGCATCTGGCGTCGCGTCCGCGGAGGCGGCGGCGAGCGCGCCTTCGCTGCCGGCCGCCGACAGCGGCGCCGCCGCGCCGGCGCTGCGCCAGCGCGAGGGCACGAAGGCAAGCCAGCGGCGGCCGTCCGGTGTGCCGAGGATGCGTACCGGCTCGTAGGGGTGCTGGGCCTGCAGTTCGCGCTGGGCCTGGGCGAACATGGCCGGCGAAACGGCGCGCCCGAGCAGCTCGCGGCCGTCGGCGTCGACCACGTAGACGCTATGGCGGCGCATGTGCCCGATCAGTTCGCGCAGGGCCGGCAGGCCGCCGTATTTCAGGGAGACGGCCGCCGAGTCGATCAGGAAGACGGCCGGCAGCCCGGTCTCGATGGCTTGCGCGGCAGCCGGCAGGCGCGCCTGCTCGCGCAGCCAGAACACGCTGCCGATGGCGGCGGCAGCCGCCAGCTGCGCCAGCAGGATCGACAGGAAAAACTTCCAGAACAGCCGTCCCATGAGGGGCGCCGGCGCACGCGCTGCGGGTGCTGCGGGATACGCCATCGCTAGTCGCGGATCAGCTGGTAGCCGAGCCGGTAGACCGTTTGCAGGGGAGAGCGGCCATCCTCGAGCAGGCCGAGCTTGTGGCGCAGGCTGCTCAGGTGGACGTCGATGTTGCGGTCGAAGCGGGCCAGCGGCCGGCCCAGCCCCTGTTCCGACAGCTCGGCCTTGCTGACCGGCCGGCCGGCGTGGCGCGCCAGCACCTCCAGCAGGTTGAATTCGGTGCTGGTCAGCTCCAGGGCGGCGCCGTCCCAGGTGGCGCGGCGCTGCTCGGGCAGGACCGTCAGTTTGCCGACCGCATGCACGATGGCGCCGCCGCTGCCGCCGGGCGCGGTGTCGTGGGTGCGGCGCAGGATGGCGCGCACGCGCGCGGTCAGTTCGCGCGGGGTGCAGGGCTTGGTGACGTAGTCGTCGGCGCCGAGTTCCAGGCCGAGGATGCGGTCCGCGTCGTCGCCGCGGCCGGTCAGCATCAGGATCGGGATCCGGCTCTGCTCGCGGATGCGGCGCAGCGTGTCGATGCCGTTTTGCGCGGGCATCATGACGTCGAGGACGGCGATGGCATAGCGCCCGCTGAGCGCTTCGCGGGCCCCGGCGACGCCGTCGTGGGCGCAGGCGACGGCAAAGCCTTCCTGCTCGAGGTATTCGGACAACATTCCGACGAGTTCCTTGTCGTCGTCGATCAGCAGTACGTGGTTCATGCCACGATCATAACAAAGGGCTTGCGTGCCACGCCACCGGGCACCGGGCTTTTACCCAGCTTTACACCGGAGCCCGCTGTAGGCGTTTTCCTCTAAAGCGGGCGCGCTTTGGACGTGGTCACATTACAATCCTAGTCCGTCTTTCGAATGCGCCCTCCATGACCAAGCCCCTGCTGCACTTTTGCCACGGTAACAGTTTCCCCTCCGGGACCTATCGCCAACTGCTCGACGGCTTGCGCACCCATTACGAGGTGCAGGCCACCGACATGGTCGGGCACGATTCGCGCTATCCCGTCGGCGACGGCTGGGACGGCCTGGTGGACGAGCTGATCGCCCAGCTCGAGGGCCATGGCAGGCCGGCGATCCTGGTCGGCCATTCGCTGGGCGGCATGCTCAGCACGATGGCCGCCGCGCGCCGCCCGGAGCTGGCCCATTGCGTGGTGATGCTCGACTCGCCGGTGGTGGCGGGCTGGCGCGCGGTGGCCTGGCGGCTCGTCAAAATGCTGGGCAAGGGCTCGCGCTTTTCGCCGGCGCGTTTTTCCGAGCGGCGCCGCAACGTGTGGCCGGACCGCGCGGCCGCCTACCAGCATTTCATCTCGAAAGATATTTTCGCCGCATGGGCGCCGGGCGTGCTCGACGACTACCTCGAGGTCGGCCTGGCCCCCCATCCGGACGGCGTGCAGCTGCGCTTCGACCGCGACGTCGAAACCCGGATCTACAATTCGCTGCCGCACCACCTGGGCGAAATCATCCGGCGCGAATTCCCGGTGCCGGTCGGCTTTATCGGCGCTACCCGTTCGGAAGAATTGCGCCAGGCCGGCATGGCCTCGACCCGCAAGCTGGTGCGCGAGCATTTCGTGATGACCGAGGGCAGCCACCTGTTTCCGATGGAGTACCCGGCGCGCGCCGCCCAACTGACGCACGAGATGATCCAGCGGATGCTGGTGCAGCGTCCCTTGCCGCGCAGGCGCCAGGGCCAGGCCGCCTGAAGGCCGTGCAAGGACCCCGCATCGACTTCGCTGCCAGGCGGCGCTTTTCGCGTAAAATTGCGAGATTGCCAGCTATACAGGAAAGAATCAGCGATGAGCATCAAGAGCGATAAATGGATCCGCCGCATGGCGCAGGAAACCGGCATGATCGAGCCGTTCGAGCCGGGCCAGGTGCGCGAGCAGGAAGGACGCCGTATCATCTCCTACGGCACGTCCTCGTACGGATACGACATCCGCTGCGCCGACGAATTCAAGGTCTTCACCAACATCAACAGCACCATCGTCGACCCCAAGAACTTCGACGAGAAATCCTTCGTCGACATCAAGAGCGACGTCTGCATCATCCCGCCGAATTCCTTCGCGCTGGCGCGCACCATGGAATACTTCCGCATCCCGCGCAACGTGCTGACGATCTGCCTCGGCAAATCGACCTATGCGCGCTGCGGGATCATCGTCAACGTGACGCCGTTCGAGCCCGAGTGGGAAGGCTATGTGACGCTGGAGTTCTCGAACACGACTCCGCTGCCGGCGAAGATCTACGCCGGCGAAGGCTGCGCCCAGGTGCTGTTCTTCGAGAGCGACGAAGTGTGCGAGACCTCGTACAAGGACCGCGGCGGCAAGTACCAGGGCCAGCACGGCGTCACGCTGCCGAAAACCTGATACGGTTTTTCGGGGTAGACTTCATAATTCGAATCATGTTTGCCGGAGGCTGATGTGGCAGATTGCTGCAGCGGCGGCTGCTCTTCAAGCAAGCCGCCGGTCGATCCGCGTTACCGCAGGGTGCTGTGGATCGCGCTCGTCGTCAACGCCCTGATGTTCGGCGTCGAACTGGTCGGCGGCTGGGCAGCCGGCTCGGTCTCGCTGCTGGCCGACGCGGTCGACTTCTTCGGCGATGCGGCCAACTACGGCATCTCCCTGTTCGTGCTCGGCCTGGCGCCGATCTGGCGCTCGCGCACCGCGCTGGTCAAAGGCGCGACGATGGGCGCCTACGGCGTCTTCGTGATCGGCACCGCGCTCTGGCACCTGGCGTCGGGCATCGTGCCGAAGGCCGAAACCATGGGCGTGATCGGCGTCGCCGCGCTGCTTGCCAACGGCCTGGTCGCGGTGCTGCTGTTTGCCTTCCGTAACGGCGACGCCAACATGCGCTCGGTCTGGCTGTGCACGCGCAACGACATGATCGGCAACGTGGCCGTGCTGCTTGCCGCGCTCGGCGTGTGGCAGGCCGGCAGCGGCTTGCCCGACCTGTTCGTGGCCGGCGTCATGGGCGTGCTCGGCTTGACGGCGGCGCGCAGCGTGATCACCCAGGCGCGCGCCGAGATGAATGCCGCCGAGGCGCCGGTGCCGGCACAGCCCGCGCCGATCGTGGAGCTGAAACGCAGGTAGGGTGGACGGCTCCACCGATCCTTGCGAATCGACGCGCCAGGTGCGCCGTCCACGCGTTCAAACCGTGCCGGAAACGCGGCGCTGTGGCCGGGGCGTGCACAGCTTGAACGCGTGGACGGGAGACCCGTCCACCCTACGAAAGCCGGAACACAGCACCAAAAAAAAGAGGAGCCAGCGGCTCCTCTTTTCACATCCGGACCAGATGCATCAGTCCTGCTTCACGCAATCGACGAAGTAGTCGCGCTTGCCGTTCACCTCGCGCTTGACCAGGCCGTGCACGTCGGTCTCGAAGCCCGGGAAGCGCTCGTTGAAGTCGCGTGCGAAGCGCAGGTAGTCGACGATGGTGCGGTTGAAGCGCTCGCCCGGGATCAGGAGCGGGATGCCCGGCGGGTAAGGCGTCAGCAGGATGGCCGTGGTGCGGCCTTCCAGGTCCTCGATCGCCACGCGCTCGATGTCGCGGCGCGCCATCTTGGCGAAGGCGTCGGACGGCTTCATCGCCGGCACCATGTCCGACAGGTACATCTCGGTCGTCAGGCGCGCCACGTCGTACTGCTTGTAGAAGCTGTGGATCGAGCTGCACAGGTCGCGCAGGCCGCTGTTCTCGTAGCGCGGGTTGGCGGCGGCGAACTGCGGCATCACCTGCCACATCTGCTTGTTGCGGTCGTAGTCGTCCTTGAACTGCTGGAGCGCGGTGACCAGGGTGTTCCAGCGGCCCTTGGTGATGCCGATCGTGAACATGATGAAGAACGAGTACAGCCCGCACTTCTCGATGATGACGCCGTGCTCGGCCAGGTACTTGGTGACGATCGAGGCCGGGATGCCGGTCTCGCCAAACTTGCCGTCCAGGGACAGGCCCGGCGTGACGACGGTCGACTTGATCGGGTCGAGCATGTTGAAGCCCGGCGCCAGCTTGCCGAAGCCGTGCCAGTCGTCCTCGGCGTGGATCATCCAGTCTTCCTGGGTGCCGATGCCTTCTTCCGAGGTGACGTCCGGGCCCCAGACCTTGAACCACCAGTCCTCGCCGAACTCCTGGTCGACCTTCTTCATGGCGCGGCGGAAGTCGAGCGCTTCCAGGATCGATTCCTCGACCAGCGCGGTGCCGCCCGGCGCTTCCATCATGGCCGCGGCGACGTCGCAGGAAGCGATGATCGAGTACTGGGGCGAGGTCGAGGTGTGCATCAGGAAGGCTTCGTTGAAGGCGTCCTGGTCGAGCTTGACCGATTCCGATTCGCGCACCAGCACCTGCGAGGCCTGCGACAGGCCGGCCAGCAGCTTGTGGGTCGACTGGGTCGAGAAGATCATCGACTGCTTCGCGCGCGGACGGTCGCGGCCGATCGCGTGCATGTTCTTGTAGAAGTCGTGGAAGGTCGCGTGCGGCAGCCAGGCTTCGTCGAAGTGCAGGGTCTCGATCTTCCCGTCCAACATCTCGCGCAGGGTCTCGACGTTGTAGACCACGCCGTCGTAGGTCGACTGGGTGATGGTGAGAATGCGCGGCTTCTTGTCCTTGGCTTCGCGGGCGAAGGGGTTGGCCTCGATCTTGCGGGCGATCGATTCGGGCGTGAACTCTTCCAGCGGGATCGGGCCGATGATGCCGAGGTTGTTCCGGGTCGGCATCAGGAACACGGGAATCGCGCCGCACATGATGATCGAGTGCAGGATCGACTTGTGGCAGTTGCGGTCGACCACGACGATGTCGCCCGGCGCGACCGTGCTGTGCCAGACCATCTTGTTGGAGGTCGAGGTGCCGTTGGTGACGAAATAGCAGTGGTCGGCGCCGTAGATGCGGGCGGCGTTGCGTTCGGACTTGGCGACCGGGCCGGTGTGGTCGAGCAGCTGGCCCAGTTCCTCGACCGCGTTGCAGACGTCGGCGCGCAGCATGTTCTCGCCGAAGAACTGGTGGAACATCTGGCCGATCGGGCTCTTCAGGAAGGCGACGCCGCCCGAGTGGCCGGGGCAGTGCCAGGAATAGGAGCCGTCGTAGGCGTAGTTCACCAGCGCGCGGAAGAAGGGCGGCGCGAGCGAGTCGAGGTAGGCCTTGGCTTCGCGGATGATGTGGCGCGCGACGAATTCCGGCGTGTCCTCGAACATGTGGATGAAGCCGTGCAGCTCCTTCAGGATCTCGTTCGGGATGTGGCGGCTGGTGCGCGTCTCGCCGTAGATGTAGATCGGGATGTTCGAGTTCTTGTGGCGGATCTCCTGCACGAAGGAGCGCAGGCTGGTCAGGGCCTGGTCGGTTTCCTCGACCGAACCGCCGCCGAATTCCTCATCGTCGATCGACAGTACGAAGGCCGACGCGCGCGACTGCTGCTGCGCGAACTGCGACATGTCGCCGTAGCTGGTCAGGCCGAGCACTTCCATGCCTTCCTTTTCCATCGCGGCGGCCAGGGCGCGGATGCCCAGGCCCGAGGTGTTCTCGGACCGGAAGTCCTCGTCAATAATGATGATGGGGAAACGAAATTTCATTGACAGCTCCAATGCGAAGCGCCGTGATGCAGACCCCCGCCGACTATCGGCAGGGCCCGCCCTCACGGCACCGTAAAATAAGAAGCGGATTTTCGCAGAAATTCCGCTGTCCGGTGAACATTTTTTACTAGGGTAACGGGATGCGCTCCAGCATGGCGCACTCCAGCGCGTCAGGACCGCCCAGGGCACGGTCCCGTAGGGTGGACGGCTCCACCCTGAAACGCGCGCGGCCCGCTGCCCGAACGCCGCCCACGCGTTCAACCGCCGTGTGACACCTCACGACCGATCACCGGCCGCCTGGACGCGTGGGCGGCACATGCGGCGCGTGCATGCCCATTGCCGGGTGCAGCCGCCCACCCTACGGTATTCATTTCTTGCGCTGGTAGGTCACATACGCAAAATCGAAGCCGTTCGCCTCCGACCGGTGCTGCTCGCGCGCGGTCTCGACCCACACGGCCGGGTCGATCGGCGGGAAGAAGGTATCGCAGGCGAAGCTGTGCGCGATTTCGGTGACGATCAGGCGCTCGGCCAGGGGCAGGGCGCTGTCGAAAATCTGGGCGCCGCCGATGATGCTCGCTTCCTCCCCGCCCAGCAGCGCGATGGCGGCCTCCAGCGAGGTCACGGCCTCGACGCCTTCGTGGCGCCAGTCGGGATTGCGGGTGACGACGATGTTGCGCCGGCCCGGCAGCGGACGGCCGATCGAATCGAAGGTCTTGCGGCCCATGACGATCGGGCGCCCGAGGGTGACGCGCTTGAAGTGCGCCAGGTCTTCCGGCAGGTGCCAGGGCAGGCGGTTGTCGACCCCGATGCCGCGCTGGGCGTCGATGGCCACGACCATGGTGAGGCGCGTCATCGGACGCCCCGCGAACGGCTGGAGGAAGTCGAGGTAGGGAGGCGCATGCTGGTCGTCCTTGTGCAGTAAAGTCGGCAGATGGTGTCGCCTGGGGGCGGCCCTGTCAAGTCTGCCCCGATCTAGCGGGCGTCGAACAGGCCGTCGCCGGCCCAGCGCGGCTGCGGCGCCTTCGATTGCGCCGACACCGCGTGCGCCGCCAGTTCCGGGCCGAACTTGCCGAGCAGGCGGGGGAAGGTGCGGCAATAGCTGGACTGGATGCCGGCAAGGCGCGCCAGCTGGCGGTATTCGACCAACATCCCGTCGGGCACCGCCTCGAGCACCCGCCGCACGCGTTCGCGCCAGTCCTCGTGCCAGGACGGCGCCAGGATGCCCAGGTCGCGCACCGCGTCCCCTGCCCGGATCGGGCCACCGGCCAGCACGCGCGCCAGCATCCCGCGCCGGGCGCCGATGCGCGCCGCCAGCCGCGGCTGGGCCAGGTCGAGCCGGCCGCAGGCTTCGCACTGGAACATCAAGCGCAGTCTTGCCTCGGCGCCGACCGCCAGCACGCTGCCCGAGGAAAGGCCTGCGGTATCGAGGTCGAGCAGCAGGTTTTCGCGCAAGGCGAGCGGCGCAAGCGCGAGGTCGCGGTAGACGTCGCGGCCGGCCAGCAGCAGCTGGCGCGGCGACAGCGGATCGGCATGGCAGTCGCCGAGAATGCCGCGGCCGGCCACCAGCTGCAGGCAGCCGGCCGCGGCCAGCTTCCTGTCGGCGCCGCGTGCGGCCAGCGCCACCACCGTCCCCAGCATGCGCTTCAGGCCCGGCGCATTACACCGCCACCGGCGCCTTGATGGCCGGATGCGACTGGTAATCGACGAAGGCGAAGTCCTCGAAGCGGTAGTCGAACAGCGAATCGGGCTTGCGCTGGATGACGAGTTTCGGGAGCGGCAGCGGGTCGCGCGAGAGCTGGAGCGCGGCCTGTTCCAGGTGGTTCGAGTACAGGTGGCAGTCGCCCCCGGTCCAGACGAAGTCGCCCACTTCCAGTCCGGCCTGCTGCGCCATCATGTGGGTCAGCAGCGCATACGAGGCGATGTTGAAGGGCACGCCGAGGAAGATGTCGGCGCTGCGCTGGTAGAGCTGGCAGGACAGCTTGCCGTCGGCGACGTAGAACTGGAACAGCGCGTGGCAGGGCGGCAGCTTCATCTGCGGGATGTCGGCCACGTTCCAGGCCGAGACGATCATGCGGCGCGAGTCCGGGTTGTTCCTGATCTGGTCCAGCACCTGGCTGATCTGGTCGATGTGTTGGCCAGCCGGTGCTGGCCAATTCCGCCATTGGTAGCCGTAGATGGGGCCGAGGTCGCCGTTGGCGTCCGCCCATTCGTCCCAGATGCTGACGCCGTTTTCCTTCAGGTAGCCGATGTTGGTCGAACCCTGGAGGAACCAGATGAGTTCATGGATGATCGACTTGAGGTGGACCTTCTTGGTGGTCACCAGCGGAAAACCGTCCTGCAGATCGAAACGCATCTGGTGGCCGAACACGGACAGGGTGCCGGTACCGGTGCGGTCGGTTTTGAGCGCGCCGTGCTCTTTCACATGGCGCATGAAGTCGAGATATTGGCGCATCGCTAGCCTTCAAAAGAAACCCGCCATTGTAGCTTATCCAGCTGCCAATGCCCCTGCGAAGATCGCCAGCGCTTCGAGCAGGCGCGCGTCCGGCATGTGGAGCAGGTTGTCGCCCACGTACAGTTCGACATAGCTGGTGTCGGGCAGCGCCCCGTGCGAGACGCGGTTGAACATCCAGATGCCGCGGCGCTCGGCCAGCTCGGTGCGGATCGCCGCTGCCCGCTCGCGGCTTACCGGCAGGTGCAGGTGCAGCATGTTGGCGGCGGGCGTAGATGGGTTGACGCGAATCTGCGGATGGGCGCGCAGGGCCGCGGCCAGGAATTCGGTGCGCCTGAAATAGTCCGGCATGGCGGCCAGGCGCGCGTCGAACTGCATGGCGGCCGCAACCACGTAGGGCGTGCGGTGGATGACGTTGCCGCCCTGGCGCCGGAACCACTCGGCGGCGCGCTCCACGAAGCCGCCGCTGCCGGCGAGCATGGCGCCGCCCAGGCCGCCGATGCCCTTGTACAGCGAGACGTAGACGGAATCGAAGCCGGCGGCGATCTCGGCGGCGCTGCGGCCATAGCCGGCCGCCGCTTCCCACAGCCGGGCCCCGTCCATGTGCAGGTGCGCGCCGCGCGCCCTGGCGTGGCGCTTGATCGCTTCCAGCTCGTCCCAGGAGGGCACCTGGCCGCCAATTTCGCGCATCGGGATCTCGATGCCGATCGCACCCAGCCGGTCGGGCACCGCTTCCAGGTCGGCCAGCGTCCACGGGCGGTGGCGGTCGCCAACCTGGAGCGCGTCGAAATGGCCGAGCAGCTGGTAGTTCGAGCGTTCGTGCACGAAGATGTGGGAGGTCGGGTGCAGCGCCGCGGGGAGGCCGCCGCGGTCGGCGCAGGCCAGGCGCAGCGCCGTGACCTGGGCCATCGTGCCGCTGATGCAGAACACGGCCGCCTCCATGCCCAGCCGGGCGGCGACCTTGGCCTCGAACGCTTCGATGAGCTCACCGTTGCCGTAGACGTCGTGCAGGGCGCCGTGCTGCTCGCACCAGGCGGCCATCGCGGCGAAGGTCTCGGCGGGCGTGCGGGCACGGTGGCCCGGGAAGACGGTGTGGCAGCGGCGGATCAGTTCGGCGTCGGTCAAGGTCGGCTCCTTGGGGTGGGGCTGTCACTCTACACCGAAGCGCACGCGGGCGGTAGGGTGGGCGGCTCCACCCGGGTGCGCGAATTCAAGCGGCCTGTCCGCCGCCCACGCGTTCAATCAGAGCATGCAAGCGCGCGGGCACTCGGGAGCCGCTTGAACGCGTGGGCGGCGCAAATGCCGCGCAAGTTTCAGCACCCGGGTGGAGCCGGCCACCCTACGACTGGACCGCGCCGCGGGGGCTATTCCGCCAGCGCAAGGCGCGCCGCCGGAGCGGCCAACGCCGCCTCGTCCAGCCGGAACAGCCGCACCGCGCGCGCCAGCTCGGCGGCCTGGTCCTGCATCGCCTGGGCGGCGGCGCTGGCTTCCTCGACCAGGGCGGCGTTGTGCTGGGTGGCCTCGTCCATTTCGCCGATCGCCCGGTTGACGTGTTCGATGCCGCTGCTTTGCTCGGCGCTGGCGGCGCTGATGTCGGCCATGATGCTGGTGACGCGGCCGACGCTGGCCAGCACCTCGTTCATCGTCACGCCGGCCTGCGAGACCAGCTTGCTGCCGGCCTCGACTTCCGTGCTGGACGCGGCGATCAGGGTCTTGATCTCCTTGGCTGCCGCCGCGCTGCGCTGGGCCAGGTTGCGCACCTCGCTGGCGACGACCGCGAAGCCCCGCCCCTGTTCGCCGGCGCGCGCCGCCTCCACCGCGGCGTTGAGCGCCAGGATGTTAGTCTGGAAGGCGATGCCGTCGATGACGCCGGTGATGTCGGCGATCCTGCGCGAGGACTGCTGGATCGATTCCATGGTGTCGACCACCTGCGCCACCATGTTGCCGCCTTCCTGCGCGATGCCGGAAGCGTTGACGGCCAGCGTGTTGGCCTGGCGCGCATGGTCGGCGTTCTGGCGCACGGTATCGGTCAGTTCGCCCATCGAGGAAGCGGTGCTGGCCAGGTGGCCGGCCTGGCGCTCGGTGCGGGCGCACAGGTCGAGGTTGCCGGAGGAGATCTCGTTGGAGGCGGTGGCGATCTGCTCGGCGCCGGTGCGGACCTTGCCCACGACCGCGGACAGGTTGCGGCTGATGCCGTTCATGGCGTCGGCCAGCAGGCCGAGTTCGTCGTTGTGGCGGCGCTCGACGCGCACCGTCAGGTCGCCGTCGGCCATGCGCACCGCGGCGTCGCGGGCGGCGGCCAGCGGACGGGTGATCGAGCGGCGCACGAAGGCGTACAGGCCGGCGGCAAACACCAGCAGCGCGGCCAGGCCGAGCACGAAGCAGCGGTTGCGCAGCGCGCGGGCCTCGGCCGTGAGCTCGTCGCGGTAGGTGGCGCCGACCACGACCCAGTTCCAGTCCTTGACCGGGGCAAAGGCCGCGACCTGCTCGCGCGGCGTTGCCTGGTCCCCCTCTTGCCGCGCGTAGCGCAGCAAGCCGGTCTTCTGTTCCAGCATCTCCTTGACGAAGGCGCGGCCGTCGGCCGCGCGCTGCTCGAGCAGGTTCTCGCCTTCGCGCTGCGGGTGCACCAGCACGTTGCCGTAGTGCTTGCCCGGCGCCGAATCGAGCACATAGAAATAGCCGGTCTCGCCGACCTTGAGCGTGCGGATGCGTTCCTTGAGCGCGGCCATGTCGGCGCTGATATCGATCCCGACGTAGAGGGCGCCCACGACGCGGCCGGCGCCGTCGCGCACCGGTTCGTACTGGGTGATGTATTGCTTGCCGAACAGCGTGACCAGGCCGACGAACACACGCCCGGCGCGCAGGGCGGCATAGGCCGGGCTGGCACGGTCGAGCTGGGTGCCGACGGCGCGCTCGCCGTTCTCTTTCTTGACCGAGGTGCTGATGCGCACGAAGTCCTCGCCGACCGCCGCGAAGATGGTGGCATTGCCGCCCGTTGCGGCGCTGAAGCGGTCCGGCGCGCTGAAGTCGAGGTTGAGCGCCTGGCCCGCGTGCTTGAGCGTGGGCACCGGCTTGCCGCCGATGTCGACCGTGCTCGCTTCGTCGAGTTCGAAGGCGCCGCCGAATGCGGCCCGGAAGATGCGTCCGAAGCCGACGGCCTCGTTCGACACCGTCTTGTTGAAGAGCTCGATCGTGCTGACGACACCGGCCAGCTCTTTGTCCATGGCCTGGGTCGAGCGTTGTTCCAGCAGGCTGGCCGTGTTCGCGCTGATCGTGAGGATCAGCGCCGCAAGGATGGCGCCGACGAGGGTGAAGGTGAAGGCACTGACCTTGGTGCCGACACTCCAGTTGGCAGGGTGATATTTACTGTTCGACATGACGCGCAAGATGGGGAAAACGGAGATCCATCCTACGCGCGAATTGCCCTAAATCAACAAAAAAATGCCAGTGTGATACCGCTTTTGTGTCAACCTCGTGTCAACTTGCAACACCCGATGCAGGCTGTTCAACATGGATGTGATGGAACTGCAGCGCCGCCAGGTTGGCGTAGATGCCGCCCATCGCCACCAGCGACGCATGGGTGCCGGTTTCCACCACGCGTCCGTCTTCCATCACCACGATGCGGTCGGCGCGCTGCACGGTGGCCAGGCGGTGGGCGATGATGATGGTGGTGCGCCCGACCATCGCCGCTTCCAGCGCGCCCTGGACCAGGCGTTCCGATTCGGCGTCGAGCGCGCTGGTCGCTTCGTCGAGCAGCAGCAGCGGCGGATTCTTCAGCAGGGCGCGCGCAATCGCGATGCGCTGGCGCTGGCCGCCCGACAAACGCACGCCGCGCTCGCCGAGGAAGGAGCGGTAGCCCTGCGGCAGGCGTTCGATGAACTCGTGGGCGGCGGCCATCTTCGCGGCCGCGATCACCTCTTCGTCGCTGGCCTCGGGCCGGCCGTAGCGGATGTTTTCCATCGCGTCTTCCGAGAAGATCACGGTGTCCTGGGGGACGATGCCGATGGCGCCCCGCAGCGTGTGCAGGTCGAGGTCGCGGATGTCGACGCCGTCGAGCGTGATCGCCCCCGCCTGCGGATCGTAGTAGCGCAGCAGCAGCTGGAACAGGGTGGTCTTGCCGGCGCCCGAAGGGCCGACGACGGCGACCGTCTCGCCGGGACGGATCGCCAGCGACACGTGCGACAGGGCCGCCGTGTCCTGGCGCGAGGGGTAGGCGAAGGTCACGTCCTGCAGGGCCAGCGCCGCGCCGTTCGATGTTTCACCTTGGTGGCGTGCCGGCAGCGGGCGCGGGTGCGCCGGATTGCGGATGTCGGCGCGCGCCGAGAGCAGCTCGAGCAGGCGCTCGGTGGCGCCGGCGGCGCGCTGCGCTTCGCCCATCACTTCCGACAGGGCGCCGATCGAGCCGGCCACGATGGCCGCGTACAGGATGAACTGCCCGAGGTCGCCGCTGGTCATCTCGCCCTGCAAGACCGCATGGGCGCCCAGCCACAGCACGAAGACGATGGTGCCGAACACCAGCACGATGGCCAGCATGGTCAGGAAGGAGCGGGCGCGGATGCGCTGCATGGCCGCGCCGAACGCGCCCTCGACGGTGGCGCCGAAGCGCTCGGCCTCGATCTGCTCGTGGGTATAGGCCTGCACGGTCGGTATGGCGTTCAGGATCTCGCCGGCCAGGGCCGAGGCGTCCGCGATGCGGTCTTGCGAATCGCGCGAGAGCTTGCGCACGCGCCGCCCGAACAGCACGATCGGCACGATCACGGCCACCAGCAGGGCCAGGATGATGGCGGTCAGCTTGGCGCTGGTCACGAACAGCATCGCCAGGCCGCCCAGGAAGAGCAGGGTGTTGCGCAGGGCCAGCGAGATGCTGGTGCCGACCACGGTCTGGATCAGCGTGGTGTCGGTGGTCAGGCGCGACAGCACTTCGCCGGTCTGGGTGGTCTCGAAGAATTCGGGACTCTGCTGGACCACGTGGCGGTAGACCGCGCTGCGGATGTCGGCCGTGACGCGCTCGCCCAGCCAGGACACCATGTAGAAGCGCGCCGCCGTGGCCAGGCCGAGCACGGTGGCGACGCCGAACAGGGCCAGGAAGGCGCTGTCGATGTGGCGGATGCCCTGGCCGCCGGCCGTATTGCCGAAGCCGAGGTCGATCATCTGCTTGAAGGCCGCGGGAATGGCCAGCGTCGAGCCGGCCGCAAACAGCAGCGCGATGCCGGCCAGGACGAACTGGCGCCGGTAGGGGGCCAGGAAGGGCAACAGGCCCTTGAGCGCGGCGAGGCTGCCTTGTGCGGGTGCCTGCGCCGGGGCGGAGGACTCTGTACTGCTGGGGGAACGCTTGGTCATCGTGTCGCTTGTTGTTGTTTTGTCTCTTGGTTCAACAGTTTCATCGGCCGTACGTAGCCGGTCATCTCGAGGTAGCCGCGCCCTGCGGGCACGCCGTCGCGCGCCACCGTTACCGCGCCCTCCCAGTAGACGGCGCCCGTCGAGCGGCGCGAGTCGAGTTCCTGGTCGTGCTGCAGCGGCGTGACCTGCCAGCGCGTCGTACCCGTGGCAATCGTGGTGGCGACCGGGTATTCGGCGTTCGTGCGCGGCGACTTCCACCGTGCCTGCGGGGTAAAACTGACCTGCTCGGGCGCGTAGCGCGTCACCTTGCCCTCGGCATTGCGCAGCGCCGCGTGCGCCCATAGTTTACCACCGTCCTTGCGGCGGACCTGGAAAGCCATCAGCGCCGACCCGTCGTCGAGGTTCAGGCCGACCCAGTCCCAGCCGCTCGCCTCGGGCTGCAGCGCTTCGCTCGACCATTCGTGATCGAGCCAGGCGCTGCCTGCGACCGGCCCGACTGCGCCGGCGCGCCCCGCCGTGCCGCTGACCTTCAGGTGCGGCTGGCTGTAGTAGTAACTGGCGTTCTGCGCGGAGGGTCCCTTGCGCGAATAGCCGTTTTCGCCCTGCACCAGGGTCGGCTGGGTGGGCACGAGGTCGAGGTCGAGCGTCAGCTCGTTCGAGCGCACCAGCACCCGGTAGCTGCCGTCCGGCGCGCGCCGCATGCGCCAGTCGTCGAGTTTCAGGTCGGTATCGCCGGCCCTGGCCCAGGCCAGCCCGAAGCCTTCGCGCGCGCTGCGCTCGGCGTGCACCAGGCGGCCGTAGGCCGGATCGGACACGGCGGCGTGCCCGATCACCAGCTGGTGCGGGGCAAAGGCGCTCGGGTTGGCCGGATCGTGTTCGGTGCGGCTGCGAAAGAAGGTCACCTGGAAGCCGAGCGGCTTGCCGGCCGCGGTCTCGACCCAGCCCGTGACGTACCACCATTCGGTGCGAAATGCCGGATGGGCGCCGAAATCGGTCGGGAAGCGCAAGCCCGACACCGGTGTCACGGGCGCGAACGCGGGCGGCGCCGCCAGGCAGGCTTGCGCAAACAACAGCAGTAGCGCGAGCAGGGGCCGGGTCAAGCTTGATCTTTTCACTACCAGTCCTCCCTGACGGCGCGCACCGGCCCGCCGGACAAGGCAAACCGTCCCGACACCAGGGCCGTGGCGACCGAGGCGGCGACCAGCACGAACGCCACGGTGCCCAGCAGGCCCCAGGGCAGGTGCAGGCCCATGGTCCAGTGGAAGGATTGCGGGTTGACAACGAAGACGAGGATCAGGCTGATGACCAGCCCGAGCGCGAAGCCGCAGGCCACGCCCAGCAGGGTCAGCAGGCCGCCCTCGCAGGCCAGGATGCCGAGCACCTGGCGCCGGGTCACGCCGACGTGGCGCAGCATGCCGAACTCCTTGGCGCGCGCCAGCGTCTGGGCCGAGAAGGTCGCGGCCACGCCCGACAGGCCGATGACGATCGCGATCGCCTCCAGCAAATAGGTGACGGCGAAGCTGCGGTCGAAGATCTGCAGGCTCATGGCGCGGATCTGGCCGGGCCGCGCGAGTTGCAGGGCCGGGCCGAAAGGCAGCTTGCGCAGCGCGCGTTCGATGGCGTCGGTCTGTTCCTCGCTGCCGGCATAGATGGCGGCGTCGGTCACCTCGTCCAGGCCGGTCAGCGCGCGGTAGTCGGCCAGGCGCACCACGACCGAGCCCGACTGGTTGGCGTAATCGCGCCAGACGCCGGCCACAAAAAAGGAAACCGGCCGCCCACCGAGCGGCAGCGTCAATGTCTGGCCGACCCGGGTGCCGTACAGGTCGAGCATCGCCTCCGAGACCCAGGCCGGGCGCGCGCCGGCCGGGATGGGACGCGACTGGCCGACCAGGAACAGCAGGCGCCCCGGGTCGGCCGGATCGAGGTCGCGCGCGATCAGGATCACGTCGGGACGGTTCTCGGCCAGGGAGACCGGCCGGGTGCGCAGGAACTGCACCGGATGGCCGGCGGCCGCGCGCAGGATCGCCTCCTGTTCGGGTTTGCCGAAGAAGCCGGAGCTGCCGCCGGCGGCACTGCGCACGTACAGGTCGGCCGGCAGGATGTGGCGCATCCAGTCGTCGACCGATTCGCGGAAACTGGCGACCATGATCCCCATCGCGACCATCAGGCTGAAGCTGGCAAGCACGCCGCCCAGTGCGATCGAGGCCTGGCCGGGCGCATTCGCCAGGCGCGCCAGGGTCAGCGCCAGTACCGGCGGGGCTTTGGTGGCGCGCAGCAATGGACGGTTGAGCAGGCGGAAGGTGCTGGACGCCAGGCGCGGCATCAGGCCGATGCCGCCGATCAAGAGCAGGGCGATGGCGAAATAGCCGAACAGCGGCAGCTCGAACACGGGCGGGGCGAAGGCGAAGACGGTGGCGAGAAGCAGGCAGAGCAGCGAGGGCCAGACCCGCGCCAGGCGGGTCAGCGCGGCCTCGTCGTTGCCGGATTTGAGGGCGACGGCGGGGCGGGCGCGGGCCGCCTCCAGGGCCGGGGCCAGGCAGCCGAGCAGGGCAACGCCCAGGCCGAGCGCGAAGAAGACCACGGCCGCGACCGGGGTGAACACGACTTGCGGCTTGATGCCGGGGAAGTAGCCGGCGCCGAGGTCGCCGCCGAAGAAGCGCAGGGCGAGCGCCGCCAGGGCGTAGCCGGCCGCCACGCCCAGCGCGGCGCCGATCACGCCCAGGCTGGCCCCTTCGACCAGCACCTGGCGCAGCAACTGGCGGCGCTCGACGCCGAGCACCCGCAGCAGGGCGAACTGGCTGCGCCGGCGCATCACCGACAGCGCCTGGGTCGAGAACACGAGGAAGGCGCCGGTGAACAGGGCGACCAGGGCCAGCACGGTGAGGTTGACCCGGTAGGCGCGGCTGAGGTTGTTGTTGCGGCTTTCCTGGTCGCTGTCGTTCGGCTGCTGGACGCGGAAGCGCCCCGGAAAGCGCCGTGCGAGGTCGCTTGCCAGCTGCCGCTCGAATTCGGCGCGGTTGACGCCGTCGCGCAGTTTGAGGTCGACGCGCGAGAGCCGCCCGATCTGCCCGAAACGCCATTGCAGGGCACCGATGTCCATCACGCCGAAGCGCTGGCCGGCACGGGCGCGCGCCACCGGGCCGGCCACGCGCAGCGCCAGGTCGCGGGTGCCGGCGCGTATCACCAGGGGCTTGCCGTCCAGGTTCAGCCAGCTTTGCGCGGCCGGCGACAGGAAGACGGTGTCGTCGCCCAGCACGTCGGTGCCGCGCCCCTCGGCGGGCACGCCCAGCAGGTCGGGCGCGATGTAGCCGGCGCGCAGCGGGTCGATGCCGACCAGGCGCAGCGCGCCGCGCGCGGCAGGCACGGCCGCCTGCAGTTCGAGCACCGGGGAGGCCAGCGCGACCCCCTGGTATTCGGCCAGGAAAGGGTAGATCGATTCGTCGAAGGTGGCCTCGCGTCCCAGCACCTGGACGTCGGCCTGGCCCGACAGGCTCTTGATGGCGGCCGAGAATTCGTTGAAGGCGGCGGCATTGATCAGGTGGATCGCGAAGCCCATCGCCACGCCGACCGCGATCGCGGCCACCGCCAGCACGGCGCGCACGGGATGGGCGCGCCATTCGCCGAACAGCAGCCAGCGCGACAGGACGTTCAGGCCGGACATTCCACCGCCAGCGCCTGCTCCTGCCGTTGTGCCTTCAAGCGCGCCGCGCCCGCTGCCTGTTTGGTGGCGCGCCCCGCGTCTTCGGCCGCCCAGGCCGCCTGCAGCCGCAGGCGCTCGCATGTGCGGCGCTGCAGGGCCGCGGCGCGGGCCGCGCGGGCATGGGCGCGCTCGTCGGCCTGCGCCTGGGCATTGCGCGCCCGCTCGAGTTGCGCCAGCCGCGCCTTGTCACGTTCCAGGCGGGCCGCGGCGGCGGCGGGATCGCTCGGTGCCGTCGCGCGCGGCAGGGCGCGCGCGACGCCATCCGCGCACGGGTGCTCGCCATAGCTGACCTTGCCGTCAGCGGTGCATTGATAGACTGTTTGTGATTGCACTGCCGCGCTCGCCGCCAGCAGGCATGCCGCCGTCACCGCCATGATGCGTCCCATCGTTTTTCCCCGTTCATAGGATTTTGCCGGGGTTCATGATGCCGAGCGGGTCCAGGGCGGTTTTGATGGCACGCATCATGTTCAGTTCGACCGGGTCCTTGTAGCGTTTCAGCTCCTCGACCTTGAGCGCGCCGATGCCGTGTTCGGCCGAGATCGAGCCGTCGAAGGCGGCCACGCTGTCGTGCACGATGCGGTTGATCTCGCCCTGGTTGGCGAGGAAGGCCTCGTGGTCGACGCCGTCCATCGGCGCCACGTTGTAGTGCAGGTTGCCGTCGCCGAGGTGGCCGAAGCAGACCACCTGGCAGCCCGGGAAAGCCTGGGCCAGCCGGGCGCCGGCGGTGTCGATGAAGTCGGCGATGCGCGAGATCGGCAGCGACACGTCATGCTTGATGTTCTTGCCGGCGCTGGCCTGGGCCAGCGGGATGTGCTCGCGCAGCTGCCACAGGCCGCCCGACTGCGCCGCCGACATGGCCACCACGGCGTCGATCGCGATCCCCGCTTCGAGCGCGGCCTCGACGCCCGATTCGAGCAGCCGGACCGCGTGCTGTTCCGACTCGCTGCTCGACACTTCCAGCAGCGCATACTGGGCGTGCGGGCGCGCGAAAGGCCGCGGCAGGTGCGGGAAGTGGGTGGCCACCAGGCGCAGGCAGAAGTCGGACATCAGCTCGTAGGCGGTCAGGTTCGATCCGCACACGTCCTGCATCAGGGACAGCAGGGACAGGGCGCTGGCGGGCGAGTCCATCGCCACCAGGGCGGTGGTGGCCGCTTTCGGCTGCGGATAGAGCTTCAGCACGGCCGCCGTGACGACGCCCAGCGTGCCTTCGGCGCCGATGAAGAGGTCGCGCAGCGCGTAGCCGGTATTGTCCTTGCGCAGCGCGCGCAGGCCGTCCCAGACCTCGCCGCGGGGCGTGACGACTTCCAGTCCGAGGCAGAGTTCGCGCGTATTGCCATAGCGGAGTACCGCCGTGCCGCCGGCATTCGTCGAGAGGTTGCCGCCGATGGTGCAGCTGCCCTCGGCCGCCAGCGAGAGCGGGAACAGCAGCCCGGCGTTTGCCGCGGCCTCCTGGATGTCTTGCAGGATGGCGCCGGCCTGTACCAGCATGGTGCGGTTGGTGGCGTCGACCTCGAGGATGCGGTTCATGCGCCGCAGCGACAGCACGACGGCGGCGCCGGAGGCGTCCGGCACGCTGCCCAGCACCAGCCCGGTGCGTCCGCCCTGGGGCACGATCGGCACCCGGGCGGCAGCGCATGCGGCGACCAGTTGCGCCACCTGGCTGGTATCGGCAGGCAGCAGCACGGCGCGGGCGCGTCCGGTGAAACGGCCGCGCCAGTCGGTGAGGTAGGGCGCCATCGCCGCCTCTTCCGCCACTACCCAGGGCGCGCCGACGATGTCGCGGCAGCGCCCAACGAATTCATCTGTCATGCGTCATCAGCCATGCGCCCTCAGTCATGCGGCACTTTCACCTTGTCGAGCAATTCCTTGGCCAGCTTTTGCGCCGCCTTCTTGTAGGGGCGCAGGTAGAGCAGGGCGCAGGCGAAATACACGCAGACCAGCACCACTTCGCCCATCGCCATGAAGCGCGACAGTTCGCTGGTGTCGCTCCAGGCGCGCACCACGCCCTCGGCGAAGTAGATCAGGATCACCATCGACGACCATTGCAGTGTGTACAGGTCGCGCTTGATCACGCCGCGCAGCGGAACGAGCAGCGGCAGCGCCTTGAGTGCGAGCAGGGATCCGCCCGGGTGCAGCGGGGCGACCCACATTTCCCATGCCACCAGCCAGCCGACCAGCCAGATGAGGCTGGTGATGGCACCACCGAGAAAGAGCTTAGGGGTTTGCATCAGCGTGGTCCGTGCAGTGGTTGCAGCTGTTGTTGTAACGGGAATTGCAGCTTCGCGGCAGCCTCGGCCAGGCGGCGCCCGAGCGCGATCGCCAGGCGCTTTTCGTCTTCCGTGACCGACTTGTCGCCGTCGATCCCCGCCCAGTGGGTGGCGCCGTAGGGGCTGCCGCCACTGGAAGTCGTCATCAGTTCCGGATGGGTGTAGGGCAAGCCCATCACCAGCATGCCGTGGTGCAGCAGCGGAATCATCATCGACAGCAGGGTGGCCTCCTGGCCGCCGTGCAGGCTGCCGGTAGAGGCGAACACGACCGCCGGCTTGCCGGACAGGGTACCGGCCAGCCATTCGGCCGCGGTGCCGTCGAGGAAGTATTTCATGGACGCTGCCATGTTGCCGAAGCGCGTGGGCGAACCCAGCGCCAGTCCCGCGCATTCGGCCAGGTCCTGCAGCTCGACATAGGGCGCGCCGCCGTCGGGAATTGCCGGCTGGGTGGCCTCGGTCACCGTCGAGACTGCCGGCACGGTGCGCAGGCGCGCCTCCACGCCGGGCACGCTTTCGATGCCCTGCGCGATCAGCTCGGCCAGTTTGCGGGTAGCGCCGTGGCGCGAGTAGTACAGAACAAGTATGGTCAGGGGGGTCGGGTTCATCGTTGGTATTATAGAATGCTTTGCCTTTTCGAATTGCTCGAGCGGCATCGCTCGAGCAAATGTCCCCAGGCTCATTGAAACGACAAGATGCTCTCCAAAACAGTGAATGCGATTTCGCGTTCCACCAACGATATGCTCCACCTCGGCGCCGAGCGCGTGCGCGGCCTGACCTTGGGCGAGGCGCGCGACCTGGTGCGCTTCGCCCGGCGCCGCCTGCGCGAGGAAATGTTGCCCCAGGTAGCAGGCAGCCTGACGTTCACGACCACGCTGGCACTGGTGCCGCTGCTGACGATCGTGCTGGCCATTTTTACCACGTTTCCGATTTTCGGTCAGCTCCGCACGGCGCTGGAAATGTATTTCGCCCAGGCCCTGATGCCCAAGGCAATCTCGAACACCATCATCTCGAACCTGACCCAGTTCGCCAGCAAGGCGACCGGCCTGTCGCTGCTCGGCGCCGTCATGCTGCTGGTGACCACGAGCACCATGATGGGCATGATCGAGCGCGTGTTCAACCAGATCTGGCGCGTGCGCCGTCCGCGTCCGCTGATGCAGCGCATGCTGGTGTATTGGGCCTTGATCACGCTCGGGCCGCTACTGTTCGGCCTGTCGATTTCGCTCACCACCCAGCTGTTCATGGCCACCGGCGGCGTGACGAAGTCGCTGCCGCTGCTGGGCACCGTGCTGTCGACCCTGGCCTCGGTCGCGCTCAGCACCGGCGCCTACACGCTGCTCTACGTGGCGGTACCGAATCGCTACGTCGACTGGCGCGACGCGCTGTGGGGCGCGCTGGCCGCGGCGATCGCCTTCGAGCTGGCCAAGCGCCTGTTCGCGCTGTTCATCCGCCAGTTCCCGACCTACGCCATCATCTACGGCGCGCTGGCAGCGCTGCCGCTGTTCCTGCTGTGGCTGTACCTGTCCTGGCTGATCACCCTGCTCGGGGCGGTGGTCGCGGCGGCGCTGCCGACGGTGAAATACGAGCGCTGGTGGCATGTGCCGGCGCCCGGCGGCGCCTTCGTCGATGCGATGGCGGTGTTGAAAGTACTGCACGGCGGCGCGCAGGCCACCGGCTCGGCGCTGGTGGATGCCGCCGCGCTGCGCGCGCATACGCGCATCGGCTACGACGAACTGGGGCGCCTGCTCGAGCAGATGGCGGCGGCGGGATGGGTCGGCCGGGTGCAGGCCGATGCCGCGCAGGCCGCGCGGCGCGGCTCGGCGATGGAGGCCTGGGTGCTGCTGGCCGACCCGGACAAGCTGAGCGTGGCGGACGTGTACCGCCTGTTCGTGTTCGGCGGCGCCCAGGCCGCGCTGGCGCCGGCCGCGCGCCAGGTGGCGGGATCGGCGCTGTCGCTCGACACGGACGCGCTGGCGCGGCAGGTGGAAGCGGCGGTGGCGCAGGGGCTGGACCGGCCGATCGGCGCGTATTTCGCGGAACGCGCCGTATTACCACCGGCTTGAATTACCAGCTTAATTTGCCCGTCAACATCTCCCAATACATCACCCAGTCCGCCCTGAACGACAGCCACGGCTGGGCAAAGCTCGCCGGCCGGTTGTGCTCGTAGAAAAAGTGCCCGACCCAGGCGCCGCCGTAGCCGAACACGAGCGCCGCCAGCACCCACCAGCCGTTCATGCTGGCCACCGCCGCCACCAGGGCCGCGATCGCGCTCGACGTGCCGATGAAATGGGCGCGCCGGCAGCGGCGGTCGGCGTGCTGGGCCAGGTAATACGGATAGAACTCGGCGAAGCGCATCGTCTCCTCCTCAATCGAGGCTGGCGGCGAAACCGGCGAGGGCGTCGAGCACCGCGTCGGGCTGCTCGCTCATCAGGGAATGGCCGGCGTCGACCTCGACCACCTTGGCGTGCGCGATGGCGCCGGTCAGCAGCTTCGTCGAGCGCGGCGGCGTCATCATGTCCTGCTTGCCGAAGATGAACAGGGCCGGGCAGCGCACGCTGCTTGCTGCCGCCTCGCCGTTGGCATAGGCATTGCAGGCAGAAAAGTCGGTGTAGAAGAGCCGGTCGGGATTGATGGCCGACATGCGCGCCATCAGGCGGCGCGCGCCGCCGAGCACCGAGAAGCCCGGGGCCGGGGCGGACGGCTTGTGCGCCCACGACGAATGCGACCAGATGTTGACCATGTCGATCGCCGCCGCCTCGTCGTCGCGCGCGGTGGCGAGCAGGGCGTCCGATACTTTCATCGGGTAGGTCGTGCCGAGCAGGGCCAGCGCGCGCACCTGTTGCGGCGCGCGATGGGCCGCTTCCAGCGCGATCAGCGAACCCATGCTGTGCCCGACCAGCAGCGCGGCCGACGCGCCGGCCCGCTCGAGCAGGGCCAGCAGCCAGTCGGCCATGGCTTCGACGCTGGCCAGGGCCGGCCCGGCGCTGCGGCCATGGCCCGGCAGGTCGACGGCCAGCACCCCATGGCCGTGGTGCGCGAACCAGCGCGACTGCAAGGCCCAGACCGAGTGGTCGTTCTGGGCGCCATGGAGGAAGACGACCGTCGGCAGCGCCGGGTCGAACGCTTTGCCGCCGCTGTAGCAGTAGGCAGCCTTGCCGTCGATATCGAGGATCATGCCCGCGCTCCCTTCTGCGACAGTTTCAGCGCGCGCGCCAGGTCCTCGATCAGGTCGTCCGCGTCTTCCAGGCCAACCGACAGGCGCATCGTGCCCTCGCTGATGCCGGAGGCCGCGAGCTGCTCGGCGGGGACGCGGAAGTGCGTGGTCGAGGCCGGGTGGATGACGAGCGACTTGGCGTCGCCGACATTGGCCAGGTGCGAGAACACCTTCAAGGCGTCCACGAAAGTCCGTCCCGCTGCGCGCCCGCCCTTCAGGACGAAGGTGAACACCGCGCCGCAGCCCTTGGGCAGCAGGGTGTTTGCCAGCGCATGGTCGGGATGGCTCTCGAGCTCCGGATAGGACACCGACTCGACCGCCGGGTTCGACAGCAGGAAGTCGATCACGCGCCGGGTATTGGCGACGTGGCGCTCCATGCGCAGCCCGAGGGTTTCGATCCCCTGCAGCACGGCGAATGCGTTGTGCGGGCTCATGACGGCGCCGAAGTCGCGCAGGCCTTCGCGGCGCGCGCGCAGGGCAAAGGCGCCCACCGTCGACTCCTCGGTAAACACCATGCCGTGGAAGCCCTCGTAGGGCGTGCACAGCTCGGCGAAGCGCCCGCTGCGCTCATGGGCGGCCTGCCAGTCGAAGACGCCGCCGTCGACCAGCAGCCCGCCGATGGCGGTGCCGTGCCCGCACAGGAACTTGGTGGCCGAGTGGAACACCAGGTCGGCGCCCAGGTCGAAGGGACGCTGCAGGTAGGGCGTGGTGAAGGTGGCGTCGACCATCAGCGGCAGGTCGTGCTCGTGGGCCAGCGCGGCGATGCGCGGGATGTCGAGCACATCCAGGCCGGGATTGCCCAGGGTTTCGCCGAACAGTACCTTGGTCTCGGGGCGGATCGCGGCGCGCCAGGCGTCGATGTCGCGCGGGTCGACGAAGGTGGTCTCGATGCCGAAGCGCTTGAGCGTATAGGCGAGCAGGTTGTGCGAGCCGCCGTACAGCGCGCGGGAGGCCACGATGTGCGAGCCGGCGCCGGCGATCGTCGACAGGCCCAGGTGCATCGCCGCCTGGCCGCTGGCAGTCGCGATGCCGGCCACGCCGCCTTCGAGCGCGGCAATGCGCTCTTCCAGCACGGCATTGGTCGGGTTCGAGATGCGCGAGTAGACGTGGCCGCTGCGCTCCATGTTGAACAGCGAGGCCGCGTGCTCGGAGTCGCGGAAGGCGAACGAGGACGTGAAATGGATCGGCGTGGCGCGCGCGCCGGTGGCGGGGTCGGGGGCTGCGCCCGCGTGCAGCGACAGCGTATCGAAGCCGGGATAACGTGGACCGCTCATGGTGTACTCATCAAGGAAGGAACGATGGGCGGCATCGTAGCACTGTTATTGACCAATACGCATCATTGCGCAAGTGCCAACCGGTTCTGCTTCCTCTGAATCCCGATTTTCTGCTACGCTAAGGCTACATCCGTTTTATGCCTTTGACAAAGAAATTACTAGTGAATACATTAACTGACGCCGGGGTGGCCAACATGAAAGTTTCGGAAATCCTGCAGGTGAAAGGCAATATCCTTTATACGGTCACTCCGGAAACGCTGCTGGCGGACGCGGTCAACACGATGTCGGAGAAAGACATCGGCTCGCTGGTGGTGATGGAATACGGCGACCTGGTCGGCATGCTGACTTTCCGCGAGGTGATCAAGGTGCTGCACGCCAACGGCGGCGGGCTCGGCGCCGGCACGGTACGCAAGTACATGGACGACAGCCCGATCACGGTGACGCCCGAAACCGAAGTCAACGAAGTGCGCCGCATGATGTTGGAGAAGCACGCGCGCTACCTGCCGGTGATGGATGCCAAGACCCTGCTGGGCGTGATCTCGTTCTACGACGTCGCCCGCGCCGTGCTCGAAGCGCAGAGCTTCGAGAACCGCATGCTCAAGGCGTATATCCGTGACTGGCCGGCGGAGCAGGCGGCCGAGGACTGAAACGCAGTTGAAACCCGCTTGACGCTTGTTTGAAACGCATTCGGCACCGATGCCCGCGTGCGTTTTAGCCTGTCTCAGGCTGGACAAAGGTATTGCGTCGGGGCAAGGTTCCATTTCTCGGGCTGTTCGAGCCCAGCAATCCGGTCGGCCCGCCGCCGCCAGGACAGGCCAATCATCGGCGTTTCTACAGGGTATTTGGCTGGGCAGGTGGCCGCGCTGCGGCGGCGCCGGCCGTCTGGCCGACCAAGGGGCTGCCGGCGGACGCGCCGGACGGGCATGGCGCCTGTACGACGCTGTCGCGCTCGCGCGGCGAAGGTGACGACAGGGCTGCGATTGCGTCAGGCGTCTCCCCGGCGGCGTGGTCCGGATTCTTGACGTCGCAGCTCTTCAGGTTGATGCCTTCGGTACGTATCCCGCAGAGCAGGCCCCAGGCGGCGGCCCAGCGCGCGGCGCGCTCCTCATCCTTGCGGGTAGGGCCGACGATCGCACGCTCGATGGCGAGCGTCATCCTGCGCATCGCATAGGACTTTCGGGAAAATCGGTCAAGTTTCGTCATCGCAACGCCGTGAGGATGCCGCCGGCAACGCAGCGGCTTATGCGCGACAAGTATAGTTGAGTAGGCAAGGTACTTTCGTGCGCTACTTAACATAGCGGCCGATCAGGACCTCGCTACTGGACTATGAAACGAGCTGTTGTCCGGCGTGCAGCGCGCCCGCCAGCGGCTGCTGGCCGGCGAGCCACTCCAGCAGGGCCTGCGGCGCCAGTGGCCGCGCAAACAGGTAGCCCTGCGCCAGCGGACAGCCGAGCGCGTGCAGGATCTGGGCCTGGCGCTCGTCCTCGACGCCCTCGGCAACCACAGACAGGCCGAGGTTGCGCCCGAGCTGGATCACCATTTCCGCGATGCTGCTGCCACGCGCCGAGTCGGTGATCTCGGTCACGAAGGTGCGGTCGATCTTGAGCCGGTCCACCTGCAGGCGCTGCAGGTGCGACAGCGAGGAGAATCCGGTGCCGAAGTCGTCGATCGCGATCGACACGCCGGTGCGCTTGACCTGGGCCAGCATCTCGGCCAGCTGCTGCGGCTCTTCCATGGCCATCGATTCGGTGATCTCGAGCTCGAGATACGCGGCCGGGGCGCCGCTCGCGTCGAGGGCGCCGCGCAGGACGTCGATGAACTGCGGATGGCGGAACTGCGCCTGCGAGACGTTGACCGACATGGTGAAGTCGAGGTGGCCGGCCGCCCGGATGCGCATCAGTTCGGCGCAGGCCTGGCGCAGCACCCAGGCGCCGATCTCGACGATCAGGCCGGAGTATTCGGCAATCGGAATGAAACGGTCCGGCGGCACCATCGTGCCGTCGGCGGTGCGCCAGCGCAGCAGCGCCTCGACGCCGAACGGGCGATGGGTGGCCAGGTCGACCTGCGGCTGGTAGGCGAGGAACAGTTCGCCACGTTCGAGCCCGCCGCGCAGCGCGTGCATCAGGCGTACCCGTTCGCGGATCTCGACGCCCATGCCGCGCGAGAAATAGAAATGGCCGCCGCGCTGTTGCGACTTGGCGCGCTTGAGCGCGATGTCGGCGTCCTTCAGCGCATCCGCGCCGGCGCCGTCGTGCTCGCTCAGCCTGACCAGGCCGAGCGTGCTCGACACTTGCACGTCCTGGCCGTCGATCGCGAACGGCGCTTCGAACAGGGCGTGGATCGCCGCGGGCGTGTTGAGCTTGGCGTCCCCGAGCACGGCAAAGGTGTCGCCGCCGATGCGCGCGACGATCAGGCGCGGATCGAGCCGGGCTTGCAGGCGCTGCGCCACGGCCACCAGCAGCAGGTCGCCGAAACCGTGGCCGAGGGCGTCGTTCGATTCGGCGAAGTGGTCGAGGTCGACCAGGGCCAGGACCGTCTGCGCGGGCCTGGCCGGGCTGGCGCCGGCGAGCGCCTGGTCCAGCTCCTCGACCAGCCGGGTACGGTTCGGCAGGCGCGTCAGGCGGTCGAAGAAGGCGGCATCGTTCAGGCGCCCGACCAGTTCCAGGTTGTCGAGCGCCACCGAGACGACGCTGACGAACACCCGCAGCAGGCGCCGCACGCCTTCGCTGACCGGCTGCACGAGCGGAATCGCGGCGGCGAAGTCGCGCCCCGACTTGCCGGGAAAGTAGAGCGCCAGGCAGCCGGGGCCGAAGTCGATGGCCTGCTGCTCGAAAGCGCGCCGCAGGCTGGCGGCTATGCGGGTGTCGAGATGGACTTCGGGCGGGCCGCCCTCGAGGTCGCGGCCGCTGCCTTCGCCGCCGAGCACGCGCAGCTGGCCACGGTCGCGGGCGCACAGCACACCGTCGCCCGGCTGGCCGAGCAGGGCGGCCGCCTGTACCAGCACGGCGCGCGCCACTTCGCGCGGGCCGTGCAGCCGCATGAATTCGGCGCCGGCCTGGACGATGCGCTCGAGGCCGGCACGCCCCATGCTCAAGGCGCGCAGCTGCTGGTAGCAGCGCACGGCGGCGGCCACCGTCGTGTACAGCTTGGTGCGCGTAAACTCGGACTTGGTGCGGTAATCGTTGATGTCGAGGTCGCGGATGGCGTCCATCTCGGGCGCGTAACCGGGCTGGCCGGTGCGCAGGATGATGCGCACGTCGAGCATGCCGAGCGTTTCGCGGATGTAGCGCACCAGGTGCAGGCCGGCGTCGGGCTGCTCCATGACCACGTCGAGCAGGATCACGGCGATGTCGGGCTCGTCGGCCAACAGGGCGCGCGCGGCCGCGCCCGAACTGGCGTGCAGGAAGGCCAGCGGGCGGCCCTGCACGTCGAGGCCGGCGAGGGCGAAGGTGGTGCTGGAGTGGACGTCGGCATCGTCGTCCACGATCAGGACACGCCAGGCCGGGCGCAGGTCGACGCCGGCCGCCGGTGGCGTCTCGTCCAGGAAAACCAGGTCGTCGTGCGCGTCGCCACCGACTCCGGGCGTAATCGATGCGGGCATTGTTATTGCGTCTCCAGGCTTGGGCTCTGCATTTCGTACCGGGGAAGTATAGCCGCAAATACTGGGCGGGAAACGAAAAATATTTCCTCAGGGCAAAAATATCCTGCGCCGCAGCACGCGGGCGGCGGCTTCCCGGCTTTTTTCGATGCCCCTGCCGCCCGGGGCGCGCGCTGGTAGAATGGCCTTTTCGCCACTTCCCCTTTCGCTATCATGTCCGGCAATTCCTTCGGCAAGCTGTTTTCCGTTACCACCTTCGGCGAGTCGCACGGTCCCGCGATCGGCTGCGTCATCGACGGCTGCCCGCCCGGCATGGCCCTCTCCGAAGCGGACATCCAGCCCGAGCTCGACCGCCGCAAGCCCGGCACCTCGCGCCACGTGACCCAGCGCCAGGAAGCGGACCGCGTGCAGATCCTGTCGGGCGTGTACGAGGGCGTCACGACCGGCACCCCGATCGCGCTCCTGATCCCGAACGAAGACCAGCGCAGCAAGGACTACGGCAACATCGTCGACACCTTCCGCCCCGGCCATGCCGACTACACCTACTGGCACAAGTACGGCGTGCGCGACCCGCGCGGCGGCGGACGCTCGTCGGCGCGGCTGACCGCGCCGGTAGTCGGCGCCGGCGCCGTGGCCAAGAAATGGCTGCGCGAGCGGTATGGCGTCGGTTTCGCCGGCTGCATGCGCCAGCTGGGCGAGATCGAGGTTCCGTTCGCGGGCTGGGAGCACGTCGCCAATAATCCGTTCTTTGCCGCCACCGCCGACGCCGCCCTGCTGGCGCGGATGGAGGCCTACATGGACGAACTGCGGCGCGCCGGCGACTCGATCGGCGCCCGCATCGACGTCGTGGCGACCGGCGTGCCGGTCGGCTGGGGCCAGCCGATCTACGACAAGCTCGACGCCGACATCGCTTATGCCATGATGGGGATTAACGCGGTCAAGGGCGTGGAAATCGGCGCCGGCTTCGCCTCGGTGGCGCAGAAGGGCTCCGAGCACGGCGACGAGCTGACGCCGGCCGGATTCGTGGGCAACAATGCGGGCGGCGTGCTGGGCGGGATCTCGACCGGCCAGGACATCACGGTGTCGCTGGCGATCAAGCCGACCTCCTCGATCCGGGTGCCGCGCCGCTCGATCGACAAGGCGGGCAGCGCCGCGACGGTGGAAACCTTCGGCCGCCACGACCCCTGCGTCGGCATCCGCGCCACGCCGATCGCGGAAGCGATGCTGGCGCTGGTGCTGATCGACCACGCGCTGATGCAGCGCGCCCAGTGCGGCGACGTCCAGGTTCCTACGCCGAAACTGGTTTGAACAGCGCGTCCAAGGGGGCGCCGTCGAAGGAACCAGGGTAGCAGGGCGGGCGACGCAGCGCCGCCCCGCGCCTAGGCGCGGCCGGGAGCCGCGATCTCGAGTCCGGCGCGCCGCTCGACCGTGCGCACCACCAGCATGCGCAGGTCGTTGAGCAGCGAGAATTCGGTCTGGCTCAGCCTGGTCGACGGGAAGCTGCCGTCCCAGTCTCCATACAGGAAGCCGACCGGCTGGCCGTTCAGGCACAGCGGCACCACGACGAAACTGCGCGCCTCCGACAGCGTGCCCTTCCACCATCCGGGCAGCTTGCTCGACAACTTCGGCTCCTGGGCGTTCTCGATGAAGATCACGCGGTCGCTGGCCAGCGCCGCGTGGAACACGTCGGCCCCGTAGGCATCGTCGAACACGAGATTCGGCAGCAGGGCGCGCGAGCCCGTGCCGAGGCCCATCTTGGCCAGGTAGCGGCCCTCGCGGCGGTTGCGCAGGAAGGCGAACGAGCGCGTGAAGGACAGTCCCTGGTGCGCCGTCTCCAGCGCCATCGACATCATCTGGCCCGGGCTGGCGCCCGCACCCACTTCGCGCATGTCGGCCACCCCACTCATCAGGACGCGGTTGCCGGCTTCGCGCTTGCGCGTCACGGCGTCGACCTTGGCGCGCTTCTCGACCGGATTGGCCAGCGGGGCGATCGTCAGGTCGGCCGCGGCGCCGGCCTTGGCACGCTCGATGGCGCCCATGATGTTGTCGAGCTGTACGCCCAGCATCGGCGCGAACGCGGCCGCCATGTCGGCCACCTCGGCGGCGCCCGCTTCATCGTCGTTCCAGAGCGCGCCGGCGCAGCGGGTCGACATCGTGCCGAGCGCGGCCAGCCAGTCGTCGTGGCCGAAGCCGTCGGACCGCTCGCCCGGTTCGAGCGTGCGCATGCCGGCCACCAGGTTGCGCGGCAGCCCCCAGTGCTCGGCGGTGGCGCGCCCCAGCGCTTCGAGCGACAGGCCGAGCAGGCGCGGGGCGGCGGCGGCCTCGTTGCCCGCGCCGGAGGCGGCCTGCAGCGCGGTCCAGCGTTCCGGCAGGTAGAAGGCGACCATCATCCGGCCGAGCGAATGCAGGATCGAGCAGACCACCGCCTCCTCCGGATCGCGGGTGGCGGCGCTGGCGGCGACCTGCTGCGCCACCATCCCGGCCAGCACGGCCTTTTCCATCTCGACGTGCGCATTGGCCGAGTCCGGCGTGCTCTTGGAGATCTCCTCGATCAGTTTCAGGCCCAGCGCCAGGTGGCCGATGGCCTCGGTGCCGAGCACCAGCACCGCTTTCGAGACGGTATTGATGCGCTGGCCGAAGGCCGAGTACATGCCGCTGTTGGCCAGGCGCAGCACCTTCTGGGTGAGGACGGGGTCGGACAGCACCGTCTGCGTCATCGAGAATTCGCGCTCGTCCTCGCCGCGCATCGAGGCCAGGATGGCGTTGATGGCGCGCGTAAAACCCGGCATGTCGCCCTGGCGCCGGATGCGCTCCCAGAGCAGGGCGAGGGTGGCGTCGGCGCTGGCCGGGGTGTCGTGGTGCGTCATGGTGTTCATTGCCGCTCCTGGGGCAGCAATGCCGTGTAATGGTTGTCTTGCAGGGCAGCGAGCGCGACGTGGGCCGGCATCGGCTTGCCGGTCAGGTAGCCCTGCACGTAGCGGCAGTCGCGCTGGCGCAGCCAGCCGAGCTGCTCCTCGGTTTCGACGCCTTCGGCGACGACCGTGAGGTCGAGGTGGCGCGCCATGTCGAGCACGGCGCTGCAGATTGCCGCCTCCTTGTGCGCGCCCGGCAGGTCCTTGACGAAGGCGCGGTCGACCTTCAATACCGAGATCGGGAAGCGTTTCAGGTAGGCCAGCGACGAATAGCCGGTGCCGAAGTCGTCGATCGCGATGCGCGCGCCGCGCTCGGCCATGCGGCCGAGGATGGTCTCGGCGTGCTGCGGATCGATCATCAGCGTGCCCTCGGTGATCTCCAGCACCAGCTTGTCGCCGGGCAGGCTCGACAAGGCCAGCGCCTGGTCCAGCACCTCGAGGAATTTATCGCTGCGGAACTGGCGCGGGCTGATGTTGACCGAGATGTACAGGTCGCGCCCGGCCGCCTCCTCGAACTGGCGCAACTGGGCGCAGGCCGATTTCAGGGCCCAGGCGCCGAGCAGGTTGATCAGGCCGTTGGTTTCGGCGATCGGGATGAAGCGCACCGGCGGCACCATGCCCAGGGTCGGATGCTTCCAGCGCATCAGGGTTTCGAAGCCCTCGATCAGGCGCGTGCGAGCGTCGACGATCGGCTGGTAATAGAGCAGGAATTCGCCTTCGCGCACTGCGCTGAACATGGCCGCTTCGAGCGAGATGTCGTGCTGCGGCGGGCCTTCGTCGCGCACGCTGTAGACCACCGCGCGCGCCTTGCCGGTCTCCTTGGCGCGCGCCAGCGCCGCCTCGGCCAGCGCCAGCAGGCCGTTGTCGTCTTCGGCATGCTGCGGATACAGGGCCACCCCGGCCGAGGCCCCGAGGTAGATGGTGTGGCCGTCGATCTCGAACGGCGACTGCAGCGCCGCCAGCAGGCGCCCGGTGACGAGCTTGATCTGGGCGTCGGTGATGGTGCCCGGCAGCACGGCAACGAACTCGTCGCCGCCCTGGCGCGCCAGCGTGTCGCTGTCGCGCAGCACCTTGCGCAGGCGCGCCGCCGCCTGGCGCAGCACGGTGTCGCCGACCTGGTGGCCGAGGCCGTCGTTGACCTTCTTGAAGCCGTCCAGCCCGACCGTGGCGACGGCAAAGCCCTGGCCCGAGCGGCGCGCATTGGCGACCACCATGCGCACCCGGTCGGCGAGCAGCAGCCGGTTCGGCAGTTCGGTGAGCGCGTCGTGGGTCGCCATGTGGCGCAGCCGCTCCTCGGTCGCCTGCTGCTCGCTCATGTCGCGCCCGACGGCGAACAGCAGGCCGTCGTCTCCGGCGGCGATGCGCAGTTCGAAGGGGCGCAGCTCGGCCGATGCGGCGTCGCCGGCGCAGCGCAGGCGCACGCGCGCCAGGACCGGCTCGCCCGTCGCGACCGCGTCGACGATGGCGGTGCGCAGGGCGGGGCCGTCGTGATCGGCGACCAGCGCGGCCAGCGGCGTGCCGTCGAAGGGGAAATCGAGTCCGGTCAGGCGCAGCGCGCGGCGGCTGGCGGCGCGGACCTGGCCGGCGGGCGTGAGCTGGAAGACGGCGTCGCCAGCCGCCTCCATCAAGCTGTCGAGGCCGCTACTTGCCTGTTGGCGCGGCGGGTCGAACGGCACGGCGGCGGAACTGGAGCGCATTATTGAAATATCTGCCTTATTGCTGGCACCCGGAAGGGTGGGACCGCGCGAGTGTATCAAACCACCGCTGACTCTATCACTGAATAATTCCGGCTGGAATTAAAAAATCGGGAGCGCCGCTCGCCCTTGGCGCCCATTTGCGCTCCGTTTGCGTTACAGCAGGAGTACCTTGCCGGAAGTGGCGCTTTGCGTTAGCCTGTTGACGGATCGCTAACGATCCGGTTCCTGGCAGGTGCTTGTATTGTCGCCGATAGGCGCCGTGCCGGGAAAGCACATCCGCCGGAAACGATGCTTTAACGCAACATTTATCAGCTTTCACGAGCGTGGAGCCGCGATGAGCCAGTTCATGCACCAGTTCATGCACCAGTTCGAAACGCACGAAGTCTTCAACCAGGCGCCGCCGTTTGGCGACGTCAACCTGTTCCTGGCCGACCCGGCGCTGCAGCAAGCCCTGGAGCGCGAAGGCGCGGGCTGGGCCAGGGATGAGCTGGCCGCGCTCGGCGAACGGCTCGGCCGCTCCGAGGTGCTCGACCTGGCGCGGCTGGCGAATGCCAACGGCCCGCGCCTGGTGAACTTCGACCGCAGCGGGCGCCGTGTCGACGAGGTGGAATTCCACCCCGCCTGGCATGCCCTGATGGCGCTGATGATCGGCGAAGGCGCCCACAGCAAGCCCTGGGTCGCGCCGCGCCCCGGCGCCCAGGTCGCGCGCGCCGCGGCCTACCTGCTGTTCGGCCAGGTCGAGAACGGCGCCCAGTGCCCGGTGACGATGACCTACGCGGCGGTGCCCGCCTTGCGCCGCGCCGGAGCGCTGGGTGCGCGCTGGCTGCCCAAGATCCTCTCGAGCGAGTACGACCCGCGCTCGCTGCCGGTCGCGCAAAAGCGCGGCGCCCTGATCGGGATGGGCATGACCGAGAAGCAGGGCGGCACCGACGTGCGCGCGAACACCACGCGCGCGGTCCGGATCGACCCGGCCGCGGCCAGGGCCCGTTTCGGCGACGAGGGCGAGGGCGCCTGGGAGCTGGTCGGCCACAAGTGGTTCTTTTCCGCCCCGCAGTCCGATGCGCACCTGGTGCTGGCCCAGGCTGTCGAGGCGGGCGGGGATGGCCGGGTTGGCCGGGTTGGCGACCCCGGCGCCTTGTCCTGTTTCTTCGTGCCGCGCTTCCTGCCCGACGGCAGCCGCAACGCGATCCGCGTGCAGCGCCTGAAGGACAAGCTCGGCAACCGCTCGAACGCCTCGTCCGAGGTCGAGTTTTGCGGCGCCGCCGGCTGGCTGGTCGGCGACGTCGGGCGCGGCATCCCGACCATCCTGGAGATGGGCGGCTACACGCGGCTCGACTGCGTGGTCGGGACCGCCGGCATCATGCGCGCCGCACTCTGCCACGCGCTGCACCATGCGCGCGGGCGCGCCGCCTTCGGCAAGCCGCTGGCGGAGCAGCCCCTGATGCAGAACGTACTGGCCGATCTCGCGCTCGAGTCGGAAGCGGCGAGCGCTTTCGCCCTGCGCCTGGCGCGCTGCTTCGACCATCCGGACGATCCGGCGCAAAGCCTGCTCGGGCGCATCCTGACCCCGGCCGGGAAGTACTGGCTGTGCAAGCGCGGCCCGGCCTTCGGCGCCGAGGCGATGGAAGTCATGGGCGGCAACGGCTATGTCGAGGACGGCCCGCTGGCGCGGCTCTACCGGGAGTTTCCGGTCAATTCGATCTGGGAAGGATCGGGCAACGTGATGTGCCTGGACGTGCTGCGCGCGCTCGGCAAGGACCCGGAGGCGGCGCGCGCCGTGCTCGAGGCCGAGCTGGGCCCGGCCGCCGCGCTCGACCCGCGTTTCGCCCGCTATGTCGACCTGCTCGGGCGCGAGCTGGCCGGGACCGGCGAAGCGGGCGCCCGGCGGCTGGCCGAGCGGCTCGTCATTGCAGTGCAGGGCGCGCTGCTGCTGCGCCATGCGCCGCCTTTCGTGGCCGAGGCTTTCCTGGCCTCGCGCATCGCCGAGGATGTCGGCGGGGCCTTCGGCAGGCTGCCGCCCGGGATCGATGCCGCGGCCATCTTGGCGCGGGCGCTGCCGGTTTAGGATGAAATTTCTAGGGGCGGGCGCGACAAATGGGCCGGCGACTGGGATAATGGCAGGTTAAGAGAAACAATTTAAGAACACACACCATGTCGACCATGAAACAAGACCCGCGCTTCCCCAGCCTCTACATCCTGAACCACCCGCTGATCCAGCACAAGCTGTCGCACATGCGCGAGCACGATACCTCGACGCGCACCTTTCGCGAGCTGCTCAAGGAAATCACGCTGCTGATGGGTTACGAGATCACGCGCGACCTGCCGCTGACCACGCGCCCGATCCAGACGCCGCTGGTGACGATCGACGCGCCCGTCATCGCCGGCAAGAAGCTGGCGATCGTGCCGATCCTGCGCGCCGGCATCGGCATGAGCGACGGCCTGCTGGAACTGGTGCCCTCGGCGCGTGTCGGCCACATCGGCGTGTTCCGCGACCCCGAGACCCACGAGCCGGTCGAATACCTGGTGCGCTTGCCCGACACCTCGGAGCGCACCTTCATCCTGTGCGACCCGATGGTCGCCACCGGCAACTCGGCGGTGCACGCGATCGACGTGCTGAAAAAGCGCGGCGTGCCCGACGAGCACATCATCTTCCTGGCGCTGGTGGCGGCGCCGGAAGGCGTCAAGGTGGTCCAGGCGGCGCACCCGAACGTGAAGCTGTACGTGGCCTCGCTCGACTCGCACCTGGACGAGCACGCCTATATCGTGCCGGGCCTGGGCGACGCGGGCGACCGCATCTTTGGCACCAAGTGAACGGCGTCGACGCCAGTTTCTTCACGCGCTTGACGCAGGCCAACCAGGCCTTCCGCGACGGGCTGCCGGCCACCCTGGGGCGCATCCAGGCGGCCCGGGCGGACTTCGTCCCGGCCGCGCCGGCGCCGCAGCAGGTCGCCGAGCTGCAGGCCCTGCTCCACACGCTGGCCGGCGCCGCGGTGACCTTCGGTTTCCGCGAGCTGGGGCAGGGCGCGCGCGCGCTCGAGCAGCGCTTGCGGGTGCTGCGGGTCTTCGAGGCGGTGGGCGAAGACGACTGGCGCGCATGGCTGGCTGCGCTCGATGATTTCGTGCGTGCCGGCCTCGACGCGCAGCCGCCGGCTTATCATAGCGCCGCGTTTTCACTGTTGCCTTGAACCAGAAGTATTGCGCCGGGCCGTTTGATCCAGCGCAAACTTGCGCTTTGTCGATGCCCTATATTCTCCTTACTGCCGATTCAAAATCCAAACCGCGCAAGTTGGTTTCGAGCATTGGTTTACAGCATTGTTAAGCGGTCCGCACTTTTATTTTTCGAAAATCGCTTGCAATCTGTTTTATTCGGTATAATACGGGATCGTTGGGTTCGAGCTAGTTGTGCAGTCTGTCTGTCATTTCTTTCTTGCTACTTCAAACGATCATAAACGGGCGCAAGCCCACTTAACTGAAATAGGAAATTGTAATGGCAACTGGCATCGTTAAATGGTTCAATGACTCGAAGGGCTTCGGCTTCATCACCCCTGATGAAGGCGGCGAAGATCTGTTCGCGCACTTCTCGGCAATCCAGAGCCAAGGCTTCAAGTCCCTGCAAGAGAACCAGCGCGTCTCGTTCGACGTGACCTCGGGTCCTAAGGGCAAACAAGCATCGAACATCCAGCCGATCTAATCGCTGAATTACGATGAAAAATCCTCGGCATGCCGGGGATTTTTTTTGTCTGGACTTTCTGTTTCAAGCGCTTTTAGATTACTACTCGTCAATTGCCAAGCCGGCAGTAACTGAGCCCGGCAGTCATTGGCTCCGGTATAAACGCTCGGCGTAGGCGCGCCGGAGGAAATCCACGAAGACGCGGATCCGCAAGGGCAGGTGGCGCCGTTGTGCAAATACCGCATGGATATCGTTGCCCGGTGCCGCGTATTGGTCGAGGACCGTCACCAGTTTTCCCGCCGCAATCTGCGGACCCACTTCCCACATTGAGCGCCACGCCAGTCCGCGCCCGGCCAGGGCCCAGTCGTGCAGCACCTCGCCGTCGTTGCAGACCAGGTTGCCGGGCACTTTCAGCGTTGTCGTCTTCGCCCCATCGCGGAAGGTCCAGCCGCGCTGGCTGCCTTCGCTGCTGATCGCCAGGCAGTTGTGATGGGCCAGGTCGGCGGGCGTGCGCGGGGTGCCATGGCGCTTCAGGTAGGCCGGCGAGGCCACCACGACGCGGGCGTTGTCGGCCAGCTTGACACCGACCAGGTTCGAATCGGACAGGCTGGCGATGCGGATCGCGACGTCGATGCCTTCGCCGACGACGTCGACGATGCGGTCGTTCAGGTTCAGGTTGACGGTCACTTCGCGGTGCTCGGCCAGGAAGGAGGGCAGCAGCGGTGCCACGTGCTGGCGGCCGAAACCTGCCGGTGCCGATACCAGCAGGTGCCCCTTGGCCTGGCCGCTGCGCGCGGCCACGGCACTTTCGGCCTCTTCCATTTCGGCCAGGATGCGCTGGCAGTCCTCCAGGAAGGCGGCGCCTTCGTCGGTGAGCGCCAGCCGGCGCGTCGTACGCTGCAGCAGCTTGACGCCGAGCCGGGCTTCGAGCGCGTCGAGGCGGCGGCCGATCATCGCCGGCGCGATGCCTTCGGCACGCGCCGCGCCCGACAGGCTGCCGCGTGCCACCACCTCGACGAAAGTCGAGATTTCCCTGAATTTTCCCATCGGCGTCTCCCATCTGTGACATATTTGCACAGATGAAGTTATTAAATGTATCGTTCCTCTACTTTAAGTTGAATATACTTGATGATATGACAAACGCCAAGGTTTTCCCGGTAGGGCCGTACTTGGCGTTGTGCGCAAGAACATCCACACACGAGGAGTAATGCCATGACCATCGCCACCCCAGCGGGACTGGAAATCCAGGCCGACATCCAACCGGGCTTCGAGCAGATCCTGACGCCCGAGGCACTGGAACTGGTCGCCAAGCTGAGCCGCCAGTTCGAGCCACGGCGCCAGGAACTGCTGGCAGCGCGCGTCGAGCGCGCACGCCGTATCGACGCCGGCGAACGCCCGGACTTCCTGCCCGAAACCGCCCACATCCGCGACGGCGACTGGAAGATCACGCCGATCCCGCCGGCCCTGGAATGCCGCCGCGTCGAGATTACCGGTCCGGTCGAGCGCAAGATGGTCATCAACGCCCTGAACTCGGGCGCGGACGCCTACATGACCGATTTCGAGGATTCGAACGCGCCCAACTGGGAAAACCAGGTTGCCGGCCAGATCAATCTTCGCGACGCCGTGCGGGGTACGATTTCGCTCGAACAGAACGGCAAGCGCTATCAATTGAACGAGAAGGTCGCCACGCTGCTGGTGCGCCCACGCGGCTGGCATATGGACGAGAAGCACGTGCTGGTCGACGGCAAGCGCGTCTCCGGCGGTATTTTCGATTTCGCCCTGTTCATGTTCCATAACGCCAAGGAGCAACTGGCGCGCGGCGCGGGTCCCTATTTCTATTTGCCGAAACTGGAATCCCATCTGGAAGCGCGCCTGTGGAACGATATCTTCATCGCCACCCAGGAAGCGCTTGGCTTGCCGCGCGGGACGATCAAGGCTACCGTGCTGGTCGAAACCATCCTCGCCGCTTTCGAAATGGACGAGATCCTGTATGAATTGCGCGAGCACAGCGCCGGCCTGAATGCGGGCCGTTGGGATTACATTTTCTCGTGCATCAAGAAATTTAAACTGGACAAGGATTTCTGCCTGGCCGACCGTCCGAAAGTGACGATGACCGCGCCCTTCATGCGCGCCTACGCCTTGCTGCTGTTGAAGACTTGCCACAAGCGCGGCGCGCCGGCCATCGGCGGCATGTCGGCCCTGATCCCGATCAAGAACGATCCGGCGAAGAACGAGATTGCGATGGGCGGCGTGCGCACCGACAAGGCGCGCGACGCCAGCGACGGCTATGACGGCGGCTGGGTCGCCCACCCTGGGCTGGTCGAGCTGGCGATGACGGAATTTACCAAGGTGCTGGGCGATCGTCCGAACCAGATCGACAAGCAGCGCCCGGACGTCGAGGTCACGGCGGCGGACCTGCTCGACTTCAAGCCGGAAACCCCGATCACGGAAGAGGGGCTGCGCTACAACATCAACGTCGGCATCCACTACCTGGGCGCCTGGCTGGCCGGCAACGGTTGCGTGCCGATCCATAACCTGATGGAAGACGCCGCCACGGCCGAGATCAGCCGCTCGCAAGTCTGGCAGTGGATCCGCTCGCCGAAGGGCGTGCTGGAGGATGGCCGCAAGGTCACGGCCGAGATGGTGCGCGCGATGATCCCGGAAGAGCTGGCCAAGGCAAAGGCCGCGGCGCCGAACGGCGACAACCCGAGCTACGCCCGCGCCGCCGTCATCTTCGAGGAAATGTCGACGTCCGAACAGTTCGCCGAATTCCTGACCCTGCCGCTGTACGAAGAGATCTGAGGAACTGCGGCGGAGACCACCCCGCGATCGCGGGTGGGCTCCGCCGGGGCTTGCTCAAAACACGTTCTTCCACTCCCGCAAGGCCGCAAATGCCTCCACCGGTGCCGCCCCGTCGCGCAGCTTTCCCGCCGCGACCAGCGCGCCCACCAGCGCCGGCTCCCGATACCGCAGGAAGGGGTTGGTCCTGCGCTCCAGGCCTATGCTCGACGGCACCGTCGGCAGTCCCGCGGTCCGCTTCGCGGCCTCGTCGCGCACCCGCAGCGCCAGCGCTTCGTTGTCCGCATCGACCGCTTCGGCAAAGCGCAGGTTCGCCAGCGTGTACTCGTGCGCGCAATACACTTCGGTATCTTCCGGCAAGGCCGCCAGCTTCTCCAGCGAGGCCGTCATCTGCGCGGGCGTGCCCTCGAACAGGCGTCCGCAGCCGCCGGCAAACAGGGTATCGCCGCAGAACAGCCAGTGCAGCCCCGGCGTCGCGCGTACGTAGGCAATATGGCCCAGCGTGTGTCCGGGCACGTCGAGCACGTCCAGCTCCAGGTCCAGCCCGGGCACCGCGACCCGGTCGCCCTCGGACAAAGGATGGGTGACGGTCGCGATGCGGTCCTTGCGCGGCCCGTAAACCGGCACCGGATAGCGCGCCAGCAGCTCAGGCACGCCACCAATGTGGTCAGCATGATGGTGGGTGAGTAAAATGGCGGTAAGGGTCAGGCCATGCTCGCGCAGGCTGGCGAGGATCGGTCCGCTGTCGCCGGGGTCGACCACGGCGGCGTGGACGCCGTCATGGATCAGCCAAAGGTAATTATCCTTGAACGCGGGCACGGTCAGGACACTCAAATTCTTAGTTGCTGCATTAGTTGCTGCATTAGTTGCCGCATTAGTTGCAGCATTAGGTGCTTCAGCCGGCGCCGGCTCGACTTGCGGTGCGCCTGCAGAAAACACGCCATCAGGCGAATTGGTCATGGTTTTCCGAAAAGAGGGTGGTCATGGATAGCGCTGCATCTGAAAAATCCATTATAGCGCTCGACGAATGGCTGCTTTCGCCGGCGGGCGCCTACGTGCGCGCCTTCGAGCAGGCATGCCTCGACGAGCTGACGGCCGACATCTTCGGCTTCAACGCGGTCCAGATCGGCGTCCCGCAGATCGACGCCCTGGCCGCCAACCGCATGCCGAACAAGTGGCAGGCGGCCACGCGCACCTCCACTTTCGACGAGCTCGAGTTCGCCGCGACCGGCAAGCAGATCGCGGTGGCCCTCGACTTTGCCGAGCTGCCCTTCGCTTCGCAAAGCCTGGACCTGGTCGTGCTGCCGCACGTGCTCGAGTTCGCAGCCGAGCCGCACCAGGTGCTGCGCGAGGTCGAGCGCGTCCTGATTCCGGAAGGGCAGGTCATCATCTGCGGCTTCAATCCGGCCAGCCTGTGGGGCATGCGCCAGGGCATCGGCAAGGTCACGCGCAGCGGCTACCTGCCGGCGGCAGGCGAATTCATCTCTATGCCCCGCCTGAAAGACTGGTTAAAATTGTTGAATCTTGGCCCCACGCGCAGCCATTTCGGCTGCTTCGCGCCACCGTTTCGCACCGCCCAGTGGATCAACCGCTTCTCCAGCATGGAGGGGGCAGGGCAGCGCTGGTGGCCCTACCTGGGCGCCGTCTACGTCGTGCACGCGGTCAAGCGCGTGAAGGGCATGCACCTGATCGGGCCGGCGTGGAACAAGAAATCGAGCCGGGCGCCGCAGGCGGTGCCCGCCACCAACAGAGAATAACGAATCAGGAAAGACCGGGCGGCATGACGAAAGTGGAAATTTTTACCGATGGCGCCTGCAAGGGCAATCCCGGTGCAGGCGGATGGGGTGCACTGCTGGTTGCTGACGGTCACGAGAAAGAAATCTTTGGCGGGGAACTGAACACGACCAACAACCGCATGGAGCTGAAGGCCGTGATCGAAGCGCTCGGCGTGCTCAACCGTCCATGCGAAGTCGTGCTGCATACCGACAGCCAGTACGTCCAGAAGGGCATCTCCGAATGGATCCACGGCTGGAAGGCGCGCGGCTGGAAGACGGCAGCCAAGGAGCCGGTCAAGAACGACGATTTGTGGAAGGCGCTCGACCTGGCGCAGCAGCAGCACGCCGTCGAGTGGCGCTGGGTGCGCGGCCATAACGGCCACCCCGGCAACGAGCGCGCCGACGTGCTGGCAAACCGCGGTGTGGCGACGGTGCGTCGCTGAAAACAGGGTGCATGCGCTATACTGCTGACTTGCCTTTCTTCAACAGTAATCCGCCATGCGCCAGATTGTCCTCGATACCGAAACCACCGGCCTGAACCCCAGGACAGGCGACCGCGTCATCGAGATCGGCTGCGTCGAACTGGTCAACCGCACGCTGACCGGCAACAACTTTCACCGTTATATCAATCCCGAGCGCGAGTCCGACGAAGCCGCGCTCGCGGTCCACGGCCTGACCACCGAGTTCCTCAGCGACAAGCCGAAGTTCCACGAAATCGTCGAGGAACTGCGCGCCTACATCGACGGCGCCGAAGTCATCATCCACAACGCGCCCTTCGACCTGGGCTTCCTGAACCACGAGTTCCAGCGCCTCGGCCTGCCGTCCTTCGTGTCGCATTGCAGCGGCGTGATCGACACCCTCGTCAACGCCAAGGAAATGCACCCCGGCAAGCGCAACTCGCTGGATGCCCTGTGCGACCGCTACGGCGTCTCGAACGCCCACCGCAAGCTGCACGGCGCGCTGCTCGACTCGGAACTGCTGGCCGACGTCTACCTGGCCATGACCCGCGGCCAGAATTCGCTGTCGATGGACGTGGAAGAGGAAACGTCGGACGACGGCGTCCTGCTCGACGCGGTGCCGCTCGGCGAGATCATCGTCGTGACCGCCACTGCGGAAGAAGAAGCACAACACGAAGAGGTCCTCGCGGGGCTCGACAAGGGCGTAAAAGGGCAGTGTGTTTGGAGAAATTATTCTCTACAGGGGTGACGGTAGAGAAATCTTGTGGCATAATACGCCTCGTTGTCAGGGAGGTTAGCTCAGGGGTAGAGCACTGCATTCACACTGCAGGGGTCGCAAGTTCGAAACTTGCACTTCCCACCAGAATTCAGAAAAGCCCATCAGCTTCGGTTGGTGGGCTTTTTGCATTTCGGCGCCAGGGTCCGAAATGTGGACTGACGAAGCGCTGCACGCAAAACGCGGAGCAGCGCTTTTTATTTTGCGCGTCGAGGTTTGCGCATCATTACCCTAGGCCAACGCCGCCATCACCCGTCCGTGTGCTGCGCCACCAGCTCGCGCAGCACCTCGAGGTGGGGCGGGCACTCGCCGGCGCGCCATGCCATCAGGAGTTCGATTTCCGGCGCGGGCGCGGCGAGCGGCCTGGTGCAGATGGCGGGATTGGTCAGCGACACCGCGTAGGCGGGCAGGATGCCCACGCCCAGGCCCATCCCGATCAGGTTCAGGTAGAGCAGGGTGTTGGTGGCGACCTGGGTGACCTTCGGCCGCACGCCGTGCTGGGCGAAATAGGTCTCGACCACCTTGTGCAGGTCGCCCGAGTACAGCGGATGCGGCTGGACCCAGGCTTCGCCGTCGAGCTGTTGCGGGTGGATCTCCTTGCATTGCGCGAGCGGGTGCGCGACCGGCAGCACGGCCACCAGGGCTTCGCTCAGCACCACTTCGCTCATCACGTCGGGCGAGCGGATCGGTTTGCGCAGGAAGGCGATGTCGATTTCATGATCGAGCAGCTTCTGTTCCTGTTCGAAGGTCGGAATGCTGCGCAATTCGACGTTGAGCTCGGGCAGGCGCATGCGCAGGCGCGGCAGGACGCCCGGGAAGATGCGCACCTCGGCCGCGGGAACGAAGCCGATCGTGATCGTCGAGGCCCCTTTGCGTCCCACCTGGCGCGCGCGCACGATCGCGCGGTCGGCTTGCGCCAGCGTCAGGCGCGCCTCGGTCAGGAAGACCTTGCCGGCGTCGGTCAACTCGACCTTGCGCCGGGTACGCTCGAGCAGCAGCGTGCCGACCTGTTCTTCGAGATCGCGGATCTGCTGGCTCAGCGAAGGCTGGGCCGTACAGAGGCGTTCGGCGGCGCGCGTAAAGCTGAGTTCTTCGGCGACGGCGACGAAATAGCGTAGATGTCTGAGTTCCATAATCTCCCTTGCAAGCGCGCGCCGACCAGGCATCTTGACGCGGCGGTTTTTTCTGTTATCGCTAGAACGTCTTAATCGCTACAAACAAAATATTATACAAGCTCTCCTGTTCCTACGAAGATATGCGGAAGTTCACCGTTCATACGAACCCGTAGAGGAGACGCGAAATGTCTGAAAAAGTCATCGATTTCGATGCCCTGGTCGACGCCCGGACCGGCAGGGTGGCATCGTCCATTTATACCGACCCCGACCTGTACGAACTGGAGTTGGACCGCATTTTCGGCCGCTGCTGGCTGTTCCTGGCGCATGTCAGCCAGATCCCGAAGGCGGGCGATTTCTTCAATACCTACATGGGGGAAGACCCGATCATCGTGGTGCGCCAGAAGGATGGCTCCATCAAGGCCTTCCTGAACCAGTGCCGCCATCGCTCGATGCGCGTGAGCCACGCCGATTGCGGCAATACCCGTGCATTCACCTGTCCCTACCACGGGTGGTCGTACGGCACGGATGGCAGCCTGGTCGACGTGCCGCTGGAGCAGCGCGCCTATCCGCACGGCCTGTGCAAGGAAAAGCTGGGCCTGCAGGAAGTGACCCGCGTGGTCGAATACAAGGGCCTGGTGTTCGGCAACTGGGATCCGGAGGCGCCCAGCCTGGAAGAGTACATGGGCGATATCGCCTGGTATCTGGACGGCGTGCTCGACCGCCGTCCGGGCGGCACCGAAATCATCGGCGGCGTGCAGAAATGGGTGATCGACTGTAACTGGAAGCTGCCGGCCGAACAGTTCGCCAGCGACCAGTACCACGCCCTGTTCTCGCACGCCTCGGCAGTGCAGGTGCTCGGCGCGAAAGCGGACGCCGACGACAAGGCACTGGGCGCGGGCCAGACCGCGCGCCCGGTGTGGGAAACGGCGAAGGACGCCCTGCAGTACGGCCAGGCCGGGCACGGCAGCGGTTTCTTCTTCACCGAAAAGCCGGACGCGAACGTCTGGGTCGACGGCATGGTGTCCCAGTATTACCGCGACACCTATCCCGAGGTCGAGGAGCGCCTGGGCAAGGTGCGCGCCCTGCGCCTGGCGGGCCACAACAACATGTTCCCCACGATGTCCTGGCTGAACGGCACCGCCACGCTGCGGGTATGGCATCCGCGCGGGCCGAACCAGGTCGAAGTCTGGGCCTTCTGCATCGCCGACAAGGACGCACACGAGGACGTCAAGCAGGCCTTCGAGCGCAGCGCGACGCGCGCCTTCGGGCCGGCGGGCTTCCTGGAACAGGACGATTCCGAGAACTGGGTCGAGATCCAGAAGGTGCTGCGCGGTAAGCGCGCGCGTGCCACCAAGCTGGTCGTCGAGATGGGCATCGGCAACGAGAAGCTGCGCGAGGATGGTATTCCGGGCGTGACCAATTACATCTTCTCGGAGACGGCAGCCCGCGCGATGTACCGCCGCTGGGCCGACCTGCTCGACTGCGACAGCTGGGCGCAAGTGCTCGAACGCAGCAAGGCGTATGAAGAGGAGGTGCTCAAGCATGGCTGAGATGACCCTTGAACCTGCCCAGCCGGTGTCGCTGGAACTCTACCACGCACTGACCCAGTTCCTGTATCACGAGGCCGAACTGCTCGACGACTGGCAGTTTCGCGACTGGCTGGACCTGTTGTCGCCGGAAGTGGAGTACACCATGCGCACCCTGGCCAATGCGCAGACGCGCGACCGCCGCCGCGGCGTGCAGCCGCCGACCACCTGGATCTTCAACGACACCCATGCCCAGCTGGAGCGCCGCATCGCGCGCCTCGAAACCGGCATGGCCTGGGCCGAGGAGCCGCCCTCGCGCACGCGCCACCTGGTCACCAACATCGTGATCAAGGCCACTTCGAATCCGGACGAATTCGACATCCGGCTGAACTACCTGCTGCATCGCCAGCAGAAAGAGCGCGACCTGGTGCTGTATGCCGGCAAGCGCATGGACCGGGTGCGCCGCGCGGGCAATGCCGCGGGATGGCAGATCTGCCGCCGCGAGATCGTGCTCGACCAGGCCACCCTGACGACACACAACCTTAGCGTACTTTTCTGACAGCCATGACACGTATTCTCGTTTGCGAAGACAGCGCCCTGCCAGACGGCGGGGCCATCAAGGTCGCCGGCCCCGCCGATGCGGTCGCGGTATTCCGCTCCAACGGCGAGGTGTTCGCCCTGGCCGACCGTTGCAGCCACGGCAATGCATCGATGTCCGAAGGCTATGTCGAGGACGACGGCACGGTCGAGTGCCCGCTGCACGCCGCGCGCTTTTGCCTGAAGACCGGCGCGGCCCTCTGCCAGCCGGCCACGGAGCCGCTCCGGACCTTCCCCGTCGCTGTCGTCGACGGCAAGATCTACGTCGACGTCACGGAGCCCGCATGAGCGCCGGGCAGGGGGCGCAGCAGGGCGGCTGGCTGCGCGGCCAGGTGGCCTTGATCACCGGCGGCGGTTCCGGACTCGGGCTGGCCCTGGTCGAGCGTTTCGTGCGCGAGGGCTGCCGGGTCGGGGTGCTGGAACGCGCGCCGGAAAAGGTCGCGGCCCTGAACGCGCGGTTCGGTGCCGACGTCATCGCGGTGCAGGGCGACGTGCGCTCGACCCAGGACAATGCGCGCGCCGTCGCGGCCACGCTGGAGCGCTTCGGCGCACTCGACACCTTCATCGGCAACGCGGCGATCTGGGATCACGCATCAAGCCTGATGGACCTCACCCCCGAGCAACTGGAGCAGGGCTTCGACGAGCTGTTCCCGATCAACGTGAAGGGCTACCTGCTGGGCGCAAAAGCGGCCGCCGCGGCCCTGGTCGAGAGCGAGGGCAGCATGATCTTCACCCTGTCGAACGCGTCCTTCTACCCGGGCGGCGGCGGACCGCTCTACACGGCCAGCAAGCACGCCGCCGTCGGCCTGATCCGCCAGCTGGCCTACGAACTGGCACCCAGGGTACGGGTCAACGGCGTCGGCCCCTGCGGCATGGCGAGCGACCTGCGCGGACCGGCGGCGCTCGGCCAGGACGGCAAGCGCATCATGGATTCGCGTTCGCCCGAGGCGATCGCCGGCATCCTGCCGCTGCAGTTCTTTCCGGACCCGGCCGATTTCACCGGGCCCTACGTCCTGCTCGCCTCGCGCGCGAACAACCGCGTGCTGAGCGGCGTGATGATCAACGCCGATGCCGGCCTGGGCATCCGCGGCATCCGCCACGTGGCCGGCGGGCTGCAGCTTTGATGCAGCCTGCATGAACCGGCGCCCGCGCCCGTCTATTTCGAGAGTGGAACCATGAATCGTCCCGTTTATGTCATCGTCGGCGCCGGCCAGGCCGGCGCGAATGCCGCCGCGGAACTGCGCCGGCAGGGCTTCGCCGGCCGCGTGCTGCTGGTCGGCGACGAGCCGCACCTGCCCTACGAGCGTCCGCCGCTCTCCAAGGACGTGCTGCTGCGTCCGCACGAAACCCGTTGCGCGGTGCACCCGGATTCCTTCTACCGGGAGCAGGACATCGAGCTCAAGCTGTGCGTGTCCGGCAGCGCGCTCGATACGGCCCTGCGCACGCTGACCCTGGCCAGTGGCGAAACCATTGCCTACGACAAGCTGCTGCTGGCCACCGGCGCCCGCGCCCGCCGCCTGCCGCTGCTCGATGCGCTCGGCGCCAACGTGCACACGCTGCGCACGCTCGACGACGCCACGAAACTGGCCGGCGAGCTGCGGCCGGGCCGCCGGGTGCTGCTGGTCGGCGCCGGCGTGATCGGCCTGGAACTGGCCTCGAGCGCGGCCGATCTCGGCGCCCAGGTCACCGTGATCGAAGCCGCGCCCGCGGCCATGGCACGCTGCGCGCCGCCGCTCCTGGGCGCCTTCCTGTGCGAAGCGCATCGCCGGCGCGGGGTCGCGCTGCATTTCGGCGCCGGCATCGCGCGCGCAGAACGCCAGGATAAGGAGATCGTCCTGACGCTGCAGGACGGCACCCGGGTCGCCGCCGACACCGTCGTCTACGGCATCGGCGTCGAGCCCGACACCGCGCTGGCGCAGGCGGCGGGCCTGGCGCTCGACAACGGCATCGTGGTCGACGACCAGTGCCGCACTTCGGACCCGCATGTCTACGCGGCGGGCGACGTCGCCAGCCGGCGCGACGCCGGCGGCCGCCCCCAGCGGCGCGAGACCTGGGAGAACGCCCAGCAGCAGGGCATCGCCGCCGCGCGCGCCATGCTCGGCCTGCCGGCCGAGGCCGACACCGCCCCCTGGTTCTGGACCGACCAGTGCGGCTACAACGTCCAGTTCGTGGGCGACATGGGCGCGCCGAAATGGATCGTGCGCGGCGCGCTTGCTGCGCCGCCCTGCATGCTGTTCGGACTCGATCACGAGGGCGCGCTGGTGGGCGCCATCACCGTCAACCTGGGGCGCGAGATGCGCAGCGCGCGCGAGCTCGTGGCGCGCCGCGTGCGGCTGCCGCGCGAGGTATGGCAAGACCCGCAGCAGCCGCTGCGCGCGCTGGCCAAGGCGGCCAGCCTGCCGCTCGCGGCCTGACACCATGGCGCCAGCCCCCCGGGCCGGCGTACCCGACTACTTTTGAACGACCCGTCGAACGACGGCTGGAGCTGCCTATGCCAATTCATCTGGAATGTCTTTCCCACTCGCCGCTGCACGGCTATTTCGATCCGGCCCCGGACGTGCTGGCCGAAGTCGAGCGGGTGCAAGCCGCGGCGCGCGCGCGGGTGCTCGCCTATGACCCGGAACTGGTCCTCGTGTTCTCGCCGGACCACTACAACGGCTTCTTCTACGACATGATGCCGCCGTTCTGCATCGGCGCCGCAGCGGAATCGGTCGGCGACTACCTGAGCCTGGCCGGGCCGCTGGATGTGCCGGGCGGGCTGGCCCGGGAATTGACGGCGAGCGTGCTCGCTGCCGAGATCGACGTCGCCTTGTCCTGGCGGATGCAGGTGGATCACGGCTGCGCCCAGGCGCTGGAAGTGCTGACGGGCGGGCTGGACCGCTACCCGGTGATCCCCGTCTTCATCAATTCGGTGGCGCCGCCGATGGCGAGCCTGCGCCGCGCCCGCCTGCTCGGCGAGGCCATCGGGCGCTTCCTGGCGCGTACCGGCAAGCGGGTACTGGTCGTCGGCTCGGGCGGCATCTCGCACGAGCCGCCGGTGCCGGAACTGGCCGGCGCCAGCGCCGAGGTGGCCGAGCGCCTGATCGACGGGCGCAATCCGTCCCTCGAGGCGCGCCGGCAGCGCCAGGAACGCACGGTCGCCGCCGCCCGCGCATTCGCGGCCGGCACCAGCAGCTTGCGTCCGCTCAATCCCGAATGGGACCGCGCCTTCATCGAGCGCCTGTCGAGCGAACTGACGGCCGTCGACGGCATGACCGACGAGGCGATCACGCGCGACGGCGGCAAATCGGCGCACGAAATCCGCACCTGGGTGGCCGCCTTCGGCGCCTTGTCCGCCTACGGACCCTACCGCGCCTCGCTCGACTTTTATCGCCCGATCCCCGAATGGATTGCCGGTTTCGGGGCCATGCATGCCGGCCCGCTCGCGGCGGCCTGAACCAAGGAGAACTCCCTGATGTCCGAACAACTCATCCACACCCTTGCCGCCAGGCTGCGCGACGCGCAGCAGGCGCGGCGCCAGGTCGCTCCGGTGCGCCACGAGATCGGCGCGGACGACATGCAGCTGGCCTATGCGGTCCAGCAGGCGAACGTCGACGCGCGCCGTGCGCAGGGCGAACGCGTCGTGGGGCGCAAGATCGGCCTGACCTCGCTCGCCGTGCAGCGGCAGCTCGGCGTCGACCGTCCCGACTTCGGCGCACTGTTTGCCGGCATGGCCTATGGCGACGGCGAGCCGATGTCCTTGTCGGGCCTGATCCAGCCGAAAGTCGAGGCCGAAATCGCCCTGGTGCTCGAGCGCGACCTGCTCCACGAAAAACACAGCTTTGCCGACATCCTCTGCGCCAGCGCCTACGCGCTGGCGGCGATCGAAGTGGTGGACAGCCGCATCCAGGACTGGGACATCCGCTTCGTCGACACCGTCGCCGACAACGCATCGAGCGCGCTGTTCGTGCTCGGCTCGTGCCCGGTGCCGCTGCGCAAGCTGGACCTGGCCGGCTGCCGCATGACGATGGAGCGCGGCGGCGAACAGGTGTCGCAGGGCGCCGGCGCCGCCTGCCTCGGCAACCCCCTGAACGCGGCCGCGTGGCTGGCCGACACCATGGCCAAGCTGGGCACGCCCCTGCGCGCCGGCGACGTGCTGCTGACCGGCGCGCTCGGTCCGATGGTGGCCGTGACCCAGCCGGGGACATTCACGGCCCAGATCGAAGGCCTGGGCAGCGTACGCGCGGTCTTTACCGAATAAGGAAGAGGAGTCACGTAATGAGCAAGAAACTCAAGGCCGCGATCATCGGATCGGGCAACATCGGCACGGATTTGATGATCAAGATCCTGCGCCACGGGAAGCACATCGAGATGGCGGTCATGGTCGGCATCGATCCGAAGTCCGACGGCCTGGCGCGCGCCGCGCGCATGGGCGTGGCGGTGACCCACGAGGGCGTGCGAGGACTGACGACGATGCCGGAGTTCGCCGACATCGATCTGGTGTTCGACGCCACTTCCGCCGCGGCCCACGTCAGCAACGACGCCTTCCTGCGCGGGCTCAAGCCCGGCATCCGCATGGTCGACCTGACCCCGGCCGCCATCGGCCCCTACTGCATTCCCGTGGTGAACGGCGACGCCCACCTGGACGCCCTCAACGTGAACATGGTCACCTGCGGCGGCCAGGCCACGATCCCGATGGTGGCGGCGGTCTCGCGCGTGGCCCCGGTCTGCTACGGCGAAATCGTGGCCTCGATTTCCAGCAAGTCGGCCGGCCCGGGCACCCGCGCCAACATCGACGAGTTCACGGAAACCACCTCCCAGGCGATCGAGCAGGTGGGCGGGGCGCGCAAGGGCAAGGCCATCATCGTGCTGAATCCGGCCGAGCCGCCGCTGATGATGCGCGACACGGTGTATTGCATGACGGCGCTGGACGCCGACCAGGAGGCGATCCGCCGCTCGGTCGCCGAGATGGCGGCCGCCGTGCAGGAATACGTGCCCGGCTACCGCCTCAAGCAGGAGGTGCAGTTCGACCGCTGCGAGGACGGCGTGAACCTGCCCGGCATCGGCAGGACGGCCGGCCTGAAAGTGTCCGTCTTCCTCGAAGTCGAAGGCGCGGCCCACTACCTGCCGGCCTATGCCGGCAACCTCGACATCATGACCAGCGCGGCGCTCAGGACGGCCGAACGCATGGCCGAGCGTCAACTTGCCGCAGTCGCGGCCTAAGCGAAGGAATGCACATGTTCGACAAGACCCGGAATATCTATGTCTCCGACGTCACCCTGCGTGACGGCATGCACGCCGTGCGCCACCAGTACAGCCTGGAGCAGGCCGTCCGGATCGCCAAGGCGCTGGACGAAGCGAAAGTGGACTCGATCGAAGTCGCCCACGGCGACGGCTTGCAGGGAGCCAGTTTCAATTACGGCTTCGGCGCCCACACCGACCTCGAATGGATCGAAGCGGTGGCCGCGAATATCCAGCACGCCAAGGTCGCGACCCTGCTGCTGCCCGGCATCGGGACCATCCACGACCTGAAGAACGCCTATGACGCCGGCGCGCGCATCGTGCGCGTGGCCACCCATTGCACCGAAGCGGACATCTCGCGCCAGCACATCGAGTACGCCCGCGAGCTGGGCATGGACACGGTGGGTTTTCTCATGATGAGCCACATGAGCACGCCCCAGCAACTGGCCCAGCAGGCCAAACTGATGGAAAGCTACGGCGCCACGACGGTCTATGTGGTCGACTCGGGCGGCGCGATGAACATGTACGACATCGCCGAGCGTTTCAAGGCCTTCAAGGAGGTCCTGAAGCCGGAAACCCAGCTCGGCATGCACGCCCACCACAACCTGTCGCTGGGCGTGGCCAACTCGATCGTGGCGCTCGAACACGGCTGCGACCGGATCGACGCCAGCCTCACCGGCATGGGCGCGGGCGCCGGCAATGCGCCGCTGGAGGTGTTCGTCGCGGCGGTCGACCGCATGGGCCTGAACCACGGCTGCGACGTGCGCAAGCTGATCGACGCCGCCGAAGACATCGTCCGGCCCATGCAGGAACGCCCGGTGCGGGTGGACCGCGAAACCCTGGCGCTCGGCTACGCGGGCGTCTACAGCAGTTTCCTGCGCCACTCGGAAGCGGCAGCCCAAAAGTACGGCTTGCCGGCCTTCGACATCCTCGTCGAACTGGGCAAGCGCCGCATGGTCGGCGGGCAGGAAGACATGATCGTCGACGTCGCGCTGGACATGCTCAAGCGCCGCGACGCATCCCACAACCATTGACATCACAGGAGACAAACGATGACGACCAAGGCATCCACGGTGGACGAAGCAGCGACGAGCAAATTCGTGCGCGTCAAACACGGCGAGCTGGACCTGAACATCCACTACAACGACGTCGGCAGCGGCATGGAGACGGTCGTGATGCTGCACGGTTCGGGTCCGGGCGCGACCGGCTGGGCCAACTTCCACCAGAACATCGAACCGCTGGTGGCGGCCGGCTACCGCGTGATCCTGATGGATTGCCCGGGCTGGGGCAAGAGCGACACGATCGTCAACACCGGTTCGCGCTCGGAGCTCAACGGCAGCATCCTGAAGGCGCTGATCGATGCGCTGGCGATCGAGCGGGTCCACATCGTCGGCAACTCGATGGGCGGGCACAGCGCGGTGGCCTTCGCGCTGGCCCACCCGCAATGCGTCGGCAAGCTGATCCTGATGGGCGGCGGCACGGGCGGGCCGAGCCTGTATGCGCCGATGCCCACCGAAGGCATCAAGCTGCTCAACGGCGTGTACCGCGAGCCGACCATCGAGAACCTGAAGCGCCTGATGAATGTCTTCGTGTACGACGCGAGCGCGATCACCGACGCGCTGATGGAGCAGCGCCTGGCCAATATCCTGGCGCGCCGCGACCACCTGGAGAGCTTCCTGAAGAGCGTCGCCGCGAACCCGAAACAGTTTACCGATTACGGTCCGCGCCTGGGCGAGATCCGCGCCCGGACCCTCGTGATCTGGGGCCGCGACGACCGTTTCGTCGCGATGGACACCGGCTTGAAGCTGATCGCGGGGATTCCCGATGCGCAGTTGCACGTCTTCAACCGTTGCGGCCATTGGGTCCAGTGGGAGCATGCCGATGCCTTCAACCGCATGGTGGTCGACTTCCTGACGCACTAGCAGGAACCGGCGATCTCCGTCCGGGCCTTGCCGGCACTGTTACTTCAGGCTTAAAGTACCTTACCCCACACTGCCTGGAGACGACATGCCTGCAAACCCATCCCCCGAGACTGCCGCGACGCACGATGCGGCGCCAGGCCAGCAGGTATTCGCGCGCGCGGTGCCGGTGCGCTTCGGCGACTGCGACCCGGCCGGCATCGTGTTCTACCCGCGCTACTTCGAGATGTTCAACAACCTGGTCGAAGACTGGTGCGCGGCCGGGCTGGGGACAGGTTTTCGCGAACTGATCCTCGAGCGCGGACTGGGGCTGCCGACCGTGAGCGTGCAGACCGATTTCGTCGCGCCCAGCACGCTCGGCGAGGAGCTGCGCGCCGAACTGTCGGTGGCGAAAATCGGCCGCTCGTCGATCACGGTGGCGATCCGGCTGCTCGGCCCAGGCGGCGCCGAGCGCGTGCGCGCGACCCTGGTGCTGGTGCTGATGGACCGGAAACAGGGGGGCGCCATGCCGATCCCGGATGCCATGCGCGCGCGCCTCGCCCGCTTCGGACCCGCGGGAGCGGCCGGGCAGGGACCTCAGACCCCGAGGTAGCGCGCCAGGGTCTCCGGTTCGGCCAGCAGCCCGGCCGAGCTGCCCTGGGCCACGACCACTCCCTTTTCCAGCACGATCGCCGAATCGGTATGCGACAGCACCGCGTGATAGTTGCGGTCGACGATCAGGGTACTGATGCCGGTCTTGCCGATCTGCTCGATGACGCGCCAGATCTCGGCCACGATCAGCGGCGCCAGGCCTTCGGTGGCTTCGTCGAGGATCATCAGCTCGGGATTGGTCATCAGGGCGCGCCCGATGGCCAGCATCTGCTGTTCGCCGCCCGAGAGCTGGTGCCCGCCGTGGCCGATGCGCTCGGCCAGGCGCGGGAAGGTGTCCAGCACCCGCTCGTAGGTCCAGTCCTGGCGCCCGCCGGGACCGCGGCGCGCGCTCATCACCAGGTTCTCGCGCACCGTCAGGTTGGGGAAGATGCCGCGTCCTTCCGGCACGTAGCCGATGCCCAGGCGCGCCATGCGCTCGGGCGCGCTGCCGGTGACCTCGCGGCCCTGCCAGGCGATGCGGCCCGAGGCCGCGGGCACATAGCCCATCAGCGAGCGGATCAGGGTGGTCTTGCCCATGCCGTTGCGCCCGAGCAGGCCGACGGCGCTGCCGGCCGGTATGCCCAGGTCGACCCCTTGCAGGATGTGGCTGTCGCCGTAATAGGTGTTGAGTGAAGTAATCTGGAGCAAAGCAGGCCTCGCGTTATCGTTTCAGACGTTCAAGCGTGCGTCTCGCCCAGGTAGGCGCGCTGCACCTCGGGGCTGGAACGCACCTCCTGCGGGTTGCCGCTGGCGATCACGGCGCCGTTGACCATCACCGTGATGCGGTCGGCCACGCGGAACACCGCGTCCATGTCGTGCTCGACCAGCAGGATCGCGTGGTCGCGGCGCAGGCGTTCGAGCATCGAGAGCATGCGTTCGCTTTCCTCCAGGCCCATACCGGCCAGCGGCTCGTCGAGCAGCAGCACCTGGGGCGCGGTCGCCAGGCACATGGCGATCTCCAGCTGGCGCTTCTTGCCGTGGCTCATGCTGCCGGCGGTGTGGCCGAGCGCGTCGCCCAGGCCCGAGGCATCGAGGGCGGAGAGGGCGGCATCGGTACTGGCGCGGCAGCCGGCGGCGCTTTGCCACAGGGTCCAGGGTTTCTGGTGCGCGGCCTGTGCCGCCAGCCGGCAGTTCTCGAACACCGACAGGGTGGGGAAAATCGTCGTGCGCTGGTAGCTGCGGCCGATGCCGGCGCGCGCGCGCAGCGGCTGGGCCAGCGTCGTGATCGGCTTGCCGGCAAGGCGGATCTCGCCGCTCGACGCCGGGATTTCGCCCGAGAGCAGGTTGATCAGGGTCGACTTGCCGGCGCCGTTGGTGCCGATCACGGCGTGGATCTGGCCGCGGTGCAGGTCGAGCGACACCGCATCGACCGCCACCAGGCCGCCGAAGCGCCGCGTCAGGGAGGCGGCCTGCAAGAGAGGAACGGTGCTCATGGGCGGGCTCCCGGCAAGGTAAAGCGCCGGCCCAGGCCGATCAGGCCCTTGGGCAGCAGCGCGACGAACGCAATCATGGTCAGGCCCAGCGTGAGCTGCCAGCGCTGGGCGATGTCCGGGCCGAGCAGCGCCTCGGACGAATAGAATTCCTTGAGCAGGACAAAGGCGGCGGCGCCGATCACCGCGCCGCGCAGGGAGCCGAGGCCGCCCAGGATGATCATCATCAGCACGGCGCCCGATTCGTGCCAGGACAGCAGTTCCGGGTTCACGACGCCGTTCTTCGAGACGTACAGGAAGCCGGCCATGCCGGCCAGCGCGCCGGCCAGCACGAAGGCGGCCAGCTTGTAGCGGTAGGTCTGGAAGCCGGCGGCGCGCATGCGCTGTTCGTTGATGCGGATGCCGGTCAGCGCATGGCCGAAGCGCGAGCGCAGCAGCAGCGCCAGGAAGGCGTAGCACAGCACCAAGAGGCCGAGCGCGACGAAGTACAGCTGGCGCGGCTGCTCGAAGTCGACCAGCACCGTGCCGCCGGCGCTCAGGACCGGGCGCAGCATCAGGTACATGCCGTCGCTGCCGCCGCCGATCGGGGTGTCGTGGAAGACGAAATACGCCATCTGGGCAAACGCCAGCGTCACCATGATGAAATACACTTCGCGGGTGCGCAGGCTGAGCGCGCCCACCAGCAGCGCATAGCCGGCCGCGGCCAGCATCGAATAGGCCAGCAGCAGCAAGGGCGAGCCGGCCTCGTACTGGGGCGCGGCCAGGGCCGTGACATAGGCGCCGATGCCGAAGAAGGCCGCGTGACCGAGGCTGACCAGGCCGGTGGTCCCGACCAGCAGCTCCAGGCTGAGGGCGAAGATCGCGTAGATCATGATCTTCATGACCAGTTCCTGGTAATAGGTCTCGAGCACCAGGGGCGCGAAGGCCAGCGCGACGGCGACCGCAAGCGGCACCAGCCAGCCTGCCTGGCGGCGCGTGCCCGGCACGGCGGCGCGGGTGAGGGGGGCGGTGGAGGAGTGCATCTCAGAATCCCTTATTTCTCAAGCCCTGCGGACGCCAGATCAGGATGACCGCCATCAACACGTAGACGCCGATGCCCGACAGCTGGGCGAAAAAGACCTTGCCGAAGGTATCGACGAAGCCGACCAGCAAGGCCGCGATCAGGGCACCGGAGATCGAGCCGATGCCGCCGATGACGACCACCACGAAACACATGATCAGGACGCTGCCGCCCATGCCCGGGTAGACCGAGGCGGCCGGGGCGGCGATCATGCCGGCCAGCGCGGCCAGCGCAACGCCGCCGGCGAACACGGCGCGGTACAGCAGGCGGATGTTGATGCCCAGGCCGCGCGTCATGTCGCGGTTGCTGGCGCCGGCGCGGATCATCATGCCCAGGCGGGTGCGGTTGACGACCCAGTACAGGGCGCCGGCGACCACCAGGCAGGCGGCCGAGGCAAACAGGTTATAGACCGGATAGGTCATCACGCCGCCCAGCGACACGCCGCCGGACAGCCACTGCGGGGCCTGCACCCCGTGCACCTCGTTGCCGACCAAAATGCTGCGCAGCTCCTCGAACACCAGGATCAGCGCATAGGTCATCAGGACCTGCTGCAGGTGGTCGCGCTGGTACAGGAAGCTGAAGAAGACCCATTCGAGCAGGAAGCCGAAGATGGCCGAGAGCAGCATGCCGGCGAGGAGCATGACGATGAAATGGTCGCCGAACAGCGGCGCCAGCAGATAGGCCATGTAGGCGCCGATCATGTAGAAGCTGCCATGGGCGAGGTTGATCACGCCCATGATGCCGAAGATCAGGGTCAGGCCGCTGGCGACCAGGAACAGCAGCAGTCCGTACTGGATGCTGTTCAGGCACTGGACCAGGAAAGTCGAAATATCCATCGGAGTCTTCTTGCATCGAGGGTGAAGATCGTCTGCCGCCGCCGGCAGGGGCCGGCGGCGGCAGACGGCGTGCTGCGAACGACGAACCGCCTGCTACGACGCGGCCGTCGAGGCGCGTGCCTTGCTGCGCGCCCGCTCAGAACGGACGGCAGCCGCGCGCCGGATCGGCCAGCCCCTTGATGGCGACGCCCTTGACCACGTTATCCATGCCGACGACCTGGCGCAGGTAGATGTCCTGCACCGGGTTGTTCGCGCTTGATAAGGTGAACTTGCCGCGCGGGCTGTCGATGGTGGCCGTGTGCATGGCCTTGAGCATCGCCGGGCGCTTGCCGGCGAAGTCGCCGCCCACGCTCTTGAGACCCGTGGCCAGCAGCTGGGCCGCGTCGTAGCCCTGCACCGCGTAGACGTCGGCGTCGGTGTTGTAGGTCTTGGTGAAGGCGGCGCGGAAGGCGTTGTCGCGCGGCGTGTTGAGCTTGTCGGCATAGTGCAGGGTCGTCAGCAGGCCCTGGGCCGCGGCGCCTTGCGCCTCGAGCGTGCCGTCGGTCAGGAAGCCGGCGCCGTACAGCGGGATGGTCTTGTTCAGGCCGGCCGCGACATAGTCCTTGACGAACTTGACCGCGCCGCCGCCTGCGAAGAAGACGTACACGGCGTCCGGCTTCTGGGAAGCGATCTGGGTCAGCAGCGCCTGGAATTCGACGTTCGGGAAGGGCAGGGTCAGGTTGCCGGCCACCTTGCCGCCGCCCTTCTCGAACGCTTCGGTGAAGCCCTTGACCGATTCCTGGCCGGCCGCATAGTTCCAGGTGACGGTCATCGCCTTCTTGTGGCCGCGTTCGGCCATGACCTTGCCCATCGCGAAGGCCGGCTGCCAGTTCGAGAACGAGGTGCGGAAGATGTTCGGGCCGCACATCGGGCCGGTGATCATGTCGGCGCCCGCGTTCGGCACGATCAGCAGCGTATTGCTTTCCTTGGCCGCCTTGGCCATGGTCTGGGCCACGCCCGAGTGCACGGTGCCGACCAGCACGTCCACCTTGTCGCGCTTGATCAGCTTGTTGACGTTGTCGGCGGCCTTGGCCGGGTCCGATTCGTCGTCGACCTTGAAGTACTGGACTTCACGGCCGCCGAGCTTGCCGCCCTGTTCGGCAACGTGCAGCTTGAAGCCGTTCTCGATCATGGTACCGAGGTTGGCATAGGTGCCGGTCGCGGGCAGCATGAAGCCGACCTTGATCGGGGCATTGCCCTGGGCGCAGGCAAAGCCTGCGGCGAGCAGGGCCACCGCGGCGGCGGTCGTGCGCAAAGTGGTTGGAAGGTGCATGGCGTCGTCTCCTGATGTTTTAAATTGATCAGTTCGGGCTGATCATGAATCGGGTGGCCTCGTCTATCAGCCTCCCGGCTTGGTCACGATGGGGCGAGTGACCGCATTCGGGCAGCACGAGCAGGCGCGTCTGCGGCGCCAGTCTCGCAATGCCGTGAATCTGCTCCAATGTACCGTATTCGTCGTCCGTTCCCTGAATTGCGAGCAGCGGGACCGTAATTGCCGGCAGGTGCTCGCGGATGTCCCAGGCGCGGAAGGCCGGGTCCAGCCAGATGTCGTTCCAGCCCCAGAAGGCCGAGTCGATGTCGTCGTGGTAGCGCGCCAGGCGCTCGCGCAGCCCGCCTTCGAGGTAGGCCGTGCGCGCCTTGGCGATCGAGTCGACCGACAGGTCTTCGACCATGATGTGGGGCGCGGCGACGACCAGGCCGCTGACCGGGAAGCGCGCCGCGTGCAGCAGGGCGATCGAGCCGCCGTCGCTATGGCCGAACAGCCAGGGGCGCTCGATGCCCAGTTCGGCCAGCAGGGCCGGCAAGACCTCCCAGGCCTGGCGGTGCATGAAATCGACCGGCCAGCGCTCCTCGTGCGGGCGCGGCGTCGAGCGGCCGTAGCCGTTGCGCGAATACACCAGGCCGCGAAAACCCCCGGCGCGGCAGAAGCGTTCCGGAAAATCCTTCCATAGCGCGACCGAGCCCAGGCCCTCGTGCAGGAAGACCACGGTCGGCCGCGGCGAGTCGGGCACGCCGACCCACTGGTATTCGAGCCGCAGTGGCCTGCCGGCCAGGTCAAGGTGGGCAAATCCGGACATGGCGGGTTCAGGCCGCATCGCGCAGGCGGTAGCGCTGGATCTTGCCGGTCGCCGTCTTCGGCAGGTCGGCCACGAACACCATCTCGCGCGGATACTTGTGCGGCGCCAGGCGCTCCTTCACAAAGGCCTTGAGCTCCTCGGCGAGCCCATGCTCGGGCTGGCGGCCCTGGCGCAGCACGATGTAGGCGGCGGTCTTGGTGAGCCCGGTGTCGTCGCGCTTGCCGACCACCGCGCATTCGAGCACGGCCGGGTGGGCGCTGAGCGCGGCCTCGACCTCGATCGGCGAGACGTACTGGCCGCTGACCTTGAGCATGTCGTCGCTGCGCCCGGCATAGGTCAGGTAGCCGCCGTCATCCATGCTGTACTTGTCGCCGCTTTTCAGCCATTCGCCCTGGAAGGTGGAGCGGGTCTTTTCGCGGTTGGTCCAGTACAGGAGCGCGGCGCTCGGGCCGCGCACGTACAGGTCGCCGATCTGTCCCGGCGCCACCGGGCGGTTGTCCTCGTCGCGCAGTTCGATCTCGTAGCCGGGCACGGGCAGCCCGGAGCTGCCGTAGTGGACGTCGCCCTCCCGGTTCGAGACGAAGATGTGCAGCATTTCGGTCGAGCCCAGGCCGTCGAGGATATCGCAGCCGAAGTGGCGGCGGAAGGCTTCGCCGACCTCGCGCGGCAGCGCTTCGCCGGCCGAGGCGCACACGCGCAGGGCCACCTGCTCGCGCGGCGGCAGGTCGGGCGAGGCCAGCATCGCCACGTACAGGGTCGGCACGCCGGCAAACACGGTCGGGCGGTGCCGGGTCAGGCGCGCGAACACGGCCGCCGGCGTCGGGCGCTCGGCCATCAGGACCACGGTCGCGCCCACGCTGAGCGGGAAGGTCAGGCCATTGCCGAGCCCATAGGCAAAGAACAGCTTGGCGGCGGAAAAGACGATGTCGTCTTCGCGGATGCCGAGGATAGGCTTGGCATACAGTTCGGCGGTCCAGAACAGGTTGGCATGCGAGTGGACCGCGCCTTTCGGGCGGCCGGTCGAGCCGGACGAATACAGCCAGAAGGCGAAGTCGTCGGCGCTGGTGTCGGCGTGCGCGTCGGGCGCCAGCGGGGCGGCGGCCAGCATGGCGTCGATGTGCGGCAGCGAGGCGTCGTCGGCGGCGCCGCAGGCGATCAGCTCGGGCTGGTTGCGGCTGCTTGCCAGCGCTTCCCGCACGCAGGGCAGCAGCGGGGCGCTGGCAAACACCGCTTTCGCCCGGCTATGGTCGATCATGTAGGCATAGTCGGCGGCGTGCAGCAGGGTGTTGACCGGCACCGGCACGACGCCGGCGAACATCGCGCCCAGCAGCGCCACCGGCAGGTCGACCGTGTCCTGCATGACCAGCAGCACGCGCTGCTCGGGCTGGATGCCGCGCGCCAGCAGGCTGGCCGCGAAGCTGCGCACGCGGCGGTCGAGTTCCGCATAGGTGATGCTGGTGTGGTCGTCGATGTAGGCGACCTTCGCGGCACGCTGCGCGTTCAGGGCAAGGATGTGCTGCGCGAAATTGAACTGCTGCGGCAGGGTGAGGCTGTCGTGGTTCATCATGGTCTCCTTCAGCGGGATCGCGCGCGGCGCGTCCCGTGTCTTATATAGCGCTTCAGCCCGGAAGCTGCATGCCGGCGCCCGCCGGTCCAACACTAGTCCTGGGTGAGCTGCACCCCGTCCTGCGCCATCCGTGCCAGCACCGAAGGCGGCCCCTGCACGGCGCTGCGGCGGTGATAGAAGGCCAGGCCGCGCAGGCCGCCCAGTTCCTCGCCGCCGCCGGCGCGTCCCGGGCCGCCGTGGATCGATGCCGGCATCACGTTGCCGTGCCCGGTCTGCGCCTTGGCCACCTCGGGCGTGACGAGGTGCACGCGGCCGTGCGAGCCGGCCAGCAACGGGCTGGCCGCGGCCAGCCAGTCCTCGTCCGCGCCGAACACCGAGCACACCAGCGAACCCTGGCCGCGGTGGGTGAGCGCGACCGCGTGAGCGGCGTCGCGGTAGCCGAGCAGGGTCGAGACCGGGCCGAACACTTCATGTTCGTGGACCAGGCGGGCCCGGTCGCCGTCGCGCAGGCCGAGCAGCGTCGGCGCGGCGCAGGCCGCCACGCCGGGATCGGCGTCGACCAGGGTTTGGGCGCGGCCGTCGTGCAGCAGCTGCGCCTCGCCGGCCAGCATGGCGATGCCCTCCTGCACGCTGTCGAATTGCTCGCGGCTGACCAGGGAACCCATGCGCACGTCCGGATTGCGCGGATTGCCGACACTGAGCTGCGCCAGCCTGGCGCCGACCGCCTGGGCGACCGCATCGAACTGGGCCTCGGGCACCAGCGCGCGCCGGATCGCCGTGCAGCGCTGGCCGCTCTTGGTGCTCATTTCGCGCACCAGTTCCTTGACGTACAGTTCGAAAGCCGGCGTGCCGGGCAGGGCGTCCGGGGCCAGGATCGCCGCGTTCAGGCTGTCGGCTTCGATGTTCAGGCGCACCGAATGGCGCACCACCCCGTCATGGGTGCGAATCTTGGCGGCGGTCGCGGCCGAACCGGTGAACGAGAGCACATCGAAGGGCGTGAGGGCGTCGAGCAGGCCGTTTGCGGAACCGCACACCACCGACAGGGCGCCCGGCGGCAGCACGCCGGCCTCGACGACGTCGGCCACCATGCGCTGGGTGAGCCAGGCCGTGACGGTGGCCGGCTTGACCACCACCGGCACGCCGGAAAGCAGGGCGGGCGCCGCCTTCTCCCACAGGCCCCAGGCCGGGAAATTAAAGGCGTTGATGAACAGGGCCAGGCCGCGCACCGGCGCGAAGATGTGCTGCGACTGGTAGGCGCCGTCGCGCGCCAGGGCGGCCGCGGGCCCGTCGAGCAGCAGGCGGGCGTCCCCCAGTTTCGCGCCCAGCTTGGCGTAATAGTTGAGGGTGAAGGTGGCGCCTTCGATGTCGACGCCTGAATCGGCCTGGGTGGTGCCGGAGTTGGCCTGGGCGATCGCATAGTATTCGTCGCGATTGGCCTGCAGGACCTTGACCACCTCGGCCAGCAGGGCGCCGCGCTGGCCATAGCTCAGCGCCTGCAGCGCGCTGCGTCCATGCTCGCGCGCAAAGGCAAAGCCTTGTTCGAGTCCCTCGGCGGCGCCCCCGGTGGCGGCCAGCGCTTCGCCCGTGACCGGGTCGTACAGGGTGTGTTGCGGCGCGCCGGCGCCCTGGCGTACGCCGCCCAGGTAATTGTGCAGGAAAGTCGTCATGTGGCTGGCCTCAGGCAGTGGCGGTGGCAGGGGAGAACTGGATCGCGCCTTGCGGCAGCAGGTAGAGCACCAGCGCGCGGCCCTGCGAGACGGTCGGCGCATGGGCACTGCCGGGACCGTACACGCACCAGCCGGCAGGACGTCCGTCGAAGCGGGCCCCGGACGTGAGCGGCATGACCAGGTCGATCTCGCCGTTCGGATGCGCATGGTGGGGACCGGCGATGTCGTCCATGTCGACCACGTCGACGCTGAAGCCATGGGTCGCGTCGCTTGCTTTGAGCACCCGTCCGAAACGGATGCCGCCGCCTTCGCGGTTGCACAGCCAGCCGTCGCGCACGCCGGCCTGGCAGGCTTCGAACAACTGGGTGTAGGCCTCGCTGCCGGCGCCGTAGCGGCTATTCAGGTGGGCTTCGAGGGAAGCGCCGAGCGGCTGGCCGGCGATGTCTGCGGTGATTCTGGAAACGAGCTGCTGAAACTGTGAAACGTCCATCCAAGTCCCCTGGCTATGCAAACAGCATGTCGAAAGAAGCAGATTTATAGTGCGTTCGACAGGAGTGTAGATGTACTATGTTGCAGCGGTCAAGCGATGTTTGAGTTATATTTCATGTGCCGGCTCGCCGCATGCACTGGCTTTTGCGATAATGGGCGGATTGTCCCTGGCGGACAGCGCAACTATGATGGAAACGAGAATGACAGCATCGCAGCTCAGCACGGAAATCCTCTCCGACGACGAAAAAGACCCCTTCCTGATTGCACTCGGCGAGCGCCTGCGGGCCCTGCGCTCGCGCCGGGGACTGACCCGCAAGGCGCTGGCGCGGCTGGCCGACGTGTCCGAGCGTCACCTGGCGAACGTCGAGTCAGGCGTCGGGAATGCCTCGATCCAGTTCCTGCGCCAGATTACGACCGTCCTCAACTGCACCCTGTCCGAGATGATCGGCGACGAGACGGCCAGCTCGCCCGAATGGCTGATGATCCGCGAGATCCTGCGCGGGCGTTCCGACGAGGAGCTGGCCAAGGCACGCGCGGTGCTGGCCGGCATCTTCGATGCCCCCACCAGCGAGACGGCGCGGCGCCAGCGCGTGGCCCTGATCGGGCTGCGCGGCGCCGGCAAGTCGAGCCTGGGGCGGATGCTGGCCGACTACTGGATGGTGCCCTTCGTCGAGCTCGGGCGCGAGGTCGAAACCCTCGCCGGTTGCGGCATCGCCGAGATCCACGCCCTGTACGGACCGAACGCCTATCGCCGCTACGAGCGCCGCGCGCTCGAGGACATCATCCAGCGCTACCCGCGCGCCGTGATCGCGACCCCTGGCGGGATCGTCTCCGATCCGGCCACCTACAACCTGCTGCTGTCGCACTGCTATACGGTATGGGTGCAGGCCGCGCCAAAGGATCACATGGCGCGCGTGCTGGCCCAGGGCGATACCCGGCCGATGATGGGCAACCGCGAAGCGATGGAAGACCTCAAAAGCATCCTCGAGAGCCGGGCCGCCTTCTATTCGAAGGCGGATGTCTCCTTCGATACCAGCGACATGACCCAGGAGGCCGCCTTCTTCGGGTTGCTCGACCAGTTGCGGGACGCCGTGGCGCTGGGGCAATAACCCGCTTCCCGGCGCGGTCCGCCGCGCACATATAAAAGCGTGGAGTCCCGGCTCCACGCTTTTTTTCGTTCGCACACCGGATTGCACATGCACTTTTGTTCTTGACATGTCCATTGAGCGGCAATATAGTGCTTCTACCGTTTAGAGGATGCACCATATTTCACCAGGGGACCCATCTCATGAGCAACGCACCGCAAGTCGATTACGCCACTTCCCCGGAACACTACAAGCATTGGAGCCTGTCGGTCGACGGCGAGATCGCGACGCTGACGATGAACATCGACGAGGATGCCGGCCTCAGGGAAGGCTACAAGCTCAAGCTCAATTCCTACGACCTCGGCGTCGACATCGAACTGCACGATGCGGTGCAGCGCATCCGTTTCGAACACCCGACGGTACGCACCGTGGTCGTCACCAGCGGACGCGACCGGATCTTTTGCTCGGGCGCGAACATCTTCATGCTCGGCAAGTCCAGCCATCCGTGGAAAGTCAATTTCTGCAAATTCACCAACGAAACGCGTAACGGCCTGGAGGATTCCAGCCGCCATGACGGCCTCAAGTTCCTCGCCGCCGTCAACGGCGCCTGCGCCGGCGGCGGCTACGAGCTGGCCGCGGCCTGCGACGAGATCATCCTGGTCGACGACCGCTCGTCCTCGGTGAGCCTGCCGGAAGTGCCCTTGCTGGGCGTGCTGCCGGGCACCGGCGGCCTGACCCGCCTGACCGACAAGCGCAAGGTGCGCCACGACCTGGCCGACATCTTCTGCACCACCTCGGAAGGGGTGCGCGGCCAGAAGGCCAAGGACTGGCGCCTGGTCGACGAGGTGGCCAAGCCGGCCCAGTTCGCCGACACCGTGCGCCGCCGCGCGCAGGAGCTGGCGAGCGGCAGCTGCCGTCCGGCCCAGGCCAGCGGCGTGAAGCTGGCCCCGCTCGAACGCACCCAAACACCTGACGCCATCGATTACGCCTACGTCGGCATCCGCATCGACCGCGCCGCCCGCAACGCCACCCTGACGGTGCGCGCACCCGACGCGCCGCAGCCGAGCGACGCCGCCGGCATCGAAGCGGCCGGCGTGAACTGGTGGCCGCTGCGCCTGGCGCGCGAACTCGACGACGCCATCCTGCACCTGCGTACCAACGAACTCGAGATCGGGACCTGGATCCTGAAAAGCAGCGGCGACCCGGCCGCCGTGCTGGCCTCCGACGCCACCCTGGTCGAGCTGGGCGAACACTGGCTGGTGCGCGAGACGGTCGGCCTGCTGCGCCGCACGCTGGCCCGCCTCGACGTGTCCTCGCGCTCGCTGTTCGCCTTCATCGAGGAAGGCTCGTGCTTCGTCGGCTCGCTGCTGGAAGTGGCCCTCGCGGCCGACCGCATCTACATGCTGGCGCTGCCGGATGCGCCCGACGCTGCGCCGAAGATCGGCGTGAGCGAGCTCAATTTCGGCCGCCTGCCGATGGTCACCGCGCAGTCGCGCATCGCGCGCCGCTTCTACGAAGAGGAGGGGCCGGTGGGCGCCGTGCGCGCCACGCTCGGACGCCTGCTCGACGCCGGCGAAGCCGAGGCCCTGGGCCTGGCGACCTTCGCTCCCGACGACATCGACTGGCCCGACGAGACCCGCCTGGCGCTCGAGGAACGCGCCAGCATGTCGCCCGATGCGCTGACCGGCCTGGAGGCGAACCTGCGCTTCAACGGCCGCGAAACGATGGAGAGCCGGGTGTTCGGGCGCCTCAGTGCCTGGCAGAACTGGATCTTCATCCGCCCCAACGCCGTCGGCGAACTGGGCGCGCTGAAGGTCTACGGGTCGGGCAACAAGGCCCAGTTCGATTTCAACCGCGTCTGAGCGTTCGCATTCCGGACCCGGCACACTCTTAAAGGAAACCACCGTGAGCTCGATTAACTATACCGACAAGATCCCGAACAACGTCAACCTGTCCGAAGACAAGACGCTGCAGCGCGCGCTCGAACACTGGCAGCCGAACTACCTGCAGTGGTGGAACGACATGGGCCCCAACGGTTCCAACCAGATGGAAGTCTACCTGCGCACCGCGATCAGCACCACGCCGGACGGCTGGGCCCATTTCGGCCACGTCAAGATGCCGGATTACCGCTGGGGCATCTTCCTGGCCCAGGCCGAGAACGAGCGCAAGATCAACTTCGGCGAGGAGAAGGGCCGCGCCGCCTGGCAGGACGTGCCCGGCGAGCACCGCGCCAACCTGCGCCGCATCATCGTCACCCAGGGCGACACGGAGCCGGCCTCGGTCGAGCAGCAGCGCCACCTGGGCCTGACCGCGCCCTCGCAGTACGACATGCGCAACCTGTTCCAGATTAACGTGGAAGAGGGCCGCCACCTGTGGGCGATGGTCTACCTGCTGCACAAATACTTCGGCCGCGACGGCCGCGAGGAAGCCGAAGCGCTCCTCCAGCGCAATTCCGGCGACCAGGACAATCCGCGCATCCTCGAGGCCTTCAACGAGGAGACCCCGGACTGGCTGGCCTTCTACATGTTCACCTATTTCACCGACCGCGACGGCAAGTTCCAGCTCAATGCGCTGGCCGAATCGGGCTTCGACCCGCTCTCGCGCACCTGCCGCTTCATGCTGACCGAGGAGGCGCACCACATGTTCGTCGGCGAGTCCGGCGTGGCGCGCACCATCCAGCGCACCGTCGACGTGATGCGCCAGCACGGCGTGGAAGACCCGGCCCAGGTGCGCGCGCTCGGCGTGATCGACCTGCAGACGATCCAGCGCTACCTCAACTTCCACTTCAGCGTGACGGTCGACCTGTTCGGCGCCGACCAGTCCTCGAACGCCGCCACCTTCTACAGCTCGGGCCTGAAGGGCCGCTACGAGGAGACCAAGCGCGACGACGACCACGTGCTCAAGGGCCAGCACTACCGCATCCTGGAAGTGGCCGACGGCAAGCTGGCCGAACGCGAAGTCCCGATGCTCAATTCGCTCAACGAAGTCCTGCGCGACGATTTCATCCGCGATTCGATCGCCGGTATCGGGCGCTGGAACCGGATCATCGAAAAAGCCGGCCTGCCGTTCCGCCTGAGCGCGCCGAACAAGGCCTTCAACCGCCACATCGGCGGCTTTGCCGGCCACCGCATCTCGCCGGACGGGCGCGTGCTGTCGGAAGCCGAATGGGCCGCCAACGAGCGCAACTGGCTGCCGAGCGAGGAAGACCGCGCCTACGTGGCCTCGCTGATGGGCCGCGTGATCGAGCCGGGCAAGATGGCCAACTGGATCGCGCCGCCGCCGATGGGCATCAACAAGCAGCCGATCGACTTCGAGTACGTCCGTTTCAACTAATTGTCCTTGCCCGGGAGCGGGGCCTTGTTTCCGCTCCCGGGCCGACTGCGAGCCGCCATGAATGCTCCCGAATCCATCGTGCTGATCCGCCAGCACCTGATCGACCCCGAGGTCTGCATTCGCTGCAACACCTGCGAAGAGACCTGCCCGATCGACGCCATCACCCACGACAGCCGCAACTACGTGGTCGATCCCGACGTCTGCAATGCCTGCGGCAACTGCGTCTCGCCGTGCCCGACCGGCGCGATCGACCACTGGCACACGGTGGCGCGCGCGAACGCCTATCCGCTCGCCGAGCAGTTCTCCTGGGACGAACTGCCGCCGCAGCAAACCCACGCCGAGCCCCTGCTCGAGAAGATGGAAGCGGCCAACGAAGCGGCCGCCACGGTGCCGGACGAAGCGGTGCAGGCGAATGCGGCGACCTCCGTATCCTCGCCGATCCCGCCCTGGTCGGCCGCCCATCCGTATGCCCACCTGTACACGGTCAAGAACCCGGTGCTGGCGACCGTCGCCGGCAACTACCGCCTGACCGCGCCGGACGCCGCCAGCGACGTGCACCACATCGTGCTCGACTTCGGGACCCAGATGTTCCCGGTGCTCGAGGGCCAGTCGATCGGCATCATTCCGCCCGGCGTGGACGAGCAGGGCAAGCCGCATTACATGCGCATGTACTCGGTCGCCAGCCCGCGCGGCGGCGAGCGCGACGGCTATAACAACCTGGCCCTGACCGTCAAGCGCGTGGTCGAGGACCATGCCGGCCTGCCGACCCGCGGCGTCGCCTCGAACTACCTGTGCGACCTGCCGAAAGGCGCGACCGTCCAGGTGGCCGGGCCGTTCGGCGTGAATTACCTGATGCCGAACCATGCCGGCTCGAACATCCTGATGATCTGCACCGGCACCGGCTCGGCGCCGATGCGGGCGATGACGGAACACCGGCGCCGCCTGTATGCCGCCGGCCGTCCGCACGACGGCAAGCTGATGCTGTTCTTCGGGGCCCGCAATCCGGCCGAGCTGCCGTATTTCGGCCCGCTGCTCAAGCTGCCCGCCGATTTCATCGACATGCACCTGGCCTTCTCGCGCCTGCCGGAGCAGCCGAAGACCTATGTCCAGGACAAGATCCGCGAAGCCGGCACGGCGGTCGCCGAGCTGCTCGCGGGCGACACCTATCTTTATATCTGCGGCCTGAAAGGCATGGAGACGGGCGTGCTGGCGGCGCTGGGCGAGGTCTGCGCGGCGTCCGGCATCGACTGGCCGGGCCTGCAGGCGCGGATGGTCGCGGAGGGACGCTTCCATGTCGAGACGTATTGAGATGGCGCGGGCCATGCCCGCACGCGCAGGACGGCGCCCGTGAGCGCCGCCAGCGCCGCCGGCGCGCCCTGGCTGCCGGCACAGGGCACCCCCGCCGAACAGCTGGTCGGCGTGATCGGCGCCGGGACCATGGGCGCCGGGATCGCGCAAGCGGCGGCCGCGGCCGGGCACCCGGTGCGCCTCTTCGACCTGCGCCCGGGCGCCGCCGCCGACGCCGTCAAGCGCATCGGCGACGCGCTCGCGGCCCAGGTGGCCAAGGGCCGCATCGATGCGGTCGCGCGCGCCACGCTGCTGGCGCGCATCATGCCGGCGGCGGCGCTGGCCGACCTGGAGGGCGCCGCGCTCGTCATCGAGGCGATTGCCGAAGACCTCGACGCCAAGCGCAACCTGCTGCGGGAACTGGAGCAGCATGTGGCGCCCGCCGCGATCCTGGCCTCGAACACCTCGTCTTTATCGATCACGGCGCTGGCCAACGGCTTGCGCCATCCCGAGCGGCTGGTCGGCATGCATTTCTTTAACCCGGTGCCGCTGATGCGGCTGGTGGAGGTGGTGTCGGGCGCGGAGACGGCCGGCGGCGCGGCCGCGGCCGTGTTCGAGCTCGCCGAACGCTGGGGCAAGACCCCGGTCCACGCCAAGTCGACGCCCGGCTTCATCGTCAACCGCATCGCGCGCCCCTACTATGCCGAAGCCCTGGCCTTGTTGCAGGAGCACGCGGCGACCCCGGCCGAACTCGACATGCTCGCGCGCGGCGCCGGCTTTCGGATGGGGCCCTGCGAGCTGATGGACCTGATCGGCCATGACATCAATTACGCGGTGACGCAGTCGGTGTTCGAGGCCAACTACGGCGACCGCCGCTATATGCCCTCGCTGGTGCAGAAGGCGCTGGTCGACGGCGGGCGCCTGGGGCGCAAGACCGGGAAAGGTTTTTACGAGGGCGCGCCGGCCCCGCTTTCGGCCCAGATGTCGGCAACATCGCAGGAGGCCGCGGCGCCGGCGCTGGCCGTCGCCGTCTCCGGCAGCGGCCCGCTCGCCGACCTGCTCGCGGCGCGGCTCGAGCGCAGCGGGATCGCGTTCGAACGCAGCGACGGCGGCTGGCCCGGGCTGCTGGTGGGCGAGGTGGCCATGCACGTCACGGACGGGCGCAGCGCGGTCCAGGTGGCGGCGCAGCGCGGAGAACGGCAGACCGGGGTGCTCGACCTGGTACTCGAAGGCGGGGAGGGCGCGCTCGCCGTGGCGTTCGCTCCCGGCGTGGGCCCGGCCGCGCGCACCGGCGTGTTCCAGCTGCTGCGCGCCTGCGGCTGGCAAGCCATCGCCATCCGCGACATTCCCGGCCTGCTGGTGGCGCGCACCGTCGCCATGCTCGTCAACGAGGGCGCCGACGCGGTCTGGCAGGGCGTGTGCGACGTGCGCGCGGCCAACCTGGCCATGCGCCTCGGTACCAACTACCCGGCCGGGCCCTTCGAATGGCTCGACCAGGTCGGGGTCGATTACGTCGTCGCCGTGCTCGACAACCTGCACGCGGCCTACCGCAGCGAACGCTACCGTGTCAGCCCGCTCCTGCAACAACGCTACTGGACCCAAAGGAACCCCGCATGAACCGTGAGATCGCCCTTGCCACCGAGAGTTTTCGCGTCACCGTCGACCCGGACGGGATCGCCCACCTCGTCTTCGGGCCCGCAGGGGCCATGCCGGTGACCGACAGCGCCGGGCACGCGGAGCTGGGAACGATTTGGGACCGGCTCGACGCCGATCCCGGCGTCAAGGTCATCCTCGTGCGCAGCGAAGGCAAGGGCTTTTGCGCGGGCGGCGAGATGGCGATGGTCGAGCAGATGCTGGCGTCGGAAAGCGTGCGCGCGCGCGTGATGAGCGAAGCCCGCGCCCTGGTGCGCGGCATGCTCGGCTGCGGCAAGCCCATCGTCTCGGCGATCAACGGGGCCGCGGTGGGCGCGGGCCTGGCCGTGGCGCTGCTGGCCGATATTCCGGTCGCCGCGCGCAGCGCCAAGCTGATCGACGGCCACACGCGCCTGGGCGTGGCCGCCGGCGACCACGCGGTCGCGATCTGGCCGCTGCTGTGCGGCATGGCCAAGGCCAAGTATTACCTGCTGCTGTGCGAGACCGTCAGCGGCGAGGAAGCCGAACGCATCGGCCTGGTCAGCCGCGCGGTCGACGCCGAAGCCTTGCAGGAAGAAGCGCTGGCCATCGCGCGCCGCCTGGCCGCAGGCAGCGCGTCCGCGCTGGCCGGCACCAAGCGCGCCCTGAACGGCTGGCTGCACGCGGCCTGGCCTGCGTTCGAAGCCTCGCTCCTCAGCGAATTCATGGATTTCGGCGGCGCCGACGCCCGCGAAGGAGTCGCCGCGGCCAAGGAAAAACGCAGCCCCGTATTCAAAGGCGCGGCCTCATGAAGTTCGCCGAGATCGCCGCCGCCGGGCACTTCTTGCTGGGGCCGGTATCGGCCGACAGCGGCGAAGTCGTGGCCTTCGCCTCCAGCTTCGACGACCAGTGGTTTCACACCGATGCCGGGGCTGCGGCCGAGGGCCCGTTCGGCGGGCTGATCGCCAGTGGCTGGCATACCTGCGCACTGGCGATGCGGCTGGTGTCGCGCGAGCTGCTGGCCGGCTCGGAATCGTTTGCCTCGCCCGGCCTGGCCTACCTGCGCTGGCCCCATCCGGTGCGGCCCGGCGACCAGCTGATGCTCGAGGTCACGGTGATCGAGGCGCGCCGCTCGGCCTCGCGCCCGGAACTGGGCATCGTGCGCTGGCAGTGGGTGTTGCGCAATAGCGACAATCAGGTCGTGCTCGACCTGGAGGCGACCAGCATGTTTGCACTCGGCCCACCCGTGGCTTAGTGTTGGAAGAGCGGTTTTATGCGGCATGCATCACCGCGCGGCCTTCTGCAGGAAGTCCGCGAAACGATGCGCTGGCGGCGCGGCTGCCTTCTACCCAGGTCCATCACATCCAAGGAGACACAATAATGAAGAAAAACACCATCTGCGCCGCCATCGCCGTTTTGACCTGCCTTGCGGCGCAGCCGGTCCTGGCCCAGACTTCGGTCGCCATCTACGGCATCCTCGACAGCGGCGTGGTGCACACCAACCACGTCAACGCCGCCGGCGACTCGCAGACGAAGATCCCCGGCCTGACCGGCAGCGTGCCCTCGCGCATCGGTTTCCGCGGCACCGAGGACCTGGGCGGCGGCCTGCAAGCCCTGTTCGTGCTCGAAGGCGGGGTCAACGTCGACACCGGCACCAGCGGCCAGGGCAACCGCCTGTTCGGGCGCCAGGCCTTCGTCGGCCTCAAGGGCGGCTTCGGCACCGTGACGGTCGGGCGCCAGACCAACATGACCTTCCATTCGATGCTCAAGACCGACGTCATGGGCCCGAACATCTTCAGTATCTCGGGCATCGACCTGTACATTCCTAACGCGCGCAGCGACAACGCGATCGGCTACATGGGCAACTTCGGCAACTTCACGGCCGGGGCCACCTACAGCTTCGGACGCGACGCCTCGAATGCCGGCGGCCCGGCGGCGACCAACTGCGGCGGCGAGGTGCCGGGCAACTCGAAAGCCTGCCGCCAGGTGACGGCGCTGCTGGGTTACGACAACAAGACCTGGGGCGTGACGGCCTCGTATGACCAGATGCACGGCAACACCGGCGCCGCCGCCGGCCTGACCACGGCCGACAGCCGCGACCGCCGCACGACGCTGAACGCCTACGCGATGGCCGGCGCCACGAAAATCGGCGCCGGCATCATGGCGCGCCGCAAGGACGCGGCAACCCCGGCCTTCGACCTCGACTCGAACCTGGTCTACCTGGGCGCAAGCCATCCGGTGGCGCCGGCCCTGGTGCTCGACGCCCAGGTGGCCCGGCACGACGTCAAGGACAGCGCCAACGATTCGACCCTGTTTGTGGCGCGCCTGACCTACAGCCTGTCCAAGCGCACCGCGCTCTACAGCTCGCTGGGCCACATGCGCAACAAGGGCGCGGCTGCCATCGCGCTCGACGTCGGCGGCACCGTCGGCCCCGGCATGAACCAGTCCGGCGTCTCGGTCGGCGTGCGCCACGCGTTCTAAGACCTGCTTGACCACCCGGCGCGCGCCGGGTGGTAAAACTGCTTGCACGGGCAGATAGTTTAGGCTTAAAGTACTTGCATAGTGTGCCGAGCAAGCGGCGCGCGGCCTGATTGCCCGTGCCGACTCGTTCCTTCCCCCCGACTGGCCGGAGACAACATGAACGCAAGCGCGTACCTGGACACTTTTGCGATGGACAACCTGCCGCCACGCGAACAGTGGCCCGAGCTGGTGTTCGACCTGGAAGAACTGGCCTATCCCGAGCGCCTCAACTGCGCGGCCGACCTGCTCGACCGGATGGTCGAACGCGGCCACGGGGCCTCGACGGCGGTGCGCGGGGCAGGCCTTGCCTGGACCTACGCCGAACTGCTGGAAAAGGTCGACCGCATCGCCGGCGTGCTGCGCGACGACATGAAACTGGTCACCGGCAACCGGGTGCTGCTGCGCGGCGCGAACAACCCGATGATGGCCGCCTGCATCCTGGCGGTATGGAAGGCGGGCCTGATCGCGGTGCCCACCATGCCGCTGCTGCGCGCCAAGGAAATCGGGACCATCATGGGCCTGGCGCGGGTCGACGCCGTGCTGTGCGCCGCCGACCTGCGCGTGGAACTCGACCTGGCCTGCGGCGCGCTCGACACGCCGCCGGCGGTGCTGTCCTTTAACGATCCTGCAGCGGCCGGCTCGCTCGAGCAGCGGATGGCGGCCAGCCCGGCGCGCTTCGAAGCGGTCGACACCTGGGCGCAGGACGTCTGCCTGCTCAGCTTCACCTCCGGCACTACCGGCCGCCCCAAGGGCACCATGCACTTCCACCGCGACGTGCTGGCCATCTGCGACTGCTTCCCGCGCTCGATGCTGGCCACCACCGCGAACGACGTCTTCATCGGCACGCCGCCGCTGGCCTTCACCTTCGGCCTCGGCGGGCTGCTGCTGTTCCCGCTGCGCTACGGGGCCTGCGCGGTGCTGCTCGAAAAACTCACGCCCGACCTGCTGCTGGCGGCCATCGCCCAATACCGCGCGACCGTCTGCTTCACCGCGCCCACGTTCTACCGCCAGATGGCCCAATTGGCGGGCAAGCACGACCTGTCCAGCCTGACGCGCAGCGTCTCGGCCGGCGAGGCGCTGCCCCGGCAGACGCGCCAGGCCTGGCAGGACGCGACCGGCCTGGTCATGATCGACGGCATCGGCTCGACCGAAATGCTGCACATCTTTATCTCGGCCGCCGGCGCCGACATCCGGCCCGGCGCCACCGGCCGCCCGATTCCCGGCTACCGGGCCTGCATCCTCGACGAAGACGGCAAGCCGGTCGGCCCCGGCGTGACCGGGCGGCTGGCGGTCAAGGGCCCGACCGGCTGCCGCTACCTGGACGATCCGCGCCAGCGCGACTATGTCTGCAATGGCTGGAACCTGACCGGCGACGCGTACCAGGTCGACGCCGACGGCTATTACTGGTACCAGGCGCGCACCGACGACATGATCATCTCGGCCGGCTACAACATCGCCGGCCCCGAAGTCGAGGACGTGCTGCTCCAGCATCCGGCCGTGGCCGAGTGCGGCGTGGTGGGCGCGCCCGACGCCGAGCGCGGCCAGGTGGTGCTGGCCTATGTCGTGCTGCGCCCTGGCGAGCAGGCCGGGCCGGAAATGACCAAGGCCTTGCAGGACTACGTCAAGGCCTGCGTCGCCCCTTACAAATACCCGCGCCGGATCGAGTTTCGCAGCGCCTTGCCGCGCACGGAAACCGGCAAGCTGCAGCGCTTTCGCCTGCGCCAGGAAGCGCAACAGGACATGGAGCAGTCATGAACATCGTTTGCATCGGCGGCGGCCCCGCCGGCCTCTATTTCGGCCTCCTGATGAAGAAGCAGGATCCCACCCACGAGATCACGGTCATCGAGCGCAACCGGCCCTACGACACCTTCGGCTGGGGCGTGGTGTTTTCCGACCAGACCCTGGGCAACCTGGTGGCGGCCGACGAACAGACCGCGCGCACCATCCTGCAATCGTTCAACCACTGGGACGACATCGACGTCCACTTCAAGGGCCGCACCATCACCTCCGGCGGGCACGGCTTCTGCGGCATCGGCCGCAAGCGGCTGCTCAACATCCTGCAGGCGCGCTGCGAGGAGCTGGGCGTGCGGCTGGAGTTCGAGACCGATGTCGGCGACGACCAGGAGGTCGCGCGCCGCTACGGCGCCGACCTCGTGATCGCCTGCGATGGCCTCAATAGCCGGGTGCGCACCCGCTACGCGGCCACCTACCGGCCCGACATCGATACCCGCCACTGCCGCTTCGTCTGGCTCGGCACCAAGAAGAAGTTCGATGCCTTCACCTTCGCCTTCGAGCAGACTGAGCATGGCTGGTTCCAGGCCCATTGCTACCAGTACGACGGCGACACCTCGACCTTCATCGTCGAAACGCCGGAAGAGGTGTGGAGGAAGTCCGGCCTGGCCGACATGAGCCAGCAGGAGGGCATCGCCTTCTGCGAAAAACTGTTCGCGAAATACCTCGACGGCCACGCGCTGATGAGCAATGCGTCGCACTTGCGCGGCTCGGCCATGTGGATCACCTTCCCGCGCATCGTGTGCGGCCAGTGGGTGCACTGGAACCAGGTCGACGGGCGCCGCGTGCCGGTGGTGCTGATGGGCGACGCCGCCCATACCGCGCACTTCTCGATCGGTTCCGGCACCAAGCTCGCGCTCGAGGACGCGATCGAGCTGGCGCGCTGTTTTGCGCAGCATGGCCCGGCCGGGATCGATGGAGTTCTGGCGGCCTACCAGGACGCGCGCGCCGTCGAAGTATTGAAAATCCAGAGCGCGGCGCGCAACTCGATGGAGTGGTTCGAGAACGTCGACCGCTACACGGCCATGGAAGCCGAGCAGTTCGCCTACTCGATGCTGACCCGCAGCCAGCGCCTGTCGCACGAGAACCTGCGCCTGCGCGACCCCGAGTACGTGGGCCGCTTCGAAGACTGGATCGCCGGCCGCGCCTTTGCCCAGGCCGGCTTGCCGCCGCCCCCCGCGGGCCAGAGCATACCGCCGATGCTCACCCCCTATAAAGCGCGCGGCACGGTGCTCAAGAACCGGATCGTGGTCTCGCCGATGGCGCAGTATTCGGCGGTCGACGGCGTGGCCGGCGACTACCACCTGGTGCACCTGGGCAGCCGCGCGCTGGGCGGGGCCGGCATGGTGTTCGCGGAGATGACCTGCGTGTCCGCCGACGCCCGCATCACGCCCGGCTGCCCCGGCATGTACACGCCTGAACACACGGCGGCCTGGCGCCGCATCGTCGATTTCGTCCATGCCAGCAGCGACGCGAAGATCGCGCTCCAGCTGGGCCACGCAGGCGCCAAGGGCTCGACCCGGCGCGCCTGGGACGGCACCGACCTGCCGCTCGAGGAAGGCAACTGGCCGCTGGTCTCCGCCTCGCCCCAGCAGTACCTGGAAGGCGTGTCGCAGGTCGCGCGGGAAGCCACGCCGGACGACCTGGAACGGATCAAGGGCGACTTCGTGCGCGCCACCGTGGAGGCGGACAAGGCCGGCTTCGACTGGCTCGAGCTGCACTGCGCCCACGGCTACTTCCTGTCGAGTTTCATTTCGCCGCTGACCAACCAGCGCAGCGACCAGTACGGCGGCAGCCTGGAAAACCGCTGCCGCTATCCGCTCGAGGTATTCGCCGCGATGCGCGCCGCCTGGCCGCAAGACAAGCCGATCAGCGTGCGCCTGTCGGCCCACGACTGGACGCCCGGCGGCCTGACGCCGGACGACGCGGTCGAGGTCGCGCGCCTGTTCAAGGCGGCGGGCGCGGACATGATCGACGTGTCCTCCGGCCAGGTCAGCAAGAAGGAAACGCCCGTGTACGGGCGCATGTTCCAGACCCCGTTCTCGGACCGCATCCGCAACGAGGCCGGGATCGCGACCATCGCGGTGGGCGCGATCTACGAGGCCGACCACGCCAACAGCATCATCGCCTCCGGCCGCGCCGACCTGTGCGCGATCGCGCGGCCGCACCTGGCCGATCCCGCCTGGACCCTGCACGAAACGGCCAAGCTCGGCTACACCGGGGTTGCCTGGCCCAAGCAGTACTACGCCGGCAAGCAGCAGCTCGAACGCAACCTGGAACGCGAACGCCAGCTGGCGGCGGCCAGCAGCGGCTTGAGCCCGCAGCAGGTCGCGGCCAAACTGCTCGAAGGCTGACGGGACAGGCGCATGGTACAAAAACGAAGCCTGGCGGCCGAGACCGATGCCGAGGATGTCCTCGACCACGAGAGCCGGCTGACCGAGGACAACCACCAGTCGCTCAAGCTGTGGCTGCGCATGCTCTCGTGCACGACCCTGGTCGAGACCGAGATCCGCAGCCGCCTGCGCAGCGAGTTCGGCATCACGCTGCCGCGCTTCGACCTGATGGCCCAGCTCGACCGCCATCCGGAAGGCCTGCGCATGGGCGAACTGTCCAGGCGCATGATGGTCACCAATGCCAACGTCACCGGCATCACCAACCTGCTCGAGCAGGAAGGTCTGGTCGCGCGCGACCCGGTACCCGGCGACGGCCGCGCCTGGAGCGTCAGGCTGACCGCGGCCGGCCAGCGCGCCTTCAAGCGCATGGCCGCGCGCCACGAGAGCTGGATCATCGAACTGATGCAGGCCCTGGACGAGCAGCAAAGGGCCAGCCTCATCGCGCTGCTGTCGACCATGAAGCGGGGCCTGGGCGCCCCCCCTGGGCGGCCCCCATCAACCGCAACGCAGTAACCGAAACACAGGAGAACCCATGCGTTACCTCACAGGCGAACCGCACCAGCTGCCTGGCAACCGCGCCGACCTGGCCCAATACCGGCCGCAGCACTTCCAGTTCGCCCTCGACCAAGGCGTGGCCACGATCACGCTCGACCGCCCCGAGCGCAAGAACCCGCTCACCTTCGATTCCTACGCCGAGCTGCGCGACCTGTTCCGCACGCTGGCCTACGCCGACGCGGTCAAGGCGATCGTCGTCACCGGCGCCGGCGAGAACTTCTGCTCGGGCGGCGACGTGCACGACATCATCGGCCCGCTGACCAGGCTCGACATGCCGGGCCTGCTGGCCTTTACCCGCATGACGGGCGACCTGGTGAAAGCCATGCGCGCCTGCCCGCAGCCGGTGGTGGCGGCCATCGACGGCATCTGCGCCGGCGCCGGCGCGATCCTGGCGTTGGCCTCGGACATCCGCTACGGCACCGCGCGCAGCAAGACCGCTTTCCTGTTCACCCGGGTCGGTCTCGCCGGCTGCGACATGGGCGCCTGCGCGCTGCTGCCGCGCGTGATCGGCCAGGGCCGCGCGGCCGAGCTGCTCTACACCGGGCGCAGCCTGGGCGGCGAGGAAGCCGAACGCTGGGGCTTCTTCAACCGCCTGTGCGCGCCGGAGAGCGTGCTGGCCGAGGCGCAAGGCTTCGCCTCCGCGCTGGCCGCCGGGCCGACTTTTGCCCACGGCATGACCAAGAAGATGCTGCAGCAGGAGTGGAACATGGGCGTCGACGAAGCCATCGAGGCCGAAGCCCAGGCCCAGGCGATCTGCATGGCGACCAACGATTTCCATCGCGCCTACCACGCGTTCGTGGCCAAGGAAAAACCGCAATTCGAAGGAGACTGACGCCATGGCCGACCTCGATTACCTGAACTGGCCTTTCCTCGAAGGCCGCCACCGCGAACTGGCGCAGGCGCTCGACGCCTGGGCCGCGCAGCACATTCCCCAGCAGCACGGGCACGACGTCGACGCCGCCTGCCGTGCCCTCGTGAAACAGCTCGGCGACGCCGGCTGGCTCAAGCACGCGATCGGCGGCACCGCCTACGGCGCCGCCGGTGAGGCGATCGACACGCGCGCCGTCTGCCTGATCCGCGAAACCCTGGCGCGCCATTCGGGCCTGGCCGACTTCGCCTTTGCCATGCAGGGCCTGGGCAGCGGCGCCATCACCCTGTTTGGCAGCGAGGAGAACAAGCGCGACTACCTGGCGCGGGTCGGGCGCGGCGAGGCGATCGCCGCCTTTGCCCTGTCCGAGCCCGATGCCGGTTCCGACGTCGCGGCCATGGCCTGCGCGGCCACCCTGGACGGCGACCACTACGTGCTCGACGGCGAGAAGACCTGGATCTCGAACGGCGGCATCGCCGACATGTACGTGGTCTTCGCGCGCACCGGCGAAGCGCCGGGCGCGCGCGGCATCTCCGCCTTCATCGTCGACGCCGGCCTGCCGGGCTTCGAGATCGCCGAACGGATCGACGTGATCGCGCCGCACCCGCTGGCGCGCCTGCGCTTCACCCATTGCCGGGTGCCCGTCTCGAAGCGCCTGGGCGCGGCCGGGCAGGGCTTCAAGGTGGCGATGGCGACGCTCGACATCTTCCGCACCTCGGTGGCCGCGGCCGCGCTGGGCTTTGCGCGGCGCGCCCTGGACGAGGCGCTGGCGCGCGCCACCGCGAGAAAGATGTTCGGCAAGACCCTGGCCGACTTCCAGCTGACCCAGGCCAAGCTGGCCCAGATGGCGACCGGCATCGATGCCGCCGCGCTCCTGACTTACCGCGCCGCCTGGCAGCGCGACCAGGGCCGGCGCGTGACGAAGGAGGCGGCGATGGCCAAGCTGACCGCCACCGAAACGGCGCAGCAGGTGATCGACGCCGCGGTCCAGATGTTCGGCGGCCTCGGGGTCGTGAGCGAACAGCCGGTCGAGCGCCTGTACCGCGAAATCCGCTCGCTGCGCATCTACGAAGGCGCCACCGAAGTGCAGCAGCTGATCATCGCGCGCGAACTGCTGGCCGAAGCGGCCGCCCGAACAAGCTAATCAAGGAAAGGCAATCACATGGAATTTCTGCAACCGGAAGGCTGGCCACGGCCGCGCGGCTACTCGAACGGCGTCGCTTGTTCGGGCCGGATGATCTTCGTCAGCGGCATGGTCGGCTGGGACCGCGACGGCGTGTTCCACACCGACGACCTGGCCGGCCAGGTGCGCCAGGCGCTGGAGAACATCGTGGCGGTGCTGCACGAGGGCGGCGCCAGGCCCGAGCACATCGTGCGCATGACCTGGTACGTGCTCGACAAGAAGGAGTACGTGGGCGCCTATCCGCAGATCGGCGCGGCCTACCGCGACCTGATCGGCCGCCACTTCCCGGCCATGAGCACGGTGCAGGTGGCCGGCCTGGTCGAGGACCGCGCGAAGGTCGAGATCGAAGTCACGGCGGTCGTTCCCGAACCGGCCTGACCTGGCGGCGGCCGCACCGGCCGTTACCGCCCGGCCTCGCCGAGCTGGCTAAAAACCCTTGCGCGCGCCGGCCAGCGATTCCGGCCGGGTGTCGAACGAAGGCGCACCGGCGCCGTACCGGACGAACAGCAGGTAGCCGCCTGCCATCGCCAGGTTTTTCAGGAAGTTGTTCATCTGGTTTGCGTCGGCGAAATTCGTGTGCGCCACGAACGCCGACGCGACGCTGAACAGCGCGAGGACACCTGCCGCCCAGCGTGCCTTGAATCCGAACAGCAGGGCCAGGCCGCCGCCCAGCTCGATCAGGATGACGAGCGGGGTCACCAGCGCCGGCGAGGGTATGCCCATCGACGCGAAATACCCTGCGGTAGCGCTGTAGCCGACCAGCTTGCTCCAACCGGAGAGGATGAAGATAAGCGACATCAAGAGCCGCGCCGTGAGGTTCAGTGCCATGTTCGCCTCCTTTGGTCTACAAGATATGCAACAGGGATAGCGCCTACGCTACACCCGAATGGCGGTCCTTGTGAAGGATTGTCTTCCCGCCAGCGCGCCCTGCACCAGCTCGTGACGGCGCGCCTGCTTCCCCCGATGCGCCTGCTGCAGCGCAGCACGCCTGCCCAAGGGCGCGGAATCGTCCATACGGACGATTCCACGCCCATGCGGCAGGCGTAGCTTGAAACCCTGTCTGGTGAACTTCCTGGAAAGGGGAATATCATGTCGGCGTTTCGTTTCTACTCCCTGCTCGCAGCCGTTGTCGGCTTCGTCGGCTGGACCGCCTGGTCGTATGACCCGGTCCAGCAGCCTGCCAATCTCAGCTACAACCAGCCTCACCACTCGACCCCGGCAAAAGCCGGGCCGGAGCGGATCGCCCAGGCCTTCGACCGCTGACCAGCACGCGCAGGCGCGGCGGGCGGCGCCAAGCTTTACAGCCCACAACCGGCCGCCGCGCCGCCATCTTTCTCCTTCTCCCATCGCTCCACCAGCGGCCCGGCCCGCCCGCCGCGCGTTTAGTCCGCGTGGGGTATGTGCTGCTCGGCCGAGTCCGCCAACCTGTGCGCTAGCACCGGACTGCCGGGATAGGGAGGCGCATCCATCATGAAACCGAACACCGATATCGAGCGCACAAGCCATCGGCCCGACACGGCGCGGCGCCGCCCCGTGGCGGGGGCCGCCGGCAAGGCCGCGCAGACCCACAAGGCCATCGTCGAATGCGCGCTGCGCATGGCCAGCGCCGGCGGCCTGGGCGCGCTTACCCTGGGCACGGTCGCCGACGAGATGCGGATGAGCAAGACCGGCGTCTTTGCGCGGGTCGGCTCGATCGAGGCGCTGCAGCTCGACGTGCTGGCCGCCTACCGCGCCCGCTTCCGCCGGCACGTGGTCGACCCCGCCAACGCCACCCCGGCGGGCCTGCCGCGCCTGCGCGCCATGTTCGGTTTCTGGGCGCGGCTGGCCGGCGCCCAGGGCTGCCTTTACCTCGACTGCGCCGCCGAATTCGCCGACCAGCCCGGGGTGCTGCGCGATGCCGTGCTGGCCAACGCGCTGGAGTGGCGCCGCGCCCTGGAAACCTGCATCCGTTACGCGATCGATGCCGGCCAGCTCGGTCCGGCCACCGACGTCGCGCAGCTGGCCTGCGACATGACCGGCCTGGTGCTGGTGCTGCAGCACCATGCGCGCCTGCTGGGCGCGGACGACGCGCTCGAACGCAGCACGCGCGCCTTCGAGCGCCTGCTCGCCGCCTGCCATGCCGCCCCGGCCGGGCGCGCGCCGGCGCTGCCGGGCGCCCGCTACGCCGCTCCCGCCGACCGGGCGCAGCGCGCCGTTTTCGCTAGTCTTATTGGACGATGATCGGGCAGGGGGGCGCAACCATAATCGATGCATGTTCCCCGCAATCGAAGGAGTGATGCACATGACCGAAATTAGCGCCCTGTCGTATATCGTCGCCGAGACCACCGACCTGGGCAAATGGCAGGACTATGCCGAAAACGTGCTCGGCATGATGGCATCGACCGCTCCGTCCGGCGACCTGTACCTGAAGATGGACGAGCGCCAGTTCCGCATCGCGGTCCAGCAGGGCGAACGCGACGCCTATGTCGCCACCGGCTGGGAAGTGCCGAACCGCGACGCCTTCGCCCGCGTGCTCGAGCGCCTGCGCCAGGCGGACGTCGCCTGGACCGAAGCGGACGCCGCCCTGTGCAAGCGCCGCTGCGTGCAGCAGCTGGCCGCCTTCAGCGACCCTTCCGGCAACCGCCACGAGGTGGTCTGGGGCTACAAGTCGGACTTCCGCCATTTCGCTTCCCCGGTCGGCGTGGCGCGCTTCGTCACCGGCGACATCGGCATGGGCCACGTGGTGCTGCCGGCGCCCGGCTTCGAGGAAACCATGCGCTTCTTCCGCGACGTGCTCGGCTTCGGCCTGTCGGACATGTTCAACTTCCAGCCGGCCGGCGAAGACGGTCCAAGCGTGCCGATCTACTTCTTGCACTGCAATAACGGGCGCCACCACAGCCTGGCGCTGGCCGGCTACCCGGTCGAGAGCGGATGCGTGCACGTGATGGTCGAGGTCGAATCGATGCCGGAAGTCGGCCGCGCGATGGACCGCATGGCCGCGCGCGGGGTGCAGCAATCCTCGACCCTGGGCCAGCACACCAACGACCGCGTGACCTCGTTCTACATGAAGTCGCCGTCCGGTTTCGACGTCGAGTTCGGCTACGGCGGCGCGGTGGTCGACTGGGCCCAGCACATCACCCATGAATTCACCCAGGTCAGCCTGTGGGGTCACGATTTTTCGGTTGGACAGAAAGGGCAGCAATGACGAACAAGCAAATGAGCGCCGCCGACGTGGTGGCGCAGCTGCGCGACGGCATGACGATCGGCATCGGCGGCTGGGGCGCGCGCCGCAAGCCGATGGCGCTGGTGCGCGCAATCCTGCGCTCGCCGCTGAAGGACCTCACCATCGTCGCCTACGGCGGCGCCGACGTCGGCATGCTGTGCGCGGCCGGCAAGGTCAAGAAACTGGTGTTCGCCTTCGTGTCGCTCGATGCGATCCCGCTCGAGCCGTATTTCCGCCAGGCGCGCCAGGCCGGCGCCCTCGAGGTCACCGAGATCGACGAAGGCATGCTGCTCCTCGGCCTGCGCGCCGCCGCGATGGGCGCGCCCTTCATCCCGACCCGCATCGGCCTGGGCACGGACGTGATCCGCCACAATCCGGAGATCCAGGTGATCGGCTCGCCCTACGACGGGCGCGACTGGGTGGCGATGCCGGCCCTGCCGCTCGACGCCGCGCTGCTGCACGTCGACCGCGCCAGCGCGCGCGGGGTGTGCCAGGTCAAGGGCCCGGACCTGTACATGGACGACCTGTTCGCCCGCGCCGCGCGCCGTACCTATGTCTCCTGCGACGAGCTGGTCGACGACAGCTGGTTCGCCGCCGGCGAGGAAGCGCGCTACGTGTTCTGGGAGCGCGCGGTGACTACCGGCGTGGTGCACGCGCCGGGCGGCGCCCACCCGAGCTCCTGCGCGCCGGCCTATGGCCCCGACATGGCCCACCTGAAGCTGTACGCCGCCAGCGCCCGCGAAGAGGGCGGCTGGACCCGTTATGCCGAGCGCTATGTCGCCGCCGGCGAAGACGCCTATATCGATGCCGTCGGCGGCATCGAAGCGATCCGCAAGTTGCCCCTGCCGGTGTATTGAAAGGACCTGCTCGTGAACGATACCTCCCTGATCGACCGCATCATCTGTGCCGCCGCCCGTGCCTGGGCCGGCGACGGCGAGGTGCTCGCCACCGGCATCGGCATCGTGCCGCGCCTGGCCGCCTCGCTGTGCATGTCGACCACCAATCCCGACCTGATGATGACCGATTCCGAAGCCTGGCTGGTGCGCGAACCGGTGCCGGTCGGCCCGCGCGGCGACTACCGGATGCAGCGCGAAACCTGGATGGGTTTCTCGCGCATCTTCGACAACGTCTGGAGCGGCCGGCGCCATGCGATGGTCGGCCCGACCCAGGTCGACCGCTACGGCCAGGCCAACATCTCGATGATCGGCGACGATTATCGGCGCCCGAAGGTGCAGATGCTGGGCGTGCGCGGCTTCCCCGGCAACTCCTTCTGTCACGCCAACTCGTTCTTCGTGCCCCAGCACAACCGCAAGGTGTTCGTCGAGGGCGAGGTCGACATGGTGGCCTCGATCGGCTACAACCCGGCGCGCCTGCCGCGCGGCTACAGCTTCGACGACATCGACATCCGCCAGGTGATCACCAACCTGTGCGTGTTCGACTTCGGCGGGCCGCAGCGCCAGGCCCGCATCCTCTCCCTGCATCCCGGCGTCAGCCTGGAGCAGGTCGAGGAAGCCACCGGCTTCCCGCTCTGGAGCGGCGACCCCATCGTCGAGACGCCGGCGCCGACGGCGGCCGAACTGGCCCTGCTGGCGCGGCTCGACCCGCACAACCTGCGCGCCGCCGCCCTGGGCGCCTGAACATCGTGAAGAACGCCGCCATGCTCCCCAAGACCGAATTCGTCCAGCGTCCAGACGACGCAGTCTACGAAACCGACTCCCCGGTGCTCTACCAGGCCGCCGACGGCATCGCGTCGATCACGATGAACCGTCCGCAATTCAACAACGCGCAGAACTCGCAGATGACCTACGCGCTCGACGCCGCCTTCCGGCGCGCGGTCGACGACGATGCGGTGAAGGTGATCGTCCTGCGCGGCAACGGCCGCCATTTCAGCGCCGGCCACGACATCGGCACGCCCGGGCGCGACGTCAACAAGTCCTTCGAGCGCGCCCACCTGTGGTGGGACCACGCCAACAAGCCGGGCGCCGAGTTCAATTACGCGCGCGAGCAGGAAGTCTACGTCGGCATGTGCCGGCGCTGGCACGACATCCCGAAGCCGACCATCGCGATGGTGCAGGGCGCCTGCGTCGCCGGCGGCCTGATGCTGGCCTGGGTGTGCGACCTGATCGTCGCATCCGAGGACGCCTTCTTCCAGGACCCGGTGCTGCGCATGGGAATACCCGGGGTCGAGTACTTCGCCCACGCGCAGGAGCTCAATCCGCGCATCGCCAAGGAATTCCTGTTCCTCGGCGAGCGGCTGCCGGCCCAGCGCGCCCATGCGATGGGCATGGTCAACCGGATCGTCGCGCCCGAGGCGCTCGAAGCCGAGACCATGTCGCTGGCGGCCCGCATCGCGGCCCAGCCGCGCCTCGGGCTGGCGCTGGCCAAGCAGGTGCTCAACCGCGCCGAGGAGCTGCAGGGCCTGCGCGCCACGATCGACATGGCCTACGGCTACCACCAGCTGGCGCATGCGCACGGCCAGGTGATCGGCCAGGGACACCTGGGCGGCCACGACGCGGCCTCGATGGCGGCGGCCAACAAGGCGGGATCATGAGCGAAGCCGATCTCGACACCGGCCTGCGCACGCCCCTGTGCGAGCTGCTCGGCTGCCGTTACCCGATCGTGCAGACCGCGATGGGCTGGGTCGCCGGCGCCGAGCTGGTGGCCGCCACCTGCAACGCCGGCGCCTTCGGCTTCCTGGCCGGAGCGACGATTCCCGCCGAGCGGATCGAAGCGGACATCCTGCGCGTGAAGCAGCTCACCGGCGACAAGCCCTTCGGCCTGAACTTCCACATGTTCCAGCCGAACGCCCAGCAATTGCTGGACCTGGCGGTGAAGTACCGGATCCGCGCGGTCAGCTACGGCCGCGGTCCCGACAAGAAGACCATTGCCCGCCTGCGCGACGCCGGCATCGTCTGCATGCCGACCGTGGGCGCGCTCAAGCACGCCCAGAAGGCGATCGAGATGGGCGCCAACGCCATCACGATCCAGGGCGGCGAGGGCGGCGGCCACACCGGCTCGGTGCCTACCACGGTGCTGCTGCCGCAGGTGGTCGATGCGGTCAAGGTGCCGGTGGTGGCGGCCGGCGGCTTCTACGACGGCCGCGGCCTGCTTGCCGCGCTGGCCTTCGGCGCCCAGGGCGTGGCGATGGGCACGCGCTTCCTGATGACCACCGACAGCGGCGTGCCGCCGGCCACCCTCGAGCGCTACCTGGCCGTGCGCGACGTCGACCAGGTGCGCGTCTCGCACCTGGTCGACGGCATGCCGCAGCGGATGATCGACAACGAGTACCTGGCCGCGCTGGAAAAGGCGGCGCCGCTGCGCCGGGTATGGATCGCGTTGCGCAGCGCGCTGGCCTGGAAGGCCCATACCGGGATGACCGCCGGCCACGCCGCCCGGGTGCTGCTGCAGGCGCTGCGCCAGGACCCGGCCTCGGTGGCCCAGGTGGTGATGGCGGCGAATGCCCCGGTGCTGCTGCAGCGCTCGATGGTCGACGGCAAGCCGGCCGAAGGGGTGATGTCGGCCGGCCAGGTGGCGGCCCTGATCGGCCAGCTGCAGTCGTGCCGCGAGGTGGTCGACGCCATCGTCGCCGACGCCCGCCGCGCGCGTGCGCGCCTGAATACCTATTAGGAACCAAGGAAGACCGATGACTTCACAATTCAGTTCAAGCGTCCACGATAACGGCGTCGCCGAAGTCGTGCTCGACCGGCCTCCGGTCAACGCCCTCGACGACGACGGCTGGCACGCCCTGGCGGCCTGCATCGCCGCGCTCGGCGAGGACCGCGCCGTGCGCGCGATCGTGATCCGGGCCGAAGGGCGCGGCTTTTGCGCCGGGGTCGACATCAAGCAGCTCGACGCCGAGCAGGGCCGGATCGTCTCGGTCAATGCCGGCAACTACGCCACCTTCAAGGCCGTGCACCGCAACAAGGTGCCGGTGATCGCCGCCGTACACGGCTTCGTGCTGGGCGGCGGGATCGGCATCTGCGGTGCCGCCGACTTCGTGATCGCGGCCGAGGATGCTTCCTTCGGCCTGCCCGAGGTCGACCGCGGCGCGATGGGCGGCGCGGCCCACCTGCAGCGCATGTTCGGGCTGCAGAAGACGCGCTACGCCTTCTTCACCGGCGAGATGATCCCGGCCGCCGAGGCCCTGCGCCTGGGCGCCGTCGAACGGGTGGTGCGGCGCGCGGCGCTGCGCTCGACCGCGCTCGAGATCGCGGCGAAGATCGCCGCCAAGAGCCCGGCCATGATCCGGATCGCCAAGGAAGCCCTGAACGGCATCGAGGACGGCAACCTCGAAGACAAGTACCGCTGGGAGCAGGGCTTCACGATGCAGGCCTACATGAGTCCCGATTCGGTCGAGGCGCGCGCCGCCTTCGTCGAAAAGCGGGCAGCGACATTTTAATCGGGAGAAGGCAGCATGAATCTGACCTATACACCGGCGCAGCAAGCCTTCCGCCAGGAAGTGCGCGCCTGGCTGCGCGCGAACGTGCCGGCCGAGCCCTTCGCCAGCTACGAGTCGCGCGAGGGCTTCGAGCAGCACCGCCAGTGGGAAGCCAAGCTGGCCGACGCCGGCTGGAGCAGCGTCGCCTGGCCGGTCGAGCTGGGCGGGCGCGGCTGCGACCTGATCGACTGGCTGATCTTCGAGGAAGAGTACTGGGCCGCCGACGCCCCGATGCGGGTCAACCAGAACGGCATCCTGCTGCTCGGGCCGACGATCATGGAATTCGGCACCGAGGAGCAGAAGGCGCGCTTCCTGCCGCGCATGGCGCGCTGCGACGACATGTGGGCCCAGGGCTGGTCGGAACCGAATGCCGGCTCCGACATGGCGGCCATCAGCAGCCGCGCCGTGCGCGACGGCGACCACTACGTCCTCAACGGCCAGAAGACCTGGTCGACCCGCGCCGTGTTCGCCAACTGGCTGTTCGGCCTGTTCCGCAGCGAACCCGGATCGCAGCGCCACCACGGCCTGAGCTACCTGCTGGTGCCGCTCGATTCGCCCGGGATCACGGTGCGCCCGATCAAGGCCCTGAACGGGCGCCAGGCCTTCGCCGAGATCTTCTTCGACGAGGTGCGGGTGCCGGCCGGGAACCTGGTCGGCGCCGAAGGCAGCGGCTGGCAGGTGGCGATGGCCACGGCCGGCTTCGAGCGCGGCCTGCTGCTGCGCTCGCCGGCGCGCTTCCAGCACACGGCGCACAAGCTGATGCAGCTCTACCTGAAGCACCGCGAGCAGGCCGACCGCGATCCTGCCATCCGCGACGCCGTGATGCGCGCCTGGATGGGCGCCCAGGCCTATGCGCTGTCGTCCTACCACACGGTCGGGCGCCTGCAGGAAGGCGCGGCGATCGGCGCCGAGTCGAGCACCAACAAGATCTTCTGGTCCGAACTCGACCTGGAAATGCACGAGACCGCGCTGCGCATCCTCGGCGCCAATGCCGAGCTGATGGACGGGGGCCTCGGTGACAGCGACAGCGACGGCGACGGCTGGCTCGACGGCTTCCTGTTCGCCCAGGCCGGCCCGATCTATGCGGGCACCAACGAAATCCAACGCAACATCATCGCCGAGCGTGTGCTTGGCCTGCCCAAGAGCTAAGCCGGAGAACAGTCGCATGAACTTCACATTCACGCAAGAGCAGGTCGCCTTCCGCGATTCGATCAGCCGCTTCTTCATGACCGAGGCGCCGCCCGAGATGCTGCGCGAGATCTGGGAAACCGATGCCGGGCGCTCGCCCGGGCTGCGCGCCAAGATCACCGAACAGGGCCTGTTCAGCCTGTCGGTGCCGGAAGCCGAAGGCGGCATGGGGCTGGGCGACGTCGACTGGGCCCTGATGACCCAGGAACTGGGCTATTACGCGATCCCCGATTCGATGTCCGATACCGCCTATGTCGCCACCGGCCTGCTGGCCGCGCTCGAGCCGGGCCACCCGCTGCGCGCCCGGTGGCTGGCGCGTATTCCGGACGGCAGCTGCCGGATCGCCGTCGGCCATCCGGTCAACCCGTGGGTTGCCGACGCCGCGCTGGCCGACGTGCTACTGCTGGCGCACGGCGACGAGGTGCACGCGGTGCCCCGCGCGGAGGTCGTGCTCACGCCCCTGCACAGCATCGACGCTTCGCGCCGCCTGGCGCGGGTCGAGTGGCAGCCGGGCCCCGCGACGCTGGTCGCAAGCGGCGAGCAGGGCCGGGCGATGTGGGCCGAGACCCTCGACCGCGGCGCGCTCAACGTCAGCGGCCAGTTGATCGGGCTGGCCCAGCGCATGCTCGACCTGGCGGTCGACTACGCCGCCCAGCGCAAGCAGTTCGGCAAACCCATCGGGTCGTTCCAGGCGGTCAAGCACCATCTGGCCGACGTCATGACCAGGATCGAGTTCGCCAAGCCGGTGCTGTACCGCGCGGTGTATGCGCTCGAGCACGCCGAAGCCCAGCGCGCCCTGCACACCTCGCACGCCAAGCTGGCCTGCGCGGAAGCCGCCTGGCTGGCCGCGCGCAAGGCGATCCAGGTCCACGGCGCGATGGGCTATACCTGGGAAGTCGACCTCCAGATGTTCATGAAGCGCGCCTGGGTGCTGGACGCGGCCTGGGGCGACCGCGCCTTCCACAAGGGGCGCGTCTCCGAGGCCCTGCTGGGTGCCGGCGCGCCGCTCGGGCCGACCGCCGTTTTTTCGAATTGAAGAGGAGCTGGAATGGCTGAAGCCTATATCGTCGACGCCCTGCGTTCCCCGACCGGCAAGCGCAAGGGTTCGCTGGCCGAGATCCACGGCGCCGACCTCGGCGCCCACGTGCTGCGTGCCATCGTCGAGCGCAACGCGATTCCCGCGGCCGACTACGACGACGTCATTTTCGGCTGCGTCGACACCATCGGTGCGCTGGCCGGCAACATCGCGCGCACCTCCTGGCTGGCCGCCGGGCTGCCGCTGAACGTGCCCGGCACCACGGTCGACCGCCAGTGCGGCTCGTCGCAGCAGGCGATCCACTTCGCGGCCCAGGCCGTGATGAGCGGGACCCAGGACGTGGTGGTGGCCGGCGGCGTGCAGACCATGACCCGGATTCCGATTTCGTCGGCCATGCTGGCCGGCCGGCCGCTCGGTTTCACCACGCCGTTTGCCGAAAGCAGCGGCTGGCGCCGGCGCTTCGGCGACGCCCCGGTGAACCAGTTCTATGCGGCCCAGCGCATCGCCGACCACTGGGGCATCTCGCGCGCCGACATGGAGCGCTACGCGCTGGAGAGCCATGCCCGCGCCCTGGCGGCGATCCGCGACGGCCGCTTCGAGCGCGAGGTGGTGCCGCTGCCGGGCGTGCTGGCGATGGACGAAACGGCGCGCGAGAGCACGCTGGAAAAGATGGCCGGCCTGGAGCCGGTCGACCCCAGCTACCCCGCGATCACCGCGGCCGTGTCGAGCTCGACCTGCGACGCGTCCGCCGCCGTGCTGGTGGTGTCGGAAGCGGCCCTGAAGCGCTACGGCCTGACCCCGCGCGCCCGCATCCACCACCTGTCGGTGCTGGGCGACGACCCGATCTGGCACCTGACGGCCCCGATCGCCGCCACCCGCCGCGCGCTCGAGCGCAGCAACATGCGCCTGGAAGACATCGACCTGGTCGAAATCAACGAAGCCTTTGCCTCGGTGGTCATGGCCTGGCTGCAGGAGACCGGCTACCCGCGCGAGCGCACCAACGTCAACGGCGGCGCGATCGCGCTCGGCCATCCGCTGGGCGCGTCCGGCGCCAAGCTGATGACGACCCTGCTGCACGAGCTGGAACGCAGCGGCGGGCGCTACGGGCTGCAGACCATGTGCGAGGGCGGCGGCCTGGCCAACGTCACCATCATCGAGCGGCTGTAAGTCCGCTCGCCCACCTATCAAAAATTGAATAATGGAGTAGACATGGGTATCTGCGATCAGCGCGTCGTCGTCATCACCGGGGCCGGCGGCGGCCTTGGCCGCGCCTACGCCCTCGCGTTCGCGGCCGAAGGGGCCGGCGTCGTCGTCAACGACGTGCGCATCGAGGCCGCGCAGGCGGTGGCCGACGAGATCGCCGCCGGCGGCGGGCGCGCGCTGGCCAACGGCGACGACATCACCAGCACGGCCGGTGCCGGGCGCATCCTGGACGCTGCCCTGGGCGCCTTCGGGGCCGTGCACGTGCTGGTCAACAACGCCGGCATCCTGCGCGACCGGATGTTCCTGTCGCTGTCCGAGGAGGACTGGGACGCGGTGATCAAGGTCCACCTGAAGGGCCACTTCTGCATGGCCAGCACCTTCGGGCGCCACTGGCGCGATCTTTCCAAGCGCGGCCAGGCGCCGCGGGCGGCGATCGTCAACACCAGTTCCGGCGCCGGCCTGCAAGGCTCGATCGGACAGTCGAACTACGCCGCCGCGAAAGCCGGCATCGCCGGCCTGACCCTGGTGCAGGCGGCCGAGATGGCGCGCTACGACATCACCGTCAATTGCCTGGCCCCGGCCGCGCGCACCTCGATGACCGAAAGCGCGATGCCCGACCTGGTGAAAAAGCCGGAAGCCGGTTTCGACGCCTGGGACCCGATGAACGTGGCGCCGCTGGTGGTCTGGCTGGGCAGCCTGGAGGCGCGCGCCGTGAGCGGGCGCTGCTTCGAAGCCAAGGGCGGCGAACTGTCGCTGGCCGACGGCTGGCGCACCGGCACGGTGCGCGACAAGGGCGCGCGCTGGGAGCCGGCCGAGCTGGCGCCGGTGATCGAGCGCCTGGTCGCCGAGGCCCGTCCGCCCCAGCCGGTGTATGGAACCTGAAACGCAAAGCTGAGCATCAGACACCGGAATCGCGGCGCCGGCATCATCCATTAAGACGATGCCGGCGCGCGCGCCGCTGTCAATAATGAGGCGTCGCCTGTCGCGCCGCACCGTCAAGGTGCAAGCAGTGCCCCTTTTTCGCATCCGCCGCTGCCGGACCGGTACAGCCCTGCAGCGGCCTGGTCTTCATCTCGATAGAAAGTAACCGTCATGCAAGAAGCCGTCATCGTCTCCACCGCCCGCACCCCGATCGGCAAAGCCTACCGCGGCGCCTTCAACGACACCGAAGCGCCGGTGCTGGGCGGCCATGTGATCCGCGCCGCCCTCGAGCGGGCCGAAGTCGAGGGCGCCGAGGTCGACGACGTGATCCTCGGCATCGCGGCCCAGCAGGGCACCCAGGGCTACAACCTGGGGCGCCTGTGCACCTATACCGCCGGCCTGCCCGAATCGGTGGGCGGCATGGCGATCGACCGCATGTGCGCCTCCGGCCTGATGGCGATCGCCGGCGCGGCCAAGGGCATCATGGCGGGCGAATACGCCATCGCCGTCGGCGGCGGCCTGGAATCGATCTCGCTGGTCCAGAACGCCCACAAGAACAGCTACCGGGCCCAGTCGAAGGCCGTGCTGGAAGCGGCGCCGACGGCCTACATCCAGATGATCGAGACCGCCGAGATCGTGTCGCAGCGCTACGGGATTTCGCGCGCCGACCAGGACGCCTATGCCCTGCGCAGCCAGCAGCGCACCGCCGCGGCCCAGCAGGCCGGCCTGTTCGCCGACGAAATCGTGCCCCTGACGAGCACGCGCCAGCTGTTCGACAAGGACGGCCAGCCGAGCGGCAGCGAAGAAGTGCGGCTGACCCAGGACGAGGGCAACCGCCCCAGTACCACGCTCGAAAGCCTGGGCCAGCTGAAACCGGTGTGGAAGGGCGGGCAGTGGAGCGGGGAAGGGCAGTTCATCACCGCCGGCAATGCCTCGCAGCTGTCGGACGGCGCCTCGGCCTCGGTGCTGATGAGCCGGCAGGAAGCGGCGCGGCGCGGCCTGCGCCCGCTCGGCACCTACCGCGGCCTGGCCGTGGCCGGCTGCCGCGCCGACGAAATGGGCATCGGTCCGGTGGTGGCGATCCCGAAGCTGCTGGCGCGCCACGGCTTGACGGTGGCCGACATCGGCCTGTGGGAAATCAACGAGGCCTTCGCCTGCCAGGTGCTGTACAGCCGCGATACGCTCGGCATACCGGACGACAGATTGAACGTGAACGGCGGCGCCATCGCCATCGGCCACCCATTCGGCATGTCGGGCGCGCGCCTGGTCGGCCACGCCCTGCTCGAAGGGCGCCGGCGCGGCGTGCGCTACGTCGTGGTCAGCATGTGCATCGGCGGCGGCATGGGGGCGGCCGCACTGTTCGAGCTGGCATGACCGGCGTATGCATGGTGCTTGAAAACATGGCAAGCGATGCTATACTAAATTGCACGATGGAAACCGACCTGGACACGATTGCCGCCCCGCAGGCGGCCCCTCCCGCCAACGCTGTGCATGCCGCAGCGCCCTTGTCGCTCGACCGTTTCAGCCGCCTGCTGGGGGCCATTTACGAAACCGCCCAGGACGCCGACCGCTGGTCGCAATGCCTGGAGCACGTACGCCGCGAATTCGGCGGCAATTTCTGCTCGCTGATCGTGCGGCGCGCCGCAGGAGCCGACCTCGGCTACGTGATTTCGGCCTCCGGCGAGCGCCGCCCGCTGCTCTCGCATAACCCGCTGAGCGCCATCAGCCCGTTTTCCTGCCTGCGCCCGGGCAAGGTGGTCACCACCAGCGACCTGCTCTCGATCGACGAATGGCAGGCCTCCGAGTACTACCGCCAGTGGTGCCAGCCCCAGGGCGTGTTCCACGTGATGGCGGTCGACGTCGACCTGCCCGGCATCGGCATCTATGGCTTTCGCATCACGCGCCCGATCGACGCGGCGCCGTTCTCCGGCGCCGACCGCGAGCTGTGCGAGCACCTGATTCCCCACCTGCAGCGGGCGCTGACCCTGTATGCGGCCGTGCACCGCGACCGCCAGGTCGACTCGATGTACCGCCACGCGATGGGCCAGCTGATGGTCGGCGTCTTCGTGCTCGACGAGAATTGCGTCATCCTGGAAAGCAATACCATGGCCAGCGCCATCGTCGCCCTCAACGACGGCGTCAGCATTTCCTCGCAAAAGCTGAGCGCTTCCTACCAGGCCGAGAACCGCAAGCTGTACCAGATGATCCAGAACGTGCTGAGCCGGCGCGAGCCGGGCAAGATGGGCGTGGTCGAGGCGATGTCGCTGAGCCGCCCATCCGGACGCGCGGCCTGGGGCGTGGTGGCGCAGGCGATCGACTCGACCGAGTGGACCGTCGGCAAGCGCCGACCGAGCGTGGTCGTGTTCATGCGCGACGCCGAGGGCAAGTCGGACCCGCCGGCGCGCCTGGCCCAGCAGCTGTTCCAGCTGACCCCGGCCGAGACGGCGCTGGCGATCCAGCTGGCCAACGGCCTGTCGCTCGACGAGGCATCGGAGGTGCTCGGCATCCGCCGCAACACGGCGCGCGCCCACCTGCGTTCGATCTTCTCGAAGACCGGCGTGCGCCGCCAGACCGAGCTGGTGCGCATCTTCCTGAACAGCGTGGCGCTGCTCGGCAACCAGGACTGATTTCGCTTGATCCTGGTTGTTGGTCCGGTCCGTCGCGGCTCAGAACTGGGTCGGCCGCATCAGGGCGTCGACCCCGCCGTCGATCACCATCTGGGCGCCATGGATGAAACCGGCGTGCGGACCCATCAGGTAGGCGATCAGGGACGCGATTTCTTCCGGCTGGGCGTGGCGCGCGATCGGGGCGACGAAATCGCGGATCGCCTGGCCGAAGCGCGGGTCGTCCATGCCGGCGCGCAGCAGCGGGGTAGCGACCGCGCCCGGCGCCACCGTGTTCAGGCGCACTCCGGCCGCGCCCCAGGCCGCCGCGCGGCGCCGTACCGCCACCGTCACCGCGTTCTTCGAACCGGCATACGCCAGCTGGCCGCCGCCGGCGGCCGTGGCCAGCTGGCCGGCCAGCGCCTCGTCGCCCTGTTCCAGGGCCGCGGCCAGCGGATTGCGGTCCCAGGCAAGCTGGGTCGAGGCCACCGAGGACACCACCACGGCGGCGCCGTTGTGGCCGCGCTGCAGGGCCGGCAGCAGGGCGTCGAGCAGGTCGACCACGCCGAAATAATTTACCGAGACGGTGCGCGCAGGCGGCTCGGCCTGCGGGCCCAGGCCGGCGCACAGCACCAGGCCGTCGAGCACGCCGCCGCAGCGGTCGAGCACCGCCGCGGCGACCGCGGCGCGACCGGCGGGGGACGACAGGTCGGCGACGATGTCGGCGTCGCGCAGGTCGATTCCCAGCACGGTGTGGCCGGCGGCCAGCAGTGCGGCGCGGGTGGCCGCGCCGATTCCGGACGCCGAGCCGGTGATGGCGGTAACGGGCATGTCGCTCTCCTTGTAGTAATGGGTCAAACGGGTAAATGGGTCAATCATAGGGGCAGCCAGTATCGCCCGGCGCCGGCGGCCCGGCGTCATGCAAACGGACGATGCCGGCCCGGTCCGGGCCGCGCAATATGGGGGACAGGCCGCGCCGCGGCCATCCGATCAAATCAACTACTGCCGGGAGACGCTGTCATGCAACATGTACCAAGCCTGTTTTCACTCGAGGGGCAGGTCGCCGTCGTGACCGGGGCCGGCAAGGGCATCGGGCGCGCCTGCGCCATCGCCCTGGCCCAGGCCGGCGCCGACGTGGCGCTGGCGGCGCGCACCGCCTCCGACCTGGAACAGGTGGCGCAGGAGATCCGGGCACTGGGCCGGCGCGCCATCGTCGTGCCCGGCGACGTCAACGAGGACGCCGCGCTCGACACCCTGGTGCAGCGTACGGTCGCCGAACTGGGCAAGATCACTATCCTGGTCAACAATGCCGGCGGCGCCGGCCCCAACGATCCGCGCAGCATGAGCGGCGCCGATTTCGCCGGCGTGCTGGCCTGGAACGTGGTGCCGGCCTACCTGCTGATCCAGAAGGCCGCGCCGGCGATGCGCGCGGCCGGCGGCGGCGCCGTGGTGAACATCTCGTCGATGGCGGCGCGCCTGGCGCAAAAGCATTTCAGCGCCTACGGCGCGGCCAAGGCGGCGCTGAACCAGATGACGCGCAACCTGGCCCAGGATTTTGCGCCGCACCTGCGCATCAACGCCATCGAGCCGGGCGCGATCCGCACCGACGCGCTGGCCGCCTACCTGACCCCGGACATCGAGGCCGGCCTGGTGCGCGCCACGCCGCTCGGCTCGCTGGGCGAGACCGAAGACATCGCGGCCGCAGTGGTCTACCTGGCCTCGCCGGCGGCGCGCTGGGTCACCGGCAAGATCCTCGGCGTCGACGGCGGCTGCGAAGCACCGGTCGGCTGAACCTGACCGCAAAAATAAACAAGGGAGACATGCATGGGATACCCAACGATACGCGCGCTGCTCGACGCGCAGCAGAAGGCCTTCCGCGCCGAGGGGCTGGTCACGGCCGAGGTGCGCAAGGCGCGCCTGCAGGCGGCGATCGACCTGCTGGTCGAGCACAACGACGCGCTGTGCGCGGCGATGGACGAGGATTTCGGCGGGCGACCGGCCGTGTTTTCGATGATGAACGATATCCTCGGCTCGCTCGCCTCGCTCAAGCATGCGCGCGACCACCTGGAAGCGTGGATGGTGGCCGACCCGCGCCCGAGCGTGGCACCCTTCGACGCCTTCGGCGCGACCGCCTGGGTGCAATACCAGCCGAAAGGCGTGGTCGGCATCATCGGCACCTGGAACGCGCCCCTGTACACCCTGTTTTCGCCGCTGGCGAGCGTGCTGGCGGCCGGTAACCGCGCCGTCCTGAAACCGTCCGAGATCGCGCCGCGCACCGCCGCCTTGCTGGCCTCGGTGCTGCCGGCGTATTTCGACGCCGAGGTGGTGGGCCTGGTCAACGGCGACGCCGAGGTGGCGCGCGCGTTCAGCGCCGAGCCCTGGAATCACCTCGTATTTACCGGTTCGACCGCCGTCGGCAAGGCGGTGATGGCGGCCGCCGCCGCGAACCTGGTGCCGGTCACGCTGGAACTGGGCGGCAAGTCGCCGGTGCTGGTCGATCCCGGCGCCGACATCGCCAACGCGGCCGAGCGCATCGTGGTCGGCAAGGCCGGCAATGCGGGGCAGCTGTGCGTGGCGCCGGACACCGTCTGGCTGCCGCGCGAGAAGCTCGAGGCTTTCGTGGCGGCCGCGCGCGCCTGCCACGAGGGCCTGTTCCCGGATGCCGGGGACGTGGTCGCGGTGGTCAACGACCGCCATGCCGCGCGCCTGCAGGGCTATATCGACGAGGCTAGAGCCCGCGGGGTACGCATCGAGACGGCCGGCGTGGCCGAGGGGCGCCGCATGGCGCTGCACCTGGTGATCGACCCGCCGGCCGGCAGCGCCTTCGCCACCGAGGAAGTCTTCGGCCCGGCCCTGGTGCTCAATACCTACGAGCGCTTCGAGGAGGCGCTGGACGCCGTGAATGCGGGCCCGCGGCCGCTGGCCCTGTACTGGTTCGGCAGCGACCAGGAGGCGCAGCAGCAGGTGCTGGCGCGCACGCTCTCGGGCGGCGTGTCGCTCAACGACGTCACCATGCACCCGGCGCTGCACGACGCGCCCTTCGGCGGCGTCGGCGCCTCCGGCATGGGGCACTACCACGGCCGCGAAGGCTTCCTCGAGTTCAGCCATGCGCGCAGCGTGTACCAGGCCGGCGGCCACGATCCGCGCCGCGAGTGGGGCATGCTCCCGCCCTACAACGAGGCCTTCCGCCAGGCGATCCGCGCCGCTGTAACCCGCTAGCAGCGCCCCCGGCGCCGGCCCCGGCCGGCGCCTTCCTTGAAGTTGCCGGAGAAGTCCATGCACAATCCCCGCTACGTACTGGCGATGCTGACGGCGATGTCGGCTCTGTCCTTCATGGACCGGCAGATGCTCGCGGTCCTGATCGAGCCGATCAAGGCCGAGTTCGCGCTGTCGGACATGCAGATCGGGATCGTGTCCGGCTTCGGCTTCGCGCTGACCTTCGCCCTGGTCGGGATTCCGCTCGGGCGCATCGCCGACCGCGGCGAGCGGCGCAGCCTGGTGGCCTTGTTCCGCAGCCTGGGCGGGGCGATCGCCGCGCTCGGCGCCTGCGCCGGCGGCTTCTGGACGCTGGCCCTGACCCGCACCGGCGGCGCGCTGAGCGAGGCGGGCAGCGCGCCGGCCTCGATGTCGATGATCGCCGACCTGTTCCCGCCCCAGCAACGCTCGCGCGCGCTGAGCGTGTTCGGCCTCGGCGCCGCCATCGGCTCGCTGATCGCGCTGGTGGGCGGCGGCTGGCTGGCGGCGCGCTATGGCTGGCGCGTGGCGCTGGCCACGGCCGGCATCGCCTCGCTGCTGCTGGCTTTGCTGTTTCGCTGGCGCGCGCACGAGCCGGCGCGTCCCGTCTTCAAGGCGGCGGCGCCGACGCTGGGCGCACCCGGCGCGCTGCGCCAGGTATGGGGGCAGCCGGTGGCGCGCGCGCTGATCGTCGCCGCGGCCTGCGTGCTGGTGCCGGCCTATGCCTTCGGCGCCTGGAATTTCACCTACCTGGTGCGCTACCACCATTTGTCGCTGGGGCAGGCAGGCATCATCTCGAGCACGGCGGCGATCGGCTCGGTGCTGGGCGGGCTGGGCTCGGGCATGCTGACCGACTACCTGGCCCGGCGCGACCTGCGCTGGCAGATCGGGGTGCCGATCATGGCGCTCGCCTGCGGCCTGCCGGTCAGCCTGGTCTACTTCATGGTGCCGCCCGGCGCCATCGGCGCGGCCACGCTGCTGGTGGTGGTGTACGCGATGCTGCTCTCCGGCTGGGCCGCGCCCACCTATGCCGCGCTCAGTTTCGTGGTGGCGCCGCAGCGCAGGGCCACGGCGAACGCCATGATGCTGCTCGCCAGTTCGCTGATCGGCAGCGGTGCCAGCCCGATCCTGATCGGCTGGCTCAGCGACCGGCTGGTGCCGGTCGCCGGCGCCGACTCGCTGCGCTACGCGCTGGCGATCTCGATGTTCCTGCTGCTGGGCGCGCTGGCCGCCTTCGTGGCGGCCTGGCGCGCCTATCCGGCGGCGCACCGGATGGCGCGCGAAGAGGCCGCGAGCGCGGCCGTGTGACAAGCACGGCCGGCCGCACCGCCGGGGCTGTCAGCCCGAGGTGCCCGCCGTCCGGCCAGGCGCGCCGTCCCCGGGCTGGCCGAACACCCGGTCGCTCACGAGCTGCAGCGCCCTGGCCCTGGCCTGCGCCGCCTCGATCTCCGCCTCGACGCGCCGCGGAATCTGCTTGCGTTCGTTGGACGCGACGGGCCTGCCGTATACGCGGTCGAAAGCCCACTCGGCCAGCTCCCGCATCTGGCTCGTACTGTTCGGCATCGGCAGGACCGCCACGGCCCAGCGTGACCGGTCGAACGGCGGGTCCTCGACGTTGATGCCGCCCTTGTTGCCTTTGACCTCGTCGAGCTTGAGGCAGCGTTCCCAGAAGGCCTGTCCCTTGTCCGTCTTGGTCTGCACATAGTGGCGATTGGCCAGATGGCTCATCAGCCTTTCCTGCACCTGATGGGCCTGCCCCCGATACAGGACGGGAAGGCCGGCCACGGTCAGCGTACAGGCGTTTCGCCTTTCCCAGGGCGGCAGGTGGTCGCTGGCGATCAGGTAGAAGCCGCGCCCAGGACGCACTTGCCTGAGGCTTGCCGAAGAGACGATATCGATGACCTGGTAGAGCCCGTCCGCGGTCGACGGAGCGTGGCGCTCGAACATGCACTGCAACTCCTGGACCATCTCGACCGCCAGGTATTCGAGCCGATTGTTGTAGTTCCAGGCGAGTTCGCTCAGTGAAGGAAAGTCAGTCATGGGCGCAGGTGCGTTCTTGCCGCGATGGTTGCCGATGGCGGCTTTATAGCACAGGGCGGTCCTTGCCTGCCGGGCCGGCTAGCGCCCTTCGAAACGCGCCGGTCGCTTCTCGACGAATGCTTCCATCCCTTCCTTCTGGTCGCGGCTGGCGAACAGGATCTGGTTGGCCTTGCGTTCGAGCATCAGGGCGACCTCGAGCGGGGCGTCCATCCCGGCCAGCACCACTTCCTTGATCTGCTGCACCGCCAGCGGCGGCATGGCGGCGATGGTCGCGGCCATCGCCAGCGCCTCGGGCAGCACCTGCTCGTCGGGCACGACGCTGCTCACCAGGCCCATCTGCCAGGCATCGCGCGCCGCCACCGGCTGCCCGGTCAGGAGGATGCGCATGGCATGCGCCTTGCCGACCGCGCGCACCAGGCGCTGGGTGCCGCCGATGCCGGGCATGATCCCGATCCGGATTTCGGGCTGCGCGAAGCGGGCACCTTCGCCGGCGACGATGATGTCGCAGTGCATGGCCAGCTCGTTGCCGCCGCCATAGGCATAGCCGCAGACGGCGGCGATCACCGGCTTCGGGCAGTCGGCGATCGGCGCCCAGACCCGCTCGGTATGGCGCGCCATGATCTCGATCGGGCCGGCGCCGGCCATCGACTTGATGTCGCCGCCGGCGGCGAACACCGCCGGTCCCCCGGTCAGGACGATCACCCGCACCGCGGGGTCTGCGCCGAGTTCGCGGAACGCGTTCGAGAGCAGGGCCTGCAGTTGCAGGCTCAGTGCGTTGGTCGCCTGGGGACGGTTCAGGCAGAGCAGGGCGACGCCCTCGCGCGGGCGTTCGATGGTCAATTCCGGCGCGGCCGGGGCCTCGCTGTGGCTGTCGGTGCGGCTGTCGGTGCGGCTGTTCATGCGTTCCTCATGGATGGCGCCGCGCGCGCGGGAAAGGCGGCGGCAGTGGCCCCATGATCGGCGCCGCGGGCCGCGCCAACATCGTCCTTTCGGACGTAGCCGCAGGCAGGGTAGGCCTCCTACAGTAGGCCTACCTGTTACTGCGACGAGAACACTTCATGACCGATTCCGCCTGCTTCAAGAACCAAGTCGTCCTCATCACCGGCGGCACCCGCGGCATCGGCCGCGGCATCGCCGAAGCCTTCCTCGCTGCCGGCGCCCATGTCGTCGTCTGCGGGCGCAGCCGGCCCGAAGCCCTGCCGGCGCTCGGTGCCGCCAGCGCCGAGTTTGTCCCCTGCGACGTGCGCGACGCCGAGGCGGTGCAGCAGCTGGTCGACGGCATCGCCGCGCGCCATGGCCGGCTCGACGTCCTGGTCAACAACGCCGGCGGCAGTCCCTACGCCGAGGCCGCGACCGCCTCGCCGCGCTTCCACGAAAGCATCCTGCGCCTGAACCTGCTGGCCCCGCTGCACCTGGCGCAGGCGGCCAACAGCCTGATGCAGGCCAATGGCGGCGGCGTCATCGTCTTCATCGGCAGCGTCAGCGCCTTGCGCCCGTCGCCCGGCACCGCCGCCTATGGGGCCGCCAAGGCCGGCGTGCTGAGCCTGGTGTCCTCGCTGGCCGTCGAATGGGCGCCCAAGGTCAGGGTGGTCGCGGTCAGCCCGGGCCTGGTCCAGACCGAACAATCGCACCTGCATTACGGCGACGCGGCCGGCATCGCCGCCGTCGGCGCCACCATTCCGGCCGGCCGCATGGCCGACCCGGCCGACATCGCCAACGCCTGCCTGTTCGTCGCCTCGCCCCGCGCGGCCTACATGAGCGGCACCAACCTGCTGCTGCACGGCGGCGGCGAAAAGCCGGCCTTCCTGGCGGCCGCCAACAGCGCCGCCTGAGCATCCTGCGGCCTTTCTTCACCCACCGGAAAGAGACTTCGATGAACAATCTTGCGCAACATGCGTACGTGAGCCGGGATGCGACCCAGGCCAAATTGGACCTGCGCGCCGCCCAGGCCGGGCGCCACCGCGCATCGCAGAGTTACTGCACCGCCGAGCGCATCGAGGAATGCGCGCAGCGCTTCGCCGAGCGGCCCTGCCTGTATTTCGGCGAAGAGACCTACAGCTATGCCGACCTGAATGCGCAGGTCAACCAGGTGGCGCACGCAGCCCGCGCCCAGGGCGTGCGGCGCGGCGACGTGGTCGCCATCTGCCTGGAAAACCGGCCCGGCTTCCTGTTCGCCTGGCTCGGCCTGGCCAAGCTGGGCGCCACCGTCGCCTTCCTCAACACGAACGTCGCCGGCAAGGCAATGGCCCATGCGCTGGGCGCCGCCGGCGCCGCCCTGGTGGTGGTCGGCGAGGAATGCCTGGCCAACTTCGAGGGTCCCGAACTCGAGGGGCTGGCGCGCTACTGGCTGTGGCAGGACCCGGAGAACCCGGACCTGGCGCGCCGCGCCCTGTGCGAATTCGACCTCGGCGCCGCGGCCGCCTCGGCGCCGCGCGGCAATCCTCCTTTCGAGTGGCGCGCCGGCCTGGTCGCGCAAGACCCGGCGGTCTACATCTTCACCTCCGGCACCACCGGGCTGCCGAAGGCGGCGGTGATCAGCCACGCGCGCTGGCTGATCACGGCCGACGTGATGGAAGTGACGATGGAGGTGAGCGGCGAGGACTGCTTCTACTGCTTCCTTCCCCTCTACCACGGCGCGGCCTCGCTGTCTGCCGCGGCCACCGCGTTCGCGGCCGGGGCCGCCCTGGCGCTGCGCCGCAAGTTCAGCCGGCGCGGATTCTGGAACGACGTGCGGCGCTACCGGGTGACGATTTGCCAGTACGTGGGCGAGATCTGCCGCTTCCTGCTGACCGAGCCGCCGCAGCCGGGCGACCGCGACCACGGGCTGCGCAAGATGATCGGCGCCGGCCTGTCGGTCGAGGTCTGGCAGCAGTTCATCGACCGTTTCGGCCCGCTCCAGGTATTCGAGGGCTGGGGCGCCACCGAGTCGAACACCAACACGATCAACGTCGACAACCGGCTCGGCTCCTGCGGCCGCATCCCGTACTGGGAAAAAACCAACCTGCGCATCGTGCGCTACGACGTCGACACCGACAGCTACCCGCGCGACGCCAACGGCGCCTGCATCGTCTGCCAGCCGGGCGAAACCGGCGAGGCCCTGGGCCGCATCCTCGACATCCCGGACGTGGTGGCCGGGCGCTTCGAGGGCTATACCTCGGCCGAGGCGACCGCGAAGAAGATCCTGCGCGACGTGTTCGAGCCGGGCGACGCCTGGTGGTCCTCGGGCGACCTGCTGCGCTACGACGAGGAGGGCTATTGCTATTTCGTCGACCGGATCGGCGACACCTACCGCTGGAAGAGCGAGAACGTCTCGACCTTCGAAGTGGCCGACAGCCTGGCCGACGCGCCCGGGGTCGACACCATCGCCATCTACGGCGTCCAGGTGCCGGGCCACGAGGGACGCGCCGGCATGGCCTCGATCGTGATGTGCGAGGGCCATGCCTTCGATCCGGACGCCTTCTTCGCCCTCACCAGGGCGCGCCTGCCGCACTACGCGCTGCCGCTGTTCGTGCGGGTGTCCTCGAACGCCGACATGACCTCGACCTTCAAGCTGCGCAAGGTGCGCCTGCAGCAGGAGGGCTACGACAGCCGGCTGGTAACGGACCCCTTGTATGTGCGCGACGAGCAGGCCGGCACCTATGTGCCGCTGACGCCCGATTCGATGGCGCGCGCCTTCGGCACGCCGCTGCTCACTTACCCGCTGGCGCCGCCGGCGGCGGACGGCTCGGTGGTCGAGGTCGCGCCCGGCATCCTGTGGGCGCGCATGCCGATGCCGATGTCGCTCGACCACGTCAACGTCTACCTGCTGCGCGACGGCGACGGCTGGTGGGCGGTCGACACCGGGCTCGACTCGGAGCCGGTGCGCGCCCTCTGGCAGCAGCTGTGCGCCACCCAGCTGGACGGCCTGCCGCTCAAGGCCGTGCTCTGCACCCACTTCCACAGCGACCACGCCGGGCTGGCCCACTGGCTGAGCACGACCTACGACGTGCCGCTCTACATGACGCACGGCGAATTCTTCATGCTCCGCCTGTCCGCCAGCCCGATGCCGGATCCGCCCCCGCCGGCCCAGCAGCGCTTCTATGCGCGCTCGGGCATGCCGGCGGAGACGACGGCAAGCATGCTGGCGGCCATCGGCAGCCACACCTACCGGAACACGGCCGCCACCAGCTTCCGCCGCCTGCGCGCCGGCACCCGGCTCCGGATCGGCGACCGCGAGTGGGAAGTGATCATCGGCGAGGGGCACTCGCCCGAGCACGCCTGCCTGTACAGCGCCGCGGACCGCCTGCTGATCGCCGGCGACCAGGTGCTGCCGACGATCACCTCGAACGTCTCGGTGTCCTCGCTCGAGCCGGAGGCCAATCCGCTGCAGTTGTGGTTCGATTCGCTCGAGCGCCTTGCGCCGCTGGCGCCGGACACGCTGGTGCTGCCCTCGCACCACAAGGTCTTCCGCGGCCTGCACCCGCGCCTGCGCCAGCTGCGCGAGCACCACGAGCAGCAGTTCGGCGTGCTGCGCCTGCGCTTCGCCGACGGCCAGGCGCGCACCGCCTACGAGGTGATGCAGGCGATGTTCCCGAAACTGCGCGGCGGCGCCGACAGCATGATGGCGCTCGGCGAAGCCATGGCCCACCTGGCCTGGTTGTGCGCGGCCGGCGAGCTGGTGCGCACGCTCGACGCGGACGGGCTGTACCGCTTCCGCGCCGCGTAGGGGAGGCGCCGGCGCGGCGTCGCCGGCCGGCGCGGAGAACAATAAAGCCGGGGGACGCTGTCGCAGCGTCCCCCGGCTGTTTTATTGGCTGCGGCATGCCGCAGCCGTGCTTCGGTGTGTCAGGCGGCGGCGCGGGTGCGCGCCATCGTGATCGCGGTATCCTCGATCATGTCTTCCTGGCCGCCCACCATGCCCTGGCGGCCCAGTTCCAGCAGCAGGTCGCGCGCCGGCACGCCGTACTTTTTCTCGGCGCGCTTGGCAAACAGCAGGAAGCTCGAATATACGCCGGCGTAGCCGAGGGTGAGGGCGTCGCGGTCGATGCGGATCGGGTGGTCCATCAGCGGTACGACCAGGTCTTCGGCCACGTCCGAGATCTTGTAGACGTCGACGCCCGTCTCGATCCCCATCCGGTGGCAGACCGCGACCAGCACTTCCATCGGCGTGTTGCCGGCGCCGGCGCCCAGGCCCGCGGCGGCGGCGTCGATGCGGGTCGCGCCGGCCTCGATCGCCGCGATCGAATTGGCCACGCCCATGGCCAGGTTGTGGTGGCCGTGGAAGCCCAGCTCGGTCTCGGGCTTGAGGGCGTCACGCACCGCCTGCAGGCGCTCGCGCACGTCCTCGGGCAGCATGTAGCCGGCCGAGTCGGTGACGTAGATGCAGTTGGCGCCATAGCTCTCCATCAGGCGCGCCTGCTTGACCAGGCCCTCGGGCGAGTTCAGGTGCGCCATCATCAGGAAGCCGACCGTGTCCAGCCCCAGCTTGCGCGACAGCCCGATATGCTGCTCGGAGACGTCGGCCTCGGTGCAGTGGGTGGCCACGCGGATGGTGCCGACCCCGAGATCCTTGGCCATGCGCAGGTGGTCGACAGTGCCGATGCCGGGAATGAGCAGCGCCGATACCTTGGCCTGCTTCATCAGCGGCACCACCGCGCCCAGGTAGTCGGCGTCGCTATGCGCGGGAAAGCCGTAGTTGACCGAGGAGCCTCCCAGGCCGTCGCCGTGGGTGACCTCGATCAGCGGCACGCCGGCCGCATCGAGCCCGCAGGCGACGGTGCGCATCTCGTCGAGCGTCATCAGGTGGCGCTTCGGGTGCATGCCGTCGCGCAGCGTCATGTCGTGAACGGTGATCTTCCTGCCCTTGAGTGTCATGGTAGTCCTTTCGATTAGTCGGCCAGGGCCGCGGCGGCCGGCGCGTTGGCAGGCGATTCAGCCAGCATGTGTTCGGCGAACAGTTCGGCGGTGCGCGCCGCCGAGGCGGTCATGATGTCGAGGTTGCCGGCGTAGGTCGGCAGGTAGTCGCCGAGGCCGGTCACCTCCAGGTAGACCGAGACCCGCTTGCCGTCGAACACCGGGCCGTTGACCAGGCGGTAGCCGGGCACGTATTTCTGCACTTCGGCCATCATCGCGTGCACCGAGGCGGTGATCGCGGCCTGGTCCGGCTCGTCCTCGGTCAGGCAGTGGACCGTATCGCGCATGATCAGGGGCGGCTCGGCCGGGTTGATCACGATGATCGCCTTGCCTTGTTTGGCGCCGCCGACCTGCTCGACGGCGCCGGCCGTGGTGCGGGTGAATTCGTCGATGTTCTTGCGGGTGCCGGGGCCGACCGAGCGGCTCGAGACGGTGGCGACGATCTCGCCGTAGGCCACCGGCTGCACCCGCGAGACGGCCGCCACCATCGGGATGGTGGCCTGGCCGCCGCAGGTGACCATGTTGACGTTCAGTTTCTGCGTGCCCAGCAGCGTGTCGAGGTTCACCGGCGGCACGCAGAAGGGGCCGATCGCGGCCGGGGTCAGGTCGATCATCAGCACGCCCAGCGCGGTCAGCTTGGCCGAGTGCTCGGCGTGGGCATAGGCGCTGGTGGCGTCGAAGGCGATCCGGATCTCGTCGGCCTCGACGTGGGGCAACAGGCCGTCGACGCCCTCGAAACTGGTTTTCAGGCCCATCGCGGCGGCGCGCTGCAGGCCTTCGGAGCCGGCGTCGATGCCGACCATCCAGACCGGTTCGAGCACGCTGCTGCGCTGCAGCTTGTAGAGGAGATCGGTGCCGATGTTGCCCGGCCCGATCAGGGCGCATTTGATTTTCTTCATGGAGGTCACCTAGTGGATAAAGTTGATCGCGCAGCCGCCCAGGCCTTCGATGTGCATCGCGAAAGCGTCGCCGGCCTGGACCGGCACCAGCGCCGCGAGCGAGCCCGAGAGGATCAGTTCGCCGGCGCGGAACGGAATGCCGAAGCGGCCGAGGGTGTTGGCCAGCCAGGCAACCGCTTCGGCCGGATGGCCCTGGACCGCCGAACCGAGCCCGCTGCACACGAGTTCGCCGTTGCGGCGCAGTTCCATGCGGGCGGCGGCCAGGTCGAGCGAGCGCGGGGTCGTGCGCAGGGAGCCGACCGTGAACACGCCGCAGGAGGCGTTGTCGGCCACCGTGTCCTGGATCCGGATTTCCCAGTTGTGGATGCGCGAGTCGACGATCTCGAAGCAGGGCGCCACCCATTCGGTGGCGTCGAGCACGTCCTCGCGGGTCAGGTTGCTGCCGTGCAGGTCCTGCTTCAGGCAGAAGGCAATCTCGCCCTCGGCGCGCGGCTGGATCAGGCGCGCCTGCCCCAGGCTGACGGTGGCGCCGTCCGGGTAGGCCATGCTGTCGAGCAGGAAGCCGAAATCGGGCTGGTGCACGTCAAGCATTTCCTGCACCGGGCGCGAGGTGACGCCGATCTTCTTGCCGACCAGGGCTTCGCCGCCTTCCAGGCGCCGGCGCAGCACCGACTGCGAGACGTGGTAGGCGTCTTCCAGCGTGAGGGCCGCGTGGCGCGCCGACACCGGGCGGATGGTCTCGCGGGTCTGCCAGGCGCGGAACAGTTCCTCGCCCAGCGCTTCGATGAGCTCATGGTTCATGGCGCGTCATCCGTTCTTCAGGAAGTCGATGCACATGCGGTTGAACATGGCCTGGTGCTCGACCTGGACCCAGTGGCCGCAGCGGTTGACGAGGATGGTGCGGATCTCGGGGCAATGCGCCATCAGCTTGTCGGCGCCGCCGACCGGGTTGAACTGGTCGTCCATGCCCCAGAAGGCCAGCACCGGGCAGCGCAGCTCGCCCAGGCGCGCGGTCATGTTCGGCACTTTCAGCACCGATCGCGCCGCCTCGGTCTGGGTCGCCGCGATCGGCGCACGCTCGTTGAGGATGGCGTCGGTCAGCAGCGACGGGTCGTAGAGCTGCATGCGCATCACGGCGCGCATGGCCTCGATGCCGGTCAGGCCCGAGCGGTAGACGGCGAACATGTTGGCGATGCCGGGCATGGCCAGGTAGGTGTCGAGGTCCTCGACGCCGCCGGGCGCCATCAGCACCAGCCGGCTGACGTCCTCGGGATGGGCCAGCGCATAGCCGAGCGCCACCGCGCCGCCCAGCGAATTGCCGAGCAGGGTGATGTTTTTCAGGCCGAGGGCGTCGACCAGGCGCTTGACGCCGTCGACGAAGAAATCGAGGTCGTACTGCGGCAGGTCCGGCTTGCTCGAAAGCCCGTAGCCGAGCAGGTCCGGCACGATGGAGCGAAAGCCGGCTTCGGCGAAGGCCGGGAAATTCCCCTTGAAATTGCTGTAGCCGCTGGCGCCGGCGCCGGCCCCGTGCAGGAAGATCACGGCCTCGCCGCTGCCGCTGTCGTGGTAGTGGATCTGTTGGCCCTGGCCGATGTCGGCGAAGCGGCCGACGGGGATGGGAGAGTGCTGGTCCATGTTGTCCTTTGGTCGAAGTGGAAGTGGGGCGGCGCGCTGTGCGAGGCTACGGCCACAGCTTGGGCAGGCCCGGGTCGCTGGCGCTGACCAGGGTCTTGAGCAGGTTGCGCAAGGCGGTGGCCTGCACCGGGCCCATGCCGGCGCTCAGGTCGGCCTCGACCGCCTTGGCCGCGGCCAGCACGTGCAGGATGGCGTCGTTGCCGGCCGGGGTCAGGCTGAATCCGCCGGCCTGCACCTGCAAGAGGCCTCGGGCGCAGGCGGCCTGCAGGGCCTCCGGCGTCAGCTCGACCCCGGTATAGGCCATGTGGGCGGCGATCTCGGCGGCGCCGAGCGGCTGGCGCACGCTCAGCAGCGAGAGCAGGAAGAACTCGGCGTCCGACAGGCGCGTCTCGGTTAGCGCGGGGCGAAAGCGCGCCATGAACTGGTAGTGGGCGCGGCCCAGCAGGTAGCCCAGCATGTCTTCCGAAAAGGCGCCGGTCTGGGCCGCATCAGGGCCTGGGCCGGCGCCGGCGACCGGGCCGCATTTGTGGGCGGCGACCGCGTACTGGCCGGTGACGTAGAGCAGGGGCGGCGCCGGGCTGCGGTCGTAATCGATCACTTCGCCGACGAAGATGATGTGGTCGCCGCCCTCGTACTGGAAGGCCGAGCGGCACTGGAAGCGCGCGCTGCAGCCGGGCAGCAGCGGCATGCCGCTGGGGCAGGGGTCGAGCGCGAGGCCGCCGAACTTGTCCTCGCCGGCACGCGCGAAGCGGTTCGAGAGCGCCTCCTGGTCGCAGGCCAGCACGTGCACGTTCCAGTGCGACGCGCGCGCGAAGGCGGGCAGGCTGCGCGCGCTCTTGGCCAGGCTCCACAACACCATCGGCGGATCGAGCGAGACCGAGTTGAAGCTGTTGGCCGTCATCCCGATCGCCGCGCCGTCTTCGCCGCGGGTGGTGACGATGGTCACCCCGGTGGCGAAATGGCCGAGCGCCTTGCGGAAGTCGCCCGCATCGAATGCCCTGGATTGGTCCACGCTGCTCTCCTCGTTGTCCATAAGTCGGGATAGCTTGCGACAGTTGCGCGGGGGCGGAATCGGCCGATTGGACTACCTCGCCGGTAGTCCGGTCAGACGATGAGGACGGGGCGGGCCGGTGCCACCATCGTCGCTACGCCCCCGCCAATGCAGCGCGGCGACCAACACTATGGACAACGAGGAGTACGGCATGACCAGAATGAACCAATCCTATATGACCCCCGACGCGGTCCGGCTGATCGAGGCCGCGCGCGCGCTGGTGCCCAAGCTGGCCGCGCGCGCGTCCGATGCCGAGCGGGCCGGCATGGTCCCGCACGAGACCATCCGGGAAATGCAGGAGGCCGGCCTGTTCCGCGTGCTGCAGCCGCGCCGCTGGGGCGGCTACGAGCTCGACCCGCGCGTGTTCTACCAGGTCCAGATGACGCTGGCCGAGGGCTGCATGTCGACCGCCTGGATCTATGGCGTGATCGGGGTCCATAACTGGCAGCTGCCGCTGTTCCCGGAACAGGCGCAGCAGGATGTCTGGGGCAAGGACTCCGCGACCCTGATCGCCTCGACCTACATGCCGGTCGGGAAGGCCGAGCCGGTCGAGGGCGGCTACCGCTTCTCGGGCCGCTGGCAATTCTCGAGCGGCGTCGAGCACTGCCAGTGGATCTTCCTGGGCGGCCTGCTGCCGAAACGCGACGGCACGCCCGGCTTCGAGCACACCACCTTCCTGCTGCCGGCGTCCGATTTCAAGGTGGAGCACAACTGGGACGTGCTGGGCCTGCGCGCCACCGGCAGCCACGACATCGTGGTCGATAACGTGTTCGTGCCCGAGCACCACACCCAGCGCACCAACGACCACAGCGACGCCGGCTGCCCGGGCCGCGCCCTGAACACGGCGCCGCTGTACCGGATTCCCTTCACCCAGGTGTTCCAGCGCGCCGTGTCGAGCGCCTGCATCGGCGCCCTGCAGGGCGCGATCGACGACTTCCGGCGCCGCGCCGCTGCCCACGTGGGCAAGCACGGCGGCAAGACCGCCGAGGACCCGAACGCCCAGATCGCCGTGTCGGAAGCGATGATGACGGTCGACGCGCTCAAGCTGGTCCTGATGCGCAATTTCGGCCGCATCGTCGACTGCGCGATCAGCGGCGAACGGATGCCGGTCGAAGAGCGCCTGATGCAGCGCGCCCAGGCGGCCCAGGTGCCCAAGCAGTGCGCCCAGCGCGTCGACGAACTGCTGCGCGCCAGCGCGGCCTCCGGCACCTATAAAACCAATCCGGTCGAGCGCATCCTGCGCGACATCTACCAGTCGCGCGGGCACATCGCCAACAATACCGACGCCTACGCGCGCTCGCATGGCGCCGTGATGCTGGGCATGCCGAACGCCGATCCCTTCGTGTAAGCGTTACGTCGTCTTCCTTTCAGGCCGATGCTCCGCATCGGCTTTTTTTGTGCCGTTCGCGAACGATCGTCTGGCGCCGATTGCGCAGGGTGGACACGCGTGTCCACGCGGTCGGGCATATGCGTGCCGCAAGGTCTCCAGGGCCGCCGCCAGGCGAGCCCTTTGATCGAGGCGATGGCCCAAAAAAAGGCCGCGCCAGCGGCGCGGCCCAAACAACGGGCGCCTCGGGCGGCGCCCGCCGGTCAGAACGTGGCCTTGAGCGACACGCCGAAGGTGCGCGGCTGCGCGTAATAGGCCTGGCGCAGGTTGCCGAAGCCGGGGCCGAAGTCGATGTAGTTGCCGATGTGTTCCTTGTCGAGCGCGTTGCGCGCCCACAGCGCCAGTTCGGCGCGGGTGCTGCCCAGGTTCAGGCCGGCCAGCGACAGGCGCAGGTTGAGGAAGCCGGCGCCCGCGACCAGGGTATTGCCGGCGACGGGCATCGTCGGGTCGGTCTGGCGCAGCTGGTAGGGGTAGGTATAGTGCGCATCGATGAAGGAATAGTCGGCCAGCAGGCGCCAGACGCCGTAGTCGCGGCGCGCCAGGACGGCGTCGGCCATCAGGTTGACGCTGTGTTTCGGGGTGTGCACCATGGCGCGGTTGTCGGCCACGTCGACGCCGAGCTCGATGAACTCGTCGTACTTGCCGTGCAGGTAGCCGTAGCTGGCGGTCAGGCGCAGGTCCTCGGTCGGGCGCATGCCCAGTTCGAGTTCGAGGCCGCGCGTGGTGGCCTTGCCCGCATTGCGGATGTTCGAGCCGGCCGCGCCTTCGGCGGTGAAGATCGATTCCTGCAGGTCGGTGGTGCGGTTCTGGAACACGGCGCCGTTGATGGTGGTGCGGCCGCCGTCGAAGCTCGACTTGAAGCCCAGCTCGACCGACTTGAGCTGCTCGGGCCGGAACGGGGTCAGGGTCTCGGCCACGCTGCTGGCCTCGCCGTTGAAGCCGCCGCTCTTGAAGCCTTCGGCGTACTTGGCGTAGACGTTGAAGCGCTCGCTGATCTTGTAGGCGGCGCTCACCAAAGGGGTATTCGACTTGAAGTCGGCCGAGCCGGTGGTGCCGGCCGGGATCAAGGCGCCGCCGCCGTTGAGGAAGCGGTCGATGGTCTTTTCCTCGCGCGTATGGCGGAAGCCGGCGGTGAGCTTCAGGCGCTCGGTCAGCTGGTAGTCGACCTGGCCATAGGCGGACTGGGTGTCGGTGGTGAAGCCGTAGCGCGAATCGAAGACCGAGCTGCCGAAGAAGAAGGATTGCGGATTGTTGGTATTGCCGCTGTCCTCGAAGTCGAACAGGCCGAATACATAGTACAGCTTGCCCGCGCTGCCGATCAGCTGCAGTTCGTTCGAGCGCTGGCGGTAGGTCGAGAAGCGCCCGATGTTGACCAGCTGGATGGGCGAACCGTCCAGGTCGAGCGTGTCGTCCCAGTCCAGCTTGCGGTCGGCCCAGGTGTACTTGATGGTGTTGCTGTCGTTGATCTTCCAGTCGGCCGTCAGCGCATTGCCGTAGACTTTCATCTCTTCCATCTGCGGGCCGTCGACGCTGGCGAGGTCGACCCGGCCTTTGGGCGAGACGATCACGCCGGGGATCGGCAGATCGGACTGGACGATCTGCGAGAAGTTGCCGTTCTGTTTGGCGCGCGTGAAGTCGTAGCGGTAGCTCAGCAGCAGATCGGGCGTGGCCTGGGCATCGATCGCGACGCGCGCCGACTTGCCGTCGCGGTCATTCATTTCCGTCACCGAGCTGCCCGGCGTGGTCTTGACCCAGCCGTCGCGCTTGTCGACGCGGGCGCCGATGCTGGCCTTGAAGATGCCGACCTGGGGCAGGTCGAGGCTGGCCTTGCCGACCCGCGCGTTGTAGTTGCCCAGGTCGAGCGAGACCGATCCGCCCAGTTCGCCTGACGGCTTGCGGGTGATGAAGTTGATCGCGCCGGCCATCGTGTTGCGGCCGTACAGCGTGCCCTGCGGGCCGCGCAGCACCTCGACCCGCTCGAGGTCGACCAGGTCGAGCACCGCGCCCTGGGTCTTGCCAGAATAGACGCCATCGACATACATGCCCACCGTCGGCTCCCAGTACAGCGCCGGGTTGATGGTGACCGAGCCGCGGATCGCGATCTGGGCCGAGGTGCTGTTGCCCGGCGCGTGCGAGACGCTGACGTTGGGCGCGATCGAGCCGAGGTCGGCCACATTGGCCACCCCGCGCCGTTCGAGGTCCAGGCCGGTCACGGCGGTGGCCGCGATCGGGATGTCCTGCAGCTTTTCCTTGCGCTTCTGGGCGGTGACGACGACGACCTGCATGCCGTCGTCGGACGTGCCGCGGGCCGCGGCCGGGGCCGGAGCAGCGGCGGGAGCAGCGGTGGGATCAGCGGCGGCGACGTCGGTCTCCTGCGCCTGGACGGGCGCGGCAAAGGCGGCGCAGAGCGCGCCGGCAAGCAGGGTGAGCCTGAATTCGGGTGTGGCGGATTGCTGCATGTAGTCTCCTTGGTTTTATGCGAGCGGAATAAGACGGACACGGCTCATCATTAGGCATCGCGCGCAGCGCACCATCGTCCATGCGGACTAAAGGGGGCGCTGCGAGGATGGCCGCGGCCGATCGATGCGAAAGCGGTGCAACAAGAGCGCGGGCCAGGGCGCCTCGTGGGCGCGCCGGTGTGCGCCGGTACTACGCGCCGCGCGGCTCGCGCGGCATGCCGAGCCCGCGCTCGGCGATGATGTTGAGCTGGATCTCGTTGGTGCCGGCATAGATCGTGTCCGAGCGGCTGAACAGGAACAGGCTTTGCAGCTGGCTGCGCCGCAGGTCGCCTGGGTCGACCAAGTTGCCTTCGGCGCCGAGCACATCGGCCGCCAGCTCGCCCAGGTCGCGGTGCCAGTTCGACCAGTAGTACTTGTAGATCAGGCCTGCATGGCTCAGTTGGCCGAGTTGGCCATCATCGGCGCCGGACAGGGTGCGCAGCGAGTTGTAGCGCATCGTGCGCAGGCCGCCGTAGGCCACGCCCAGGCGGCGCAGGATGGCCGGATCGTCCAGGCTGCCGCCGACCTTGCCACTGTCGCGCGCGGCCGCGGCCACCATGTCGAGCTCGTGGCGGAAGTGCATCTGCTGGCCGAGGGTGGAGACGCCGCGCTCGAAGCCGAGCAGGGCCATCGCGATCTTCCAGCCTTCGCCGGGCGCGCCGACCACGTCGGCAGCCCTGGCGCGCGCGCCGTCGAAGAAGACTTCGTTGAATTCGGCCGAGCCGCTGATCTGGCGGATCGGGCGGATCTCGACCCCTTCCTGGCGCAGCGGCATCAACAGGAAGATCAGGCCCCGGTTGCCGCGCGAGCCGGGTTCGCAGCGCGCCAGCACGAAGATCCAGTCCGACTCGTGGGCCAGCGAGGTCCAGACCTTCTGGCCATGCACGATCCAGTCGCCGCTGGCCGGGTCCTGCACCGCGCGGGTCTGGACGTTGGCCAGGTCGGAGCCCGCGTTCGGTTCCGAATAGCCCTGGCACCAGAAGGTGGTGCCGTTGCGGATGCCGGGCAGGAAACGCGCCTTCTGGTCCTCGGTGCCGTAGGCGATCAGGGTAGGGCCGATCAGGCCTTCGCCGATGTGGCCGGGGCGCCCCGGTCCGCCGGCGCGCGCATATTCCTCGTGGAAGATCACCTGCTGGCCGAGCGAGAGGCCGCGCCCGCCCGCGCTCTCGGGCCAGCCGACGCAGGTCCAGCTTGCGCGCGCCAGTTCGGCTTCCCACTGCTTGCGTTCGGCCGGGAAGGCGTCCTCGTCGCCGGGCGCGCCGCGGTGGCGCAGCGGCGCATACGGCCCGGTCAGGTGGGCCGCCATCCAGCCGGCGACTTCGGCGCGCAGGCGCCCGTCGGCGCTGTCGTCCGGACCCGCTTCCGGACCCGACTCCGGCTCCGGAAGCGGGTCCAGCAGGCGCGCGCCGAGCAGGGTCTCGCAGTATGCGTCGTCGCCGAACCAGGCGCGCGAGGCCTGGGCGCGCTTGAAGTAGAGCTGCGGATCGTATTCCCAGGTAAAGCCGACGCCGCCGTGCAGCTGGATCGCTTCCTGGGCGCAGAAGAAATAGGCGGCGTTCGCGGCGCGCTTGGCGCTGGCCGCTTCCAGGGCCAGGTCGGCGCCGGGAAGGGCGGCCGCGCGCACCGCGCCATAGACGGTCGAGCGGGCCGATTCGAGCGCGACCATCATTTGCGCGCAGCGGTGCTTGACGGCCTGGAAGGAGGCGATGCTGCGCCCGAACTGGTGGCGCTCGGCGACATAGCGGGTGGTCAGGTCCAGGCATTGCCAGGCGCCGCCGATCTGCTCGGCCGCCAGCGCCAGGCTGGCCAGGCTGGTAACGGTTGCCATGCCGGCGGCGAAACGGGCGGGATCGTGCGAGGCGTCGAGGCGGGCGTCTTCGCCGACGGCCACCTGCGCCAGCTCGACGCGGGCGATGCGGCGCGTCGGGTCGAGGGTGGCGAGGACGCTCACGCGCACACCGGGCGCGTTCGGGGCGAGCGCGAACAGGCCGAAGGCGCCGGCGTCGCCGGACAGGCGCGCCGGCACCAGCAACAGGCCGGCCTCGCAGGCGCCCAGCACCTGAGGCGCGCTGCCGGCAACCAGCCAGCCCTCTGGCGTGCGGGTGGCGGTAAACGCGCAGGCCTGCGCATCCCAGCCGGCCGGGCCGGGCAGGGCCAGGGCGGCGCCCAAGCTGCCTTCGGCAAGCCGGGCCAGCCAGGGCGCGGCGGCACCCGGCGCGGCCGCATGCAGCAGGGCGTCGGTCGCCAGGCAGGCGCTGCCGAGATAGGGCACGCAGGCCAGGCGCCGCCCGAGCTGCTCCATCAGGAGGGCGCGCTCGACCTGGCCCAGGCCCATGCCGCCGGCGCTTTCGGGAATCGCGACGCCGCACCAGCCCAGTTCGCTACGCAGCACCTCCCACAGGGCGGCATCGTGGCCGCCGCCCTGGTCGATCGCGCGCCGCACGGCGGGCGAATCGCTTTTTTCGGCGAGGAAGGTCTCGGCCGCCTCGCGGATCATCTGGCCGTCGGCGTCGAGATTAAAGTCCATGGCACGGCTCATGCGCGAAGCGTGGGATATGCGGGATGCGGGGGTACGTGGACATGCGGTCTCCTTTTTCTTCTGCCGTGACGAGATACGAACCGTATGGCCAGACGCATTTCGCAGCGTCGTCCAAAAGGACGATGTGGGCGCCGGGCGCCGCCGCGACTATAGGTCCATGGTTTTTTCGCAGGTCAACCCAGTAAAACCCTGATCGCCCATGCTCAAGCCCACCGTCGCTCCCGTCCCTGCCCGTACCCACCTCAGCCTTGCGTTGCTGGCCCTGGTCTACGTCTTTTCCTTTGTCGACCGCACCGTGGTCGCCGTCCTGATCGAGCCGATCAAGGCGGAATTCGGGGTCTCCGATACCCTGGTCGGCCTGCTGACCGGCCTGGCCTTCGCCGTGCTGTACGCCGGCCTGGCGATCCCGGTCGGGGTGCTGGCCGACCGCGGCAACCGCCGCAATATCGTCGCCGTGTGCTGCGCCGCCTGGTCCGCCGCGACCATGGTGTGCGGCATGGCGCAAAGCTTCTGGGTGCTGCTGGTGGCGCGCATGTCGGTGGCGGTCGGCGAGGCCGGCGGCATGGCGCCCTCGATCGCGCTGGTCTCGGACATGTATCCGAAGGAGCGGCGCTCGTTCGCGATCTCGCTGTTCATGATGGGACCGAACCTGGGCGCGCTGGTCGGGCTGGCGCTGGGCGGCTGGATCGCCCAGCACTACGGCTGGCGCGCCACCTTCCTCTGGTTCGGCGCGCCCGGCGTGCTGCTGGCGCTGCTGGTGTGGCTGGTGGTGCGCGAACCGAAACGCGGCGCCTTCGAGGCGGCGCCGTCGAAGGCCGCCGCCGGCACCAGCAAGTCGCAGGTGCTGGCGCTCCTGAAGATCCCGGCCTTCCGCTATGTCTGCCTGGCCTGCGGCATCGCCGGCGCGTCCGGTTACGGCTACGCGGTCTGGACCCCGAGCTTCCTGGTGCGCACCCACGGCATGTCGATCGCCCATGCGGGCCTGATCTTCGGCGTGATCGGCGGCATCGGTTCGGTGGCCGGCTCGCTGTTCAGCGGCCTGCTGTGCGACCGCCTGGTCAGGCGCGACCAGCGCTGGCAGATCGGCCTGCCGCTGACGGGTGTGGCGCTCAGCATTCCGGCGGCGCTGGCCTTCTTCATGTGGCCGGCAGGCAGCGCCTGGGCGGTCGGCAGCCTGCTGGTGCCGCATGCGATCGCCTTCGCCTTTGCCTTCGCTTTCTTCGCCAGCTGGTGGCCGGCCCTGTCCTACAGCGCGATCAGCCACATGGTCGCCGCCAACCAGCGCAGCGTGGCCGCCGCCACCCTGAACCTGTTCCTCACGATGTTCGGCCTCGGGCTCGGCCCGCTGGTCACCGGCTTCATGAGCGACCAGCTGATCCCGCGCTTCGGCCAGGAGGGCCTGCGTTATGCGCTGGCCGGCGTGATGTGCCTGATGCTGGCCTCGGTGGTCCTCTACTGGATGGCGATCCGTCCCTATCGCTCGTCGCTGGAATCGATGAGCGCCCCTGCTTACAGCCCGAACTGAAAGGCCGGCCATGTCCACTAATACAAGCTCTCCCGTCGTACTCGTCACCGGCGCCAGCCGCGGCATCGGCGCCGCCACCGCGCTCGCCTTCGGCCGCGCCGGCTGGCGCGTGGCCATCACCGCCCGTACCGTGACCGAAGGCCAGGCCCTGGCCCACCAGCTGCGCCGGCCCGACGGCGCCACCCTGTCCGGCAGCCTCGATACCACCGCGCAAGCCGTGCGCGCGGCCGGCGCCGAGGTCTTCGCCCAGCCGATGGACCTGCTCGACCCGGCCTCGATCGATGCCGCCGCCGGCACCGTGCTGGCCCATTACGGCCGCGTCGACCTGCTGGTCAACAATGCCGTCTACCAGGACCGCGAGATCAATGCGATGCTGGCCGAACTCGACCCGGCCGGCCTGGAACGCACCCTGCAGGGCAACGTCGTCGCGCCCTTCCACCTGATGCAGGCCTTGCTGCCGGCCATGCTGGCCCAGGGCGGCGGCCAGGTCATCAACGTCTGCTCGGGCGCGGCCCGCTACGATCCGCCGGTGGCGGCGAACGCCGGCGGCTGGGGCTTCGCCTACGGCGCCTCGAAGGCGGCGCTGGCGCGCCTGTCGGGCTGCATCAACCTCGAGCACGGCGCCCAGGGCATGCGCGCCTTCAGCGTCAACCCGGGCCTGGTCAGCACCGAGGCGGTGACGGCCACGCTCGGCGACGGCGGCGTGCTCGAGCAGCGGCATGGCGCGATGGCGCCGGCTGCGATCGGCGCGGCCCTGCTGTGGCTGGCCACCAGCGCCGAGGGCGCGGCGCTGGCCGCCAGGCCCGGCATGATCGACCTGCAGGAACTGGTGCGCAGCCGGGCGCTGGCCCCGGCAGCGGCGGCCTGAGCGTGCCCAAGACCACCCCCGCCGTCGAGCAGTCCGGGCGTCCGTGCAAGGAGGCGGTGCGTGCCTGGCTGCGCGCGCGACGCCAGGCCAAGGGTCCGCCGCCCGGCATCGAGCAGATCCGCCGCGAACTGGGCTGGGAGGAGGGGGACGCCGGCGCCGCCATCGTCCGTCGGGACGATGCCCGCGCGCGGCGCTTGCCCGAGCATTGAATTTTCCGACAACCCTTTCGATTCCCATGAAACCAGCACCCGAATATGTCGCACCGCATGGCCTGTTGGCCGGCAAATCCGTCCTCGTCACGGCCGCCGCCGGCGCCGGCATCGGCCTCGCCGTCGCGCGGCGCAGCGCGGAAGAGGGCTGCCGTGCCCTGTTCGTCTCCGACGTGCACGAACGGCGCCTGGCCGACGCGGTCGCCACGATCCGCGAGGCGACCGGCCTGCAGGCCGTCTACGGCCAGGTGTGCGACGTCACCCGCGAAGACCAGGTCCAGGCCCTGGTCGCCGCCGCCGAAGAGCAGCTCGGCGGGGTCGACATCCTGATCAACAACGCCGGCCTGGGCGGCTCGCGCCTCGTGACCGAGATGAGCGACGACGAATGGCACCGGGTGATCGACACCACGCTGACGGGCACCTTCCGCATGACGCGCGCGATGCTCAAGGCGATGCAGCCGAGAGGACGAGGCGTGATCGTCAACAACGCCTCGGTGCTGGGCTGGCGCGCCCAGGCCGAGCAGGCCCACTACGCGGCGGCGAAAGCCGGCGTGATGGCGCTGACCCGCTGCAGCGCGCTGGAGGCGGCCGAATTCGGTATCCGCATCAATGCGGTGGCGCCCTCGATCGCGCTGCACGCTTTCCTGAAAAAATCCGCGCCCGAGGCCCTGCTCGAGGAACTCACCAGCAGGGAAGCGTTCGGGCGCGGCGCCGAGCCGTGGGAAGTGGCCAACGTGATGGTGTTCCTGGCCAGCGACTACGCTTCCTACATGACCGGCGAAGTGGTGTCGGTCAGCTCCCAGCATGCGTGAGCGCGCCATGACCCACCGTTTCGACAGCGTGGCGGCGGTCATGGCCGCCGAGGGCCTGGACCTGGGCGTGACGCCCTGGATGACGATAGCCCAGGCGCGCATCGACCTGTTCGCCGAGGCCACGGGCGACCACCAGTGGATCCACGTCGATCCCGAGCGCGCCAGGGAAGGCCCGTTCGGCGCCTGCATCGCGCACGGCTACCTGACCCTGTCGCTGGCCAACTGCTTCCTGCCCCAGCTGATCGCCTACGAGCGGCTCGAGATGGGCGTCAATTACGGCTGCGAGAAGGTGCGGTTTCCCGCCCCGGTGAAGGCCGGCGCGCGGGTGCGCGGCCACGGCCAGGTGCTGCGCGCCGAGGCCCAGGGCAGCGGGGTCCAGCTGACGGTGCGCGTCACGGTCCAGATCGAGGGCAGCGAGCGCCCCGGCTGCGTGGTCGATACCGTCAGCCGTTTGTTCTTTCAATCGTAGTTCGTCAGCCGCGGGTCCGCGCCGCGGCTGCGGCCGCTTGCCCGCACAACCAGGGGAAGCCAGATGGGAACAGCGTATTCGCCGTCCCGGCCATTGCGCGCCGGTGAAGTCACACAGTGGGATATCGAGACCGACGTCGCCGTGGTCGGCTTCGGCGCGGCCGGCAGCTGCGCCGCGATCGAGGCGCGTCGCGCCGGCGCCGAGGTCGCGATCTTCGAAGTCGCGGCCGCCGCCGGGGGCAGCGCCGCGCTCTCGGGCGGCGAAGTGTATGCCGGCGGCAGCGGCGGCACCTCGGTGCAGCGCGCGGCCGGCTTCGAGGACGCCACCGAGGATTTATATACTTACCTGATGATGGCGGCCGGCCCCGGCGCCGACGCCGACCGCACCCGGCTCTATGCGGAAGGGGCCGAGGCCCATTTCCGCTGGCTGCAGGAACAGGGCGTGCCCTTCAAGGGCAGCTACGTGCCGGGCAAGGTGGTCGAACCGCTGGGCGACGACACCTTGTTGTGGTCCGGCTCGGAGCAGTCCTGGCCGTTCTCGGCGGCCGCCAGGCCGGCGCCGCGCGGCCACGCCACGCAAATGCCGGGCTGGGGCGCCGGCAAGATCATGATGGAGCACCTGGCCGGCAACGCGCTGCGCCTCGGTGCCAGCGCCCACTACAACAGCCGCGCGCTGACCCTGGTGCTGGACGCCGGCGGGGCGGTCGCCGGGCTGGTGGTGCGCATCGACGGCGCCGAGCGCTTCGTGCGCGCGCGCAGGGGCGTGGTGCTGTGCGCGGGCGGCTTCATCGCCAACCGCGAGATGGTCGCCCGCTATACGCCGGCGGCCCTGGCCTGCAGCGAACTGGTCACGGCGGGCAACGACGACGGTTCCGGCATCCGCCTCGGGATCGGCGCGGGCGCCGCCGCCATCCACATGGACCAGTTCTTCGCTACCCTGCCGTTCTTCCCGCCCGAGTCGCTGGTCAAGGGCATCTTCGTGAATGCCCGCGGCAGCCGCCTGATCAACGAGGATGCCTACCACGGCCGGGTCGCCCATTACGTGCTGCGCCAGCCGGAAGGGCGGGTCTGGCTGCTGGTCGACAACGCCATCTTCGGGCGGCCGCTGATCCATCCGGACGTGACGGTGGCCGCGGTGTCCGACAACTGGGCCGAGCTGGAACAGGAACTCGGCATCCCGGAAGGCGCGCTGGTGCACACGGTCGAGGAATTCAACCGCCACGCGGCCGAGGGGCGCGACCCGTATTTCCACAAGGCCGCCGAGTGGCTGCGCCCGCTCACCGAGGCGCCGTTCGCCGCGCTCAGCTATTGTCCGGGCGACATGCCGGCCCACGCCTTCACGCTCGGCGGGCTGGCCACGCTGCCGGGCGGCGAAGTGCTCGACGCCGACGGCGCGCCGATCGCCGGTCTGTACGCGGCCGGGCGCACCGCCTGCGGCCTGCCGCGCTGGGGCGAAGGCTACAGCTCGGGCCTGTCGCTGGGCGACTCGACCTTCTTCGGTCGCATGGCCGGGCGCAGCGCGGCGGTCCGCTGAACTTCCAGCGCTTCCATGAAAAACGGCGGCCAGTGGCCGCCGTTGTCGTGTCGGCCTTGCGGCTCAGCTTTCGGCCAGCTCCGCTTCGGTGTAGGCGACCATCCCGCGCGGCACGTACATGCCCTCGCACTGGTCGAGGAACTCCTGCTTGCGCGCGCGCGGGTTGTAGAACTGCTTGTACCAGATGCGCGCCTTCATGAAGGGGCCGTCGCTCGGCAGGAACAGGCCGTTCAGGCAGGGGCCCTTGTTGGTCCAGACCTCGAAGTCCTGCATGAAGGCCAGGCGGCTCGACTCCTGGAACTGGCGCGCGGCGATCGTGTCGGGCTGGGTCACGCGGGCATTGTTCCCCGGCGACTTGACCATCAGCGCGTGCCAGACCTTGATCGAACCGTCGTCGATCGGGGTGTGGGTGATCATCAGGATCGCCTCGAACATGCCGGTCAGGTCCGAGATCAGCACCCCCGGTCCGTGGTAGGTGGTGACCGTGTGCAGGATCGGGCTGGCGCCGTCGGCCGCGACCAGGGTACGGTGCGGGCCGCACTGGCGCTGGGTGGCCAGGTGGCCGGCGAATTCGTTCTCGTACTTTTGCACGGTCGAGCCGTGGATCGGGCCCAGGTGGCTGTAGTCGCAGATGTTGTCGATCACTTCCTGCGGGTGCTGGTTGAGCACGCCCAGGTGGTCGTACTTCCAGCGCACCCAGGACGGGTCGTCCCACTGGGCCAGCGTCGGGTGCCCCCATTCCGGGGCGCCGCCTTCCGGATCGTGCCAGACCCAGATCGCGCCCAGGCTCTCGACCACGGTCCAGGACTTGACGCAGGCGGCCGCGGGGATAGGCCCCTGGTGGTAGGGGATGTCGTCGCATTTGCCGTCGGGGCCGAAGCGCCACGCGTGGTAGGGACAGCGGATGCTGTCGCCCTCGACGTTGCTGCCGCCGCCGTCGAGCACGACGTAGGAGGTATTGTTCGGCGCCGCCAGGTGGGTCTTCATGTGCGGGCAGTAGGCATCGAGCAGGACCACCTTGCCGGTGGCGCGGCCGCGGTAGAGCGCGAAGTCCTTGCCGAAAAAGCGCACGGCGAGCGGCTTGTGGGTGTTGAGTTCCTCCGCGTCCGCGATCATGAACCAGCCGCGCGGGAAGGTGAAGTCTCCCAGTCGATAATCTTTTGATGTTGCCATTATTCCTCCAGAATAGAACGCGACCCGCTGGCGCGGCGCTCGACGATTATTCTCCCGCCGCGCGCGCCGCGCATACTCCGTTTGAACGATATGCCCGACCGCGACGGCGCCCGGATATCGTCCTAATGGACGTGGTGCGGGCGTGGCCCCTTCTTTACATTGAAAGCCTGAGACACGGTACCGGCGCAGCTGGCCCGGATCAGCGAAGCGATGTTCTAAGGAGGAAGTCTTGCTTGATCAAGAATGGATGAAGGACGTGCGCGCCCTGGTGGGCAAGGAGTACGGGCGCGTCGACAGCTGGGACCCGGTCAATGCGCCGATGGTGCGCCACTGGTGCGAGGTCATGGGGATCGAGAACCCGGCCTATACCGACCGCCGATATGCCGCCGAGTCGGCGCACGGCGCCCTGGTGGCGCCGCCTGCGATGCTGCAGGTCTGGTGCATGGAAGGCATGCACCTGAATAACTACCCGCCCGGCTCGACCACGGAAAACCCCTACGAAGCGCTGGTGTTGATCGAGGCGCAGGGCTACCCCTCGGTAGTGGCGGTCAATTCCGAACTCGAATTCGACCGCCCCGTGCGCGAGGGCGAGCAGCTCTATTACACGACGCGCCTGGAGTCGATCAGCGAACAGAAGACGACCGGCCTGGGCACGGGCTTTTTCGTGACCCTGGTGATGACGTATTTTTCGCGCGGCGCGGCGGCCGACGGCGGCGACGAGCGGGTCGGCACCTTGCTGTTTCGCGTCTTCAAATTCAAGCCGGCCGGCGCGCCGGCCGCCAGCGCACCGGAGGCCGCACCCGCCGCGCGGCCGAAACCGAAGCGCCCGCAGCCGGGCATCAGCGACGACAACCGCTTCTTCTGGGACGGCGTGAAGCAGGGCAAGCTCCTGATCCAGCGCTGCACCTGCTGCCAGAGCCTGCGCCACCCGCCGGGACCGGTCTGCCCGAGTTGCCACTCCTTCGACTGGGACACGCTCGAGGCCTCCGGCCGCGGCACCGTGTATTCCTTCGTGGTGATGCATTACCCGGAAGTGCCGCCTTTCGATACGCCCAACCCGATCGGCCTGATCGAGCTCGAGGAAGGCACGCGCCTGGTTGCCCAGCTGATCGGCGTGGCGCCCGGCGAGATCCGCATCGGCCAGGCCGTGCAGGTCGAATTCCACACCTTCGACGACGAACTGGTGCTGCCCCAGTTCCGGCCGGTGGCCGAGCGTGACGCGAAGGAGCCGGCATGAACTTCGAACCGAGCGAGGACGCGCGCGCGTTCGCCGACACGGCGCAGGCCCTGTTCGCCGACTATTGCGGCGACGAGCAGCTGCGCGGCCACGATGCCGGCGGCGCGCCCTACATGGAAGCGCTGTGGCGCCAGTGCGTGGCCGCCGGGCTGCACACGATCGTGGTCCCGGAAGCCGAGGGCGGCCTGGGCCTGGGCATGGAAGAACTCACCTGCGTGCTCGAGCAGCAGGGCGCCGCGCTGGCCCTGGTGCCGCTGTGGGAATACCAGCTGGGCCTGGCGGCGGTGCTCGAATTCGGCCTGCCGCCAGCGCGCGAGAAAGTCCTGGGCGGGGCGCCGGAGCGCGAGCTGCTGGCGCTCTCGCTGGCCTCGCTGTACGCCGCGCGCGGCCCCTCCCTGCGCGCGCTGCGCATCGACGGCGGTTTCCGGATCAGCGGCTGCGCCGCCGCGGTGCCGCTCGGCGCCCAGGCCGCGCGGGCGCTGCTGGCGGTCGACCTCGAGGGCAAGCAGCGCCTGCTGCTGGTCGACCTCGACAACCCGGCGGTCAAACGCAAGCCCGGCACCACCCAGCACCACCTGGCGGTGGCCGACCTGGTGTTCGACGCGCTCGAGGTCGGCGTCGACGGCTTGCTGGCCGAGGCGGCCCTGGGCTGGCTCGAGCCGCGCGCCATCGCCTGCCTGGCCGCGCTGCAGCTGGGCGTGAGCACGCGCCAGCTGGCGCGCACCGTCGAGTATGTCGCCGAACGGCGCCAGTTCGAGCGCGTGATCGGCTCCTTCCAGCTGGTGGCCGCGCAGATGGCCGACGGCCAGATCGCGGTCGAGGCGCTGCGCAGCCTGCTGGCCCAGCTGGTCTACCGGCTCGACGCCGGCCAGGGCGTCATGCCCCAGGCCTGGTCGACCCGCACCCTGGCCTGCGAAGCCGGGCACCGGGTCGGCCACGCGGCCCAGCACGTGCACGGCGGGATCGGGGTCGACACCTCCTTCCACATCCACCGTTTCCTGTTCTGGAGCCGCGCGCTTGGCCTCGCGCTGGGCGGCACGGCCCAGAACCTCGCAAAGCTGGGCGACTGGCTTGCTGACCACAACACTTTAGGCTGGAAATATGACCTCCCAGAAGACCAAGCGGTTTGAAGACGTGCGCCTCGGCGATGCGCTGCCGAAGCTGGAGATCCCGATCACGGTGCCCCTGATCGCCGGCGGCGCGATCGCCACGCGCGATTTCTTCCCCGGCCACCACGACCTGGAGGCGGCGCGCGCCCTCGGCTCGCCCCACGTATTCATGAACATCCTCACGACCAACGGCCTGGTGCAGCGTTTCGTCGAGTCCTGGGCCGGTCCGGAGAGCTGCATGAAGACGCTCAAGATCAAGCTCGGGGCGCCCAACTATCCGGGCGACAGCATGACCCTGTCCGGGCAGGTGAGCAGCATCCTGCCTGAAGAGCGCAGCGTCGAACTGTCCTTGCAGGGCAAGAATTCCCTCGGCAACCACGTCACCGGCACGGTGCGCGTACAACTGCCCTGAACGGCACAAGGAGCTAGGCTATGTCGAACAACAGTATTTCGGGGCGCGCCGCCATCGTCGGCCTGGGCGCCACCGAATTTTCGAAGAACTCCGGGCGCACCGAATTGCGCCTGGCGATGGAGGCGACGCTGCAGGCGCTGGGCGACGCCGGGATCGACCCGTCGGAGGTCGACGGTTTCTGCTCCTACTCGGTCGACAAGGTCCCGGAGTACGAGATCGCGCGCCTGCTCGGGGCGCCCGACATCAAGTTCTTTTCTCAGATTCCGCACGGCGGCGGCGCCGCCTGCGCACCGGTGATGCATGCGGCGATGGCGGTCGCCACCGGCGCCGCCAAGACCGTGGTCGTCTACCGCGCCATGAACGAGCGTTCCTGGTACCGCTTCGGCACCGGCAGCTACGGCTTCGGCGCGACCCCGTTCTTCGACAACGTCAACTACGGCTGGTACATGCCGCACGGCTTCCACACGCCGGCGGCCTGGGTCGGCATGTTCGCGCGGCGCTACATGGAGCTCTACGGCGCCACCAGCGAAGACTTCGGCCGCATCTCGGTGGCGGTGCGCGATTTCGCCGCCACCAACCCGAAGGCCTTCTTCTACGGCAAACCGATCACGCTCGAGGACCACCAGGCCTCGCGCTGGATCTGCGAGCCGCTGCGCCTGCTCGACTGCTGCCAGGAGTCGGACGGCGCGGTGGCCATGGTCATCACCTCGAGCGAGCGCGCGCGCGACCTGCGCCAGAAGCCGGTCGTCATCCGCGGCGCCGCCCAGGGCATCAGCAGCGGCCAGCAGAGCATGACCTCGTTCTACCGCGACGACATCAGCGGCCTGCCCGAAATGGGGCTGGTGGCGCGCCAGTTGTGGGAGCAGAGCCGGATGACCCCGGCCGACATCCAGACCGCCGTCATCTACGACCACTTCACGCCCTTCGTGCTGCCGCAGCTCGAGGAATTCGGGTTCGTCAAGCGCGGCGAGGCCAAGGACTTCATCCGCGCCGGCCAGCATGCGCGCGGCGGCTCGCTGCCGATCAATACCCACGGCGGCCAGCTCGGCGAAGCCTATATCCACGGCATGAACGGGATCGCCGAGGCCGTGCGCCAGGTGCGCGGCAGCGCCGTCAACCAGGTCGCCGGGGTGCACAACGTCCTCGTCACGGCCGGCACCGGCGTGCCCACCAGCGCCCTGATCCTGAGCGACGACTAAACAGAAACGGAGTACCGCATGTTTGTAGACCTGAGTCCGGAACAGCAGCGCCTGCGGCTGCGCGTGCGCGACTATTTCAACGAGCTCATGACGCCCGAGCTGCGCCTGCAGCTGCGCGGCGCCGAGGGCGGCGAGCTGTATCGCAAGGTGATCCGCCAGATGGGCCGCGACGGCTGGCTGGCGGTCGGCTGGCCCAGGGAGCACGGCGGCCAGGGCTATGCCGCGACCGAGCAGCTGATCTTCTTCGAGGAAGCCAACATCGCCGGGGCGCCGCTGCCCTTCGTGACGATCAGCACGGTCGGCCCGGCCCTGATGGCCTTCGGCACCGAGTACCAGAAAAAGACCTTCCTGCCGGGGATCGCCGCCGGCGAGATCATCTTCGCGATCGGCTATTCGGAACCGAATGCCGGTTCCGACCTGGCCGCCTTGAGCACCACGGCGCGTGTCGAATCGAATCGTTTTGTCGTCAATGGCAACAAACTGTGGACGTCGGGCGTCGAATCGGCCGATTACGTGTGGCTGGCGGCGCGCACCAGCACCGAGCTGGCGCGTCACAAGGGCATCTCGCTGCTGATCGTCGATACCCGCGCGCGCGGCTTTTCCCACACCATCATCGATACCGTGGGCAACGCGACGGCGGCGACGTATTATGACGAGGTCGAGGTGCCGGCCGCGATGCTGGTCGGCGAGCTGCATGGCGGCTGGAAGCTGATGACGGCGCAGCTGAACCACGAGCGGCTCGGCCTCGGTTCCTGGTCGGACAAGGTGGCCGGCCACTTCAGCCGCGTGCTGCAATGGGCCCGGGTGAAGGACGAGCATGGCCGGCGCGCGGTCGACCAGCCGTGGGTGCGCACGGCGCTGGCGGAATGCTATACGCGGATCGAGGCGATGCGCCTGATTAACTTCCGGATTGCCGCCGCGCTCGAAGCGGACAAGCTCGACGTCGCCCTGGCCTCGGTCACCAAGGTCTACGGCTCCGAGGGCGCGATCGAGATCCTGCGCCGCCTGGCCGAGGTGATGGGCGCGGGCAGCCTGGTGCGCGCCGGCTCGGCCGCCGCCGCGCTGCTGGGCGAACTCGAATACGAACTGCGCGCCGCCACCGTCGTCACCTTCGGCGGCGGCACCAACGAACTGCAGCGCGAGCTGATCGCCCAGTTCGGCCTGAACATGCCGCGCCCCGTGCGCTGAGCAGCCCTTGCCCTACCAGGAGAGAGCATGAGTGATAACGAGTCATTTCGCCAGGAAGTGAGGCAGTGGCTGGAACAGAACTGCCCGCCGTCCATGCGCACCCCGATCGTCCCCGACGAGATGGTCTGGGGCGGCTCGCAGGTGCAGTTCAGGAGCGAGGACCAGCGCCTCTGGTTCGAGCGCATGCGCGAGCGCGGCTGGTTCGCGCCGGGCTGGCCGCGTGCCTACGGCGGCGGCGGGCTGGACCCGAAACAGGCGCGCATCGTCGAGCAGGAGATGGCGCGCCTCGGCTGCCGCCAGCCCCAGTACAACCTCGGCATCTGGATGCTGGGTCCGGTGCTGCTGGAAGTGGGCACCGAGGAGCAGAAGCGCGAGCACCTGACCCCGATGATGGAAGGCCGGGTGCGCTGGTGCCAGGGCTTCAGCGAGCCGAACGCCGGCTCCGACCTGGCCAGCCTCAAGACCTCGGCGCGCCGCGAAGGCGATGTCTTCATCGTCAACGGTTCCAAGATCTGGACCTCGGACGGCGACAAGGCCGACGCCATGTACGCGCTGGTGCGCACCGACAGCAGCGTGCGCAAGCAGGACGGCATCAGCTTCCTGCTGATCGACATGCACGCGCCCGGCGTCACGGTCAAGCCGATCGAGCTGATCAGCGGCAAGTCGAGCTTTTGCCAGGTGTTCTTCGACGAGGTGCGGGTGCCGGCGGCGAACCTGGTAGGGGAGCTGAACGGCGGCTGGCCGCTGGCCAAGAAGCTGCTGCAGCACGAGCGCGCGGCGATGGCGACCTTCACCGAAGGCGCGGCGCCCTCGCACGATGCGCTGGCCCTGGCGCGCCCCTACCTGTTCGACGCCGACGGCGCCCTGCGCGAACCGGCCCTGCGCGCGCGCCTGGCCGCTCTGCTGATGGACGCCCAGGCCTTCACGCTGACCCATGCGCGGGTGACCGAGGAAGCGATGGCGCGGCGCGACGTCAGCGGCCCGGCCTCGATCATGAAGCTGGTGATGACCGAGCAGGAGACCGCCAAGTACGAGCTGCTGACACAGGTCATGGGACACCGCGGACTGGCCTGGGAAGGCGAGGAGTTCACGCCGGACGAACGCGCGGTCTGCCGCAGCTGGATGCTGGCCAAGAGTTATACGATCGCCGGCGGATCGAGCGAGATCCAGCTCAATATTATCGCCAAGCGCGTGCTTGGCTTGCCCGGCTGAGGAGACCTTATGGGTATGCTGTTGAACGATGAGCAGTGCCAGTTGCGCGACAGCGCAGCCGAATTCCTGGCGGCGCGCGCGCCGGTGGCCGCGCTGCGCGCGCTGCGCGACCGGCGCGATCCGCTCGGCTACGACCCCGCCCTGTGGCGCGAGGTGGCGGACATGGGCTGGACCGCGGCGGTGTTCCCCGAGTCCGAAGGCGGGCTCGATTTCGGTTACCAGGGACTGGGCGCCGTCTTCGAGCAGGCCGGGCGCACGCTGGCGGCGATGCCGCTGCTGTCCTCGGTGGTGCTGGGCGGCGGCCTGCTGCTGGCGGCGGGCGACGCCCGCCAGCGCGCCCTGATCGCCTCCGTCATCGGCGGCGAAACGCTGCTGGCGCTGGCCCTCGAGGAAGAGGGCCGCCACGCCCCGGCACGGGTGGCCACCACGGCGCGCCGCGACGGCGAGGGCTGGGTGCTCGACGGCGAAAAATGGATGGTGCTCGACGGCCATGTGGCGAACCTGCTGGTGGTCGTCGCGCGCAGCGCCGGCGCCCCGGGCGACCTTGCGGGCCTGAGCCTGTTCCTGGTCGACCCGAACGCGGCCGGCGTGAGCGTGCAGCGCACGATTATCGTCGACAGCCGCAACGCGGCCCGGGTCCGCCTGGAAAACGTCAGGGTGGCGCAGTCCGCGCTGCTGGGCGAGGCCGGGGAAGGCTACGCACCGCTCGACGCCGTGCTCGACCGCGCCCGCATCTGCCTGGCCGCCGAGGCGCTGGGCGTGATCGTCGAGGCCTTCGAGCGCACCAATGCCTACCTGAAGGAGCGCATCCAGTTCGATGCCCCGATCGGCTCCTTCCAGGCCCTGCAGCACCGGATGGCGCGCCTGTACGTCGAGATCGAACTGCTGCGCAGCTGCGTGGCAGCGGCGCTGGCGGCCATCGATGCCGGCAGCCCGGACGTGGCGCTCCTGGCCAGCCTGGCCAAGGCGCGCGCCGCCGACCTCTGCGAACGGGCCCTGAACGAAGCCGTGCAGCTGCATGGCGGCATCGGCGTGACGGACGAACTCGATATCGGCCTGTTCCTGAAACGCGGGCGCGTCATCGGGCAAAGCTTCGGCGACGGCGTCTTCCACCGCGACCGCTACGCCAGCCTGAAAGGATTCTGAGCATGGACCTGCTACGTTTTTCCGAGGCCGAGCTGAACGACGCCTGCGCGGCCTTCCACGCGGCCCGCGCCCGGCTGACGGCGCCCGGCGCGCCCTTCGAGCTGGCCCAGGAAGAGATCGACGGCATGCCGGCCATGGTCTACAAGAACGCGCCGCGCAGCCTGCCGGAGGCGCTCGCCGCCGGCCGCGCGCACGGCGACAAGCCCTTCCTGGTCTTCGGTGCGGAGCGCTGGAGCTTCGCGCGCTTCTTCGAGGCGGTCGACGCCCTGGCCGCGCGCATGCAGACCGTGTTCGGCATCGAGGCGGGCGACCGGGTCGCGATCATGATGCGCAACCGGCCCGAGTGGGCCATCGCCTTTGCCGCCGCCGCCAGCATCGGCGCGGTGCCGGCGCCGATCAACTCCTTCGGCCTGCGCGAGGAATTGCTGGACGTGCTGACCGACCTCGCGCCGCGCCTGCTGGTGTGCGACGCCGACCGCCTGGCGCGCGTCGCCGACGGCCTGGCCGGCCTCGGCTGCGACACCATCGTGGCCGACGCCGAGCCGGCGCCGGCGCCCCGGGTGCACGGCTACCGCGCGCTGCTCGAGCGGCCGTCGGCGCCGCCGAGGCCGGCCGAGCCCGCACCCGGCGACCCGGCCCTGATCCTGTACACCTCGGGCGCCACCAGCCGCGCCAAGGGCGTGCTGTCGAGCCAGCGCGCCGTGTGCCAGGCCCTGTACAACATCGACTACATCGGCGCCGTCTCGGCCCTCGGTTCGCCGGAACGGATCGCCGCCATGATGGCGCGCGGCTTCGCACCGACGACCCTGATGGCGGTGCCGCTGTTCCACGTCAGCGGCCTGCACGCGCAGCTGCTGACCTCCCTGCGCAACGGCCGGCGCCTGGTCTTCATGCAGCGCTGGGACCCGGCGCGCGCGATCGAGCTGATCCGGGAGGAGGGCGTCACCCAGTTCAACGGCGCGCCCTCGATGGTGATGCAGCTGATGGCCGAAGAGGGCTTCGACGGCGAGGCCACCCGCAGCCTGGCCGGGATCGGCTTCGGCGGCGCCGGCCTGCCGCAGCGGGTGATCGACGACCTGCTGCGGCGGCGCCCCGATTCGATGTCCGGGATCGGTTTCGGCCTGACCGAAACCAACGGCGCCGGCGCGGCGGCCTCGGGCGACCTGTTCGCCTGCAAGCCGCGCAGCTCGGGCCTGCTGTCGCCGATCGTGGCGCTGCGCGTGGCGGGCGAGGACGGCCAGCCGCTGCCGCCCGGCCAGCCCGGTGAACTGTGGCTGCGCGGGGTGACGCTGATGGACGGCTACTGGGGCGACCCGGAAACCACCCGGCGCGCCAGGACCGACGGCTGGTTCCGCAGCGGCGACGTCGGCTACCTCGACGAGCGCGGCTTCCTGCACGTGGTCGACCGGATCAAGGACGTGATCAACCGCCAGGGCGAGAAGATCGCGGCCAGCGAAGTCGAATCCTGCCTGCTGCGCCATCCCGACGTGCTGGAAGCGGCCGTGCTGGCGATGCCGGACGAGCTGGCGGGCGAGGCGGTGGTGGCGGTGGTGGTCGCGCGCGCCGGTGCCGAGCTCACCGAGGCGGCGCTGCGGGCCCATGTCGGCCTCCACCTGGCCTCCTACAAGGTGCCGGCGCGGGTCCACCTGCGCCCCGGCACGCTGCCGCGCAACGCGGTCGGCAAGCTGCTCAAGTCGGCGCTGAAGGACGAGTACCGCGCCGCCTGAGGCGCGCGTCCCACGTTTGCTGTCCCCGGCGCCCGCCGCCGGGGAGCGTCTCCTTTTTCACCCCGTTTCCTCACCCCTTGCCCGGACCGCGCTGGTAGTCCGGATAGACGATGGCTGCGCCGGCCCCCGGTGCGAGGATGCTGCATGCGATTCCAGCATGCGTCGCATCCGTGGGCAGGTCCCGTCAAACGCAAGGAGGAACAGTGGAACAGAATTTCGATGTGGTGGTGGTCGGTTCGGGCGCGGGCGCGCTGCTCGCGGCGGTGCGCGCGGCCGACGAGGGCCTGAGCGCCCTGGTGGTGGAGAAGGCAAGCCTGATCGGCGGCACCTCGTCCACTTCGGGCGGCGGCATCTGGATCCCCAACAACCACGACATGGCGCGGGCCGGCCTGCGCGACAGCCTCGAAGCCGCCTTCACCTATGTCAAGACCTGCGCGCGCGGCATGTCCAGCGACGATCGGATCCTGGCCTACCTGGAGACGGCGCCGCGCATGGCGCGCTACCTCGAGCAGATCGGCGTGCGCTACCGCAGCGTGCCGAAGTATGCCGACTACTATCCGACCCTGCCCGGTGCGATGGCAGGCGGGCGCACCATGGACCCGGCCGACTTCGACGCCGGGAAGATCGGGGTCGAGGCGCTGTCCGAGCTGCGCAACAACAATCCCGGCCAGCTGATCCTCGGCCGCATGACGATGAACGCCTTCGAGGCGCACACCCTGCTGTCGCGCGAGCGCTTCGCCAAGCCGAAGCTGATCTGGCTGATGCTGCGCTACGCGCTCGACTACCCGTGGCGCAGCAAGACCACGCGCGACCGCCGCATGACCGGCGGCCAGGCCCTGGTCGGCGGCCTCTTCGCGGCGCTGCGCCAGCGCCAGGTGCCGTACTGGCTGAACAGCCCGATGCGCTCGCTGCGCATCGAGAACGGCCGCGTCACCGGCATCGTCGTCGAGCGCGAGGGCAAGGAAGTCGTGGTCGGCGCGCGCAAGGGCGTGGTGCTGGCCGCCGGCGGCTTCGAGCGCAACCAGCAGATGCGCGAACAATACCTGCCGCTGCCGACCGACCACACCTGGACCGCGACCCCGCCCGAAGGCAATACCGGCGACACCATCCGCGCCGGCGCCGCCGCCGGCGCCAGCCTGCACTTGATGGGCCATACCTGGGGCGCGCCGACGCTGCGCGTGCCGGGCGAGGACCGCAACCGCGCGCTGTTCGTCGAGCGCTCGCTGCCGGGCTGCATGGTGGTCAATGCGCGCGGCGAGCGCTTCCTGAACGAGTCGTGCCCGTATCCGGAGTTCCAGCAGGCGATGTTCGCGGACCACGCGCGCATCGGCGGCGAGATCGGCGCCTGGATCGTGTTCGATGCGAACTTCCGCCGCAAGTACCCGCTCGGGCCGCTGGGACCGGGCGAAGCCCAGCCCGACCACCGCCTCAAGAAGAGCTGGCTCGGCACGGTGTACTGGAAGGACGACACCCTGGAGGGCCTGGCGCGCCAGATCGGGGTCGATCCGGCCGGGATGGCGGCCAGCGCCAGGCGCATGACCGAGTTCGCGCGCACCGGCCAGGACCTCGAGTTCGGGCGCGGCAGCGACGTCTTCGACCGCTACTACAGCGACCCGAGCGTCAAGCCGAACCCGAACCTGGCGCCGATCGACACCGGGCCGTTCTACGCGATGCGACTGTACCCGGGCGACATCGGCACCAAGGGCGGCCTGCTGACCGACCGCGACGGCTGCGTGCTGGACGACGGCGGCCAGCCCATCCCCGGACTCTACTGCACCGGCAACAACTCGGCCTCGGTGATGGGCCCGGCCTACCCGGGCGCGGGCGCCACGCTGGGGCCGGCCATGACCTTCTCGTTCCGCGCGGTGGCGCACATGCGCGGCCAGGCGATCCCGCTCGAGCGCACCGACCTGCTGGAGCAGGCCGGAGCGGCGGGCACGGCAGGTACGCGCGAACCGGCGCTGGCGGCGGGCCGCTGAGCGGCACGGATTCAAACAAGGAAAGACAATGACGGGACAAGTTCAGGGCAAGGTGGTCATGGTGACCGGCGCTGCCAGCGGCATCGGGCGCGAAGACGCGCTGCTGCTGGCGCGCGAAGGGGCGCGGGTGGTGCTGGCCGACGTCGACCGCGAAGCGGGACAGGCGCTGGCGCGCGAGATCGGCGAGGCCGCGCTGTTCGTCGAGCACGACGTGGCCAGCGAGGATGACTGGCGGCGCGCGATGGCGGCCGTGCATCGGCACTGGGGCCGGCTCGACGTGCTGGTGAATAATGCCGCGATCCTGCTTCCCGGCTCGATCGAGACGGCCACGCTGGACGAGTGGCGCCGGGTCATGCGGGTCAACACCGACTCCTGCTTCCTCGGCTGCAAATTCGGGCTGGCGGCGATGAAGGAAGAGGGCGGTTCGATCGTCAACATGGCCTCGGTGTCGTCATGGCTGCCGATCGACACCTATGCCGCCTACAGCGCCTCGAAGGCGGCGGTCGCCTCGCTGACCCGCACCGTCGCCCTGCATTGCCGCAAGAGCGGCTACCGGGTGCGCGTCAATTCGGTGCATCCGGACGGCGTCTACACCCCGATGATGCAGGCTTCGGCGCCCGGCGTCGATCCGAAGCACCTGCTGTTCGATCCGGTGGCCAACCGCGGCGGGCGCGCCTGCATGCCGCAGCAGGTGGCCGAGGTCGTGCTGTTCCTGGCCTCGGACGCCTCGCGCGCCATCAGCGGCGCCGAGATCCGGGTCGACAACGCCATCCACGGAATGGGCTTATGACGGCCGGCGCTTCCCGTTACCACGGCCTGCGCGTGCGCGCGGTGGTCGACGAGACCGCCGACGCGCGTTCGCTGGTGCTCGAGGTGCCGCCGGCGCTGGCGGACCAGTTCCGCTACCGCAGCGGCCAGTTCCTGACCCTGCGCCTGCCGCTGGCCGGGCGCCACCTGCCGCGCTGCTATTCGATGTCGAGCGCGCCCGGCCTCGACGACGCGCTGCGGGTCACCGTCAAGCGCGTGCGCGGCGGGCGCGGCTCGAACTGGATCTGCGACCGGGTCAAGGCCGGTGACACGGTCGAGGCGATGGCGCCGGCCGGCGTGTTCACGCCGCGCAGCCTGGACGGCGACTTCCTGCTGTTTGCCGGCGGCAGCGGCATCACCCCGGTGCTGTCGATCCTGCGCAGCGTGCTGGCCCGCGGCGCCGGGCGCATCCGCCTGGTCTACGCCAACCGCGACCAGGACGCGGTGATCTTCCGCGACGAGCTCAAGTCCCTGGCCGCCGCCCACCCGGCGCGCCTGCAGGTGATCCACTGGCTCGACGTGGTGCAGGGCGTTCCCTCGGCCGCGCAGCTGGCCGCGCTGGCCGAGGGCTGGACCGGCCCCGGGGCCGAGGCCTTCATTTGCGGCCCCGGACCCTTCATGGACGCCGCCGTGGCGGCCCTGCAGGGCGCCGGCATGCTGGACGAGCGGGTCCACGTCGAGCGCTTCGTGTCGCTGCCCGAGGAGGAGGAGGGCAGCGCGGCCGCTGCGCCGCCGCCTGCGCCAGTGGGCGGCGTGGAGCAGGCCGAGATCGAGGTGCAGCTCGACGGCGCCACCCACCGCATCCCCTGCGCGGGTAACGAAACCCTGCTCGACGCCGCCCTGCGCGCGGGCTTGAATGCGCCGCATTCCTGCCAGGCCGGGATGTGCGCGTCCTGCATGTGCCAGGTGGTCGAGGGCGAAGTGCACCTGCGCCACAACGAGGTGCTGGACCAGAAGGATCTCGCCCGGGCCTGGACCCTGAGCTGCCAGGCGATTCCGCTGACGAGCAATGTGCGTATCAAATTTCCGGAGTAAGCATGAGCAGTGAACTCGCATCAGAAACCGCCGACGCCACGCTGCCCGGCACCCTGCCGCAGATGATCCGCCAGGCCGCCGCGCGCTTCGGCGCCCAGGCGGCGATCGTCGACGGCGAGCTGACCATCGACTACCGCGACCTGGCGCGCCGCACCGAAGAGGCGGCCGCGGCCCTGATTGCCCTCGGCGTCGAGGCCGGCGACCGGGTCGCGATCTGGGCCCCGAACCTCTACGAATGGATCATTGCCGCCTGCGGCATCCACGCCGCCGGCGCCGTGCTGGTGCCGATCAATACCCGCATGAAGGGCGCGGAAGCGGTCCACGTGCTCGAACGCAGCCGTGCCCGCGTGCTGTTTTGCATCGGCGACTTCCTCGGCCAGTATTATCCCGACATGCTGGCCGGCCTGCGCCCCGGTTCGCTGCGCCAGGTGGTCGTGCTGCGCGGCGCCGCCCGCGCCGGCGACCTGGCCTGGGCCGACTTCCTGGCGCTGGCCCGGCAGGTGCCGCCGGCGGCCGTGCATGCGCGCGAGGCGGCGCTCGGCCCGGACAGCACGGCCGACCTGATGTTTACCTCGGGCACCACCGGCCAGCCGAAGGGCGTGCTGGCCGCGCACGGGCCGGCGATCCGCGCCTTCCACGCCTGGTCGGGCATCACCGGCCTGGGCGCGGGCGACCGCTACCTGATCATCAACCCCTTCTTCCATGCCTTCGGCTACAAGGCCGGCTGGATCGCGGCCTTCCTGCGCGGCGCCACCGTCTACCCCTGCCAGGTGTTCGACGCCACCGAGATGCTGCAGCGGATCGCGCGCGACCGCATCAGCTTCCTGCCCGGGCCGCCGACCCTGTTCCTGAGCATGTTGGCCCATCCCGAGCTGGCCTCCTTCGACCTTGGCTCGCTGCGCGGCGCGTGCACCGGCTCGTCCTCGGTGCCTCCGATCCTGATCACCCGCATGCGCGAGGAGCTCGGCATCGCGCGCGTCACGACCGCCTACGGGCTGACCGAATGCGGCGGCTGCGCCACCGTCTGCGATCCGTCCGACAGCGCCGAAACCATCGCCACCACCTGCGGCAAGGCCTTGCCCGGCACCGAGGTGCGCTGCGCCGATTCCGAAGGGCGCCCGGTGGCGCCGGGCGAGCCGGGCGAAGTGCAGCTGCGCGGCTACCACGTGATGCAGGGCTACTTCGAGGACGAGGCGGCCACGCGCGAGGCGATCGATGCCGACGGCTGGCTGCATACGGGCGACGTCGGCGTCCTCGACGAGCGCGGCTACCTGCGTATCACCGACCGCCTGAAGGACATGTTCATCGCCGGCGGCTTCAACTGCTATCCGGCCGAGATCGAACGCATCCTGGCCGCGCACCCTGCGGTGGCCCAGGTCGCGGTGGTGGGCGTCGCCGACGAGCGCATGGGCGAGGTCGGCTGCGCCTGCGTGATCGCGCGCGAGGGCGCCACCCTCGACGGCGCCGAACTGGTCGCCTGGTCGCGCCGCAACATGGCCAACTACAAGGTGCCGCGCTACGTGCTGGCCTTCGACGCCTTCCCGCTGAACGCCTCGAACAAGATCGTCAAGCGCGACCTGGCGCGCATCGCCGGCGCGCGCCTGGCCGAGTCTCGACTTTAGTCTCATCGGACGATGGTGGGCGCGGCGCTTGCCGCTACTCTGAATCGAGCGGATCGCCGGGCGCGGTCCGCCTTCCAATCCATCCAACAGGAGACACAGGACAATGAAACTCAAGGGCAAAGTGGCGCTGGTGACCGGCGCCGGGCAAGGCATGGGACGCTCGATCGCGCGCCTGTTCGTGGAAGAGGGCGCGATCGTGGTCGCGCTCGACCTGAACCTGGAAGCGGTCGAGGAGACCATCGGCGCGAACAACCCGGAAGGCACCTCGATGGCGCGCAGCGTCAACGTCACCGACAGCGCCGCCGTGCGCGCCGTGTTCGACGAAGCGGTGGCGAAATACGGCCGCATCGACGTGGTCGTCAACAGCGCCGGCATCGGTTCGCTCGACACCCTGGCCGAGACGCCGGACGAGAACTGGGCGCGCGTGATCGGGGTCAACCTGACCGGCACCTTCTACTGCGTGCGCGAAGCCGTGCGCACCATGCAGGCGACTTCCACCCGCGGCTCGGTGATCAACATCTCGAGCTCGTCGGCGATCAACGGCGAAGGCCCTTCGCACTACTGCGCTTCAAAAGCCGGCGTGATGGGCCTGACCCGCAGCGCGGCCAAGGAAGTCGCTCCGAGCGGCATCCGCGTCAACACCATCCTGCCGGGCCCGACGCGCACCCCGATGATGGCCGGCATCCCGGACGAGTGGGCCGACGCCATCGTCAAGGCGGTGCCGCTGGGCCGCATGGGCGAGCCGGAAGAGATCGCGCGCGTGGCGCTGTTCCTGGCGGGCGAGGACAGCAGCTTCATGACCGGCCAGAACGTGGCCGTCAACGGCGGCATGGCATTCATCTGAGGAGCGTGGAATGACACAGCAAAGTACAGCAGCAAAACGCCTGGAAGGCAAGGTCGCCTTCGTCTCGGGCGGCGGCACCGGCATCGGCAAGGCGACGGCGATCCGCCTCGCCGAGGAAGGCGCGACCGTGGTCATCTGCGGGCGCCGCCAGGGACCGCTCGACGAAGTGGTGGCGCAGATCGCGCACGCGGGCGGCAAGGCCGAGGCGGTACAGGCCGACGTCGGCGACGAGGCCCAGTATGTGGCGGCGATCGAAGGCGCCTGCGCGCGCCACGGCCGCTTCGACATCCTGGTCAACAATGCGATGGCCTATACCTGGGGCGCGATCGATTCGATCTCGACCGAGGACTGGCGCGCCAACTTCACGACCTCGGTCGACGGCACCTTCTGGGGCACGCGCACCGCCATGAGGCTGATGAAGGAAGGCGGCGGCTCGATCGTCAACCTGTCCTCGATCTGCGGCACCCTCGGCTCGCCCTGGATGGCCGGCTATTCGGCGGCCAAGGCGGCCGTCATCAACTTCTCGCGGGTGGCCGCGGTGGAAGGCGCGCCGCACAACATCCGGGTCAACGTGATCATCCCGGCCGTGGTCGAAACCCCGGGCACCGCCGGCATGCTGACCGACGAGAAGGCGCGCCGCAACACCGAAAAACTGATCCCGATGGGACGGGTCGGCCAGCCGGGCGAAGTCGCCAACGCGATCCTGTTCCTGGCCAGCGACGAATCCTCGTATGTGACCGGCGCGGCGATCCCGGTCGACGGCGGCCGCTCGGCGGTCCTGGTCACGGCACTCGAATAGGACGATGATGAATCCAGACACAGTTGAAGCCCGCATCGAGCGCCTCGAATCGCTCGATGCGATCCGCCAGCTCGCCGCCCGCTACGCGCTCTCGCTCGACATGCGCGACATGGATGCCCACGTCAACCTGTTCGCGCCCGACATCCGGGTCGGCAAGGACAAGGTCGGGCGCGCCCACTTCAAGGCCTGGCAGGACCAGACCCTGCGCGAGCAGTTCACCGGCACCTCGCACCACCTCGGCCAGCACATCATCGAGTTCAAGGACCGCGACCATGCCACCGGCGTGGTGTATTCCAAGAACGAGCACGAGTGCGGCGCCGAATGGGTGATCATGCAGATGCTCTACTGGGACGACTACGAGCGCATCGACGGTGTCTGGTATTTCCGCCGGCGCCTGCCGTGCTACTGGTATGCGACCGACCTGAGCAAGCCGCCGATCGGCGACATGAAGATGCGTTGGCCGGGGCGCGCCCCGTACTCGGGCACCTTCCACGATCTGTTCCCGTCCTGGAAGGAATTCTGGGCCGAGCGGCACGACAAGGACAGCCTGCCGCAGGTGGCGCCGCCGGCGCCGCTGGAGCAATTCCTCGACACCATGCGCCGCGGCACGCCCGCGCCGCGCATCCGGGTGCGCTGAAAGGATGGCAATGAGCGAATATTTGTTTCAGCCGGTGAGCCTGGGCGAACTGCGCCTGGCGAACCGGATCGTGATGGCGCCGATGACGCGCAACCGCGCCGCGCCGAACGGCGACCCGACCGAGATCATGGTCCAGTACTATGCCGAGCGCGCCGACGCCGGCCTGATCGTCGCCGAGGGCAGCTGGCCGAGCGCGGCCGGCCAGGCCTATTGTCGCCAGCCGGGCATCGCCACCGATTCCCAGGTGGCGGCCTGGCGCCGCGTCACCGACGCCGTCCACGCGCGCGGCGGCCAGATCGTGCTGCAGATCATGCACGGCGGGCGCATCGGCAGCCGCCACATCAAGCCCGAAGGGGTCGAGACGGTGGCGCCGTCGGCCGTGCGCGCCGCCGGCGAAATCTATACCGACAGCGCCGGCATGCAGCCCTACGACCTGCCGCGCGCCCTGAGCACGGCCGAGGTACGGGCCGTGGTCGAGGAATACCGCCAGGCCGCGCTCAATGCGCGCGCCGCCGGCTTCGACGGCGTCGAGCTGCACGGCACCAGCGGCTACCTGCCGATGCAGTTCCTCAGCACCGGCACCAACCTGCGCAGCGACGAATACGGCGGCGCGGCGCCGGCGCGCGCCCGTTTCGCCTTCGAATGCCTGGCGGCGATGGCCGAGGCGATCGGCCCGGGACGGGTCGGCCTGCGCCTGAATCCCGGCAACAGCTACAACGACATCGTCGATGCCGATTCCGCCGCCAGCCACGCCGAACTGATGCGCCAGGCCGCGCCCCTCGGCCTGGCCTACCTGCACGTGATGCGCGCGCCGACGCCAGGCATCGACGCCTTCGCCATGGCGCGCGAGTGCTTCGGCGAGCGCCTGATCCTGAACGACGGCTTCGACAGCGCCAGCGCCGAACAGGCGCTCGCGGCCGGGCAGGGCGCGGCGGTTTCGTTTGCGCGCCACTTCATCGGCAATCCGGATTACGTAACCCGTGCGCGCCAGGGGTTGGCGCTGGCCAAATTCGACCGCAAGCTGCTGTACACGCCGGGTCCGGCGGGTTACACCGATTATCCGTCGCTATAAAAAACGCGTGGAGTCGGGACTCCACCCTACGGTATACCTCGGTTCGTAGGGTGGAGTCCCGACTCCACGCGTAAACGTCGATCTGCCGCCTACCCCTCCAGAATCGCCGACGCAGCGCTAGCCGCCCCGCGCATCGCGCCCTCGATATACCCCACCCCCGTGCAGTCGCCCACCGTATGCACCGCGAGCCCCTCGGCCCGCAGTGCCTCGGCCAGGCCCAGCTCGCCGCGCGCGCCCTTGGCAACGATCACGTGGTCCGCTTCGAGCGCGCGTTCGGCCTTCCTGCTGTCGAGGAAGCGCACCGCATCGCTGTCGATGCGGATGCTGCTCGCCGCCGCGTGCAGGCCGACCCCGTGCTCGGCGAGTTCCTCCAGCAGGCGCATGCGGCGCACCACGGTCAGGCCGGCGCCGAGGCGCGCGCAATCGTCGACCACGCTCACGCTGCGGCCGCGCTCGGCCAGGAATTCGGCCAGCTCCAGCCCGACCAGTTCGCCGCCGACGATGACGATCCGTTTCCCGAGCGGCATCCACTGGTGGCTGGCCTTGCGCACCATGTCCAGGTTGGCCGAGACGCCGGTGGCGGCGCCCAGCTTGGTGGCCATGCGCGCGGCCCAGCCGACCTTGCGCTTGAGGGCGGCCGAGTCCTCGCCCAGGATCAGGGCGCGCATGTCGTCCCCGCTCAGGACGTGGGTCCGGTCCGCGCCCGGCAGCGACGGCAGGTCGCGCACGGCGCCGCTGGCCACCACCACCGCCTGCGGCTCGAGCGAGCGGATCAGGGCGGGCGTCGCCTCGGTATTCAGGCGCACCTCGATCCCGAGCAGGTCGACCTGTCGCCGCAGCCAGGCCAGCAGGCGCTCGTTGGGGGCGTAGCCGAGGGCGGCGAACTGCAGGGTGCCGCCGAGGCGGTTGCCGCGTTCGAGCAGGATCACCTGCTGGCCGGCCTCGGCGAGGCGGCGCGCCGCTTCCATGCCGCCCGGCCCGCCGCCGACGACGACCACCCGGCGCCGCGCGCTGCTGCGCGGCGGCGCCACCACGTATTCGAAACCGGTGCGCGGGTTGACGGCGCAGCGCACCGGGTCGCCCGTGTAGATCGCGCTGATGCAGGTATAGCAGTAGATGCAGGGCAGGACGTCGGCCGCGCGGCCGGCGGCCAGCTTGTTCGGCAGTCCCGGGTCGGCCAGCAGCTTGCGCCCCATGGCGATGAAGTCGACCGAGCCGTCGGCGATATGGGCGTCGCCCACCTCGGGATCGACCCGGCCCGAGGCGATCACGGGGATGTCGAGCACGGCCTTGATCGCGGCGGCGGCCGGCAGGTTGATGCCCGGCTCCTGCGGCGTATGCGAGCCGGAATGCAGCTTGCCCTGGGTGGCGTCGTGGTAGGCGGTGACGGTGATGGCGTCGGCGCCCGCCTCCTGGGCCATGCGCGCGGTGGCCTGGGCGTCGGCTTCCGTGATGCCGTTGTCGACGCCGCGCTCGCAGGCGTCGAGCTTGCACCAGACGGCGAAATCCGGGCCGACCGCCGCGCGCACGGCGCGGATGGTCTCCAGCAGGAAGCGGGTGCGGTTTTCCAGCGAGCCGCCGTATTCGTCCCCGCGCTTGTTCGATTTCGGCGAGACGAAGGCCGACAGCAGGTAGCCGTGGCCGCCGTGGATTTCGACGCCGTCGGCGCCGGCGCGCTGGGCGCGCACGGCGGCGGCGGCGAACTGCCCGACCACCAGCGCGATGTCCTCGCGCGTCATGACCCGGTAGGTGAAGGCGCCGATCTTGCTGAAGGGCGCCGCTGCCAGCTCTTCGAGCAGGAAGGCCTGGGTGAAGTCGCGCGTCGGCATCGCCGGCAGCGAGGGCACCCAGACCGGGCGCCCGTCCACCATGTCCTGCATCGCCACCGGGCCGGCGTGGTGCAGCTGCACCGAGAATTTGGCGCCGTGCGCATGCACCGCGTCGACCACCGCGGCCAGGCCCGGAATGAAGCGGTCGTCCGAGAGCGCGACCTGGTTCGGCATGTTGCCGCCCACCGGCCAGGCCACGCCGGCCGTGCCGGTGTTGACCAGGGCGGCGCCGCCTCTGGCCTGTTCCTCGTGGTAGGCGCGCATGCGTTCGCCGCAGGTGCCGTCGGGTTCGGCCAGGTTGACCCCCATGGCGGTGACGATGATGCGGTTGCGCAGTGCGAGCTTGCCGATGCGCCCGGCCGAGAGCAGGTGTGCGTATTCCTGGACTGCCATGTTGTCTCCTGTTGTTCTGTCTGGATGCGGGCCGCGCGGCCCCCTGCACGATTATGGTCCCGCGCGCGCGCGCCGGTAATCGTCCATCCGGACGACGCCGGAAGGCAAGCGCGTGCGGCGCCGCCTCGCACAAGCAGCGTAGTTCAAACAGACGATGATGCCGGCCCCGATGTGCTTTGACAATGGGCCTGCCGATTCCACCAGAAACCCCGCCAAGGACAGGCACGGCGGCAGCGTACGCACTACCGGTTTCCCCCCGATTGATTGTGCAGGTAACAGGAGACAAGCATGAATAAAATGTTGTTGATCGCGCCCCTTGCGGCGACCGCCTTGCTGTATTCCGGACTGGCCGCGGCCAAGGTCACGGCCGCCGAGGCCGAGAAGCTGGGCAAGGACCTCACTTGCGTGGGCGCCGAAAAGGCTGCCAACAAGGACGGCTCGATCCCGGAATTTTCCGGCAAGTGGCTGGGCACGCCGCCCGGCATCGCCTACAAGCCCAATGTCGGCCAGCACCCGGTCGATCCCTACGCGAGCGAGAAGCCGCTGTACACGATCACCGCGGCCAACATGGCCCAATACGCGTCCCGGCTGAGCGACGGCCAGAAGGCGATGTTCGCCAAATACCCGGCCAGCTTCCGCATCCCGGTCTATCCGGGGCACCGCGATTTCCGCTATCCGGACGGCGTGTGCGCGATCGCGAAGAAGAATGCGACCGAGGCCGAGATGACCGACGGCGGCCTCGGCTTCACCGGCCTGAAGGGGGCGGTGCCGTTCCCGATCGCCAAGAGCGGCGACGAAGCCGTGATGAACCACACCTATCCCTACCGCGCCTACAACGAGGACATCACCCGCGACTTCGCCAACGTCGACCCGAACGGCAAGATTACCTGGGGCCGGGGCTGGAACCGCAGCCTGAGCATCGTCAACATGCCCGACCAGCTCGGCAAGCCGATGGAGGGCGTGCAGGCCATGACGCGCTCGCTGACCCTGCTGCCGGAGCGCGAGAAAGGCATCATCAGCGTCTCGTCGGAACCGGTCAATTTCGCCAAGGGCAAGCGCCTGGCCTGGTCCTACGATCCGGGCACGCGCCGCGTGCGCCAGGTGCCCGAATACGGCTTCGACCAGCCGCTCAACGGCAGCGGCGGCAAGATGACGATCGACTCCGACCGCCTGTTCAACGGCTCGCCCGAGCGCTACAACTGGAAGCTGGTCGGCAAGCAGGAGCTCTACATCCCGGCCAACAGCTACAAGATCCACGGCAATACCATCAAGTATGCAGACCTGATCAAGCCGGGCCATGCCAACCCGGACTACATGCGCTACGAGCTGCGCCGGGTGTGGGTGGTGGAAGCGAACCTGAAGCAGGGCTACCGCCACCTGTACGCCAAGCGCGTCCTGTACCTGGACGAGGACACCTGGCATGCGGTCATGGCCGACTACTACGACGGCCGCGGCAAGCTGTGGCAGCACGCGCTGATCAATTACTACTACGCCTACGACATGCAGGCCTGGCATGCCGGCACCAGCTTCTACCATGACCTGAATTCGGGCGGCTATGTCGGCTACAACCTGTTCCAGGAAGCCAAGCTGGGCCCGATCCTGAACCGCGGCGACCTGAAACCGTCGATGTTCACGCCGGAAGCGGCGCGCTCGGCCGGCAACTGATCCCATGACGACAAGAAAAGAGACGCCCATGAACATCCGTAAGCAGCCCGGTCCGGTCGCGGCCGCGGTCCTCGCCCTGTGCGCCGGCGGCTCCGCCGTCGCCGGCGAGGCGATCCAGTTCCCCAATGGCCTCAAGCTGGACTGGCGCGCCAACACCTCCTACACGCTGGCGGCCCGGCTCCACGATCCAGACCCGGTGCTGGCAGCGTCCGCCGGCAGCAACGACGGCGACAACAACTTCAAGAAGCATGCGCTCACCGCCAACCGCGCCGCGCTGCTGCTCGAGTCGACGCTGTCGTACGGCGAGAGCGGCTTCGTCCTCTCCGGCAGCACCTTCTATGACCGCGTCTACCGCACCGAGAACGACAACACGGGCCCGGTCAACAAGCCGGGGCCGGTCAACCGCTTCACCGAGGCCACCCGGCGCTACCACGGCGGCTACAGCCGGGTGCTCGACGCCTACGCCTACACCGCCTTCGAGTTCGGCGAGGGCAGCCGCGCCACGGTGCGTGCCGGCCGCCACGTCGTCTCCTGGGGCGAAGCCCTGTTCTTCCCGAGTATTTCGCTGGCCCAGGGGCCGGCCGACGGCACCAAGACCGGGATCCCGGGCACCGAAACCAAGGACCAGCTGCTGCCGGAAGACCAGGTCTCGGCCTCGGTCGAGGTGACGCCGCGCTGGACCCTGCTGGCCCATGCGCAGTACAGCTTCCATCCGACGCTGGCGCCGGCCACCGGCTCCTACCTGAGCACCTCGGACGGCGTCGGCCCCGGCGCGACCTGCCTGAGCATCTACGTCAACGACCGCTGCAGCTTCGGCCTGCGCGGCCCGGACATCCTGCCGGACAAGCGGGGCCAGTGGGGCGTCGGCTCGCGCTTCCGGGCGACCGACCAGACCGAAGTCGGCCTGTATTACCTGAACTACCACGACCGCAGCCCGATCACCGAGATCAATCCCTTCACCAGCTCGTACCGGATCCATTATTTCGACGACATCAAGCTGCTCGGCGCGACCCTGTCGACCACCTTCGGCAGCGCGACCCTGGCCGCCGAGCTGTCGCACAAGCGTGGCGCGCCGGCGCTGGTGAACACGGTGGTCAACCCGGCCACGCGCGCGACCCTGGTGAACCCGACCCGCTCGGACACCACCCAGCTCAACATCAGCAGCTTCGCGAACATCGGCCGCACCTCCTTCGCCGATTCGATGCAGCTGCTGGGCGAGGTGGCCGCGGTGCGGGTGTCGAACGTCGAGCCGCGCAAGGCGCCCGGCGTCGAGGCGCTCGGGGCTGCCGCGGCCGCCTTCCCGGCCACCGACGCGCTCAGCTTCACGCGTTTCGGCCTGGCCGCGACGGCCCAGCTGGTGCTGGGCTATCCGGGCATCTTCAACGGCTGGGACTTGACGGTGCCGGTGAGCTACTCGCAGCAGATCCAGGGCCGCACCCTGCTCGGCGGCGTGGGCGGGGAGGGCGACAAGCGCGCCAGCCTGGGCGCCACCTTCACCTACAACAGCAACCTGCAGGTCAACCTCACCTACCTCGGCTTCTTCGGCAAGCCGGACCTGAACCTGGTCAGCAACCGCCTGCTGACGGACCGCGACCAGCTTTCGATGGTGGTGAAGTACGCGTTCTGAGGCACACCCTCCCGCAAGGACTCCAGGCCCGCCCGATGCAGATCGGGCGGGCCTGGACGTTTTCAGGGGGCGGCAGGCGAAGCGGGGCGGGGACGATGGGGACGTAAGCGAGGAAGGCGCGGCGCCTCCGGAGGAAGCGCCGCAACTGCGCTGTCAGGCCAGCGGGGCGCGCCGGCGCTCCCATGGACGCTCGCGCTCGAGCTGGGCGGCAAGGCGGAACAACAGGCCTTCGGCGCCCAGCCGTGCGGTGAACATCATGCCGATCGGCAGGCCTTCGTCGCTCCAGCCGAGCGGCACCGACATCGACGGCTGGCCGCCGACATTGGCCGGGATGGTGAAGGCCGCGCTGCCCATCGCGGCGCGCGCGTAGGTTTCGTAGGGCTGGTCGAGCGACAGTGCGCCCAGGACCGGGGTGAGGGTGGCGGTGACCGGCGACAGGATCACATCGTATTTCGCCAGCAGGCTCTCCATCCCCATCGTGACGTTCTCGAAGCCCTGGCGGGCGCGGTACAGCGCTTCGCCGGTGACGCCGGTTCCGTTGCGCAGCACGTGCTGCGTGACCATCTCCAGTTCGTCGGCAACGAAGGCGCGGCCGAGCTCTTTTTCGCGGTCGCGGACGGTGGTGACCAGGGCCGCGCTCACCGCCGCGCCGTGCGCGCCGAACAACTGGCCGGCATCGAGGCCGAAGCGCTCGGCTTCGATGTCGTGGCCCAGCCCGAGGAGCAGGCGCACGGTGTCGTCGAGGGTGCGGCGGATCTGCGGATCGAGCGGCGTGCCGGTCAGCGACTGGTCTACCAGGGCGACCCGCAGCTTGCCGGGCGCGCGCTTGAGTTCGGCGACGAAGGGCCGTTCGAGCGGCGCGCTCCAGTACGGACTGCCCGCTTCATGGCCCTGGCTGACGTCGAGCAGCAGCGCCGAATCGCGCACGCTGCGCGATACCACGTGGCCGACGCTGGCGCCGAACCAGCCCTCGAAGCGATGCGGCCCTGCCGGGGTGCGGTAACGGCTCGGCTTCAGGCCGAACAGGCCGCAGTACGAGGCGGGGATCCGGATCGAGCCGCCGCCGTCGGTGGCGTGGGCGGCCGGAACGATGCCGGCCGCCACCGCGGCGGCCGCGCCGCCGGACGAGCCGCCGACGCTGTATTTCAGGTTCCACGGGTTGCGGGTCTGGCCCCACTGGCGCGATTCCGTGGTGGTGGTCATGCCGAATTCGGGCGACGCGGTCTTGCCGAACACGACGGAGCCGGCCGCTTCGTAGCGTTCGACGATGGTGCTGCTGCGTTTCGAGGGCGGGGCATCGCGGAACAGCCGGCTGCCGTTCGTCGTGACGGTGCCGGCCACGTGGGTTTGCAGGTCCTTGATCAGCATCGGCACGCCGGCCAGGGCGCCTTTGCTGCCGGCGCCCGCCGCCAGCCGGGCACGCGCGCGCTCGTCGTGACGCATGACGACGGCATTCACGGCGGGGTTGACCGCATCGCAGCGCGCGATCGCGGCCGCCATCAGCTCCGAAGCGCTGAGCTGGCGCCGCCGTACCGCCTCGGCCATGGCGCTGGCGTCGAGCGCCAAGTAGTCGGCGGCGCTGATGGCGCCGCCAGGGGCTGACTTCGCCGCACGCGCGAACGCGGGCAGCAGGGCCGCGCCGGCGGCCAGGGTGCCGCCCGCGAGCAGGCGGCGGCGTTGGTGGTCGGGTGCGTCGGGTGCATCGGGTGGAGTAGGCTGGGTCACGGTGCGCGTTCCTGTCGATAAAGAGGGTGGCTGGACGAGGGGTCAGCCAGGATCGCCTTGGGCGGGCGATCCGGGCCGGCTGCTTACATGTAGAGGATGACGAGGTCGTTGACGACCGAGGGGCGGTCCTGGCCGACCACGTGGATGTTGATCTCCATCGTCAGCTGGACCCCGCTCTTGACCCGTTCCACGGACTTGACGCGGTAGCGCGCGTGGATGCGCGCGCCGGCCGGCACCGGGGTGGCGAAGCGCAGGCGGTCGGACCCATAGTTCACCATGTTGTTGAAACCGGTGATCTCGAAGTCCATCGGCAGCACCAGGCGGCTGATCAGGACCTGGACCAGGGCGCCGTGGGCGATGGTGCCGCCGAAGGGGCTTTGCGCGCGCGCCTTGACCGGGTCGGTGTGGATCCAGTAGTCGTCGCCCGACAGTGCCGCGAACTGGTCGATCAGCTCCTGGGTGACGGTGAAGGTATTCGACCACGCCGAGAACTCGGTCGAGACCAGCGCTGCCATCGCATCGAGGTCCTTGCACGAGACCTGGCGCCGCGGAGTGGCGTCCGGCTGCGGCGCGGGTTCTGCATCCTGGCTCGCCGCGCCGGCCGCGATCACGCCCGGGTGCGCCGAGCCTTCGGGCGTGAAGCGCAGCAGGGTTGCCGTACCCGGACGCTCGTCGAACACGGGACGTACGCGCATCCCGACCCGCAGCTCGGTCTCGGCGACGCCGACCAGGGTGGTGTTCAGGCGCGGACCTTCGTCGAACTCGACGACGGCCAGGATCTGCGGCATCTCGTCGGCGAACTCGGGCAGGGTCGGCACGCGCGCCACGGTATAGGTATAGACCACGCCGGTGCCGTCGATCGGGCGCCAGCTCAAGTCGGTCGAGGCGCAGCGCGGGCAGTGCGCGCGCGGGAAGAAGATCCAGTGCGAACAGGCGCCGCACTGCTGCAGGCGCACCTGGTGCTCCTTGAGGCCGTCCCAGAAGGGTGCCGACATCGGCGTCGGCTGGGGCAAGGGTTTGTTCCAGTCCATGTTCACGCTCCGCGCAGGATCAAGGCGCCCTGTTCGCTCATCACGCCGCCGGTGCCCGAGACGTAGGCCAGGTCGTGGCGTGCCAATTGGCGCGCGCCCGCGCGGCCCTGCACCTGGTGCAGGGCCTCGATCACCTGGGTCATGCCGCCGGCGGTGCCGGTCTGGCCGAAGCTGAGTTGTCCGCCATGGGTGTTCATTGGGAAGTCTCCCTTGAAAGTGAAGTCGTGCTCGCGCAGGAACTGTATGCCGCGGCCCTTTTCGCAGAAGCCGGCGTCTTCGAGCGTGAGCATCACGGTGATCGTGTAGCAGTCGTAGACCTGGGCCATGTGAACGTCCGCCGGGCGCACGCCGGCCATCGCGAAGGCCTTGCGCGAAGCCGGGCCGATCGGTGTGGCCAGCATGTCGCGCGCATAGGTCGGGGATTTCGACTGCACGTGCTCGCCGCAGCCGACGATGTGCACCGGACGGTGCCGGCAGCGGCGCGCGATGTCGTCGCGGGTGACGATGACGGCGGCGCCGCCGGCCACCGGCATGACGATCTCGAGCATGCGCAGCGGTTCGGCCACCATCCGCGAAGCCAGCACGTCCTCGACCGTGATCGGCTGGCCGTGGAACAGGGCTTGCGGGTTGTGGCAGGCGTTGAAGCGCTGGTCGACGGCGATGCGCGCCAGCGCGGCGGCGTCATAGCCGTGGACGGCCGCGTAGCGCTGGGCGATCATCGCGTAGCCGGTGTTTTGCGCCATGTGGCCGTAGGGGAGATCCATCTCCGCCTCGGGCGCCCCGAAGTGGGTGCTGTGGCCGCCGAAGCGCGAGGCCTTCATCACCTGCAGCGCGTGGTCGTCCTGGGTGCCGACCGGCGCCAGGCGCGCCGGAATCACGCACAGCACCGTGTTGCACATGCCAAGCTCGATCGCCGCGGCGGCGCGCCAGAGCATGCCGACGCCGCTGGCGCCGCCCAGGTCGATCACCTCGGCGAAGTCGAGCTGGAGCCCGAGGTACTCCCCGACCATCGCGGGCACGAACATGCTGGCCTCGTGGAACTGCGGCCCTTGCACCACCAGGCCGTCGATGTCCTGCAGCTCGAGGCCGGCGTCCTGCAGCGCCTGTCCGGCCAGGTCGGCGACCTGTTCGAGGTGGAACATGCGCGGCGCGGTGGCGTATTTTTCTGGTTTGTATTGTGCGGCGCCGACGACGGCTGCCTGTCCTTTGAGTCCCATCTGCTTCCTTCACTGTCCGTATCGTGGATTTCCCCGGAAACGGGAACGCATCGCCTTTTCAGCCATTCCATTTTGCCAGCCGGCCAAGCCGCGCCATCGTCCAAAAGGATTAAGCGAAGCTCGATGCCGGCGCACGCTTAACCCTTTCGGACGATGTTATTTCCCCCCAAAAGTCAAGAATCGCATCAAGCCGCGCCATTTGAAGCCGCGGCAATAAAAAAGGAGACAAACCATGCGAACGCCAGTTGGGGTCGCCGTTGCGGCAGTCGTCATGGCTGCTGCGGCCTACGCCTTTTCGCCGCGCGCCGTGCGCCCCACCACCGATACGGCAAGACCGATCGACCGCATGCACGTGAACAGCATCGCCGCCGCGCGCGCCGGCCACGTCGCCGGCGGCGAGTTCGGCCAGCTCATGCTCAGCGCCGACCGGGGCCGCCACTGGCGCCCGGCCGCGCTCTCGGCCCAGCGCCAGGCCATGATCACCCAGATCGCCTTCTCTGCAGGCACGAGCGGCAACCCGGCCGGCAGCCCGACCGGCATCGCGGTCGGCCACGAGGGCTGGATCCTGCGCAGCGAGGACGGCGGACAGCGCTGGCGCGAGCAGGCCTTCGACCAGGAAAACGGCGAGCCGCTGATGGGCGTGGCCAGCCTCGCGCCCGGACGCTGGATCGCGGTCGGCGCCTTCGGCCGCGCGCTCGCCTCGGACGACGACGGCAAGAGCTGGCGCCGCCTGGCCCTCGAGGGCGTGGAGGACCGCCACCTGAACCGGATCGCCGGATCCGCCGACGGCCGCCACTGGCTGATCGTGGGCGAACGCGGCCTGGTGCTGCGCTCGGCCGACGGCGGCGCCGGCTGGGAGGCCGTGGCGCCGTTCTACAAGGGCTCGTTCTATGGCGCGGCGCGCCTCGGGCAGTCGACCTGGGTCGTGTACGGCATGCGCGGCAACGTGTTCAGGAGCGCCGACGACGGCCGCACCTGGGCGCAGGCCAGCGTCCCGGCGCCGGTCTCGACTTTCGGCCATGCGGTGGCGCCGGACGGCCGCCTGCTGCTGGCAGGGCAGGGCGGGACCGTGCTCGAAAGCCGCGACGACGGACGCAGCTTCCGGGTCGCCGTGTCCGGCGGGCGCGCGACGTTCACCGACATCGCCCTGCTGCCCGACGGACGCTGGATGCTTGCCAGCGACGCGGGCATGCGCAGCCATCCGCCGGCCAGTGCCGGCACCGCGGCCCTGGTCGCGCAATCCACTCCAGGAAGGTCGAAATGAGCACGCTGCCCCCCGTTTCCCGTCTCGATACCACGGTCGCGCGCATCGCCTCGGCCCTGATCCGCTGGCGCAAGCCGCTGGCCTTCCTGTTCGTGCTGGTCACGATCGGCCTCGGGCTGTCGGCCACGCGCACCCATCTCGACCCCGGCTTCAACAAGCTGATTCCGCACAAGCACGAGTACATGGCCGCCTTCCAGCAGTACGCCAACGTGTATTCCGGCGCCAACCGGGTGCTTGTGAGCGTGCGCTGGAAGGGCCAGGGCGACATCTATAACCCGGCCTTCCTCAAGACCCTGCAGGGCGTCACCGACGACGTGTTCTTCACGCCCGGCGTGAGCCGCGGCCACGTGTTCTCGCTGTTCACCGCGAACGTGCGCTACATCGAGGTCACCGAGGACGGCTTCGTCGGCGAGGTCGTGGTGCCCTCGCATTTCGTCGCCGATGCCGAGGGACTGCGCCAGGTGCGCTCGAACATCGCCAAGTCGGGCGTGGTCGGGCGCCTGGTCGCCAACGACCTGAAGTCGGCGCTGGTCCAGGCCGACCTGCTCGAGACCGATCCCCAGACCGGCGAGAAGCTCGACTACCGCGAAGTGGCGCGCAAGCTCGAGCAGATCCGCGCCAAGTATTCGGGCGAGCAGGTCGACATCCAGATCATCGGCTTTTCCAAGGTGGTCGGCGACGTGATGGACGGCCTGGTGACGGTGGTCTCCTTCTTCGCCATCGCCTTTGCCGTCACCGCCTTGCTGCTGTGGCTGTACGCCCGCTCGAAGAGCCTCACCGTGGTGGCCTTGCTGGTGGCGCTGCTGCCGGTGGTGTGGCTGCTCGGCCTGTTGCCCCTGATCGGCCTCGGGATCGACCCGATGTCGATCCTGGTGCCCTTCCTGATCTTCTCGATCGGCGTCTCGCACGCGGTGCAGATGACCAACGCCTGGAAGCAGGAAGTGCTGGCCGGCCAGGCGCCGGAGCGCGCCGCCGAGTACGCCTTCCGCAAGCTGGCCATCCCGGGCTCGTTGGCCCTGCTGACGAATGCGCTGGGCTTCATGGTGATCATGCTGATCGATATCCCGATCGTGCACGAGCTGGGGGTTACCGCCTGCCTGGGCGTGCTCCTGATGATCGCCACCAACAAGATGCTGCTGCCGATCGTGCTGTCCTGGCTGCGTCCGGCGCCGGCCAGGCTGGCCACGGCGGCGGCACAGGCGGCACAGGGCGCGCGCCACCGCGGCTGGTGGGCGGTCTCCGCCTGCGCCGAGCCGCGCGTCGCCCTCTGGACCCTGGCCGGGTCGCTGCTGCTGCTCGCCGCCGGCACCGTGTATTCGCGCCACCTGCAGACCGGCGACATCGGGGCCGGCGTGCCGGAACTGCGCGCCGACTCGCGCTACAACCGGGACAACGAGCAGATCGTGCGCAATTACTCGATCGGGATGGACACGCTCTCGGTCTACCTCGAAACGCAGGGCATGGAGGAGGCCTGCCTGCGCTGGCCGGTCATGAACGCGGTCGACCGCTTCGACTTCTTCGTGCGCGGCATCGAGGGCGTGCGCTCGGTGACGACCGTGGCGGGCCTGGCCAAGCTGGCGATTGCCGCCAACAACGAGGCCAATCCGCGCTGGGCCACGCTGCAGCGCAGCGAGGCCGCCCTGCGCACCGGCGCCCGCGTCGCCAACCCCGAGCTCGGGCTCAACACCGAAGGCTGCGGCTCGATCCACCTGACGGTCTACCTGAAGGACCACCAGGACGCGACCCTCAAGCACGTGGTCGGCGAAATCCGCAAGTTCATCGCCGCCGACCGCACCCCGCAGGTACGTTTCCGCCTGGCCGGCGGCAATGCCGGCATCGCGATCGCCACCAACGAGGCCGTCGAGCGCGCCGAAGTCCAGATGCTGGGCGCGATCTTCGGCGCCATCGCCTTGCTGTGCTGGCTCAGCTTCCGCTCCTGGAAGGCCGTGGTCTGCATCATCGTGCCGCTGATGCTGGTCTCGATCTTGTGCAACGCGCTGATGGCGCTGCTCGGGATCGGCCTCAAGGTGTCGACGCTGCCTGTGATCGCGCTGGGCGTCGGCGTCGGGGTCGACTACGGCATCTACCTGTACGAACGCATGCAGCACGAGATCGCGCACCGCAACGCCTCGTTGCGCCTGGCCTTCTACGAAGCCATGCGCCAGCGCGGGACGGCCGCCGTGTTCACCGGGATCACGATGTCGCTCGGGGTCGGCACCTGGGCCTTCTCGGCCCTGAAATTCCAGGCCGACATGGGCATCCTGCTGGCCTTCATGTTCCTCGTGAACCTGCTCGGCGCCGTGTTCCTGCTGCCGGCCCTGGCCTGCTGGCTCGACGTCGGCGCGCGGCCCGGATCCGCGGGCCTGCGCCGCCCGGCAGCGGCACGGCAGGCGCCGGCGCGCCAGGGGATCCGCCATGGCTGAGCGGCTTGATCGTGGAGGGGACGATGGCGCGCCGCACCAAGGCTGAAGCGCAGGCGACGCGCGACGCCATCCTCGACAGCGCCGCGCTGCTGTTCCTGAGCCAGGGCGTGTCGCGCACGACGCTCTACCATATCGCCGAACGCGCAGGGGTGACGCGCGGCGCCGTGTACTGGCATTTCGAGGACAAGGCGGCGCTGTTCGACGCCATGATGCAGCGCGCCGCGACGCCGCTCGAGTCGGCCATGCGCCTGCTGGAAGAACCCTGCGGGCGCGACCCGCTCGGCACCCTGGCCGGCTATGCCGGCCAGGTGTTCCGGCTGACCCAGGACGACCCGCAAGCGCGCGCCGTGTTCGAGATCGCGACCCTGAAAATCGAATTCGTCGACGAAATGAGCTCGGTGCGCATGCGCTGTGCCCAGGTGGCGGAGCGCTGGATGGCCGCCGCCGAGAGCCGCATCAGGCTGGCCGCCGCCGGCGGCCAGGCGCGGCCGGATGTCGAGCCGCGCGCCGCCGCTTTCGGCCTGTGGGCGATCATCGACGGGCTGGTGCGGGCCTGGCTGCTGGCGCCGGCCTCGTTCGACCTGGTTGCCATGGGCGAGCACGTGGTGAGCCTGCACCTGGACGCGCTGCGCGCCGCTCCGGGGCCGGCCTGCCGGGCGGCGCCGGCGGCCGAGTTACGGGTCAGCTGAGCGGCGCCGGCGCCGGGGCGCCGCCCAGCAGGCTGCCCAGGCCGGTCCGCACCACCTCGGCCGCGGCCACCACCAGGGGGTTGCTCGGCTGCTGGGCCGGCAGCACCATGCTGAGCGTGGTTTCCAGGGCGGGCGATGCGATCTTCTGCCAGCACAGGGGCGGCAGGTGCGCCTCGCGCTCGACCAGGCGCGGCATGATCGAATACCCCATGCCCTGGGCCACCAGTTCCATGGTCGAGTGGGAGGCGTCGACCTGCAGGCGCACGTTGACGCCCAGGCCGAGGCGGGCGGCGGCCGATTCGACCGCGACCCGCACCGAGTGGTTCCCGTGCGGCAGGATCAGCGGCAGGGCCGCCACTTCGGCCAGGGTGACGCAGTCCGGATCAAGGCCGACCGGCGCGGGGCCGATCAGGTACAGGGGTTCCGACACGATCGGGGTGATCTTGATGTTGGGCGAGGCGGCCGGGTTGTACAGCAGGGCCAGGTCCAGCTGGCCGAGCAGGACCGCGTCGTACAGGGTGCCGGACAGGCCTTCGACGACGCTGATCGCGGCCCGCGGAAAGAGTTGGGTCAGCTGCGGCAGCAGCACCGGGATGCAGGCGCGCCCGATGCTCGGCGCCATGCCGATCGCCAGCTGGCCCGAGTAGGACGACTCGGAATCGCGCACCGCGATCGCGGCCGCGTCCATCAGGTGCAGCACGCCGCGCGCGTATTCGAGGAACTTCTTGCCGGCCTCGGTCAGCAGCACGCCGCGGCCGTGGCGGTAGAACAGGCTGGCGCGCAGCTCGACCTCGAGCGCGCGCACCTGGCGGCTCAGGGTCGACTGGCCGATGTTGAGCAGGTCCGCTGCCTTGATATAACTGCCGGTTTCGGCGATGCGCACGAAATGGCGGATCTGGCTAATTTCCATACTGGTTCAGCAATCGTGGTTGGTGGCACGCACAAAGGCGCCAGTGTACATCCGCGCCCGCCATGCCATGCCGTCGGGCTCAGGCGCGCAGCAGCTGGCGGCCGGCGAAGCGTTCTTCCAGGCTGGCCGCGGCCTGCTGCAGGCGCGCCAGCCAGCGGCAGATCTCGGGCAGGCGCGTCCCGCAGGGCAGGGCGCTCAGGCGCAGCACCAGCAGCACCTCGCCCGCCGCATTGCGCACCGGGACCGACAGATGCAGCACATCGTAGCTCTGGTCGTCCTGCAGGTCCTCCGGCTCGTGCAGTTCGGCGCGCTCCTTGGCGGCCGCCAGCAGGCGGCGCTCCTGGCCCGGGGTGCGGTGCGGGTTCGAATACAGGGCGACCAGCTCGTCCATGGCCTCGCCGTCGTCCTTGCCGCGCAGAGAGATCGACCAGCCGCGGCGGCGCACCCGTTCGAGCTGGGCCAGCGAGCGGTCCAGGGTCTCCTGGTCGGCGCGGCCGAGGCGCTTGAGCCATTCGGACTCGGGCGGCGCGCCCGGATGGCCGACGAACAGGGGGCCCAGCGGCGGGGCGCAGGGCACGCGGAAACCGAGCCGGCTGCGCAGGCGCCAGTGCGGCGAGCTGTTCTCCACCGCCACATACACGACATCGCCACCGACCGCCGCCACCAGGCTGCACTCGGCGTTCAGCTCGTGCGCCACGGCCTCCATCTCGGTGCGGCCGATCTCGGCCAGGCGTACCGCCTCGATGGTTTCACGCTCGGCCGCGGCCACCAGCGAACCCGGCGAAAAGCGCCCGTATCCCCGCTGGAAGAACAGCAGCGGCGCGGTATCGCGCTCGAGCTGCATGTCGAGCACCCCGCCCAGCACGATGTAGTGGTCGCCCGCCTCGGTGACGCTCGCGTAGTCGCAGTCGATCCAGGCCACGACCCCGTCGAGCACCGGGTTGCCGGCCGGGCTGGGGTGCCAGGCCAGGCCGGCGAACTTGTCCTCGAGCGGGGAGGCGAAGTGCTGGCACACGGCTTCCTGGTCGGCGGCCAGGATGTTCACGCAGAAGCTGGCGGCGCCGCGCATCCGGGCAAAGGTGCGCGAGGTCTTCATCGGCAGGTAGGCGATCAGCGGCGGCTCGAGCGAGACCGAGGTGAAGGAGCCGATCACCATCGCGGCCGGCACGCCGTGCTCGTCGATGCAGGTGACGATGGCGACGCCGGTCGGGTAGCTGCCGAGCACCTCGCGAAAACGGGTGCCGTCGATTTGCCTTGCTGGGGTAGGGGCTTGCATAAGGTCTCACTGTCTCGTCATGAAGAGGGTCGCGCCGCGTTCGTGGCGGCGGCTGTTGCGGTTTAGATTAACCGCTCTAGAATCACAATTCAAGAACTTTAAGCAGCTTTCGGCGTGTAGCGCCGGCCGCCGGCGGTCTACCCAATTCATGCGGTTTTTGCATATTAGCTTTGAAGGTATTCGTCTTGTATCGCTTCAGGCGAGGGCTAACAATGCTCTACGTTGACAGCAGGGAACTGCTGCCCGAAGAACCGGAGACGAACTGAACACCATGGACAGACTCAAGAACAAAGTAGCGATCGTATTCGGCGCGGGGCCGAACATCGGCGGCACCATCGCCCATTTCCTGGCCCGCGAAGGCGCCCGGGTTTGCGTCAGCGACATCAGGCAAGCCGCCGCCGACGAGACCGTCGCCTTCATCCGCGAGCGCGGCTGGGAAGCGATGGCCCAGGCGGGCGACGCCCGCAGCGATGCCGACGTGGCGCGCATCGTCGCGGCCACCGTCGAACACTACGGCCGCCTCGACATCGTGGTGAACATGGCCGGCCGCGTGCACTGGGACGACGTGCTCGGCATGCAGCACGAGGACTGGAACGATTCGGTCGCCAGCTTTGCCACCGCGGGCCTCCTGACCACCCAGCACGGGGCGCGCGCCATGCTCGCCTGCGGCGCGCGCGGCAGCATCATCCACCTGCTCTCGACCGCCGCCCATTTCGGCGAGGCCGACGGCGCTTCCTACTGCGCGGCGAAGGCCGGCCTGCTCAATTTTGCCCGTTCGGCGGCGATGGACCTAGCGCACCACGGCATCCGCGTCAACACCGTCACGCCCTGCTCGATGGAGCACCAGCTGTGGACCACGATGAAGGACGAGATGTTCGATCCGGACTGGGTCCAGCCGGAGCGCCGCGGCTTCTACTCGCGCCAGGAATACCTGGACCAGCTGCCGCTGCGGCGCTTCCCGCGCGCGGCCGACATGGCCTGGGCCACGGTCTTCCTCGCGTCCGACGAGTCGATCTGCATGACCGGTGCCGACCTCGCGGTCGACGCCGGCCTGCGCCACAAATACCCGACCTGGACCCCGGGCAAGCACGATCCGCGCGACATCAAGGACTACGCGCGCGCCACCAGGGTGACCCGCTATGGCGAAGAGCAGGAACTGCTGACCGAGCTGCTCGGCGAACCGATCGACCGCAGCTGACATGAACACGGAGACAAACATGAACACGATCCAGGACCAGCGGCGCGAAGAGCGCGCCCAGCAATTCAAACAACTGACCGAGTGCAGCCGCTGCAAACCGATGGGACGCCTGCTGCGCAAATTCTGGCAGCCGGTGGCCCTCGCCGACAGCGTCAAGGCCGGCGGCGCGATTCCGCTCTTGATCATGGGCGAGGAACTGACCCTGTACCGCGGCGAGAGCGGCGCGCTGCACCTGGTCGGCGGGCGCTGCGCCCACCGCCGCACGCTGCTGCATACGGGATGGGTGGTCGGCGAAGAGATCCGCTGCATCTATCACGGCTGGCAGTTCGACGGCAAGGGCGCCTGCGTCAAGCGTCCGGCCGAAGCCAACACCGGCATGCCGCGCACGCAGATCCCGGCCTATCCGGTGCGCGAGTACATGGGCCTGGTCTTCGCCTACATGGGCGAAGGCGAGGCGCCGGAATTCGACCTGCCGCGTAAACTCCAGTTGGAGCGCGAAGGCACCCTGGTCGCGAATGGCCGCGAACGCTGGGACAACAACTGGTTCCAGCAGGTCGAAAACTCGCTCGACGCCGTGCACGTGAGCTTCGTCCACATGGCGCTCACCGTCGGCCCTTTCGGAGCGGCCGTGACCGGCGCCATCCCCGAGCTGTCCTACGAGGAAACCGCGGCCGGCATCCGCCAGACCGCGAAGCGCTCGGAGACCAACGTGCGCGTGAGCGACTGGACCTTCCCCAACAATAACCATGTGACGGTGCCCGGCTTGACCCCGGACGATCCGTGGATCGACGTCTTCGTGTGGATGATCCCGAACGACGAGCAGAACACGACTCGCTTCATGATCTACGGCCAGCAGCCTGGCGCCAGCGAAGAAGCGCGCCAGCGCTTCACCGACTACTTCGCCAAATACGGCAAGTACGACCCGGCCGAGCACCACGACGAACTGTTCGCCTCGCGCGAGTGGAACAATCCGGAAGACACCTTCGTCGGCCTGACCGCCGCCCAGGACTACCTGTCGATTCGCGGCCAGGCGCGCATCACCGCGCGCGAGGACGAGATCCTCGGCCGCTCCGACCTCGGCATCGTCACCCTGCGTAAACTCTTCTTCCGCGAGCTGGAGCTGATCGAGGCCGGCCAGCCGACCAAGGCCTGGCGCTCGCTGCGCGAAGCCACCGCCTTGCCCAAGCAGCCGGGCCAGGAAGCCGCGGCCTGAGCCGACCCACCCATTCGCGACCTATTCTCATGCTCGACCTGACCCCCTATGATTCGCTCCCCGAGGAGCTGCTGCAGTTTCGCGATTCGATCCGCCGATTCGTCGAACGCGAACTGATCCCCCACGAACACAAGCTCGGCGCGAACGGCATGCTGCCGGCCGAACTGGCGGCCGAAGTGCGCGAGCGCGCGAAAAAAGCCGGCTTCTGGCTGATGGACGTGCCCGAAGAATTCGGCGGCCAGGGCCTGCCGCTGCTGGCGCTCGCCGTCTTCTGGGAAGAGGTCGGGCGCAGCACCGTCGCTTCCTGGGTGCGCGACCACGGCCTGTTCGGCCCGATGGTCGGCCCGATCCTGCTCGGCCTGAACGAAGAGCAGCGCGCGCGCTACCTGCAGCCGGTGCTCGACGGGACCAAGCGCTCCTGCTTCGCCCAGACCGAGCCGGACGCCGGCTCCGACCCGTCGATGATGCGCATGCGGGCCGTGCGCACCGAGACCGGCTACCGCCTGACCGGGGTGAAACGCTACATCACGCGCGCCGCGGTTGCCGATTTTGCCATCGTGATGGCGATCACCGATCCGGAAAAGGGCACCCGCGGCGGCGTCTCCTGCTTCATCGTCGACATGGACGCGCCCGGCGTGCAGCTGGCCACCTCCGAAAAGACCCTGATGGGCGACGCGCCCTGCGAGATCAGCTTCGAGGACGTCGAGGTGCCGCTGGCGAACCTGGTCGGCGAGGAAGGGCGCGGCTTCGCGCTGGCCCAGGGCTATATCAATTACGGGCGGGTGCGCCAGGGCGCGCATGCGCTGGGCGCCGCCGAGCGCTGCCTGGCGCTCACCGCCGAATACGTGCACCAGCGCTCCACCTTCGGCGACACGCTCGCCAACCGCCAGGGCGTGCAGTGGATGATCGCCGACGCCTTCACCGACCTGTACTGCACCCGCCTGCTGGTCTACGACGCGGCGCGCAAGAACGATGCCGGTGTCGACGCGAAAATGGAAACCTTCATGATCAAGACCTTCGGGGTCGAAGCGGGGTTCCGCATCACCGACACCTGCATGCAGCTGCACGGCGGCATGGGCCTGACCCAGGACACGCCGATCGAGCGCTTCTGGCGCGACCTGCGCAGCTACCGCATCACCGAGGGCCCGACCGAGGTGCTGCGCACCACGCTCGCGCGCCAGATCCTGAAACACTACAGCTGATGGAGCCGCACATGAAGAATGCCCTCGACGGGATCCTCGTCATCGAACTGGGCACGGTGCTGACCGCGCCGCTGGCGGGCATGATGCTGGCCGACCTCGGCGCCCGCGTCATCAAGGTCGAGCACCCGAACGGCGGCGACCCGTTCCGCCGCCATGCCGGCAAGCTCTACAGCCCGCATTTCGCCTCCTACAACCGCAACAAGGAAAGCATCCAGCTCGACCTGCAGGACGCGGCCGGCAAGGCGGACCTGCTGGCGCTGCTGGCGCGCGCCGACGTGCTGCTGGAAAACTACCGGCCCGGCGTGATGGCGCGCCTCGGACTGACCGAGGCCAGCCTGAAGGCGCTCAACCCGCGCCTGGTCTGGTGTTCGATCACCGGCTTCGGCAGCGAAGGCCCTTACCGCGACCGGCCCTGCTACGACGCCGTCGCCCTCGGCCTGTCCGGGCTGGCCGGCCTGATGCTCGACCCGGAGCAGCCGTCCATGAACGGCCCGACGATTTCGGACAACATCACCGGCATGTACGCCGCCTACGGCATGCTGGGCGCGCTGATGCGGCGCGAGCGCAGCGGCGCGGGCGCGCGGGTCGAAGTCAACATGCTGGAAGCCTCGATCGCCTTTTCGCCCGAGGGATTTGCGCAGTACACGCGCCTGGGCGTGACGCCGCGGCCGCAAACCCGGGTCGCGATCTCGCAATCGTATGCCTTCCCGTGCGCGGACGGGCGCCTGTTGACGGTGCACCTGTCCTCGGTCGAGAAATTCTGGCAGGCCTTCGTTGCCGTGATCGGGCGCCCGGAGCTGCTGGCCGACGAACGCTTTGCGAGCCCGGAACTGCGCACCCGCCATTACGGCGCGCTGTACGAGGAGGCGGCCAAGACCTTCCGCACCCGCGAGCGCGGCTACTGGTGCGAGCGGCTCGCCGCCCACGACGTGCCCTCGGCGCCGGTCTACACGGTGCCGGAGGTAATGCAGGACCCGCAGGTGCGGCAGTCGGACACCTTTTATGCGTTCGAGCATCCGGAGCACGGCAGCATGGTCGGCATCCAGCGCCCGGTGCTGCTCGACGGCGAGCGTGGGCCGCTCACGCGCGCGGCGCCCATCCTGGGCGAGCACAGCGACGCCATCCGGCAGGAGTTCGGGCTCGCCCCGCGCGCCGCCACTTAACAACACCATTCGAGGTCCCATCATGAACCAGCAACTGGTCGGCGCAATCGCCGACGCCCTCTGGGAAGCGGAAACCCTGCGCCAGCCCTGCGCGCCGCTGCGCGAGCGCATCCTGGAAGCGGCCGCCGGCGGCGATCCGGTCGCCTGCGCCTACGCCATCCAGCAACACAATGCCCGCCGCCGCACCGAGGCCGGTGCACGCCTGGTCGGACGCAAGATCGGCCTGACCTCGACCGCCGTCCAGCAGCAACTGGGTGTCGATTCGCCCGACTTCGGCGTGCTGTTCGCCGACATGGCCTTCGGCGACGGCGAGCCGATTCCCCTGGCGCGGACCCTGCAGCCGAAGGTCGAGGCGGAGATCGCGCTGGTGCTCGAGCGCGACCTGACCCACGAGCGCCACACCTTCGCCGACCTGGTCTCGGCCACGGCGTATGCGCTGCCGGCGATCGAAGTGGTCGGCAGCCGCATCGAACACTGGAACATCAAGCTGCTCGACACGGTGGCCGACAACGCCTCGTCCGGCGTGTTCGTGCTCGGCTCGCGCCCGGTCCGGCTCGGCAAGCTGGACCTCGTGCACTGCGCGATGACGATGGAGCGGCGCGGCGAGGAGGTCTCGCGCGGCAGCGGCGCCGCCTGCCTCGGCAACCCGCTCAACGCCGCGGTCTGGCTGGCCGACATGATGGTGCGCGTCGGCACGCCGCTGCGCGCCGGCGACGTGCTGCTCAGCGGCGCGGTGGGGCCGATGGCGGCGGTGGCACCGGGCGACCAGTTCACCGCCCGCATCGAGGGACTGGGCGACGTGCGCGCAGTCTTCGGCAACTAACCAGGGAGTCACCATGAACCAAGCAACGAACCAGCGAAAACAGCGGGTCGCCATCATCGGCTCCGGCAACATCGGCACCGACCTGATGATCAAGATCCTCAGGCACGGCCGGCACGTCGAGATGGGCGCCATGGTCGGCATCGACGCCGCCTCGGACGGCCTGGCGCGCGCGGCGCGCATGGGCGTGCCCACCACCCATGAAGGCGTGGAAGGGCTGGCGCGCATGCCCGGCTTCGACCAGATCGACATCGTGTTCGACGCCACCTCGGCCGCGGCCCACGTCAGGAACGACGCTTATTTGCGCGCCCTGAAGCCGGCGCTGCGGATGGTCGACCTGACCCCGGCCGCGATCGGTCCCTACTGCATCCCGGTGGTCAACGGCGACCTGCACGCCGACGCGCCGAACGTCAACATGGTCACCTGCGGCGGCCAGGCCACGATCCCGATGGTGGCGGCCGTCTCGCGCGTGGCCGAGGTCTATTACGCCGAGATCGTCGCCTCGATCGCCAGCAAGTCGGCCGGCCCCGGCACCCGCGCCAACATCGACGAATTCACCGAAACCACCTCGCGCGCCATCGTCGAAGTCGGCGGGGCGCGCCACGGCAAGGCGATCATCGTGCTCAATCCGGCCGAGCCGCCGCTGATCATGCGCGATACCGTGTACTGCCTGGCCGCGCTGGACGCCGACCAGGACGCGATCCGCGCCTCGGTGCGCGAGATGGCGGCCGAGGTGGCGGCCTATGTGCCGGGCTACCGCCTGAAGCAGGACGTGCAGTTCGAGCGCTTCGGGCCGGAGGCTGCGCCGAACGTGCCCGGCATCGGGCGCCAGGCCGGCCTGAAGGTATCGGTGTTCCTCGAAGTGGAGGGCGCCGCCCATTACCTGCCTGCGTATGCGGGCAATCTCGACATCATGACCAGCGCGGCGCTGGCGACGGCCGAACGCATCGCGGCCGGCATGCAGGCCGCGGCGCTGGCCGCATAAGGTTCCGACGGAGACAAGCCATGTTCAAGCACGACAAGAAAATCACCATCTCCGACGTCACCCTGCGCGACGGCATGCACGCGGTGCGCCACCAGTACTCGATCGAACAGGCGGTGGCGATCGCGCGCGCGCTCGACGCCGCCGGGGTCGACTCGATCGAAGTGGCGCACGGCGACGGCCTGCGCGGCGCGAGCTTCAACTACGGTTTCGGCGCCCACACCGACCTCGAATGGATCGAAGCCGTGGCCGCCAACATCCAGCATGCCAGGGTCGCCACCCTGCTGCTGCCCGGGATCGGCACCATCCACGACCTGAAGAACGCCTATGACGCCGGCGCACGCATCGTGCGCGTGGCCACCCATTGCACCGAAGCGGACATCTCGCGCCAGCACATCGAATACGCGCGCGAGCTGGGCATGGACACGGTGGGCTTTCTCATGATGAGCCACATGAGCACGCCCGAGAAATTGGCCGAGCAGGCCAGGCTGATGGAAAGCTATGGCGCCCAGTGCGTCTACGTGGTCGATTCGGGCGGGGCGATGAACATGTACGACATCGCCGCGCGCTTCAAGGCCTTCAAGGAGGTCCTGAAGCCGGAGACCGAGACCGGCATGCACGCCCACCACAACCTGAGCCTGGGCGTGGCCAATTCGCTGGTCGCCCTCGAACACGGCTGCGACCGCATCGACGCCAGCCTGACCGGGATGGGCGCGGGCGCCGGCAATGCGCCGCTCGAGGTGTTCATCGCCGCCGCCGACCGCATGGGCCTCGCCCATGGCTGCGACGTCAAGCGCCTGATCGACGCCGCCGAGGACATCGTCCGGCCGATGCAGGAGCGCCCGGTGCGGGTCGACCGCGAAACCCTGGCGCTCGGCTATGCCGGCGTGTATTCGAGCTTCCTGCGCCACGCGGAAGCGGCGTCGGCCCGCTACGGCATCCCCGCCTTCGACATCCTGGTCGAGCTGGGCAAGCGGCGCATGGTCGGCGGCCAGGAAGACATGATCGTCGATGTCGCGCTCGACATGCTGAAGGGGCGCGCGGCTGCCTGACAGGCGCCGGGTAGGGTGGTCGGCTCCACCCTGACATAAGCATCACGCCGGCGTCGGCGCCGCCCACGCGTTCAACCGGCAGGTGCACAGCCGCGAAGATGCAAGCACGGTTTGAACGCGTGCGCGGCGCATACGCAGCGCCGCCGCCGCAAGGGTGGAGCCGAGCACCCTACGAGCGATGCAAAAAACGTATAGCAGCAATGCCGGCTTTCGGGTTGCACCGCACCGGCAAGATGACGAGAATTCTAGAACATAACTTCCAGAGTATAAAATCTGGTAAAGAGAAAACGGAGACCTTCATGCCCCATGCGCCGACCCGCCGCAGCGGGAAACGAGCAGCCAGCCTTATCCGGCCCATGCTGCGCGCTTTCCCGGTTCCATGCCACCCGCATATTCCCGACCGCAGCGGCGCGCACTGAATCCCCGCAGATTGAACCCACGCGCCGAACCGCATCGACGGCCGTGGACGTGTTGACAAATTAGCCGCCCGGCCAGCCCGCGCAAGAAGGGCGGCGGCGTTCGAAGTACCAGCGCAGGCTGGCAGGAGGGCGTCCCCGCCCTGCATATGACAAGAATGGAGACAGCATGAAGAAGTTTTTAGCCGGTATGGGCGCCCTGTGCGCATCGGCCGCAACGATGGCCCAGGCTCCGGCAAAAGCCCCTGAAGCACCGGCGAGCAGCCTCAAGATCTACGGCGTGGCCGACATCTCGATCGCGCGCTACCGCACCCCGAACGAATCGAAGACGGCGCTGCACGCCGGCGGCTCCGGCTCGCGCCTGGGCTTCCTGGCCAGCGAAAGCCTGGGTAACGGCTGGACGGTCGGCGCCCGCCTCGAGGCCGGGATCAACCTCGATACCGGCACGTCGAGCTCGACCAACGGCAACCCGAGCCGGGTGTTCGGCCGCCAGGCCTATGTCGAACTGGCGAACCGGGAACTCGGCACCCTGCGCCTGGGCCGCCAGCAAGGCCCGACCTACAACTTCTTCCCGTCCTACGACCCGATGCTGCTGCCGGCGATGGACGCCTGGGGCGTGGTGACGACCCTGGCCTTCCCGGCGCCGGGTGTCGCCTCCGGCAACGGCACCTCGACCGGCTTCCTGATCAACCCGACCGGCCGCACCGAAAACACGCTCGCCTATATCGCGCCGCGCGTGGCCGGTGTCCAGGGCACGCTCGCCTATAGCCCGTCCGAAGGATCGGCGACCCAGCCGGACCTGCTCGAAGCGGGGGCCGACTACGTGGCCGGACCGCTCCAGCTGGGCGTGCTGTACGTGCGCGCCGGTGCCACCGACGGCGCCGGCGCGATCCGCGCGACCGAGGCCAATTCCGAGATCGCCTTCGGCGCCAAATACGAGGCCGGCCCGGTCCAGCCTTACTTCAGCTACATCCGGCGCAAGTCGACCGACCCGACCCGGGCCGCGGGCGGCGGCATCCTGAACGGCAACGACGAAACCGTGCGCCTGTTCGGGGTCGCGATTCCGGTCTCGCAACGCGGCACGGTGCGCATGACCTATGGCCGCTACTCGAGCGGCACGGCCAACAGCGACGCCACCAACTATGGCGCCGCCTACACCTACGCGGTCAACCCGCGCCTGATGCTGATGGCCGCCTTTACCCACCTGTCGCAGGACGGCGCGGCGCGCTACGGCGTGTTCCAGAGCCCGCGACCGGGCGCCGGCGAGTCGGTCGACGCCGTCACCACCGGCCTGACCTGGCGCTTCTGAGCGTCGAGCGATTTCGCAGTGCAAGCGCGGGCGCCGCAGGGCGCCCGCTCCAAGCTAGTCCAATAGAGGGGAGTATAAAAATGTCCAAGAACTCAGCCTGGTATTACATCGTCCACTGGTTGCGCCTGTACTTCGGCGCGCACCTGCTCTTTTCCGGCATCCGCTATGCGGCCACCGGCTACGTTCCGGAAATTCCCGGCGTCGGCGGCGCCTGGGTCCAGGCCAATGCCGACATCTACCTGTACCAGGCGATCAAGTACCTGGAAATCGTCACCGGGGCCATGATCCTGACGAATCGCTTCACGCTGCTGGGCCTGATCCTCGAATTCCCGGCAACCGTCAACATCTTCTGGCTCAACACCTTCATCGTCGCCACCCCGCGCCAGCTGTTCACCGGTCCCCAGGAACTGTTCCTGAACGGCGCGCTGCTGCTGGCCTACAGCGGCTGGATGGTGGCCGTCCTGAAACCGAAGCTCGAGCCGCTCTGGCTGTGGGACGGCGAACGCGCCTACAAGCCCATCGTCGGGGGCCGCATCCTCGAGCAAGGCAACGCACGCAATGTCAACTACAAGAGCGAGGTGAACTGATGGACAAGAGCAAATGGATGGCGGTCGTGGTGTGCCTGCTGCTGACGGCGGGCGCGTATATCGGTTCGACGGGCCTGTTCTACACGACTTTCCGCCCGATCCGTAACTACGACCTGGTCGCCTTCGCGACTTCCTGGGTCGGCCTGATCTACATGCTGGTGCGCGACCGCAAGCGCTAAGGTTCCAAAAACGCGCGCCGTCGGGACACCCATTACAACAAGGAGACAAGCATGGAAACGAGTCGCAGGAAGTTCGTAGGATTGTCGGCGCTGCTGGCCTCGTGGGCCGCGACCCCGGCCTGGGCCTTCGTCGAGGCCGGCCAGGCCCCGGCCGCCGGCACCGCCCCCGCCCAGGTGCCGGACGCGATCTACGCGCTGGTCGATTACTGCCTTAAAACGCGCTACGAGGACCTGCCGCCGGAAGTGGCGGCCGCCACCAAGACCCAGATCCTCGACACGGTGGCCGTCACGCTGCCGGCGCGCGGCGCCGACGGCATCCGCCAGCTCGAGGCCTGGAGCCGCGAGACCGGCGGCAAGGGCGAAAGCCTGGTCCTCGGCACCAGCCTGCGCCTGCCGGCCGAGAAGGCGGCGCGCCTGAATGCCGCCATGGCCGCGGCCCTCGAGTACGACGATACCTACGAGCCCTCGCTGATCCACGCTTCCTGCGTAACGATCCCGGTGGCGCTGGCGGTGGCCGACTTCAGCGGCCGCGTCAGCGGCAAGGAGCTGATCGCCGCGGTTGCCACCGGTACCGACGCCGCCTGCCGCCTGTCGCGCGCCGGTTCGCCCGGCGTTTCGCCCTTCATCGTCGGCTGGGACCCGACCCCGATGTACGGCTTCCTGGCCGCGACCCTGGTGGCGGGGCGCCTGATGGGCCTGAACCGCGAGCAGCTGGCGGCGGCCGTCGGCCTGGCCTACCACCAGTTGTCGGGCAATGCCCAGGCCAGCGTCGACGGCACCCACGCCAAGCGCCTCGGCGCCGGCTTCGCCGCCTACGGCGGCATCATGTCGGCGCGCCTGGCCAAGCACGGCGTGGTCGGTTCCGACCGCGTGCTACAGGGCGTCAAGGGCCTGTTCAAGCAATACCACGGCGGTCAATACTCGGAAGAGGCGCTGCTCGGCGGCCTCGGCACCCGTTTCGCCGGTCTCGACATCGCGCCGAAACCCTATCCGAGCTGCCGCGGCGGCCATGTGGCCATCGACGGCATCCTGGAACTGGTCAAGGCCGAGGACATCAAGCCGGCCGATGTCGATTCGGTGACGATCTACAGCCCGCCGGCCGAGATGATGCTGCTCGGCGCGCCGCTGGAAAAGAAGCGCAACCCGAAGACCATCGTCGAGGCCCAGTTCAGCAATCCCTGGATGGTGGCGGTGGCGATCCAGGACCGCGAGGTCGGCCTGCGCCACTTCACGGAGGCGGCCTTGAAACGCGCCGACCTGCGCGCGCTGGCGCAGCGCATGGTCACGGTCGAGGACAAGAGCCTGGTGCGCCCGGACGGCGGCCCCGGCTTCGTGCGCCTGGAACTCAAGACCCGCGACGGCAAGGTATTGACGAAACAGGTGCAGTTCGCCAAGGGCGACCCGAAGAACCCGATGACGCCTGGCGAGTACCGCAACAAGGTACTCGAATGTACCGACGCTGCCGGGATGAAGCGCGCCCAGGCCACTGCCCTGATGGCGCGCATCCTGAACCTGGAGGCGGAGCGCGACGTGGCGGCCCTGACCCGCGCGATGGCGATTGCCTGAAGTCCGCCTGCACCGGAGACCAGATATGCGCCTGGCACATAGCAGACATTCGCAAGCCGGCATTGAAAGCGGAGTGGGCAAGGATGATAATCTTCAGACGCAATAGAAAGTTCGAAACAATGCTGGAGACCTTTACCCAACGCGCGGCCGGCCTGGCGCGGCGCCTGCTTCCCCTCCTGGGGCTGGCGGCCACCCACGCCGCGCTGGCGGCGCCGGCAGGGCAGGCAGAGCACGCAACCCCGCGCCAGCTCGAGATCGCCGACTACCGCGCCTACCTGGCCGAGCAGCATCCGGTCCGCCAGGGCATGCGCAAGTTCGCCGAGGAGGTCGCGGCGGCCAGCGGCGCCGGCCTGCGGGTGACGGTGCGCACCGATGCCTTGCCCGGCTCGCCCGCCCAGCAGCTCGCCGCGCTGCAAGCCGGCAGCGCCGGCGCCCCGGCCCTGATGCTGGTTGCCGGCACCGGGCTGGCGCCGCTGGAGCCCGGGTTCACGCTGCTCGACCTGCCGTTCCTGGTCAGGGACGAAGCGCAGGCCGACGCCTTGTTGGATGGCGCTTTCGGCACTGCCTTGCTGGGACGCCTGGCGCCGTCCGGCCTGGTCGGCCTGGCCTGGTGGGAAAACGGCTTCCGCCACATCACCACATCCAAAGGACCGGTGCGCGGCGCGCAGGACTTGCGCGGCCTGAAGATCCGCGTCATCAACGAGCCGGTGTTCGCCGAGACCTTCGAGGCCTTCGGCGCCACGCCGGTGCCGCTGCCTTTCGGCGAGCTGCGTTCGGCGCTGGCCGCGGGCCGCGTCGACGCCCAGGACAATTTCATCTCCCAGATCCTGGCCGGGCGCCTGCACGAAGTGCAGTCCTCGCTCAGCCTCACCAGGCATTCCTACAGTCCCCTGGTCCTGGTCGCCCAGGCCGGCACCTGGAACAGCTTGACCGGCAAGCAGCAGCGCGTGCTGCGCGCGGCCGCCCTGGAAGCGGGCCGGGTCCAGCGCGCGGCGGCCCGGGCCGAGGCGAAGAGCGCACAGGAGGCGCTGGCCGGGCTGGGACTGCGCGTGATCACCTTCGCGCCGGCGGAACTGGCGCGGCTGCAGGCCTTGAGCGCGCCGCTGCGGGCACGCTATTTCGACCGTTACGGGAAGGAGCTGCGGCCGCTGTATCAAGCTGCAACCCAGGCCGCGGCCGGACAGGCTCGCTGAACCGTGGATGCGGTGCGCGGCGCGCGCCGGCCGCCAACATCATGCACAGCGCATAAAGGAGACGTCCCGATGGGACCTGACGACAATCAAACAAGCAGGGCTGGCAAACAGGAGACACACCAGTGATAACCGATAAAAAACTCAACGTCCTCTCGATCGCACTCGGTGTGCTATTGACCGGCTATGTGGCGCAGGACCTGCATTTCAATCCGCGCTGGTACGGCGACAACGGCCCCGGCGTCGGCCAGATGCCGCGCGAAGTCGTGGCCGGTTTCATGGGCATCGCCTACGGCCAGGGCGACCCGGCCCAGGCGGCCAAGCTCTACTACACGCCGAAGACGGCCGACCTCACGCCCGACGCGGTCTACCGCCAGCCATCGGCGCCCTTGCATTCGACGGTGCGCCAGGTGGTGGCCGAAGGCCTGAACGTGGCGGTGCACCACTGCGTGGAATCCGGGACCAGCGCCGGCACCGGGCACGGCGCCCACGAGCTGGTCGACATGTTCCGCACCGGGAACGGACGCATCGTCTGGCGCAAGACCATCGCCCAGCCCCTGGCCGGCGGCTGCGCCGGCAGCGCGCTCGGCGAGCAGGTCGACCTGGGCCTGGCCAAGGCCCCGTAAGCGGCCGCCCGACCCGCCCCATCAGAACAACATCGCATCATGGAGACAAGAATCATGGCAATATCCACCCCGGCGGCGCTGTCCACCACCAACAAACTCGACATCTGGTTCATCGGCAAGCTGGTGCTGATCTTCTTTCGCATCATGCTCGGCACCTGGATGATCGTCAGCGGCAGCAGCCACCTACTGTCGCTGTTCGGCTTCCCGCCGATCTTCCCCCAGCCGCTGGGCAACATGCACGCCTCGAACGTGATGCTGGTGTCGCTGCTCGAAGTCGGCCTGTTCGACCTCGTCAAGACGGTCGAGCTGATCGTCGGCCTCTGCCTCGTGTTCAACGTGTTCGTGCCGCTGGCGCTGGCCGCGGCGCTGCCGGTCTCGTACATGGTCTTCCATAACTCGATCTTCCTGAACCTGCGCTACGACCGGATCTTCAGCACCTACATGGCCGTCTGGTGCCTGTACATGAACGTGATCCTGATCCTGGCCTACTTCCGCTACTACCTGCCGATGCTGAGGATGCGCGCGCCGATGGGCAGGCTCGAGGACTTCAGGCAGCTGCCGGCGATCTTCGACCAGCCGGAACAGGACCGCGGCCGGGTTTGAGCCCGCCGCACCGGACCCACATTGAACCGATAGACTAACCGACGGAATTATCATGGCTGACCATCCAACTACACAGGCGCAGATCACGAACCGGCGCCGGGCCGTCCTCGCCAGCTACCTCGGCACGACGCTCGAATACTACGATTTCCTCCTGTACGGCGTGGCGGCGGCGATCGTCTTCCCGCACATCTTCTTCGTCAACATGGACCCGACGGCGGCCACGCTGTCGGCCTTCGCGACCCTGGCGGCCGGCTATTTCGCCCGTCCGGTCGGCGCCGTGATCTTCGGCCACTACGGCGACCGCCTCGGGCGCAAGAAGATCCTGATGATCACGCTGATGCTGATGGGCGGCGCCAGCGTCCTGATCGGCCTGCTGCCGACCTACCAGCAGATCGGCATCCTGGCCCCGATCGCGCTGGTCGTGCTGCGCCTGGTGCAGGGCTTCGCCATCGGCGGCGAATGGGGCGGGGCGACCCTGATGTCGATGGAGCACGCCAAGCCGCGCGGACGCGGCCTGGCGGTCTCGATCGTCGCCTCGGGCGGCCCCAGCGGCGCCGTGCTCGGCACCCTGATCATGATGCTGTTCTCGAAGCTGCCCAACGAGCAGTTCCTCGACTGGGGCTGGCGCATTCCCTTCCTGCTGAGCGCGTTGCTGGTGGTGCTCGGCATCGTGATCCGCATGAAGCTCGAAGAGACGCCGGAGTTCGAGGAAGCGCGCAAGAAGCGCCTGGCCTCGGGCAGGAAGGTCAGCGTGCTGCCGGTGGTGACGGTGTTCCGCCACAACCGCGCCCAGGTGCTGTCGGGCGTGATCGGCGGCCTGGCCCCGCTGGCGTTCGCGACCTTCGCCGCCGCCTTCCTGCTGAACTATGCGGTCACGGTCGGCCATACCCGCACCGACGCGCTGCTGGCGATGACGGTGGCGAACCTGCTGCACATCTTCACCATGCCGTGTTTCGGCGCGCTGTCGGACCGCTACGGCCGCCGCCCGCTCCTGATCACCGGCGCGCTGCTCGGCGCCGCCGTCACCTGGCCGATCTTCCTGCTGGTGAACGAGGGCAGCCTGGGCGGCCTGATCCTGGCGCTGATCCTGGCCCTGCCGCTGGTGCAGGCCATGATGGGCGGCCCGGTCAATACCTGGATGGGCGAGAAGTTCGCCGCCGACGTGCGCTACAGCGGCATCGCCGTCACCTTCCAGCTGGCCTCGACCATCGGCTCGGGCACCGCGCCCCTGATCGCCTCGGGCCTGCTGGCCATGCGCGGCGGCACCGACCCGGTGCTGGTCGCCGTCTTCTTCGGCGGCCTGTGCCTGGTCAGCGCCGTGGCCTATTACTTCAGCGCCGAGCGCTTCGACCAGGAACTGCCGGTGCACACCGCCGGAACCGACGAGGCAATCGAGGCCGAAGCCGAGGCGCTGCGCGGCATCCAGAGTGAGAAGGTGCAGCCAGGCTGAGCCGGCTGCGCCCCTTCATCAACGGACCCGAGAGGGTCCGTTTTTTTTGGGACAAGGTACTGTCGCGAGGTTTCAGGAGGCGGTTGAACGCGTGGGCGGCGTTGACGCAGCGTGGCTGCCGCCGGCCGGGTGGAGCCGCCCACCCTACGGGTCCGATCATCCGTTTCGTCGTAGGGTGGGGTCCCGACTCCACGCGTGCAAGCGGCCGATGCGGCATCGCGAGGTTTCAGGAGGCGGTTGAACGGGTTGAACGCGTGGGCGGCGCACACGCACGCGGTGTGTTTACACCCGGGTGGAGCCGACCACCCTACGGCTGGGAGCCGGCGCAAAAAAAAACCGCGCGCCGGCGGGGACCGGTGCGCGGCAAAGGAGGATGAAGCAGAACTTAGAGGTCGAGCACCAGGCGCTCGCTTTTCGCGCGCGAGCAGCACACCATCATCGACTTGTTGGCGGCGCGCTGGGCCGGCGTGAGCACCTCGTCGCGGTGGTCGATGTCGCCTTCGAGCACGGCGATCTCGCAGCAGCCGCAGATGCCGGCCTCGCAGGACGACTCGACGGCGACGCCGTTCTCGGTGAGCACCTGCAGCAGGGTGGCGCCGGCCGGCACGCGCAGCTCGATGTTGCTGCGCGCGAGCTGCACGATGAAGCCGTCGCCGCTGGTGGCAACCGGGGCGCTGGCGCCGAAGCGTTCCAGGTGGACCGTGGCCGGATCGCGCGCGGCGCAGGCGGCCTCGTAGGCGGCCAGCATCGGGCCCGGGCCGCAGCAATAGAAATGGGCGCCGGCCGGCGCCTGCGCCACGATCGCGGCCATGTCGAGCACGGCCTGTGCATCCGCGTCCACGTGCAGGTGCACGCGCGCGCCCGATTTGCCCAACTGGGCCAGTTGCGGCAGGAAGGCGAGGTCGGCGCGCGAGCGCACCGCGTACCACAGCTCCCAGGACGCGCCCAGCTGGGTCAGGCGCTCGGCCATGCACAGGATAGGCGTGATGCCGATGCCGCCGGCGAACAGTACGCTGTGCGGCGCGCTTTCCACCAGCGGGAAGTGGTTGCGCGGCGCCGACAGTTCGAGCAGGGTGCCGACCCGCAGCTGCTCGTGCATGAACTGCGAGCCGCCGCGGCTGTTCGGATCGCGCTTGACGCCGACCACGTAGCGCGTGGGCGCATCTTCCGCATGCAGCAGCGAATAGGAGCGGGTGATGCCGTTCGGGAGGCGGACGTCGACGTGGGAGCCGGCCGTCACGGCCGGCAGCGCCGCGCCGTCGGGCCGCACGAAGCTGTACTCGCGGATGTCGTCGGTCGCGTAGGCGATCGATTCGAGGCGGACGCTGATCGTCATGATCTTTACTCCCAGCCGGCGCGCACGGCCACGCGCATGGAACCGACGCCGTCGATCGCGCAATCCATCACGTCGCCCGGCAGCACCTGGCCGACGCCGGCGCAGGTGCCGCTCATGATGATGTCGCCCGGGTGCAGGGTGTAGTAGCGCGAGGCCCAGGCGATCTGCTCGGCGATACCGATGATCATGGACGCGGTGTTGGCGCGCTGGCGCAGCTCGCCGTTGACGCGCAGTTCGATGTCGATGGCCTGCGGGTCGGCGATCTCGTCGGCCGTCACCAGCCAGGGGCCGAGCACGGCATAGCTGTCGACCGACTTGCGCAGCGAGCGGTCCTCCGGCCCGCGCACGGTCATATCGAGCGCGATCGCATAGCCGGCCACATACGACAGGGCCTCTTCTTCCGAGACGTTGGCGGCCGTCTTGCCGATCACGACCCCGAGTTCCATCTCGTGGTGCGACAGGCGCTCCGGGAAGCGCAGGGTCACGCCCTCGGCCTGGCCGACCAGGCTGCTGGCGGCCTTCAGGAACAGGCCCTGCTCGCGGACTTCGCCCTGGTAGCGGTTGCTGAAGGTGGCGCGGTCGGCTTCGGCCTCGGCCACGTGGTCGGCGTAGTTGACCGGCACCCCGATGATCTTGCCGGGATTGGCCACCGGGCTCAGGAAGCGTACTTCCTCGACCGGTTTCGAGGGCGCGTTCGGCAGCAGGCGCTCGATCGCGGCGCGTACCGTGTCGAGGTGGGCCAGCAGCAGGTCGCCCGGCGCATGCGGGTAGCGCGCGGCCGGCAGGGCCGCCAGGGCGCCGCCCACGGCATAGACCTTGCCGTCGGCGACGACGCCCAGTTGTTGTTGGTCGTACCAGCAGATTTTCATGGTGTGGCGTCTTTCAGGTAACAGTGCGGGTGTCGGTTTCGTCGGTCAGCAGGCCGAGGCGGCGCAGCAGGTCGGCGTCGGAGACGATGAACAGGCGCGCGTCGGCGTCGCCGGCGCGGTGGGATACCCAGTTGTGCTGGGGTACGGTAAAGGTGTCGCGCGGGCCCCAGGCGAAGACCTGGTCGCCGATGCGGGTTTCGCCATGGCCTTCGACCACGGTGCAGACCAGGTTGGCGTTGGTGCGGGCCGGCAGCGTACGCACGCCGGCGTCCAACTGCATCATCGCCGTGTCGAGCATCGGCAGGGCGCCGGCGCCGGTCAGCGGATTGACGTAGCGGACGCGGCGCGCGCCGTCCTTCGATGCCGGAGCGTGCGCCAGCGCGCGCAGGGCGTCGGCATACGGGTAGCGGAACACCGGCGAATGGTCGCGCCGGCCGGCCAAGGCTTCCGGCACGATGTTGGGGACCGCGAAGGCGGCGTCAAGCATCGTCACCGGGGTATCGGGGATCGGGCCCGGCTGGAACACGACGGTGCCGAAGTTCTGGTGCAAGGGCACGTCGAGCACGTCGAGCCAGACCACCGGTTCCATGCCGTCGTGGCGGTGCTCGTGCCAGCACATGCCGGGCGTGAGCACCAGGTCGCCGAAGGCCATCGGGCATTCCTTGCCGTCGACCAGGGTGACCGCGCCGGCACCTTCGAGCAGGAAGCGCAGCGCGTTCATGGTGTGGCGGTGCGGGCGCGCGGTCTCGCCCGGCAGCAGGCATTGCAGGGCGGCGAGCACGCTGCCGCAGGTGTATTCGTCGGCCAGCGAACGCGCGTGCGGGCTGAGCATCTGCAGCACGCGGCGCTGGACCGCCGCCGGCGAGGTTTCGCGGAAGGCCAGGTCGACCAGCGGGCGGGTCTCGGCCCAGCGCCAGATATGGGCGGCGGCGGGGCCGGGCGGCGGCTTGTGCGCGTTCGGGCTGGCCCACAGCGGCGCCAGGTGGGCGCCGTGCCAGCGTTGGTAGGACTCGGAGTCGAATTCGCTCATGCGTGGTCCTCAGAGTTTGAAGGATTCGAAGGTGCCCGGGTGGAACAGGTCCTCGGGCGTGACGCGGCGCGAGGACAGGCCCTGGCGGTGGTGGTGGTCGAAGAAGGTGTCGAGCACGTGGCGGTTGCCGTCGATGCCATAGGACCAGAAGTCTTCGCCCATCAGTTCGCGCGCCTGCTTGAGGCGCTCTTCGGCGAAGGGCAGGGTGATCTTGGTGGCCGAGGTCTCGCCCAAGTGGTCCAGCGCCACCGTCTTGGCCTGGTTGAAGGCTTTATAGACGGCGCCCGGCAGCCAGGGGTGCTGCTCGGCCAGTTCGCGGCGCACGCCGAGGATGTGCATGATCGGGAAGATGCGGGTGCGGCGGAAGTAGTCCTGGGCGGCCGCGACCGGGTCCGGATACAGCCAGCCGACGTTCGGCGTGCCCGGTGGGACATCCGGCGCGCGCGGCGCGACATAGGCGTCGATCTCGCCCTTGGCCAGCAGGCTGGAGATGGTTTCGCCTTCCGGCGCGTCTTCCAGCCGGACGTTCGGCGGCAGGTCGAGCTTGATCTTTTCCGGGCGGCCCGCGTGCGAGATGCCGCCGCGTACCCAGGTCACGTCCGATGGCTTGACGCCGTGGTCGTCTTCCAGGAAGGAGCGGACCCAGACGTTGGCCGTGAGCTGGTACTCGGGCAGGCCGATGCGGCAGCCGCGCAGGTCCTCGGGCTTCTTGATGCGGTCGGTGCGCACGTAGATGGCCGTGTGGCGGAAGGCGCGCGACAGGAAGACCGGCACGCCGACATAGGGCAGGGTGCCGGCCGCGGTCTTGACGGTCGAACTCGAGAGCGACAGTTCGCAGATGTCGAATTCCTCGCCGCGGAAGGCACGAAAGAAGATCTCTTCCGGCGACAGCGTCATGAAGACCGGATCGACGCCGTCGATCTGGACGGCGCCGTCGATCAGGGGACGGCAGCGGTCGTAGTTACCGATGGCCACGGAGAGCTTGAGTTTGTTCATGGGTTCCTTCTTGATTGCATAAGCGGGGACAAAAGCGGGCATAAGCGGGCAAAAGCCGCGGGCACGCAAGGCACCCGGCGATGGCGCCATTTTTTGTGATCGTGGCAAGCGAAGCAATGCGCAAAGCTTCATTTCAGTTATGCTGCCGCGGCATGGGTCGGCCTGCGCGCTAGGGAACAGGCCGGTTCGAGCCGCCGGCGGCGGCGCCGGGCAGTGGTCGCGCAGTGGTCGCGCAGTGGTCTATATGCCATCTCGCGTGTTACCATTTTTTCCCCTACTGGAGAATGCCGAACCCATGTCCCTGACTACCAATCGCCCCCGCCGTTCCGGAGAACACCGCACCAGCGCCGCCTCGCGCGAGCGCATCCTCGATGCCGCCTTCGAGGTCATCTGCGACGAGGGCTACAGCGGCGCGACCATGGCCAAGGTCGCGAAGAAGGCCGAGCTGCCGGTGGGGAGCGTCTACTGGCATTTCGAGAACAAGGACCTGCTGCTGGCCGCCCTGATCGAGACCAGCTTCGAGCGCTGGCACACGCAGGTCGCCGCCACCCTCCAGCCGCGCCCGGGCGAGCCCTTCGAGCAGCACATCGAGCGCATCTTCGGCAGCCCCGAAGCGGGGCGCCAGTACGACGCCGCCGACTTCTGGCGCCTGGGCGTGATCCTGAGCGTGGAGAAATCGGTGCGCGAACAGGTCGCGCGCGAGCGCTTCCTGAAGATCCGCCAGCGCCAGCGCGCCGAGCTGGCCGCATGGTGGCGCAACACCATCGCGCCCGAACTGATCGCGCACGACCCCGACCTGCCGGAACGCCTGAGCGGCTTCACCCTCGCCCTGCAGGACGGCAACGCGATCGCCGGCGCCTCCGGCGAATCGATCCGCGCCTTCCGCCCCATGCTCGCATCGAGCCTGATCCACCTGGTGGCCGAGGCCTCGGCCAACCTCAAGCTCGCCGACCAGCGTAGGGTGGTCGGCTCCACCCGGGTGTAAGCACACCGCCTGCGTGTGCGCCGCCCACGCGTTCAACCAGCGGCCGCGCCGCAGCGGCGTATCACAAGGCCGTCGCCTGCGTGTGCGCCTGCTTCGCGTTCCGCGGGCATTTAGCCCGCGTCACCCCACGCGTTCAACCAGCGGCCGCACCGTCGCGGCAGTTCACGACCCCGTTGAACGCGTGGGCGGCGCACACGCCACGTCAGCCCACACGCCCGGGTCCAGCCGACCACCCCACCGCCCGGAACACGCCACAAATAAAACCTTGATTCTAGAACGAAGGTTCAGCTAATATGTTTTGGAGCACTGCGGCCACGCCAGGCCGCGTGACGACCGGATGCACCCGGCAGCCAACCCATATCGATGTTGAACGGAGGAAGACGTGGCGAACGTAACTGAAGAAAACACCAGCAAGCGCATCAAGACCAAGAACTGGGACATCCACTACCACGAGGCCGGCGCCGGCCATCCGCTGGTGCTGGTGCACGGCGGCGGGCCCGGCGCCTCGGCCTGGAGCAACTACAACCCGAACATCGCGACGCTCGCCAAAAAATACCGCGTGCTGGCGATCGACCTGCCGGGCTGGGGCAAGTCCCAGGCCGTCACCTACGACCAGCGCGACAACAGCGGCGCCCTGGCCGAGTTCCTGGAGGCGCTCGGCATCGAGCGCGCCGCCTTTGTCGGCAATTCGATGGGCGGCTCGTCCTGCATCCGCCTGGCCTACGAGCGCCCGGAACTGGTGTCGCACCTGATCACCATGGGGTCCTCGGCCGGCGTGCCCGGCATCTTCGATCCGGCCGGCCTGTCGGAAGGCGTCAAGGCGCTGGAAGCGGCGTATTTCAATCCGTCGATCGAGACCATGCGCAAGTTCGTCGAGGGCATGGCCTTCGATACCCGCCACGTCACCGACGAACTGCTGGCCGAGCGCGTCAAGGCGGCCCTGGCCCGCCCCGACCACATCGAGGGCTGGAAGAGCGGCCACGGCAAGCCGATGGTCAGGCTCGATCCGCTGCGCGTGGCGACGATCGCGGCGCCGACCCTGTTGATGCATGGCCGCGACGACCGCACCGTGCACTTCAATTCGGCCCTGGTGCTGGCCCGCGCGATCGCCAACTCGCGCGTCTACATCGTCAACCGCTGCGGCCACTGGGTCCAGCTCGAGCACACCGACGAGTTCAACCGCGTGATCGATTCCTTCATTGAGGGCAATCCCGACAACGGCGCCCGCCAGGCAGCGTAATCGGACCCATCCGCGCTTTTTTTTGGGCGTGGATGAATACATATTCCAGAATCCGTAATCGACAAAAACAGGGAGACAGCGAATGATCAAGTCGCTTGCTTACCTCGGGGTGCAGTCGCCCGAGTACGCGCAGTGGGAAAGCTTCGGTCCGGAAGTGCTCGGCCTGCAGCATGCCGGGCATGGCCCGGACGGCGCGGTCCGCTTCCGGATCGACGAAGCCGCCCATCGCATCACCATCCACCCGGGCGAACGCAATGCCATCGCCTACATCGGCTGGAGCGTCAAGGACGAAGCCGACGCCAAGGCCATCGCCGAGCGCGTCCATGCCCATGGCCTCGACGTGGCGCGCTCGCGCAGCGAGGAGAACGCCGAGCGCAAGGTCGAGGGCTTCTACTGGTTCAAGGACCCTTCGGGCTTTCGCCACGAGCTGGCCTGGGGTCAGCACCACACGGTCGCGCCCTTCCACCCGGCGCGCCCGATTCAAGGTTTCCGCACCGCCGAGCAGGGCCTGGGCCACGTGGTGCTGGCCGTGGCCGACCTCGCCGAGGGCGACCGCTTCTATCGCGAGGTGCTGGGCTTCCACCCATCCGACATCGTGCGCGACGGCCCACTCGAAGCCCACTTCTACCATATCAACGGGCGCCACCACTCGCTGGCGATCAGCAGCCTGCCGACCCGTGAAGTGGCTTTCCTGCACCTGATGATCGAAGTGAATTCGCTCGACGACGTCGGCAGCGCGCATGACCTGTGCGAGGCGCGCGGCATCCCGATCACGACCACGCTGGGCCGCCACAGCAACGACCACATGATCTCGTTCTACATGTACACGCCCTCCGGCTTCCGCCTCGAATACGGCTGGGGCGGGCTGGACGTCGACCACGACCTGTGGGTGCCGCGCACCTACGACAAGCCGAGCAGCTGGGGCCACCGCAGGCAGCACAAGGAGCTGACCGCGCTGATGATGGATCCGCCCAAGGCTTGAGCATGCAGCATCCGGCGCCGCCGGAACCCACCAAACAATCGAATAAAGAGGAGTGCATCATGCATCCGGTACGAGAAACCATCATTGGCAACATCGACAGCTTCGTCCAGGAAGAACTGCCCAGCAATGCGCTGGGCCGCGTCACCGACGAGGGCGCGCGCCTGATCCGCGACAGCGGCCTGGTGCGCATGCTGCAGCCGAAAGACTACGGCGGCTACGAGGCCGACCCGCGCGAGTTCTACCAGACCGTCATGGACCTGGGCTCGAAAGCCTCCTCGCTGGGCTGGGTCGGCTCGGTGGTCGGCGTCCATCCCTTCCAGTTCGGCCAGGGCGACCCGCGCATGCAGGAAGAGGTCTGGGGCCAGGACCACGACACCTGGACCGCCTCGCCGTATGCCCCGATCGGCAAGGCGCGCCGCGTCGACGGCGGCTACATCCTGAGCGGCCAGTGGCCGTTCTCCTCTGGCACCGACCACTGCAAGTGGGCCGTGCTGGGCGGCTTCGCCGAAGGCGCGGACGGCGTCTGCAACGTGCTGACCCACTTCGTGCTGCCGCGCGCCGACTACGAGATCCTGCAGGACTCGTGGAACGTGATGGGCCTGCAGGGCACGGGCAGCAAGGACGTGCTGGTCAAGGAAGTCTTCGTGCCCGAGTACCGCACCTATAACGTGCAGGACCTGAACGACTGCGTCTACGCCAGCCGCAACCGTCCCGGCACCGCCCTGTACCAGATCCCCTTCGACCTGTTCTTCCCGGGCGCGATCTCGGCCGCGACGATGGCCATCGCCGCCGGCGTGGTCAACCATTTCGCCGAGTACACCGGCAGCCGCGTGACCCGCATGGGCACCAGCCAGACCCAGAACCCCTACCACATGGCGTCCCTGGGCGCGGCGCTGGCCGACATCGACGCCTCGCGCCAGCACGTGCTGGGCGAGATCGGCGAGATCTACCGCTTCGTCCAGGGCGGCGGCAAGGTCACCAAGGAGATGAAGTACAAGGCGCGCGTGAACCAGGTGCGCGCCGTGCGCCGCGCCGCGAATGCGGCGGCCGAGGTCTTCAAGCATGCCGGCGGCAACGCCAGCCGCGTGACCAACCCGATCCAGCGCACCTGGCGCGACCTGTCGGTGGCCATGGGCCACGCCTGCAACGTCGACGATCCGGTCTACGCGGCCTACGCCGGCTCGCTGTACGGCGTGCCGATCCCGCGCGGCGTCGTCATCTGAGCGCGGCCATGGAGACGCAATTCGCGAGGCAGGTCGAGGAAGACGTGCGGCGCGCGCTGATGGAAGACGTCGGCGCCGGCGACCTGACCTCGGCCCTGGTGCCGGCCGGGCAGACGGCGCGCGCGCGCATCGTCTGCCGCGAGGCCGCCGTGATCTGCGGCCAGCCGTGGGTGATGGAGACGCTGCGCCAGGTGGCGCCCTCGGCCCAGGCGCTGTGGCTGGTGCGAGATGGCGAGCGCTGCGCGCCGGGCGCCGCCATCGTCGAGATCAGCGGCAGCGCGCGCGGGCTGCTCACCGCCGAGCGCACCTGCCTGAACTTCCTGCAGACGCTCAGCGCGGTGGCGACCAAGACCGCGCTGTATGTCGAGGCCGTGGCCGGCACCGGCGCCGCCATCCTCGACACCCGCAAGACCATCCCCGGCCTGCGCGCCGCCCAGAAGTACGCGGTGCGCTGCGGCGGCGGGCAGAACCACCGGATGGGCCTGCACGACGCGATCCTGATCAAGGAAAATCATATCGCCGCCTGCGGCGGGCTCGGCGCGGCCTATGCGGCGGCGCTGCGCCAGGGCGCAGGCGCCAGCTTCATCCAGGTCGAAGTCGAGACCCTGGGCCAGCTCGAGGAAGCGCTGGCGGCCGGCGTGACCATGGTCCTGCTGGATAACATGCCGCTCGCGCAGATCCGCCAGGCGGTCGCGCTGGCGGCGGGCCGCTGCAGCCTCGAGGTCTCGGGCGGCGTGACGCTCGAGCGGCTGCGCGCGCTGGCCGAGAGCGGGGTCGACCGCATCTCGGCCGGCACCCTGATCAAGGACGTGCACGCGGTCGACTTCTCGATGCGCTTCAAGGCGCAGCCGGTCGAAAGTCCGCGCCCGGCCGCCGCCGCGTCCTGAGCGGGCGCATGCGGCTGCCCGTCCTGATCGCGCTGCTGGTACTGGCGCACACGGCGTTTACGGGCGGACGCGTGGCCTTGACGCTGGCGGCGATCCGGCTCGGCGGCACGCCCTTCGAGGTGGGCCTGGTGCTCTCGATGCTGGCCGTGCTGCCGATGCTGTTGTCGGTGCACGCCGGGCGCTGGACCGACCGCAGCAGCGTCGGCCGCCCGATCCTGCTCGCGCTGCTGATGCTGGAAGGGGCGCTGCTGCTGGCCATGCTGCCCTCGCTACTTGGCCTGGGCGCGGCCGCGGTGCTGCTGGGCTCGGGCTTCATGCTGGTGCACCTGGCGATCAACAACGCGGTCGGCAAGGGCAGTGCGCCCGGCAAGCTGACCCACGGGTTTTCGCTGCTCGCGCTGGGCATCTCGACTTCCACCATTGCCGGCCCGGTGCTGGCCGGCCTGCTGGTCGACCATGCCGGCGGCAGCCGGGCCTTCCTGGCGCTGGCATTGCTGCCGCTCGGCGCGCTGGCCCTGCTGTGGCACCGGCGCCGCGAGGCGTCAACGGTCCCGCCGCGGCCACGCCAGGCGCACAAGGCGCGCGCCATCGACCTGCTGCGCCACGCGCCCCTGCGCGCCGTGTTCGTCGCCAGCGCCTTGCTGGCGATGGGCTGGGACCTGTTTACCTTCATGATGCCGATGCACGGCGCCCAGGCCGGACTGTCGGCTTCCGCCATCGGCCTGGTGATGGGCGCGTTCGGCGCCGGCACCTTTGTCGTGCGCCTGTTCATGCCGGCGCTGGCGCGCGCCTTCCCGCCCTGGCGGGTGCTGGCCGGCGCGCTCGGCGTGACGGCCCTCGTGTATGCGCTGCTGCCGCTGTTGTCCAACTTGGCGGCGCTGCTGGCGCTGGCCTTCGTGCTGGGACTGGGGCTCGGCTCGGCGCTGCCGATGATCATGACCGCGCTGCAGGAGGCTTCGCCGCCGGGACGCAGCGGCGAGGCGATCGGGGTGCGCACCATGCTGGTGAATGCCAGCCAGACGCTGCTGCCGGTGAGTTTCGGCGCGATCGGCTCGGCGGGCGGCTCGGGTGTCGTGTTCTGGGCGCTGGCCGCGATCCTCGCCGGCGGCGCGCTGTTCGCGAGCCGTAAGACGTAGGGTGGAGTCCCGACTCCACCGCTGCACACGCTGCGCAACGGCGGAGTCGGGACTCCACCCTACGATCTACATCATCATTCCGCGTCCGGCTGCAACTCCGGCTGCGCATCGCGGAACGCCGGCAGCGCCAGGCAGCGGGCCTCGATCGCGGTGAGGGTCGGGTAGCCGGACAGGTCGCATTCGAAGCGGCGCGCGTTGTACAGCTGGGGCACCAGGCAGCAGTCGGCCATGGTCGGGGTGTCGCCGTGGCAGAACAGGCCGCTGGCCGGGTTGGCGGCCAGCTGGCGCTCGATCGCCTCCAGGCCCAGGGCGACCCAGTGGCGGTACCAGGCGTTCTTGCCGTCCTGGCTCGCGCCCAGCTCGGTGCCCAGGTATTTCAGCACGCGCAGGTTATTGATCGGGTGGATGTCGGCGGCGATCGCCTGGCTCAGCGCGCGCACGCGGGCGCGGCCGGGGGCGTCGGACGGCAGCAGCGGCGTCGCCGGGCGCGTCTCGTCGAGGTATTCGATGATCGCCAGCGACTGGGTCAGCACCCGGCCATCGACCTCGAGCGCCGGCAGCAGGTGCTGGGGATTGAGGGCGTCGTAGGCGGCGCCGAACTGCTCGCCGCCGTTCTTCGACAGGTGGACATGGCTTTCCTCGGCCTGCAGGCCCTTGAGCTTCAAGGCGATGCGCACCCGGTAGGAGGCCGAGCTGCGGTAATAGGTATGGAGTTTCATGTGGGGAAGCGGTGAGATGATGCCGGCGACGGCGGCGCGCCGCCGGCAAGTGGGAACTTAGACGACGTCGATGCTGATCGATTCGAGGCCGGCGATGCTGCCGACCATGCGCTGGCCGCGCTTGACCGCGCCCACGCCTTCCGGCGTGCCGGTCATGATCAGGTCGCCAGGCTGCAGTTCGAACAGGGTCGAGAGCTGGGCGATGGTCTCGGCCACGTTCCAGATCAGGTGGGTGATGTCGCTGCTCTGGACCGTCTTGCCGTCGACCGTCAGCGCGATCGCGCCGCTGTCGATGGCGCCGCTGTCGCTGCGCGGCGTGATCGGGCCGACCGGCGCCGAATAATCGAAGGCCTTGCCGATTTCCCATGGGCGGCCCTGTTCGCGCATGCGCATCTGCAGGTCGCGCCGGGTCATGTCCAGGCCCACGGCATAGCCGAAGATGTGTTCGGCGGCGTCTTCAGGCGCGATGTCGCGCCCGGCCTTGCCGATCGCGACCACGAGTTCGATCTCGTAATGGTAGTTCTCGGTGAGCGGCGGGTAGGGCAGCGCGACCGTTTCGTTGGCCGGAACCGCCACCACCGACTGCGCGTCGTTCGGCTTGCAGAAGAAGAAGGGCGGTTCGCGGTCGGGGTCGAAGCCCATCTCGCGGGCATGGGCCGCATAGTTGCGGCCGACGCAGTAGACGCGGCGCACCGGGAAGGCGGCATCGCTGCCGGTGACGGGCAGGCCGACGACGGCGTGCGGCGGGAACAGGAACTTGTTGCTCATTTCAGGTCTCTCAAAAAGGTTATTTGGAAAGGAACTCTTCGCGCAGCATACCAAGCGCTTCGTGGACCGGCCGGTCCGAGAAGCTGAACAGCACCGCCTCGTCGCTCGCTTCGAGCACCAGCGTGGCCCAGGAGGGCACCACGAAGGTGTCGCGCGCCGCGAACTCGAAACGGCGCCCGCCTATGGTAGCGCTGCCGCTGCCTTCGACGACGCTGTAGATGGTGCCGTCGGTGCTGCGGTGCGGCAGGCCCTTGAAGCCGGCCGGCAGCAGCTGCATGCACGCGCCGATGGTCGGCATCGGGGCGCCGCCGGTCAGCGGATTAATATAGCGCAGCTTGACGCCGGTCCACGGGTCGACTTCTTCCTGGCGGCGCAGGGTGTCGAGCGCCTCGCGCGAGCGGGCATACGGATAGTTGAAGATCGGCGAGCTGCTGCGCGTGTGCAGCTGGCGCACCGGCGCCATGTTGTAGCCGTAGGCGGCCAGGCTGCGGCCTTCGGGACGCGCCACCGGCTGGCTGGCGGCCTCACCGTTCTCGGCGAAGCCGCCGCAGAAGAAGCGCGTGGTCGGGATGTCGAGGCCGTCGAGCCAGATCACGGGTTCGGCGACGCCGTCGATGCCCGGGTTGCCGTGGTCGTGCCAGGCCCAGGACGGGGTCAGGATGAAGTCGCCCGGGTGCATGGTGGTGCGTTCGCCGTCGACGGCGGTGTACGCGCCCTTGCCCTGGACGATGAAGCGCAGCGCCGACTGGGTGTGGCGATGGGCCGGCGCTACCTCGCCGGGCAGGATCAGCTGCAGGCCGGCGTAGAGCGAATGGGTGATCGAGGAGCTGCCGGGCAGGGCCGGGTTTTCCAGCACCAGCACGCGGCGCACGGCTTCCTCGGCCGAGATCAGCTGGCCGGCGCGCTCGAGCAGCGGCAGGATGTCGGCGAAGCGCCACAGGGCGGCGTCGTAGCCGGGCGAGGGCTGTTTCGGCACCAGCTGGTGCAGCGACTCCCAGAGCGGGGTCAGGTGCAGGCCCAGCATGTCCTCGTAGAGGGCGCGGCGCGCGTCTTTCAGGTCCTGATGCATTGTGTTCTCCTGTCGTCGGTTCAATCGTGGGCGAGGCAGTCGGCCGCATTCCAGCCATACAGCCATTGCAGCGCGTCGTAGAAACCCTTCTGGTCGCGGCCCTTCCACAAGTCGTTGCGCACCAGGCGCTCGACCCCGTGGGCGTGGTACAGGCGGCCCATCTCGCGCGCCGACAGCACCACCCGCGCGGTGCGCGCGATGCGCGACTTCTGGTACAGCGCGAACGCCGCCTCCATGTCGAAGCCGCAATGGCGCACCGCTTCACCCAGGGTCACCGCGTCTTCGAGCGCCATGCAGGCGCCCTGGGCCAGGTATTGCAGGGTAGGGTGGGCGGCGTCGCCGAGCAGGGTGATGCGGCCTTTCGTCCAGTTCTCGACGGGGTTGCGGTCGGCCGTGCTCCAGCGGCGCCAGCTCGAGGGGCAGTGCAGGAGCTGGCGCGGCAGCTCGGCGATGCCCGTGAAATAGGACAGCACCTCTTCCTTGCTGCCGTCGCGCACGTCCCAGACCTCCGGTTCCCGGCTGTGGAAGGTGACCACCAGGTTGTACTGGTCGCCGCTGCGCAGCGGGTAGTGCACCAGGTGGCAGTTCGGGCCGGCCCAGAGCACCGGCGCATTCCAGCGCAGGTCGTCCGGCATCTCGGCCGCCGGCACCACGGCGCGGTAGACCACGTGGCCCGAGACCCGCACCGGGTCGCCGACCACCACGTCGCGGGCGACCGACTTGATGCCGTCGCAGCCGACCAGGTAGTCGGCTTGGTAGCGCCGGCCGTCGCGCGCAATCGCGGTGACGCCGGTGGCGTCCTGCTCGATCGCGTCGATGTGGCAGGAGGTGACCAGCTCGATGTGCGGCGTGCGGTGCACGTGGTCGAGGATGGCGGTGTGGATGTCGGCGCGGTGGATCACGGCATAGGGATTGCCGAAACGCGCGCGGAAAGCTTCGCCGACCTCGAAGGAGCCGACCTCGCTGCAATCGACCGCGTCCATCATCACCAGGCGTTCGGTGAACACGGCGCGCGCGCGCACCGCTTCGCCCACGCCGAGCGCGTCGAGGGCGGCAAAGGCGTTCGGCGCCAGCTGCAGGCCGGCGCCGATCTCGCCCAGTTCGGCCGATTGTTCGAGAACCGTGACGGCGATGCCCTGGCGCGCCAGGGTCAGTGCGGTGGCGATGCCGCCGATGCCGGCGCCGGCGACAATCACCGAGGGTTTGTGGGTAGGGGTCGAAAGCATGGTGGGCTCCTGCATGGGTGGATGCCCTTAGTGTGCCCGGCGCGCGCTATCCTGAAAACTGATCGAAGCTGATTGCTATAATCAGGTTTTTAAATAGTGGGTGGCCTGCCTTGAAACGCTTCGACCTCGAACTGCTGCTCGTCTTCGACGAAATCTACAAGACCGGCAACGTGACCCGGGCCGCCGAGAACCTGGGGCTGCCGCAGTCGACGGTGAGCCTGGGCCTGGCGCGGCTGCGCGAGCATTTCAAGGACCGGCTGTTTACGCGCACCGCGAAAGGCATGGAGCCGACGCCGCGCGCGGGCAATGCCATCGGCGACGTGCGCCGCGCGCTGCAGGCGCTGCAGCATGCGCTGCTCGACGAGCCCGTGTTCGAGCCGGGCGCCAGCACCCGCGAGTTCCGCATCTGCATGACCGACATCAGCGAGATCGTGCTGCTCCCGCGCTTGCTGAACTACCTGCGCGAGTACGGGCCCGGCATACAGGTCGAGATCTCGAAGATCTCGCCCGACAGCCCCTTCGAGCTGGCCGACGGCCGGGTCGACCTGGCGGTCGGCTTCATGCCGCACCTGGAAGCGGGCTTCTACCAGCAAAAGCTGTTCGACCAGGAATTCGTCTGCCTGGTGGCCAACCGCCACCCGCGCGTGCGCGATACGCTCAGCCTGGAGGCCCTGCAGCGCGAGGAGCACCTGCTGGTGCGCACTTCCGGCACCGGCCACGCGATCGTCGACAAGGTGCTGGCGAGCGAGGGCATCGAACGGCGCGTCGTGCTCAAGCTGCCGAGTTTCCTCGGCGCGGCGCGCATCGTCGCCCAGACCGAGCTGCTCGCCATCGTGCCGCACCGCTACGGCGAGGAAATGGCGGCCAGCGAGGACATCCGCCTGCTGCCGGTGCCGGTTGCGCTGCCCAGCTTCCAGGTCAAGCAGCACTGGCACGAGCGCTATCACGCCGATGCCTCGAACCGCTGGCTGCGCCAGGTGTTTGCGCGGCTGTTCGCGTGAGGCGGGAGAAGCTCGGGCAAGGCAAAAAAAAAGCAGTCACGATCGCTCGTGACTGCTTCAGCTGACGGGTGCCAGCGCAGTGCGCGCCGTTCTGGCATGGCGCCGTACTGTTTCGTCCTGCCGCGGCAGGACGGGAAAATTACAGGCCGCAGCCGTAGTAGGCCGGGTCCGAGTCTTCGCCGGTGTAGGTCGGGTCGAGCTTCTCGCGCAGGCTGAGCGTCAGGAAAGCGACGACGAGCGACAGAAACGAGTGCGATGGTGCGGCTGCGTAATTCGAGACGGCTGGTGCGTTAATCATATTCAGCTCCTGATAGTAAATATATGCGATGAACTGAAATATAATGAACACTATCGATAGATGCCAATTGATAGTGATGATACCGGTTATATGGGATGTGAATATTGTTAACTAAAACCTAAGGGCGTTACACAGTTTTTGTTGCAAATGCCCGGGGAGCTGCAGCATCCGAGGCATTTATGTGAGCAAAATACTACGCTGGCCGGGTTGGACGGTTTTTGGGCACATGCCGGCCTTGTGTGCCATTGCAACGACACATGTGCGCGTGCGGTGGACGAGCAGGTGCCCGTCTTGGCTCACTGTCCCCGGCAAGCAAACCCATACTTGGTCATGCTGCATGCGCGCTTGACGCATTGCGCCGCGTCGTAGCCACGTTGCCTGCATGCCTTCAGCGTGGCCGTCATCGACGTGTCCTGTACTTCCGGCTGACCTGTTTCGACGGCGGCGGCTGCCGGCTGGCGCGCGGGTACGCGGCCTGCCGGCTTCGGCGATGGAGCAGGGGGCGCCTGTTTCGCCACAGGTTCGGGCTTCGGCGCGGGGCTGGCCTCGTCCTGGCCCGCCACCGGCTCGGGCGCCGGTTCAGGCTTGGCGGCAGCGGACGGATCGGGTTCCAGCATGACCATGGGCGGCACGGCAGCTGGCGCGCGGGTAGCGGGTGCAGCGGGCGCCGCGCCGCCGTCTCTTACCGCAGGCGCCGGCTGCTGGGCGGTCTTGTCGACCTGGGGAGGTGCTTTCGCTTGATTGGCGACGAGCGCGAGCGACCCGCCGTCGTTGCGCGCCTGGTAGAACCAGCGGCCGCCCAGGATCAGCAGCACCGCCGCCAGCAGGCACGCGGCCAAGACCAGATAGCGCTGCCCGGATCGTCCGGACCCGGCGCGAGTGAACGGGTCGGCTGCAGGAAGTTCCGGCGCAGGTGGCGTGAAGTCGAATACGGGGCCGGGCGCAGCCTGGCTCAGGATCGGCGCGGCCTCGGCCGCAGGGCTGGCCGGTGGATGCCGGGGCTCGGTTCGGACATGCGTGAACGGATCGGCTGCCTGCACTGCCGGCGCAGGGGGCGTGAAGTCGAACAGGGTATCGGGCGCCACGGCCGCAGCTTGCGGCGCGTCCGGGGCCGCCGTCAGCTCGGGCGGGGGCGGCAAAGGCTCGGCCGGGCGGACAGGCAGCGCCCGCCCGCCTGGGACCGTCGCAAACGGATCAGCCGCTTGCCGTGGCGGGGAGGGTGGGGTGAAGTCGAACCCGGGCTCTGGCGCCAGCGCCGCAGGCGGCGCCGGTTGCGGGGCGAGCCTAGGCTCGGGCGGCGCAAGGGCAGGTTCGGGCTGCGCCTTCGGCGCCACGTACTGCGCTTCCAGCGCGGCGATTTCCTCGAAGACGCTGTCGAGCTCCAGCGGTGTCGGTTCCTGGTCTGGCTGGGGCGTGCCGGGCACGAACGGCTCCACGGCAGGCTTTTGCGCCGGCGCCGGCTTGGCTGCCGCTTCGGCTGTGTTCGAATTCCCGGGTTTCTTGAAAGGCGCAGGGGGTAATGCAGCGTTTTCGCCTATGTCTTCAAGCAGTTGCGTCTTCATCATGTGCTACTCAATTCTACGTTCCAAGGGGAGAGCTTAGCGCGTTTTGAAAAAATGGTAAGTTCAGTTTGTAAGCAGATGTGAGCCGTCCGGGCCGAAACCACCGGGTTTTCCGGCTCGCGCAGGCTGGGCGAGGATCGGCGAAACCCGGCGAAACCCTGCAGCCCCGCACAGCGTCCGCCGTACATACTGCCCAGGGGCTACAATGCCAGCCTGCCCATCCGTCCCGGAGTCCCCATGCGCGCTCGTTCCTCCTGGCTTGCCTCCCTGGCCTTCGCTTCCATCGTCTCGCTGCTGTCCGGTTGCGCCGTGGTCGACCGGCTCAGCGCCGGCCCCCTGATCGAGCGCCATGCGCCCAGGGAGTACAGCGGGGTGATCGCCGTGCGCGAGGATGCCCGTTCGACGCTGGTCGTGCGCGCCAGCGGGCTGGCCCTGCGCGAGCAGGCGCAGGCGAACACGAAGGACACCCGTTTCATGATCGGCTCGGCGACCAAATGGATCAGCGCCGTGACCGTGCTGCGCCTGGCCGACATGGGCAAGCTCGACCTCGATGCGCCGATCGGGCGCCACTTGCCGGAACTGCCGCCCGAGAACGGCGCGGTGACGCTGCGCCAGTTGCTGACCAACCGCAGCGGCATTCCGAACGGATTGCAGGAGGCGCTGCGCAAGGATCCCGCGGTGGCCGAACTGGAGATTGGCCCGGTGGAGGCCGCATTGCGCTTCGGCGCCGGTGCGCTCAACGCCCAACCGGGCGAGAAATGGGAATACTCGGTCACCAACTGGGTGCTGGTGGCCGCCGTCGTCGAGCGGGCCAACGGCAAACCCTTCACCGAAACCGTCGAGGAACTGGTACTGGCGCCGGCCAAGGTGCGCGACACCAGTTTCGCCGAGACCGGCTACGAGGACTCGGTGGGCATGGCGGTGGCCTACGCTGGCTCGGGCGGGCGCAAGACGCCGCCTGCGCCGCCGATGGTGGTGGCCAGCGGCACCCTGTACAGCACCGCGAGCGACCTGGTCGCGATTGCGGACACCGTGTATTTCACCAAGCTCCTGTCCGACAAGGCGCGCAAGGAGCTCATGACGGTGCAGGTCGCCTCCGAAGACTATGCGCTGGGCGGCCGGGTGCGGACCATCGCCACCAAGGATGGCGTCCGCACCCTGGCGTGGGAGTCCGGCGCCACCGGCGGCTACAAGACCCTGCTGGCCTACGACCCGGGGGACGGCCGGGCCGTCGTCCTGCTGAACAATACCGACATGCAGCAGGCGGACCAGGCGAGGATCGCCATCGAATTGTTCAAGGCCATGTAAGCGGGGAGGAACGGTCCTTCACGCCGGGCAGGCGTATCGTACAGGCAAGCGCCTGGGGTATAATTCGGCAAGGGTGATCATGCCGTACAGGTATGACAGGAAGCGCGATGGTCGGGCCGCCACGCGGGTTACTTGCGTCCGTTGTCCTGTCATCCCCGGCCCATCTTCGCCCGACAGCATGTTTGCATGCATGTATGCACGCATGTGTGCGGCGCGCGGGCCCGTGGCGACGCCAGGCAGCGGTCGCCGGAGAAGACAATGCGGATAGAAAAAAAACTCTCTAACACTTTCAAGCAGTTCCTCGGTTCCGGCAAGGCCGGTGCCGTCCTCCTGATCCTGTGCACGCTGGTGTCGCTGCTGATCGCGAACTCCGCCTGGGGCGAGGGCTACGTCGGCTTCTGGCACCAGTACGTGGCGGGCCTCTCCATCGAGCACTGGGTCAACGACGCGCTGATGGCGGTCTTTTTCCTGCTGATCGGGCTCGAACTGCACCGCGAGCTGAAAAACGGCGAACTGTCCGACCTGCGCAATGCCATGCTGCCGATCGTCGCGGCTGCCGGCGGCATCGCCGTCCCGGCCCTGATCCACTTCACGTTGAACGGCGGCACGCCGACCCAGGCCGGCATCGGCATCCCGATGGCGACCGACATCGCCTTCGCCCTCGGCGTGCTGAGCCTGCTCGGCAAGGAGGTGCCGGCTTCCCTCAAGGTCTTCCTGGCCGCGCTCGCCGTCATGGACGACCTCGGGGCCATCATCGTCATCGCCGTGTTCTACACGGCCGAGCTGTCCTTCGTGTACCTGCTGGCCGCGCTCGCCGTGTTCGGCGCGCTGCTGGCGATGAACCGCATCCTGCGCGTGCTGGCCTTGCTGCCCTACCTGCTGGGTGGCGCCCTGATGTGGTTCCTGATGCTCAAGTCGGGCGTGCATGCGACCATCGCCGGCGTGCTGCTGGCCTTCGCGATTCCGTATTCGGCGCTTGAAGACGATGCCGCCTCGCCCTCGCACAAGCTGGAAAACGCCTTGCACACGCCGGTCGCCTTCATCATCCTGCCGATCTTCGCGCTGGCCAACACCGGCATCGTGATCGGCGCCGGCTGGGCCGAAGACCTGTTGTCGGCCAACAGCCTCGGCATCCTGGCCGGCCTGGTCGCGGGTAAACCGATCGGCATCCTGCTGTTCAGCTTTGCGGCCGTCGCCGTCGGCCTGTGCCGCCTGCCGCTCGACCTCGCGTGGCGTCACGTCCTGGGGGCGGGCCTGCTCGGCGGGATCGGCTTCACCATGTCGATCTTCATCACCAACCTCGCCTTCACCGGGCAGGGCGAGCTGATCACCGCGTCGAAAATGGCGATCCTGGCGGCCTCGCTCACGGCCGGGCTGGCCGGCTTCGCCTGGCTCAAGTGGATGGGGGCGCCGCTCGCATCCGACCCCGACACGGATACGATGGATTTCGACGACGAACCGCTGGAGATCCACCGGCCGCATAAGGGCCAGTGAAGACGATCCTGCATCCGGCCAGGGCCGTTGCCCTGGCCTTCATGGCCGCCATCCTGATCGGGACCCTGCTCCTGATGCTGCCGGCCGCGCGGGCGGCCGGGATCGCGGCGCCACCGATGGTGGCCTTCTTCACGGCGGTGTCGGCGGTCTGCGTGACCGGCCTGGTCACCGTCGACACCGGCACCTACTGGTCGAGCTTCGGCCAGTGGACGCTGATGGCCCTGTTCCAGCTCGGCGGCTTCGGCATGATGACGGCGGCGACCTTGCTGGGCTTGATGGTCAACCGCTCGCCGCGCCTGCGTGCGCGCCTGATGACCCAGACCGAAACCCGCTCGCTGGGCCTGGGCGACGTCTCCAGCATCGCCCGCATCGTGCTGGTGGTGACCCTGCTGTCGCAGGCGGTCATCGCCGCCGTGCTGACGCTGCGCTTGCACCTCGGGCACGGCCTGGGCTGGCAGGAGGCCGCGTGGTCGGGCCTGTTCCATGCGGTATCGGCCTTTAACAATGCCGGTTTTTCGATCCACGCGGACGGCCTGATGCGCTATGCGGGCGACGCCCTGATCCTGCTGCCGGTCATGCTCGGCTTCATCGTCGGCGGCATCGGCTTTCCGGTGCTGCACGACCTGCGCATGCGCCTGCGCGACCCGCGCCACTGGTCGCTGCATACCAAGCTGACGCTGGCCGGCACGGCGGTGTTGCTGGCCGGCGGCTTCTGCGTGGTGCTGCTGTTCGAATGGGACAATGCGCGCACGCTGGGCCCGATGGCCATCGCCGACAAGCTGCTCAACAGCCTGTTCATCTCGGCCGCGACCCGCACCTCGGGCTTCAACACGGTCGACATCGCTGCGTTGACCCACGAGACCTGGGCCTTGCACTACTTCCTGATGTTCATCGGCGGCGGCAGCGCCGGCACCGCCGGCGGGGTCAAGGTCGGCACCGTCGCGGTGCTGTTCCTGCTGGTGCTGGCCGAGGCCAGGGGCCACACCGATACCGAAGCCTTCGGACGCCGGGTCGGCGCCTCGGCCCAGCGCCAGGCAATCACGGTGCTGGCGATCGGCAGCTTCCTGGTCGTCCTCGGCACCTTGCTTCTGCTGCGCCTGACCGATTTCCCGACCGACCAGATCATCTTCGAAGTGATTTCCGCGTTCAGTACGACCGGGCTGTCGACCGGCATTACGGCGCAGCTGCCGGCGTCCGGACAACTGGTGCTGACGCTGTTAATGTTTTTTGGCAGGGTAGGGACGATCACGCTGGCGACCTCGCTGGTGCTGGGCGAGCGTCGCATGCCTTACCGTTATCCGGAGGAGCATCCAATTGTTGGGTAGAATTTTCACAGAACAGTTCGCGTTCTCGAGCAGCGACAGCGTCGTCGTGATCGGGCTCGGACGCTTCGGGGGCGCCGTCGCCCAGTCGCTGGTGCGGCTCGGCCACGACGTCATGGGCATCGATCAAAAGGAAGACTTGGTCCAGGTCTGGGGCGACCGCCTGACCCACGCGGTGCAGGCCGACTCGACCAACGAGAACGTCATGCTGCAGCTGGGCGTGGCCGACTTCTCGCACGCGATCGTCGCGATCGGCTCGGACCTGGCGGCCAGCCTGATGACGCTGATGGTGCTCACCGAGCTGGGCATCAAGGACATCTGGGTCAAGGCGATGACGCCCGAGCACGGCCAGATCGCCCAGCGCATCGGCGCCCATCACGTGATCTTCCCCGAGGCCGACATGGGCCAGCGGGTGGCGCACCTGATCACCGGGCGCATGATGGACTTCATCGAGTTCGAGGACGGTTTTGCGATCGCCAAGATCCATGCGCCCCAGGACACCCACAACCAGGCCCTGGCCGAGTCGCACGTGCGCTCGCGCTTCGGCGTCACCGTGGTCGGCGTCAAGCGCGCCAACGAAGACTTCCAGCACGCGCTGCCGGAAACCCGCATCCTGCCGGCCGACCTCCTGATCGTCTCGGGGCCGACCAAGAAGATCGAGGCCTTCGCCGGCGGCGAGCGCAAGGTCAAGCAGCGCCGCTGACTCGACTGGGCGCCAGCCGGCCTCAACCCCCGTGCGGCAGGCCCAGGCTCTGGTTGGCCGGCACCGCGATGTCGATCAGCTTCGGCGGGGGCAGCTTCAGTTCGCTCATCAGCCTGGCAAACTCTTCGCGGCTGCGCCCGTGGACGCTGCCCAGGCGCGCGTTATGGCGCTTTTCCCAGCCGATCGTCGATACCGCCTGGCCCTTGTAGTCGTGGCCCGGCCACATGCGGGTGGCGTCGGGCAGGGCGAACAGCTTGCCGGTGACGCTGTCATACAGGGCGTCGCTGCTGCCGCTCTGGAAGTCGGTGCGCCCGCAGCCGTCGATCAAGAGGGTGTCTCCCGTGAACACATTGCCGCGCCAGAGATAGCTCATGCTGCCGGCCGTGTGGCCCGGCGTATGCAGCACCCGGATTTCCTCGCTGTCCCCGAAGCGGATCACGTCGCCGTCGTGCAGCTGGACTTCGGCCGGGGCGATGCCGCAGCCGGACGGCACGGCGGCGCGGGCGCCGGTCAGCTCGCGCAGCCTGCCGGCCGAGGTGACGTGGTCGGCGTGGGCATGGGTTTCGAGCACGTAGGCCAGCTTGAGCCCGAGGCGCTCGAGGTGGCGCAGGTCGCGCTCGCAGTGGCGGTCCACCGGGTCGATGATCACCGCCTCGTTCGATCCGGGCGCGGCCAGGATGTAGGTGAACGTGGACGATTCGGTGTCGAACAACTGGATCGGGTTCAGGGTCATGTCTAGCTCCGAAAGAGAATTCTTCAAAAAACTACCTTGGCGATCATCGCCAGCGCAACCAGCGCGGATATGGCGGCAAAGCTTTTTTGCAGCTGCGGCCCGGCCAGCCGTCCCGCCAGCACGCGTCCGCCCAGCATGCCGGCCAGGGCGCCGCCCGAAAAGGGCAAGGCCAGCGCCCAGTCGATCGCGCCGCCCAGGGCGCTGGCGGCCACGCCGGTGAGCGAGATCAGCGCGATGACGGCCAGCGAGGTCGCGACCGCCGACGCCATCGGCAAATCCGTGTAGCGCCGCAAGGCCGGCACCATCACGAAGCCGCCGCCCACGCCCAGCAGGCCCGACAACAAGCCGGCAAGGCCGCCCGACAGGGCCAGCACCCGGGCGCAGGGACGGGTCCAGATGAAGCGCCCGCTGGCGTCGCTGCGCCGGCAGACCACCTGCGCCGGCACCCCAGCCGGGACCTGCCCGGACGCCTGGCGGAAGGTTTTGGCGGCCACATGCAGCAGCACCAGGGCAAACAGCACCGACAGCCAGCGGCTGTCGACCTGGCGCGCGGCCCACAGTCCCGCCGGCGACAGCAGCATGCCCGCCGCGGCCACCAGCAGGGCGGCGCGGTAGCGCACCGTGCCTGCGCGCAGCCCGAGCACGGTGCCGAGCGCCGCCGCCATGCCCACCGCCATCAGCCCGATCGGCCCCGCTTCGGCCACCCCGAGGCCGGCGCCGAACACCAGCAGCGGGACGGCCAGGATGCCGCCGCCGGCGCCGGTCAGGGCCAGGATCAGGCCGACCACCAGGCCCAGGGCGAGCGCGGTCAGCATGTTCAGGCTCCGCTACGCATGGACGCCGACGGCCGGCGTTCGCGCCGCTCGAACAGTTCGAACAGCCCCATGCCGGCCAGCATGGCGAGCGTGAAGACCAGCGGCTTGGCGCCGCCGCTGGCGAGCGAGGCCAGCGCCGGGCCGGGGCAGTAGCCGGCCAGGCCCCAGCCGGCGCCAAAGGCGAGCGAACCGAGCACTAGCCGGCGGTCGATGGCAGTGGCGCTGGGCAGGCGCATGGCGCCGCCCAGCAGGGCGCGCTCGCGATTGCGCGCCAGGGCGAAGGCGATGCTGCCGACCAGGATCGCGCCGCCCATCACGAAGGCGAGCGAGGGGTCCCAGTTGCCGGCCAGGTCGAGAAAGCCCGTGACCTTGGCCGGGTCGGTCATGCCGGACAGGATCAGGCCCAGCCCGAAGACCAGGCCGACCGCGAATGCGACGAGGATGTGCATGATGTTCCTTTCAGGCGAGCAGGTGGCGCGCGACGTAGACGGTGACGAATCCGGCGAACATGAAGGCGACGGTGGCCGCGATCGAGCGCGGCGAGCCGCGCGAGATCCCGCACACGCCGTGGCCGCTGGTGCAGCCGGCGCCATAGCGGGTGCCGACGCCGACCAGCAGGCCGGCCGCGACCAGGGTGCCGGTGCCGGCGGCACTGGTGACCTCGGGCAGGGCCGCCACCAGGCCGTACGCGAGGGGCGCGCCGATCAGGCCGGCCAGGAAGGCAAGGCGCCATGCGACGTCGCCGCGCGCCGGGCGCAGCAGGCCGCCGAGGATGCCGCTGATGCCGGCGATGCGGCCGCTCAGCAGGATGAAGGCGGCCGCCGCCAGGCCGATGAGGACGCCCCCGGCCAGCGCCGTCCAGGGCGTGAAATGAAGCCAGTCGATGCTCATGACGCGTCTCCCTTGCCCGGCTGGCAGTACAGTTGATACAGGGTCTGCATGACCGCGGTGGCCTCGCGGCTCTCGATCTTGTAGAAGATCTGCTTGCCTTCGCGGCGGGTGCTGACCAGACCTTCCTCGCGCAGCACGCCCAGTTGCTGGGACAGGGTCGGTTGCTGGATGCCCAGCTGCGCCTCGAGTTCGCTGACGCAGAACTCGCCCTGGGTCAGCTGGCACAGCAGCAGCAGGCGGTCCGGGTTGCCCAGCACTTTCAACATGCCGCAAGCGCGCGCGGCCGCCGTCTGCATGGCGGGCAGGTCCATCCTTGGCTTGTCGTTCATCTGGCTTCCTTCGTGTTTCAGTATGCGTGGACATATTATATGCCCACACAATCTATATTTCAATAGATTGTATTTCGGTAGACTGAAACGGCAGCGCAGGCTGCCTTACCTGCCCGGGCCGGGCGCCGGCAGCCGGATCGCGAAGGTCGCGCCCTGGCCGCGCCCGGCGCTGCTCACGCGCAGCGTGCCCTCGTGCAGTTCGACGATGCGGCGCGCGATGTACAGGCCCAGGCCGAGGCCGGTGGCATTGTTCTGCTGCTGCAGGTTGAAGGCGCCGAACACGTGCGGCAGGTCCTCGGGCTCGATGCCCTGGCCGGAGTCGGCAATGTCGATCTCGACCATGCCGTCCGTGCGGCGGATGGTGATGCGGATGACGCCGCCGGCCGGCGTGAATTTCACGGCATTGAACAGCAGGTTCCAGAACACCTGCTGCAGGCGCCGGCCGTCGGCCTCGAAGCGGACATGGTCGCCGTAGTCGCTCGGCGTCACCTGCATCAGGATGTTCTTCGCGTGGGCATGGGTTTCCACGGTCGAGATGGCCTCGCGCAGCACCTGGCCCAGCACCACCGGGGTGCGCGTGACCGACATCTGCCCGGTCAGGGTGCGCGCCGCGTCGATCAGGTCGTCGACCATGGCCGCTTCCTGGCGCACGTGGACGCGCATCGATTCGAGCCCGGCGACGGCGGCCGGCGGCAGGTCGGGAATCGTGCGCAGCATCAGCTCGATACGCATCGACAGCGCCGAGAGCGGGGTGCGCATCTCGTGCGAGACGGTGGCCAGGAACAGTTCGCGGGTCCGGTTCACGCGGGTCAGGTCGGCGATGGTTTCGCGCTGGCGGTCGAGGGAGCTCGACAGGGTGCCGAGCAGGGCGGCGTAGGTGCCCATCCGCTTGTCCGACACCGGCGCGTCGAGCCGCACCTCGTTCCACAGCAGGTGGCCGGGCAGGCCGATCTGGCGCGCGATGCGCTCGCAGGCGAGGGGCGAACTGAAATCGGCGAAGCGCCAGCCGAACAGCAGCACGCCGTACACTTCGCCGCGCAGCATCAGCGGCTGGGAGCACACCCGCATGCCCTCGCCGAACAGTGCCGACGCCGAGCTGCCCTGCGCCTTGACGGTCTCGACCAGCGAGCGCTCGAGCGCGGTGCCGGGGCCGTCCTCGGCCCACAGGGTCGAGCGCTCGGCCAGCAGGTTCGCCAGGCGCGAACCCGTCAGCGGGCCGATGCGGCGCACGCCGGCCGTGTCGTAGACCGAGGTCACCAGGCTGGTGGCGTCGGTGAACTGGCGCAGCGGCGTGAGCCAGTCGGCCCAGTCGACCGGCGGGTTGTCGGGCAGTTCGGCCGTGATCACTTCTGCTTTTCGGTCGGCAGGCGCGCCGAGTCGGGCAGCGGCGCGCCGTTGGCCAGGGCTTCCTCGACGGCCGGGCTCTGGCGCGACGGAGAACGCGACAGCAGGCCGTAGTAGGAAGAGAAGGGCAGTTGCGGCACCGGCTGGATGTCGCTCGCGCTTTCGTCGACCAGCAGCAGGCCGCCGTTGCCGATCGTGTATTCGCGCGTGACCTGCTGGTTGCGGCTGCCGCGCACCTTGGGCACGGCCAGCGCGCGCCGCAGCACGGTCGAGATCTCGACGTAGTTGAGCAGGATGATGTTGTCGACCAGGTGCGAGCCCTTGAGCTCCTCGCTGATCTGCGACACGCCCAGCAGCTCCGGGCTCTCGTAGTTGAACAGCGTCGTCGCCAGCCGGTTCTTGAAGAAGCTGGCCAGCGCGTACAGGTAGTCGGCGACCTCGCCGCGGCTGGTCATTTCGTAGACGGCGATCGAGTCGAAGACGACGCAGTCGACCTGCTCCTCCTCGACCAGCTTGACGATGCGGTCGAAGTGAACGTCGAGTTCGAGTTCCAGCGGCGACTCGTAATGGATGAACAGCTTGCCCTCGTCGACCAGGCCCTGCAGGTCGAAGCCGAGCGAGCGCGCATTGCGGATCAGCTGGGCCGGGTGCTCGTCCAGGCTGACCAGCAGCGCCTTGTGGCCGGACTGGATCGCGTTGGTCAGGAACTGCACGCTCAGCACCGTCTTGCCGGTGCCGGAAATGCCGCTCACCAGGGTCACCGAGCCCTTGTAGATGCCGCCGTCCATCATCTTGTCGATGGATGGGGAACCGGTCGACAGGCGCTCTTCCGAGGTCGGCTGGTCGGGCGAGGAAACCGGGCGCGACTGGGCGCGGCGGTAGACGTGCACGCCCACGCCCGGTTCGATGCGCATGGTGTGGCTGCCGCCGATGAAGTCCTGGCCGCGCGACTTCATCACCGTCAGGCGCCGGCTCACGCGCCGGCGCGACTCGTCGCGCGCGAGCGAGATGATGGTGTCGAAGACGAAGCGTTCGTGGGCCATCACGGCGGTCAGCGACTCGTCCTTCTCGGCCGTGACCATGGTCGTCACGCCGAGGCGCGTCAGCCCTTCGATCAGCAGGTGGACGTCCTCGCGGAAGGGCAGGTCGTGCACCTCGGCGTACAGCCGGAGCGGGGTCAGGCCGTCGATCAGGAGGCGCTTGGCGCCCATCGCCACCAGCGAGGCGGCAAAGGCGCCGTCGTCGCTGCGGAATTCGCTCAGCAGCACGGCCGGGCTGGTCTGGATGATCTTGATGCGGCCCTGGTCGATCTGGCCCTGCAGGTCCCAGTCGAAGCCGGCGGCGTCGCGCAGCAGCTTGGCGGGGTCGAGCTCGAAGGAGACGATGGCGCCCGGCTCGTCGCACTCGAGCGCGCCGTGGTAGATGAAACCCAGCCCGAAGGTGGTCTTGCCGGAGCCCGGCGGGCCCTCGACGAGCAGGTTGTTATTGCGGGGAATGCCCCCGTGCAGTACTTCGTCGAGCCCGGTAATACCGGTCTTCACCAACTCGTTCATCGTCCTGCCTCTTCAATATAGTTATGCAGCTTAACATGCGGGAGAGCAAGGCTCTGGAAATGCCATTCCCAGGCCCGGCCGAGGGCGTCGCGTATTTCACGCAGCGTATACGGTTTCTGTACGAATTCCAGGTCCAGCCCCTGCAGGCGCTCGGGCGCGAGCACGTACCCGCTGGCCAGCACGATCGGCAGCCGCGGGTGGCGCGCGCGCAGGGCGGCGGCCAGGCCGATGCCGTCGAGCGAACCCGGCATCATCACGTCCGACAGCACCAGGTCGATCCCGGCGCTGTCCAGGGCCAGCGCGGCGTCGCCGCTGGCGGCCTGCACGACCTCGCAGCCGATTGCTTCGAGCAGGGCCACGGCCTGCTCGCGCACCAGCGGGTCGTCCTCGACGCACAGTACCCGCAATCCCGGTGGCAACCCTTGCGGCAGTGCCGCACGCGGCGGCGCCGCCTCGGGAAGCGGCGCGGCGGCGCGGGGCAGCAGGATGCCCACCGTCAGGCCGCCCGGACGCCGGCCGAGCCAGGCGTGGCCGCCGCTCTGGCGCGCGAAACCCTGCACCTGGGACAGGCCCAGGCCCGTGCCCTGGCCCGGCGGCTTGGTCGTGAAGAAGGGTTCGAAAGCGCTGGCGGCGGTCTCCGCGCTCATGCCGCTGCCCTCGTCGGCCAGCGCCAGGCGCACGTAGTCGCCCGGGGCGAGCGAGGCGTCGGAATGGCGCGGATCGGGCAGGGTGCGGTTGTCCAGCTCGAGCGTGACCGTGCCGCCGCCGGGCATGGCGTCGCGCGCATTGATGACCAGGTTCAGCAAGGCCACCTCGAGCTGGGTCGGGTCGGCCCGCACCGGCCACAGGCCGGGGGCGGCGCGCAGGTCGAGGGCAATGCCCTCGCCGAGCGAATGGCGCAGCAGGTCGCCGATCTCGCCGAGCTGGGACTGGAGGTCGATCGCCGTGCTGGCCAGCGGCTGGCGGCGGCCGTAGGCCAGCAATTGCCCGGTCAGCTTGGCGCCCTTGCCGGTGGCGCGCACGATGCTCGCGAGCGCGCGCTCGATGCGGGCATCGGGCTCGGCCAGGTCGGCGCGGGTGAGCATGCGCAACAGCTCGACCGCGCCGGACACGACCTGCAGCAGGTTGTTGAAGTCGTGCGCGACACCGCCCGTCAGGCGACCCAGCGACTCCATGCGGCGCGCCTCGACCAGGGCCGACTCGGCGCGCTTGCGCTCTTCGATCTCCCTGGCCAGCGCCGCGCTGCGCTGGTCGACGCGCCGTTCGAGCTCGGCGGCGTGGCCGGCGAGGGCGGCCAGCTGGTCGCGCACCTGGTACTGCAGGGCGCGGGCGCGCAGCGCCGCGGCGAAGGCCATGCGCAGGGCTTCGCGCGAGAGCGGACGGTGGATCGTCGTCACATTGCCCAGCCCGGCCAGCGCGGCCAGGCGGCTGCCGGCGCTGGGCGCATTCCGGCTGCCGGTCAGGGCGATGACCGGGATGTCGGACCAGATCGGCTGGGTGCGCAAGCGGGCGCCGAGCGCCGCGTGCGAGCAGCCGGCCAGGCCTTCCTCGGTAATCACCAGCAGCAGCGCGCCTTCGTCGATGCGCGCGTACAGCTCGTCCGCGCCGGCGCAGATTTCGGCATCCACGCCATCCTCGGCGAGCACCGAACGCACCGCGTCCGCGTCGCTGCCGAACGGGGCCAGCACCGGCACGCCGCGGCGCGCATCGGGAGGGAATGGGCCCGCCATGCTCACACCGCGCCGATCACGCCGGCCATCAGGTTGTGTACCGAGGTGATTTTCTCGCCGACGTCGACGCCCGCCTCGGTCAGGCGGAACTCGCAGATGTGGTGGCTGTGCTCGCCATGGCGCTTCTTCAGCACCGAAATCGCCTTGCGCACGTCGCCGTGGCGCTCGTAGAAGCGCAGCGAGATCATGTTGTCGGTCATCAGGCTGAGGGCGTCGGGTTCGCGCGAGGTGTCCAGGTTCGCGGAGTGGGCGCCGATCACGATCGACATCACGCCCATGTTGGCGAGATAGGAAAACAGCTCGTTCATCTGCAGCAGCATGGCGCGTTCCTCGCGGATCACGTCGAGGTAGGAATTGATGCTGTCGATGATCACCAGGCGCACGCCGTGGTCCTCGACATGGCGCCGCACGCGCCAGATGAAGGCGCCCGGCGAGATACGCGAGGGATTGATGCGGGTGATCAGGAAGCCTTCCGGATCGGACCGGCCGCGGTCGCTGCCCATGTGGTTGATCATGCGCGAGCGCAGGGTGATCTCGGTTTCGTCGAAGGTGAAATAGGCAGCCTTCTGGCCCGATTCGATCATCGACACCGCGTATTGCAGGGCCAGCGTCGACTTGCCGACACCCGAGGGGCCGACGATCATGGTCGAGGTGCCCGAGCCCAGTCCGCCGCCGAACAGCGCGTCCAGCGCCGGCACGCCGCTCGGCAGCTCGGTCGGCTCGTGCGGGCGGCTGTGCTCGTCCGCGATCAGGCTGGGGAAGACCAGTACTTCGCCCGCAGTGATCGCAAAGTCGTGCCAGCCGCTCTGGAAGTCGCCGCCGCGCAGCTTGGTCACGCGCAGTGTGCGCCGCGCCGAGCCGAAGGTGCGTTCGCGCATCTCCAGGCCGAGCACGCCGTGGACGGCGCTCTGCAGCTCGTACTCGCGCGACTCGGAGGTCAGGTCGTCGAGCAGCAGGATGGTCGCCCCGAGTGCAGCCAGCTGGTGGCGCAGCTGGATGATCTGGCGCCGGTAGTGCGCGCCGTCCTGGGCCAGCAGGCGGATTTCGGCCATCGAATCGATGACCACGCGCCCGGCCTTGTATTCGCGCACCGTGGCGGCGATCGCGTCGACCAGTTTCGAGAGCTCGCTGTCGGTCGGCAGCAGCACGCTCTGCTCCCGGGCCGGCAAGCCTTCGAGCGGCATGCGTTCGCTGATCTCGATCCCGTCCAGTGACCAGCCATGGTTGCGCGCCGTCGCCTGCAGCTCCTGGCGCGTTTCGGACAAGGTAACGTAGAGGCAGCGCTCGCCGGCCTTCGCGCCTTCGATCAGGTAGCGCAGGCCGATGGTGGTCTTGCCGGTACCGGGCCGTCCTTCGACCAGGTGAATGCGTCCGCGCAGCAGGCCGCCGCGCAGCACGGCGTCAAGCTCGGGTATGCCGGTAGGCATGCGGGTAATGTCTTGTTCCACGTCCGGCCTCTCAATCTTTCCTGCAAACAAGCTGCGCTCGCATATTTAGTTGACAATTTGTAAATATGTGCAGATTGTAACGTCGGCGGGCGCGTTACCCCGGCACGATTGAACAGGCGTCGAGCGTGGCCGCTTGAGGACGCAAAAAAGCCCGCCGGGTAGTGCGGCGGGCCGGCAGGATGCGCCAGGGAGGGCGAGCGATGCGCGCTGCCCTGTCTCCCTTGGAGCGTGCTTACTGGGCAGCTGCCTGCTGCTTGAGCGCCTCGACCTGGATCGCCAGCTTGACGTCCGGGCTGAAGCCCATCTGGACACCGTAGTCGATGCCGAAATCGGTGCGCTTGAAGCTGGCCACGGCGTTGGCGCCGCAGGCGTCCACTTTCAGCATCGGGTGCGGCATGCACTTGAAGCGGTCGATCGTCAGCGTGACCGGCTTGGTGACGCCGTGCAGGGTGAGGTCGCCTTCGACTGCGACCGGGGTGTCGCCCTTGAACTTCACCGAACGCGACTTGTAGACGGCCTGCGGATACTTGGCGACGTCGAACATGTCGGCGCTCTTCGCGTGTTCGTTCATCTTGGCGTGGCCGAAGTCGATGCTGGCGGCGTCGATGACGATCTCGACCGAACCTGTCTTCGCCTTGCGGTCGAGCGTGATCGTGCCCTCGGTTTTCGTGAACTTGCCGCGCCAGGTCGACAGGCCGCCCAGGTGGTCGGCTTCGAAACTCGGGTAGGTGTGGCTCGGGTCGATCTTGTAGGTGTCGGCGGCGACGGCGCCGGCGGCGCTGCCGGCGGCGAACAGCAGGGCGATGAGGTGCTTGGCTTGCATGTAGAGGTCATCCTTGGTGGTTGAGCGGGGCGTCCACTATAGTAGTATTGGTTCTCGGGATAAAGCCCTCTAAATCGAACGCACTGTTTCATAAAACGAGATAATGGATAAATTTCAGGAAATGCGGGTCTTCGCTTCCGTGGTCGAAGCGGGCAGTTTCACGGCCGCCGCCGAACTGCTCGGGATGTCGAAGGCCGCCGTCTCGCGCCAGGTCGGCGAGCTCGAGGAACGGCTCGGCATCCGCCTCCTGCACCGCACCACGCGCAAGCTGTCGCTCACCACCGAGGGCGAGATCTTCCACACGCGTTGCCGCGAACTGCTGGCCAACCTCGAGGAGGCGGAAGCGGAAATCACGGCGCGCCACGGCGAGGCCTCGGGCCTGCTGAAGGTGAACGTGCCGGTAAGCTTCGGGCTGATGCACCTGGCGCAGCTGTGGCCGGCCTTCCTGGCGCGCCACCCGCGCCTCGGGCTCGACATCACGCTGTCGGACCGGGTGGCCGACCTGGTCGAGGAGGGCTACGACCTCGCGGTGCGCATCGGCCAGTTGCCGGCGTCCTCGCTGATCAGCCGCAAGCTGGCCTCGACCCGCATGGTGCTGTGCGCCTCGCCCGGCTACCTGGCGCGGCGCGGCAAGCCGGAAACGCCGGGCCAGCTGGCGGGGCACGACGTGATTTCATACAGCCTGTACGCGGCGGGCGAAAACTGGACCTTCGCGGGGCCGGACGGTGCGATCACGGTCAAGGTGTCGCCACGGGTGCGCACCAACAGCGGCGACACCTGCCGCGCGGCGGCGCTCCAGCACCAGGGCATCATCCTGCAGCCGAGCTTTATCGTCGGCCCCGACCTCGCCGCCGGCACCCTGGTCGAACTGATGCCGGCCTACCGCTCGCTCGACCTGGGCGTGTATGCGGTGTATCCCTCGCGAAAATTCGTCTCGCCCAAGGTGCGCCTGGCGATCGACTTCCTGGTGGAATCCTTCGCGCAGCCGGCCTGGGAGGTCTGAAGATTGTTGCGATAGCTGGAACAGTCTTGCTCCGTCAGGTCGGTTTATCACGTCGTGCACTTGAAATATCATGGACCCACGTTGCGGCCTTGCCGCGCAATTCATACGAGGAGCCCCATGTCTGCACTTCCCGCACTTTTCCTCTCCCATGGCTCGCCCATGCTGGCGCTCCAGGACAGCCCGGCGCGCCGTTTCCTCCAAGGTCTCGGCCAGTCGCTCGCCCGTCCGGCAGCCATCGTCGTCGTCTCCGCGCACTGGGAAACCCGCGGCGCCCCGGCCGCCAGCCTCGCAACCGAGCCCGCGACCATCCACGACTTCGGCGGCTTTCCGCGCGCCCTGTTCGAGATGACGTATCCGGCGCCGGGCGCCCCGGCGGCGGCCGAACGGGTGGCCGCGCTGCTGGAAGCGGCCGGCATTCCCGTTGCACGCAGCCCGCAGCGCGGCCTCGACCACGGCGCCTGGGTACCGCTGCGCCTGATGTATCCGGGCGCGGACATTCCGGTCACCCAGCTGTCGGTGGTCCACGGCGCCGGGCCGCAGGAACATGAGCGGATCGGACGCGCGCTGGTGGCCCTGCGCAGCGAAGGCGTGCTGGTGATCGGCTCCGGCGCGCTGACCCACAACCTCTACGAGTTTCGCGGGCAAGCGCTGGACGCCGCGGTGCCGGAATGGGTCGGCCAGTTCCAGGCCTGGATGAGCGCGCGCCTTGAAAGCAACGACCACGCGGCCCTGCTCGGCTATCGCCGGCTGGCGCCGGGCGGGGAGCGCAACCATCCGACCGAGGAGCACCTGTCGCCGCTGTTCGTGGCGATGGGCGCCGGCGGCCCCGGTTCGCGCGCCCGCCTGCTGCATTCGAGCTTCGAGCATGGCATCCTCGCGATGGACGCCTACGCCTTTGCATGAGCGAGAGCCGCCTGTCCGACAGCTGAACCTGCTCGCCGTCGAGCCTCGCGCCGGCGCAGTTCGGCTGGTTTGCGGTGCGCTTCACGCCGGCCTGGAGCCTATCGCGAATATGCCGCCGGGCACACGCTGGACGTGGCCATGGCGGACGGTTTCGGCCGCCGGCCGGGACGCGGGCCGGGCGCCGGGAGGGGAGGGCGCGGCAGAACGTAAATCCGTGTAAAGGGAGCCGGTTTCGCGGCAGCGGGCTGCTCGCGCGCAAACGAAGCGGCGCGGGCTGCAGCAAGATGGCGGGAAGGAGGCGGCCATGGACATGCCCAGCGAACAGGAGCGGATTGCACAGGTGTACCGGCAGTGGCATGGCGGCGCGGCGCTGCCGCGCTATGCCTGGCACCGGCCCGAGGTCATGCAGCAGGCGGCCGCGCGGGCACGTATCCTGGCCGCCCTGTTCCGGCGCACGGTGGGCCTGGACCTCGCGGGCTTGCGCGTGCTCGACGTCGGCTGCGGCAGCGGACAGTTCCTGCGCCAGCTGATCGACTGGGGCGCCCGTCCGGCCAACCTGGCGGGCACCGAACTGCAGTCCGAACGCCTGGACGCGGCGCGCGCGCTGGCGCCGGGCGCGGTGCGCTGGCACCTGGGCGAACTCGACAAGCTGGCCGACGGCGGCTTCGACCTGGTGTCCGCGCAGACCGTGTTCTCGTCCATCCTCGACGACGCCGCGCGCCGCGCGCTGGCCGCGGCCATGTGGCGCAAGCTACGGCCTGGCGGCTGGTGCCTGGTGTTCGATTTCCGTTACGACAACCCGGCCAACCGCAACGTGCGCCGGGTGACGCGCGCCGAGCTGGCGCGCCTGTGGCCGGCCGCCGGGGTCCGCTACCGCAGCCTGCTGCTGGCGCCGCCGCTGGCGCGCAGGATGGCCGGCCTGCCGCACCTGTTGCCGGAAGCACTGGCCACCCTCGTGCCGCCGCTGCGCTCGCACTTCGTGTTCATGGCGCGCAAGGGCGGCTAGGCTTGCTCCGAAGCCGGCGCCGCGCCAGCGCTCCCCGGGCGCCGGCATACGCCAATCCCGGCGCTGGGTTATGCTCACCCTTGTGGCCGCGCCCGCCTTGCGGGCTGCCCACGTTCATTCACCGGATGCCCGGCGCCCGCGGCGCGCGCCTGCGCGGCATCCAACATTTTTCCTACTGCGAACCAAGAAATGCGTACCGAAATCAATCAGAGCGAAGCCAAAGACACCCAATTGCGCGCCGACGCGCTCGAATACCACCGCAGCCCGACGCGCGGCAAGATCGAGGTGGTCGCCACCAAGCCGCTGTCGAACCAGCGCGACCTGTCTCTGGCCTATTCCCCGGGCGTGGCCTACGCCTGCGAGGAAATCGCCGCCGACCCGGCCATGGCCGCCGAATACACCTCGCGCGGCAACCTGGTGGCCGTCATCAGCAACGGCACCGCGGTGCTCGGCCTGGGCAATATCGGCCCGCTGGCGTCCAAACCCGTCATGGAAGGCAAGGGCTGCCTGTTCAAGAAATTCGCCGGCGTCGACGTGTTCGATCTCGAACTCGACGAACTCGATCCGGACAAGCTGGTCGACGCCATCGCCATGCTCGAGCCGACCGTGGGCGGCATCAACCTCGAGGACATCAAGGCGCCGGAATGCTTCTACATCGAGAAGAAGCTGCGCGAGCGCATGAACATCCCCGTCTTCCACGACGACCAGCACGGCACCGCGATCATCTCCAGCGCCGCGCTCCTGAATGCGCTCAAGGTGGTCGGCAAGGACATCGGGCAGGTGAAGCTGGTCGCGTCCGGCGCCGGCGCGGCGGCGATCGCCTGCCTCGACATGATGGTGATCCTCGGCGTGAAGCGCGAAAACATCTTCGTCACCGATTCGCGCGGCGTGATCTGGACCGGGCGCGAAGCCAACATGGAAGCGAACAAGGCGCGCTACGCCCAGGAGACAAGCGCCCGCACGCTGGGCGACATCGTCCAGGGCGCCGACGTCTTCCTCGGCTGCTCGACGGCCGGGGTGCTCACCGGCGAGATGGTCAAGACCATGGCCGCGCAGCCGGTGATCCTGGCCCTGGCCAACCCGGAACCGGAGATCCGGCCCGAAGTGGCGAAGGCCGCGCGGCCCGACTGCATCATCGCCACCGGCCGCTCGGACTACCCGAACCAGGTCAACAATGTCCTGTGCTTCCCCTACATCTTCCGCGGCGCGCTCGACTGCGGCGCGACCCGCATCACCGACGAGATGAAGCTGGCCTGCGTGACGGCCATCGCCGAACTGGCCGAAGCCGAAGCGAGCGACGTGGTGGCCTCGGCCTACGAGGGCCAGGACCTGGTGTTCGGTCCCGACTACATCATCCCGAAACCCTTCGATCCGCGCCTGCTGGCCGCAATCGCGCCGCGCGTGGCGCAGGCCGCGTCCGACTCCGGCGTGGCGGCGCGCCCGATCGCGGACATGGACGCCTACCGCGACAAGCTGGCGCAGATGATCTACCACACCGGCTTCTTCATGAAGCCGGTATTTGCCAAGGCACGCGCCCAGGCGCGCCGGGTCGCCTTTGCCGAGGGCGAGGACCGGCGCGTGCTGCGCGCGGTGCAGACCGTCGTCGACGAGGGGATCGCCCAGCCGGTCCTGATCGGCAGCAAGGACGGCATCGCGCGCGCGATCCGCGAGGCCGGGCTGCGCCTGCAGGCCGGCGTCGACTACACCCAGGTCGAGGCGCAAGGCGACACGTCCCGGCAGGGCACGCGCCTGCTCGCCGCGGGCGAAGTCGATGCCCTCATCTGCGGCATGCAGGGCAGCTACGACAGCCACCTGGAGCACGTGCGCAGCGAGATCGGGCTGGCCCCGGGCGCGCCCGTGCTGGCCGCGATGAACGCGCTGGTGCTCGACAAGTACACGCTGTTCATCACCGACACCTATGTCAACGACGCGCCGAGCGCCGCCGAGCTGGCGGGGATCGCGCAGCTGGCCGCGGCGACGATGCGCGAGTTCGGCATCGAACCGAAGGTGGCGCTGCTGTCGCATTCTTCCCAGGGCTCCTCGGAGCGGCCGGCGGCGCGCCGCATGCGCGAAGCGCGCGAACTGCTGCGCCGCGACGCGCCGCAACTGCTGGCCGTCGGCGAGGTCCATGGCGACGCCGCGCTCTCGGAAGAGATCCGCGCGATCTACGGCATCGAGGCCGGGTTCAAAGGCAGCGCCAACCTGCTGGTGATGCCCTCGCTCGACGCCGCCAACATCCTCTTCAATGTGCTGAAGGTCGCGGCAGGCAAGGGTGTCACGGTCGGTCCTATCCTGCTCGGCAGCGCGAAACCCGTGCACATCCTGAGCCCGAGCGCCACGGTGCGCCGGATCGTCAACATGACGGCACTGGCGGTGGCGGCGGTGCGTTAAGCGCTGTCCTTCGCTGTCGTGTGACGAGCCCATCGGCGCAGGCCGGTGGGCTTTTTTCCATGGCTGCGCGCGCGTCTCGCAAGATATTCGAAAAGAGAATAGCCATCATCATGAGGATCAATTTGATTTCTATCTGGAAGGCCGCATACTGATACCATCAGACAACGAAAGAGGCCCATCATGACGACCAAACACAGCACCACCCCTGCAGCCACCGTTTCCGCTCCGAGCGCATGGGACAAGCTCGTCGCAGGCGTGAAGGATGTGTTCGGGTTCTCGGGACGCGGCGCCGATACCAGCGAGATCTGGGAGCTGTACCGCATGTCGCGCGGTTCCGATTCGTTGCGCCCGGCGCTGGTGCGCAAGCTGGCGGCGAATGCGGCGCGCTAATCGTCATCATTCACGCATGAGGAGCCCCGCTGCGAGCGGGGCTTTTTTTTTGCGCAGCCGATTGTTCGCGGTTTACGCGTGGAGTCCCGACTCCACCGCTTGCGCAGCCAATTACCCCGCGCCCTTACAGCACCTGCTTCTCGTGCGCGATGCCGAGCTCGTCGTAGATCTCGTAGATCACCTCGAGCATGTTCACCAGCTCGGGCGAGCGGTCCATGTGGCGGGCGCTGAAGATGATCGGCGAGACCGCCTGGCGGTCCTCCAGCGGGCGGTAGACGACGTCGGTGCGGATCATGCCCTGCAGGCTCTGCGGAACGATGGCGACGCCCTGGCCGGCGCCGACCAGTCCGATCGCGATCTGCAGTTCGCGCACCTCCTGCACCTGCTGCGGCACCAGGTTGCGCTCCTTGAAGATGGCCAGCACCTGGTCGGCGAAGCTCGGGCGCGGGTTCTTCGGGTAGACCAGCAGCGTCTCGGCGGCCAGCTCCGATAGCGTGATCGGCCCCTCGGTCGCGCCCAGGCGGTGGCCGGTGGGGAGGGCGACGATCAGCGATTCCTCGCGCAGCACGATGCGGCGGATCGCCGGGTCCTCGCTCTTGAGGCGCCCGAAACCGACGTCGATCCGTCCTTCCTTCAGCGCCTGCAGCTGCTCGATCGTGGTCAGCTCGTGGAAGCTGATTTCCAGCGACTGGTAGCGGTTGCGAAAGCGCCGCACGATCTCCGGCAGCAGGCCGTACAGCGTCGAGGCGACGAAGCCGATCGCGAACTTGCGGTCGATCTTGCCGACGCGCTGGGTCATCGCCTTGAGGTCGGCCGCCTTGTCCAGCAGCTCCTGCGCATGCGCGTGAAAAAACCGCCCGGCCTCGGTCAGCCGCAGCGGCCGCGAACCCTTCTCGATCAGGGCCACGCCCAACTCCTCTTCCAGCTGCTGCACCTGCCGGCTCAGCGGCGGCTGCGCGATGTGCAGCCGCTCGGCCGCACGGGTGAAATTCCTTTCGTCTGCCACGGCGACGAAATAGCGCAGGTGGCGCAATTCCATGTTCATACCTCCAAGGTATTGAAGTGATACTAAAACGGTGTTGGACGCCCGTTATGTTCGCGAATAAGGTACGGGTATTCACAAACATTATATGAATAAAATATGATCCGCGAAATCGAAACCACGCTGGTCGACGTCCCGACCATCCGGCCGCACAAGCTGTCCGTCGCCACGATGAACACGCAGACCCTGGTTCTGGTCCGGGTCCGGTGCGAAGACGGAATCGAAGGCTGGGGCGAGGCGACCACCATCGGCGGCCTGAACTACGGTGAAGAAAGCCCGGAGAGCATCAAGGCGAATATCGATGCCCACATCGCGCCGCTGATCCTCGGCATGGACGCCACCAGCGTGGCGCCGGTCATGGCGAAAGTGCGCAAGGTCATCCAGGGCAACCGCTTCGCCAAGTGCGCGATCGAGACGGCGCTGCTCGACGCCCAGGGCCAGCGCCTCGGCGTGCCGGTCAGCGAACTGCTCGGCGGCCGCGTGCGCGACCTGCTGCCGGTGGCCTGGACCCTGGCCAGCGGCGACACCGCCAAGGACATCGCGGAAGCGGAGCGCATGCTCGAGCAGCGCCGCCACCGCATCTTCAAACTCAAGATCGGCGCGCGCAGCGTGCAGGAAGACGTCGAGCACGTGCTGGCGATCAAGCGGGCGCTCGGCGACCGCGCCAGCGTGCGGGTCGACGTCAACCAGGCCTGGAGCGAACTGCAGGCGGTGCGCGGGATCGCCGCGCTGGAAGCCGGCGGCATCGACCTGATCGAACAGCCGGTGCGCGCCGAGAACCGGGCCGCCATGCGCCGCCTGGCCGCGCGCTTCGACGTCGCCGTGATGGCCGACGAGGCGCTGCACGGTCCGGGGGACGCCTACGCCATCGCGCAGCTCGAGGCGGCCGACGTCTTCGCCGTCAAGATCGCCCAGTCGGGCGGCCTGGTGCCGGCCCAGCAGGTCGCCACCGTCGCCCAGCTGGCCGGCATCGGCCTGTACGGCGGCACGATGCTCGAAGGCGGCGTCGGCACGGCCGCTACCGCCCACCTGTGCGCCACCTTTACCGACCTGTCCTGGGACACCGAGCTGTTCGGCCCGCTGCTGCTGACCGAAGAAGTGCTGGAAGAGCCGCTCGTCTACCGCGACTTCATGCTCGAGGTGCCGGCCAAGCCGGGCCTGGGCGTGCGGGTCGATGCCGACAAACTGCGCCGCATGCGCCGCCAATAAGCCCACCGAGCAAGGAGATCGAGATGCTGTTTCACGTAACCATGGAAGTCCAACTGCCCCCGACGATGCCGAAAGAGCAGGCCGACGCCCTCAAGGCGGAAGAAAAGGCGCTCGCGCAGCGCCTGCAGGAACAAGGCAGCTGGCGCCACCTGTGGCGCGTCGCCGGGCAGTACGCCAACGTCAGCATCTTCGACGTGCCCGGCAACGAAGAGCTGCACGCGCTGTTGATGTCGCTGCCGCTGTACCCGTACATGCGCATCAGCGTGACCCCACTCTGCCGGCACCCGTCCTCGGTGCGCGCCGGTGATCTTTGAATTCGCGATTGTATTTAATTGAGTCCCAGAAGGAGACAAGCATGAACCACCAACAAATCGAACAGCTGGCCAAGCAATGGATCGTCGACTCGGCCACCCGCCCGGCCAACCCGCGCGTGCAGGCCATCGTCCTGCGCCTGGTGTCCGACCTGTGCAAGGCCATCGAAGACCTCGACATCCAGCCCAGCGAATTCTGGAAGGGCGTCGATTTCCTGACCAACGCCGGCAAGAACAACGAACTGGGCCTGCTGACCCCGGGCCTGGGCCTGGAGCGCTTCATGGACATCCGTGCCGACGAAGCCGAAGCGCGCGCCGGTATCGAAGGCGGCACCCCGCGCACCATCGAAGGCCCGCTGTACGTCGCCGGCGCGCCGGTCGAGCAGGGCTTCGCGCGCCTCGACGACGGCACCGAGTCAAGCCAGGCCGAAGTGCTGTTCATGCAGGGCACCGTGTACGACGGCGAGGGCAAGCCGGTTCCCGGCGCCCAGGTCGAAGTCTGGCACGCCAACCTGATGGGGAACTACTCCTTCTTCGACCAGTCGCAGTCGCCGTTCAACCTGCGCCGCACCATCGTCACCGACGCCCAGGGCCGCTACGGCTTCCAGAGCATCCTGCCGAAGGGCTACGGCTGCCCTCCGGGCGGCAGCACCCACACGCTGCTCGACGCCCTCGGCCGCCACGGCCAGCGTCCGGCCCACATCCACTTCTTCGTCACCGCTCCGGGCCAGCGCAAGCTGACCACCCAGATCAACATCGACGGCGACGAATACCTGTGGGACGACTTCGCTTTTGCCAGCCGCGAGGGCCTGGTGCCGGCCGTGACCCGCGTCACCGACCCGAAGGCCATCGCCGAGCGCGGCGTCGACAAGCCGTTCGCGTCGATCGATTTCGATTTCCGCCTGCACCGCGAGTCCGAAGCCGCGCCGAGCACCCTGGTCGACCGCCCGCGCGCGGCCGCCTGATCTCGAGCCTGATTTCGAGCCTTACCTCAAGCCTGAGTCCGAGCCCGGTTCCGCGCCACGGACCGGGCCCCACAAGGAGAGCACCATGATTCCGATTCACCCCGTCTCCGCGCCTTGCGCGCCGCAGCCGAAGGTCGACCTCGACCTGGAAGCGCTGCTGGTCGAAGACCACGCCACCGGCGACTACCGCCTGCACCGCAGCGCGTTCACCGACCCGGACTTGTTCGAACTCGAGATGAAGCACATCTTCGAGGGTAACTGGATCTACCTGGCCCACGAGAGCCAGATCCCGAACAACAACGACTACTACACGACCCACATGGGCCGTCAGCCGATCTTCATCGCGCGCAACCGCCAGGGCGAGCTGAATGCCTTCATCAACGCCTGCAGCCACCGCGGCGCCCAGCTGTGCCGCCTCAAGCGCGGCAACAAGGCGACCTATACCTGCCCGTTCCACGGCTGGACCTTCAACAACAGCGGCAAGCTGCTGAAGGTGAAGGACCCGGAGAACGCGGGCTATCCGGAGAGCTTCAACAAGGAAGGCTCGCACGACCTGAAGAAGGTGGCGCGCTTTGCCAACTACAAGGGCTTCCTGTTCGGCAGCCTGAACCCGGACGTCGCGTCGATCGAGGAATTCCTCGGCGAAGCGGGCAAGATCATCGACATGATCGTCAACCAGTCGCCCGACGGCCTCGAAGTGCTGCGCGGCGCCTCGACCTATACCTTCGAGGGCAACTGGAAACTGCAGGCCGAGAACGGCGCCGACGGCTACCACGTGTCGGCGGTTCACTGGAATTATGCTGCAACGACGACCCGTCGCAAGGAGCAACCGGCCGAGCGCGAGGACAAGATCCGCGCGATGGACGCCGGCAAATGGGGACAACAGGGCGGCGGTTTCTATGCCTTCGAGCACGGTCACATGCTGCTCTGGACCCAGTGGGCCAATCCCGAAGACCGCCCGAACTATCCGCGTCACGCCGAGTATGCCGAGAAGTTCGGCGAGGCGACCGCCAACTGGATGATCGGCCGCTCGCGCAACCTGTGCCTGTACCCGAACGTCTACCTGATGGACCAGTTCGGCTCGCAGATCCGCGTGCTGCGCCCGATCTCGGTCGACAAGACCGAAGTGACGATCTACTGCATCGCGCCGAAGAACGAGTCGGACGAGGCGCGCGCCCGCCGCATCCGCCAGTACGAAGACTTCTTCAACGTCAGCGGCATGGCCACGCCCGACGACCTGGAAGAGTTCCGCGCCTGCCAGTCCGGCTATGCCGGCGGCGCCATGGAATGGAACGACATGTGCCGCGGCTCGACGCACTGGATCCAGGGTGCGGACGAGGCGGCCGCCGAAATCGGCCTGGCGCCCGTGATGAGCGGCGTGCGCACCGAGGACGAAGGCCTGTACACCGTGCAGCACCGCTACTGGCTCGACGTCATGCAGAAGGCAAAGATGTCCCAGATCGCCCAGGCGAAAGAAGGAGAGCAGGCATGAGCGCCATCACCATCAACGACGTCGCCGCTTTCCTGTACCGCGAAGCGCGCCTGCTCGACGACGAGGACTGGGACGGCTGGCTCGAATGCTACCACCCGGACGCCGAGTACTGGATGCCGTCCTGGGACGACGACGGCAAGCTGGTGACGAACCCGCAGCGCGAGATCTCGCTGATCTACTACCCGACCCGCCAGGGCCTGGAAGACCGCGTGTTCCGGATCAAGACCGAGCGTTCGAGCGCCACCGTGCCCGACACCCGGACCAGCCACAACATCGCCAACGTCGAGATCGAAAAGCAGGAAGGCTCGGTGCTCACGGTGCGCTTCAACTGGCACACGCTGAGCCACCGCTACAAGACCGACTTCTCGTATTTCGGCATGTCGCGCTACACGATCGACTTCGGCGGCGCCGCGCCGCAGATCCTGAAGAAGTACATCGTCCTGAAAAACGACTACATCCACCAGGTCATCGACGTGTACCACATCTGAGCGGTCAAGCAGCAACCTTTGTAAACAGACGTACCCAGTAACGCCCCGCGAGGGGCAAGGAGACAGACGATGAGCCATCACATCGCCCTGCAGTTCGAAGACGGAATCACCCGTTTCATCGCGTGCAACGACAACGAGAAACTGTCGGATGCCGCCTACCGCCAGCGCGTGAACATTCCGCTCGACTGCCGCGACGGCGCCTGCGGCACCTGCCGCGCGCATTGCGAATCGGGCAGCTACGACATGCCGGAGTCCAGCTACATCGAGGACGCGCTCGAGCCGGACGACGCGGCCAAGGGCTTTGTGCTGGCTTGCCAGATGCGCCCCACCAGCGACTGCGTGGTCAAGATCCTGGCCACCTCGGAGGCCTGCAAGTCGGGCGCCCACAGCTACCAGGGCAAGATCGCCGAGGTCGACCAGTGCTCGCCCTCGACGATCCGCTTCGGGATCGACCTCGAAGAAGGCGCGGCGCCGGGCTTCCTGCCGGGCCAGTACGTCAACGTCGCCATTCCCGGCACCGAACTGACGCGTTCGTATTCCTTCAGCTCGGCCCCGGGCGCGGCCCGCGTCGAATTTGTCGTGCGCAACGTCCCGAACGGGCGCATGAGCGACTACTTGTCGAACGCAGCCAAGCAAGGCGACGCCATCAGCTTCCTCGGCCCGTTCGGCAGCTTCTACCTGCGCCCGGTGGCGCGCCCGGTCCTGTTCCTGGCCGGCGGCACCGGCATCGCACCTTTCCTGTCGATGCTGCGCGCGTTGGAGAAGAGCGGCTTCGCGCAGCCGGTGCGGCTGGTCTACGCCGTCACCAACGACTACGACCTGGTCGGCCTGGCCGAACTCGACCGCATCGCGGCAGCCAACCCGAACTTCAGCTATGTCACCTGCGTGGCGTCGCCCGAGAGCGCGCACCCGCGCAAGGGCTACGCCACCGCCCACGTCGAACCGGCCTGGATGAACGACGGCGAGGTCGACGTCTACCTGTGCGGCCCGCCGCCGATGGTCGACGCCGTGCGCGGCTGGCTGGAAGAGACGGGCGTGACACCGGCCAATTTCTATTTCGAGAAGTTTTCGCCAGCGACAGGAGCCTAAGCATGAGCACAAGCATGAGCACCAACGTGACCGAGCGCAAGCGTTTCGAAGGCAAGGTGATGATCGTCACCGGCGCCGCCCAGGGCATCGGCCGCGGCGTGGCGCTGGCGGCGGCGCGCGAAGGGGCCCAGCTGGTGCTGGCCGACCGCGCGGCCATCCTGGAAGAAGTCGGGGCCGAAGCCCAGGCGCTCGGCGCCCTGGTGACCCTGGCGCAGGTCGACCTCGAAACCTTTGCCGGGGCCCGTACCCTGGCCGAGACGGCCCTGCGCGAATTCGGCCGCATCGACGTGCTGGTGAATAACGTCGGCGGCACGATCTGGGCCAAGCCCTACCAGGAATACGAGGAAGCGCAGATCGAAGCCGAGATCCGCCGCTCGCTCTTTCCGACCCTGTGGTGCTGCCGTGCGGTCCTGCCGAGCATGATCGCGCAGAAGGGCGGCGCGATCGTCAATGTCTCCTCGGTGGCGACGCGCGGCATCAACCGCATTCCGTATTCGGCAGCCAAGGGCGGCGTCAACGCGCTGACCGCGAGCCTGGCCTTCGAGCACGCGCAGGACGGCATCCGCGTCAACGCGGTCGCCACCGGCGGCACCGAAGCGCCGCCGCGCGTCGTGCCGCGCAATCCGAACCCCTTGAGCGCCGACGAGCAGGTCTGGTACCAGGGCATCGTCGACCAGACCCGGGCCTCGAGCCTGATGGGGCGCTACGGCACCATCGACGAGCAGGTCGGCGCCATCCTGTTCCTCGCGTCGAGCGAGGCCTCTTACATCACCGGCAGCGTGCTGCCGGTAGCCGGCGGCGACCAGGGGTGAACATGGCAAGCATGAATATCGACGGCAACAAGCTGCACTACCGCTGCGACGGCGAACGCGGCCGTCCCACGGTGGTGCTCTCGAATTCGCTCGGCACCGACCTGACGATGTGGGATGCCCAGGCGTCGGTGCTGGCCACGCGCTTCAACGTGGTGCGCTACGACACGCGCGGGCATGGAGGCTCGGTTGGTCAAAGCGGCGCCACGCCCGGCCCGTACACGATCGAACTCCTCGGCCGGGACGTGCTGGCGCTGCTCGACCACCTCGACGTCGAGCGCGCCCACTTCGTCGGCCTGTCGATGGGCGGCGTGATCGGCCAGTGGCTGGGCGCCCACGCGCCGGAGCGCCTGCACAAGCTGGTGCTGGCCAATACCGCCTCGAAGATCGGCACCGAAGAGGGCTGGCGCGCGCGCGCCGCGAGCGTGCGCGCTTGCGGCATGGCGGACATCGCCGCCGGATCGCCGGGACGCTGGTTCACGCCCGCTTTCGTCGAGCGCCAGGCGGTCGTGGTCGGCACGATGCAGAAAACCGTGCGCGGGCTCGACCCGGAAGGCTACGCGGCCTGCTGCGAAGCGCTGGCCGTGGCCGACCTCGGCCAGGACCTGGAACGCATCGCGGCGCCGACGCTGGTGATTGCCGGCGCCGACGACCCGGTGACGACGGTGGCCGACGGCGCGGCACTCGTCGCGGCGATCAAGGGCGCCAGGCTGGCGACGCTGCCGGCTTCGCACCTGTCGAATATCGAAGCGCCGGACCGGTTTACCCAGGCAGTGACCAGCTTCCTGCTGGCATAACGACCGCCGCAGGCGGCATCCACGGAGACAGGCATGCAAGAGTCCGATCAGCAAGGGCAGCAAGCGGTAGTGGAAACAAACGGGCAGGGCGCCGCTCCCGAGGCGCCGGCCGCGCGCAGGCGGTCCTGGTCGGACTGGTCGGCGTCCAGCGTCACCGCCGGCTTCCTGGCGGTGCTGGTGTCCTTCACCGGGCCGCTGGCGATTTTCTACCAGGCCGCCCAGGCGGCCCAGGTCGACAGCGCCACCTTCGCCTCCTGGGTCTGGGGCATCTCGATCGGCGCCGCGCTGTCGGGCATCGCGCTCAGCTGGCTGCTGCGCGCGCCGATCATCACCGCGTGGTCGGCGCCCGGCACCGCCTTGCTGATCACGCTGTTCCCGGCCCTGTCGCTGAACGAAGCGGTGGGCGCCTACATCACGGCCGCCGCCATCCTGCTGCTGATCGGCCTGTCCGGCAGTTTCGAGCGCCTGATGGCGGCGGTGCCGAAGGGGATCGCCAGCGGCATGATGGCCGGCATCCTGCTGCCCTTCGGCCTGGATGCCTTCCGCTCGACCGCGACCCTGCCCCTGCTGGCCTGCGGGATGATCGTTTCGTATCTCGTGTTCCGGCGCTGGGTGCCGCGCTATAGCGTGATGCTGCTGCTGGTGGCCGGCGTGGTGCTGGCCTTCCTGACCGGCGCAACCCATTTCGAGGGCCTCGACCTGCAGCTGGTCGCGCCCCAGTTCATCGCGCCGGCCTGGTCGTGGGCGAGCACCTTCAGCCTGGCGCTGCCGCTGGTGCTGGTGACTCTCACCGGCCAGTACCTGCCCGGCATGGCGGTCCTGAAGACGGCTGGCTACGACAGCGGGGTGCGCCCGATCATGACGGTCAACAGCCTGGCCTCGCTGGCGGTTGCCTGCACCGGCGGCATCACGATCGCGATCGCCGCCATCACGGCCGCCATGTGCACCGGCCCCGACGCCCACCACGACCCGCGCCGGCGCTATGTCGCCGGCATCGCCAACGGGGTGTTCTACCTGCTGGCGGGCCTGTGCGGCGGCTCGATCGTGATGCTGTTCGCGGCGCTGCCGAAGGAGCTGGTCATCACGCTGGCGGGGCTGGCACTGCTCGGGCCGATCATTGCCAACCTGGCCGGCGTGCTGGCCGCCGAGGACCACCGCGAGGCTTCCGTCATCACTTTCCTGGCCACCGCCTCCGGCATGAGCTTCCTCGGGCTGGGCTCGGCCTTCTGGGGCATCGTGATCGGCATGCTCGCCTGGGTCATCCTGCATGCAGGCGCCGCCAAAGAAGCGCCGGGGCAGAAGTAGCGCATACGTAAAACCAGCCGGCAACGCGTTCGGCACCACCAGTTTCGCACAACAACCTGAACGATCACGGAGACACGTATCATGCGACACATCGACATCCATAAACTCGCCGACAACGCGAAATTCAACGGCTTCCACACCTCGCTGCTGCTGTGGTGCGCCATCATCATCATCTGCGACGGCTATGACCTGGCCGTGGCCGGCATCGCGCTGCCCTCGATCATGAAGGACATGGGCGTGACCGCCCAGAACGCCGGCTTCATGGTCAGCTCGGCCCTGTTCGGCATGATGTTCGGCGCGATCTTCCTCGGCACCCTGGCCGACCGCATCGGCCGCCGCTGGACCATCGTCATCTGCCTGGCCCTGTTCAGCGTCTTCACGGCCGCCGCCGGCATGACCAACGACCCGTATGTGTTCAGCGTGATGCGCTTCCTGGCGGGCCTGGGTATCGGCGGCGTGATGCCGAACGTGGTCGCCCAGATGACCGAATATTCGCCGCGCAAGATCCGCGCCACCATGGTGACGCTGATGTTCAGCGGCTATGCCGTGGGCGGCATGCTGGCCGCCGTGCTGGGCAAGGGCCTGATCGAGCAGCATGGCTGGCAATCGGTGTTCCTGGCCGCGGCCCTGCCTGTCGTGCTGATCCCCTTCATCCTGAAGTCGATGCCGGAATCGATGCCTTTCCTGATCAAGCAGGGGCGCCTCGACGAACTGAAGACGACGCTGGCGCGGCTCGACCCTTCCTACCGTCCGCAGGCGGGCGACAATTTCGCGCTGCCCGTGGTGGACCGCGCCTCCGGCGCTCCGGTGGGCAAGCTGTTCCAGGACGGCCGTGCCTTCTCGACCGTCATGTTCTGGGTCGCCTTCTTCATGTGCCTGTTCATGGTCTATGCGCTGAGCTCCTGGCTGGCCAAGCTGATGGCCGGCGCCGGCTACAGCCTCGGTTCCGCGCTCACCTTCGTGCTGGTGCTGAACTTCGGCGCCGTCATCGGCGCGGTCGGCGGCGGCTGGCTGGCCGACAAGTTCCACATCAAGTGGGTGCTGGTCGCCATGTATGCGCTGGCCGCGGTCTCGATCTCGCTGCTCGGCTATCCGGTCTCGACCCCGGTGCTGTTCCTGCTGGTCGGCCTGGCCGGCGCCTCGACCATCGGCACCCAGATCGTCACCTACGCCTATGCCGGCCAGTTCTATCCGAGCGCGATCCGTTCCACCGGCATCGGCTGGGCCTCGGGCGTCGGCCGCAGCGGCGCGATCCTCGCGCCGATCGTGATCGGCACCCTGGTGGGCATGGCGCTGCCGCTGCAGCAGAACTTCATCGCCATCGCCATTCCCGCAGTGATCGCCACCATCGCCGTCCTGATGATCCGCCACGACCGCTCGGCGACGGCGGCAAGCGACGTCGCCGTGCAGCGCGCGGCGCAATCCGGCCCGGCCGGCGCCGGGGAGGGCAGCCGTGGGTGAGCGGCATAGTTTCCGGCGGCCCGCCGCCGGACCGATTTTTTAGCAATGCGCGGCCTTGGCCGCGAAAGGAAGAGGCGATAACATGATTGACAAGACATACGAATCGCTCGCGCAGGCCGTGTCCGGCGTGCACGACGGCGCGACTGTCATGATCGGCGGTTTCGGCAACGCGGGCATGCCCGCCGCCCTGATCGATGCATTGATCGAGCAGGGTGCGCGCGATCTGACGATCGTGAACAACAATGCCGGCAACGGCGACACCGGCCTGGCGGCACTGCTCAAGGCGAAACGGGTGCGCAAGATCATCTGCTCCTTCCCGCGCCAGGCCGACTCGCATCATTTCGACGCGCTCTACCGGGCCGGCGAGATCGAGCTCGAGCTGACCCCGCAGGGCAACCTGGCCGAGCGCATCCGCGCGGCCGGCGCAGGCATCGGCGGCTTCTTCACGCCGACCGGCTACGGCACGCTGCTCGCCGAGGGCAAGGAAACGCGCCTGATCGACGGCCGCCACTACGTGCTCGAGTCGCCGATCCACGCCGACTTCGCGCTGATCAAGGCGCTGCGCGGCGACCGCTGGGGCAACCTGGTGTACCGCAAGACGGCGCGCAACTTCGGCCCGATCATGGCGATGGCAGCCAAGACCACCATCGCGCAGGTAGCCGAGATCGTCGCGCTCGGCGAACTCGACCCCGAACACATCGTCACGCCCGGCATATTCGTGCAGCGCGTGGTCCAGGAGGCAAAATGACCACTCAAGTCAGCAAATTCACCCGCGACCAGATCGCCGCGCGCGTCGCCCGGGACATCTTCGAGGGCGCCTACGTCAACCTCGGCATCGGCCTGCCGACCAAGGTCGCCAATTTCCTGCCGAGCGACCGCGAAGTCTTCCTGCACAGCGAGAACGGCCTGCTCGGCATGGGTCCGGCGCCCGCGCCCGGCGAGGAAGACGACGACCTGATCAACGCCGGCAAGCAGCCGGTGACCCTGCTCACCGGCGGCGCCTACTTCCATCACGCCGATTCGTTCGCCATGATGCGCGGCGGCCACCTCGACATCTGCGTGCTGGGCGCGTTCCAGGTGTCGGAAAAGGGCGACCTGGCCAACTGGCATACCGGCGCGGCGGACGCCATCCCCGCCGTCGGCGGGGCGATGGACCTGGCCATCGGCGCCAAGCAGGTGTTCGTGATGACCGACCACCAGACCAAGCTTGGCGAGAGCAAGATCGTGCGCGAGTGCAGCTATCCGCTGACCGGCATGGCCTGCGTCAACCGCATTTATACTGACCTGGCCGTGCTCGACGTGACCAAGGACGGCCTGCGCGTGCTCGAGATGGCGCCGGGCTTGAGCTTCGACGCGCTGCAGGCCGCCACCGATGCACCCTTGATTGCCCCCTGACCGAGAGGACCAAGAAATGAACGACGCTTATATTGTCGATGCGATCCGCACCCCGATCGGCCGCTACGGCGGCGCCCTGAAGGACGTGCGCGCGGACGACCTCGGCGCGCTGCCGCTGCGCGAACTCATGAAACGCAACCCCGGCGTCGACTGGAGCGCAGTCGACGACGTGATCTACGGCTGCGCCAACCAGGCCGGCGAAGACAACCGCAACGTCGCGCGCATGTCGTCGCTGCTGGCCGGCCTGCCGGTCGAAGTCGGCGGCACCACCGTCAACCGCCTGTGCGGCTCCGGCATGGACGCCGTCGGCATCGCCGCGCGCGCCATCAAGTCGGGCGAAGCGCGCCTGATGATCGCCGGCGGCGTCGAATCGATGACGCGCGCGCCCTTCGTGATGGGCAAGGCCGAAACCGCCTTCTCGCGCCAGTCGGCGATCTACGACACCACCATCGGCTGGCGTTTCCCGAACAAGCAGATGAAGCACCTGCACGGGACCGACTCGATGCCGGAGACGGCCGAGAACGTGGCCGTCGACTACCAGGTGTCGCGCGAAGACCAGGACAAGTTTGCCCTCGCGAGCCAACTGAAGACGGCGCGCGCCCAGCAGGAAGGCCTGTTCGCGGACGAGATCGTGCCGGTGCAGATTCCGCAAAAGAAAGGCGACCACATCGTCTTTGCCCAGGACGAGCACCCGCGCGCGACCAGCATCGAGGCGCTGGCGAAGCTCAAGGGCGTGGTCCATCCCGAAGGCAGCGTCACCGCCGGCAACGCCTCGGGCGTGAACGACGGCGCCTGCGCGCTGCTGCTGGCCAATGCCGAAGCGATCGAACAGTACGGCTTGACGGCGCGCGCGCGCATCGTCGGCATGGCGACGGCGGGCGTGCCGCCGCGCGTGATGGGCATCGGCCCGGCGCCGGCCACCAAGAAGCTGATGAAGCAGCTCGGCATGACGCTCGACCAGATGGACATCATCGAACTGAACGAGGCGTTTGCCTCGCAGGGCCTGGCCGTGCTGCGCGAACTCGGCATCGCCGACGACGACCCGCGCGTGAACCCCTACGGCGGCGGCATCGCCCTCGGCCACCCGCTCGGCATGAGCGGCGCGCGCCTGGTGACGACGGCCATGTACCAGCTGCACCGCACCGGCGGGCGCTACGCGCTGTGCACGATGTGCATCGGCGTGGGGCAGGGCATCGCGATGGTGATCGAACGCGTCTGAGCGCCACGCCCATGACAAGCCCATCGGTGCGAGCCGGTGGGCTTTTTTTGTGGCGCTGTTCAAGAAGCGGTGACGCCAGCGAAAGCTGGCGGCGCCGGCCACGCCGAGATCAACGGCGCTGCGACGCACGCTGCGCGAATCGAGCATGGTTTGTAAGTAATCGAGCCAGCGCTCCTTGTGGCGCAGGCGCGCCAGCGCCGTGCGGCTCAGGGCATTGCTGGTGCGTCCGCAGTCCTTGCAGCGATAGCGCTGCAGGCCATTGGCCCGTCCGTGTCGGTACAGCTGCTGGGAGCGGCAGGCCGGGCAAGCCAATCTGTCGGCGCTGGCCTGCTCGACCAGGTCGGCCACCTTGTCCAGCTTGGCTGCTGGCAGCAGCAAGCCGAGCAATTGTTCGCGCTGGCGCCGCGTCAACGAGGCTATACGGGTGAGCAATTGCTTGAACGGACGTGCTTGCATGGCGCCTCCGGCATCGTGGGTCCAAGTTGGACCTCAGCCGTATCCGAAGATTCCACACTTAACGCGAACAGCGCTTTTTGTCACCCGCATGCGGCGCGCGCTCGCTATTCCGGCAGGAAAGTTAATTTCCCAATCGTAAAACCGCCAGTCGAAATACTTTACAATCTGGCTGACTTATCGCAAACCGGAGTTCGTAACTGATTGATTTATAAGGAATGGGAAGCATTGGCACGGTGTTTGCATCTTGGCTAGTGCACTTCTCAATTGTTCCATTTACCGAAAGGGATCAATCATCATGAAACTGCTGAAGAAACTGGCCTGTGCCACTGCTGTCGCAATGTCCTTCGCTGGCGCCGCAAACGCGGCCCAGATCCTGACCGACTGGCGCTTCAACCCGAACGGGGGCGGATATGAAAACGCGCAAGTCATCGGCGAATACCTGGACGTGAACGGTAACTCGTTCATCCAGCTGAACCCGACCGGCTCGAACAGCTTCAGCTTCGTCGAGCATGCGGTGTTCAACATCACCCAGGCGGACAGCAACGGCAAACTGTTCCCAGTCACCTACCAGGGCGGCAACATCACCGCCACCTTCGAAGGGTTCGGTAATGGCACCTTCGGCACCGGCTCGAGCAACGGCTCGTTCAGTTTCACCGGCGGCACGATCCGCATGTACCAGAACCCGGAGAACGGCGAGTACGGCGGCACCGGCGGCATCTATGGCGCCAACCTGGGGAACGAAATCGCCGTCTTCAACGTGCTCGCCGGTGGCGGCGGTGAAGTCGATGCAAGCGGCAGCCCGATCGCCAACGGCCAGGTGAGCGTGTTCGCCCGCGCCACCAGCATGGATCCGGGCTACTTCTTCCGCGGCAACGGCCAGGACCTGTCGATGGAATCGGTGATGGCTTTCGCCTTCACCAACGCTAACCCGATGGAAAATCCGAACGGCTCTGCCACGCCGAACCTGGTGTCGGAAGTGGCCTGCCAATACGCCGGCTTCACCGGCGCCGGCTGCGACGGCTCGGCTTATGCCAACGCCCCAGGCCAGTACTTCTTCGTCTCGAACAACGGCCAGTTCAAGCTGGCTGAAGTTCCGGAGCCAGGCTCGCTGGCCCTGTTCGGCATCGCCATGCTGGGCGCCGGCCTGGTCAGCCGCAAGCGCGCTCGGAAGTCCTGAGCGTCTCTGACAGCAGTTTCATGTGAATGCCAGTCAGCCTAGCTGACTGGCATTTTTTTGTTATGCTTGCGGATCGAACCCCGGGCGGCACGCGAATCGACCAACACCATGCTCGACTCTTCCATCTACCATCCCTGCCTGGACGAGCATGGGCGCCGCCTGCGCCTGGTCGCGCCCTCCACGGAGTGCAACCTGGCGCTGCTGGCCGACCCGCAGGCGAGCCTCACCTTCGTCCCCGGCAGCCGCTGTGCCGGCATGCTCAACGGCGTGGCGCTGGCCGATTGCCCGCCGGCCGAGATCGAGCAGGCGCTGGCGTGCGCGCAGGCGCAGCCGATCCAGGAGCCGCCGTACCGGCTCGCGCCAGGCAGGCAGGCCGCCGCCGGGGCCGTCGTGGCCGAGCCGGACGGCAGGCTCTGGCTGGTCGCCCCCTCGAATGCCTTCGGCGGCTACCAGGCGACCTTTCCGAAGGGCCGGGTCGCGGACGGCGTCTCCCTGCAGGCGACCGCGATCAAGGAGGTATGGGAGGAATCGGGCCTGCGGGTGCGCCTGACGGGTTTTCTCGGGGACTTCGCGCGTACCCTGACCTGGACCCGCTTCTACCTGGCCGAGCGGGTCGGCGGCCATCCGGCCGGCATGGGCTGGGAATCGCAGGCGGTGCACCTGGCAACGCGGGCCGAAGCGCGCCGCCTGTTGAACCGGGCAACCGACCAGGCCGTGCTCGATGCGCTGGCGGCGCTGGACAGCCCCGTCCGCCCGGCCTAGCCGGCGGCAGCCCCCTCCAAGCAAGCGCGACGGCGAAACGCTCATGCTATACTGGCCTCCCGCCGTTCCCCGACCTTTGTATGAGACGATTATTCGTCGTTTTCCTGATCCTGCTGTTCCCACTGAATGTTCTCGCCTTGTCCCTGTCTGCTTCCTCGATGCAGCAGGGTGGCGCTCCCGTGTCCGCCGCATCGGCCGCGTCCGCCGAAACGGCGGCGAGCGATGCGCCTGCCGTCTCCGCTGCCGGCGGCCCCGCCGATGGCCAGGCCGGCGGCGACATCGATCCCGACGAACCGCCTTCGAGCGGCGACTTGCATGAGCCGGTCGACGAACCCGGCCGCCTGCGCCTTGCCGCGCTGTCGGGCGGCCCGCTCGCACCCTACACGCCGCCGCTGCACGACCATCCCTCGTTTGCCCCGATCAAGCCGCCACCCAGGGGCTGAGCCCGTTACGGCAAAGCCCGGCCGCGCTGCCGGCCGCTTGCCGCCCCTGCGCGCGTCCTGTCGTGCCGCCGCGGCCCTGCGCCTGCGTGTGGCCGACCGAAGATTGAAACAATATAAATGAGGTAATTCGATGGAATTTCTGTTCGACCCGACAATATGGGTTGGTTTATTGACACTGGTGGTGCTCGAGATCGTCCTCGGCATCGACAACCTGATCTTTATTGCGATCCTGGCCGACAAACTGCCGCCGCACCAGCGCGACAAGGCGCGCCTGCTGGGCCTGTCGCTCGCGATGGCGATGCGCCTCGGCCTGCTCACCATCGTTTCCTGGCTCGTCACGCTGACGGCGCCGCTGTTTTCGGTGGCGTCGCACGATTTTTCCGGGCGCGACCTGATCCTGCTCATCGGCGGATTGTTCCTCCTGTTCAAGGCGACCATCGAATTGCACGAGCGCCTCGAAGGACTCGAGAGCAGCCAGTCGGAATCGAAGGTGTACGCCAGCTTCGGCGCCGTGGTGGCCCAGATCGTGGTGCTCGACGCCGTGTTCTCGCTGGACGCCGTGATCACGGCGGTCGGCATGGTCGACGAGCTGTGGGTGATGATGGCGGCCGTGGTGATTTCGATCGGCGTCATGATCCTCGCCTCGAAGCCGCTGACCCGCTTCGTCAATGCGCACCCGACCGTCGTCGTGCTGTGCCTGAGCTTCCTGCTGATGATCGGCCTGTCGCTGGTGGCCGAGGGCCTGGGCTTCCACATTCCGAAGGGCTACCTGTATGCGGCCATCGGTTTCTCGATCCTGATCGAGACCCTGAACCAGTTCGCGCGCCGTAATTTCCTCAAGAACGAGGCGCGCGTGCCGTTCCGCGACCGCACCGCGGAAACCGTGCTGCGCCTGCTGGGCAACCGCAAGCGCGACGAGGCGGCCGACGAGGAGCAGGGCGAGCAGGCGCAAGAGGAGGAAGCCTTTGCCGTCGAGGAGCGCAACATGGTCAGCGGCGTGCTGACCCTGGCCGACCGTTCGATCCGTTCGATCATGACGCCGCGTTCGGAAATGTCCTGGGTCAACCTCGACGAATCCGCCGAACACATCCTGCAGCAGCTGCAGGCCACGCCGCACAGCCTGATGCCGGTCTGCCGCGGCGAGATCGACAACGTGGTCGGCATCGGCCGCACCAAGGACCTGATCGCCGACCTGCTGCTGCACGGGCGGATCGACGAGTCGCCCGAGAGCGGCGCCCTGCGCCAGCCGATCGTGTTCCCCGAGACCGCCGGCGTGCTCAAAGCCATGGACACCCTCAAGCGCGCGCGCGGCCAGCTGGTCCTGGTGGCCGACGAGTTCGGCAGCGTGCGCGGCCTGCTGACCCCGGTCGACATCCTGGAGGCGATCGCCGGCGAATTCCCGGACGAGGACGAGCAGCTGGCGGTCCAGGCGCAGGGCCCTGGCCTGTGGCTGGTCGACGGCACGGCCGACCTGCACCATCTGGAGCAGGTGCTCGACACCGACGGCCTGGTGGGCGAGGACGCCGACTACAGCTCGCTGGCCGGCTTCCTGCTGGCGCGCTTCGAGACCTTGCCCGAGCCGGGACAGGCGCTCGAACTCGACGGCCTGCGCTACGAAATCGTCGAGGTCGAGGACCGCCGCATCGCCAAGGTGCTGATCCGCCGTATCGAGCATGCCGGGAGCGCCGATGCGCATTGAAGCGCCGCGCGCATTCCTGCCATCGCGGCCGCCGCAGTTGCCGCAGTTGCGGCGTGGAGCGGGCCGATGGCCGGCGAACTGACGGCGCCACCCGACGGCCTTTCGCTGTCGGCGATGCTGCAGCGGCTCGCCGACGGCGGCGACAGCGAACGCATCTCGATCGGCGACCTGGTGGCCGCCCTGGGCGACCGCGCGCTCGGGGCCTTGCTGTTCATCTTCGCCTTTCCGAACGCGCTGCCGGCCTTGCCCGGCACCTCGGCCATCCTGGGCGCTCCGCTGGTCTTCCTGGCGGCCCAGCTGGCCCTGAACCTGAAGCCCTGGCTGCCCGGCTTCATCTCCCGGCGCTCGATCGCGCGCAAGGACTTCCAGTCGCTGGTGCTGCGCATCCGGCCCTGGCTGCAGCGCGCCGAACGAATGCTGCGCCCGCGCGCCAGCTTCCTGGCGCTGCCGCCGATGGAGTATGTGGTGGGCCTGGTCTGCTTCCTGCTGGCCATTGTCATCCTGTTGCCGATCCCGCTGGGGAACATGCTGCCTGCGCTGTCGATCAGCCTGCTGGCCTTGGGCGTGCTCGAGCGCGACGGCTACTGGATCGCGGCCGGCCTGGCGTCGGCGGCCGCCTCGGCGGTGCTGGTGTCGGGCGTGGTGCTGGGGCTGGCCAAGGCGGCCTTCTACATGGGCGCGAAATTCTTTTCATAAACCACCCGCGCGCTTGTTTCGGTGCGCGCGAACGACACCGCAGGGCCGCACACGCATGACTACCTCCATCGGATGGCTGGAAGCCGCATTGCTGGGATTGATCCAGGGGCTGACCGAGTTCCTCCCCATTTCCTCGAGCGCGCACCTGCGCATCATCGGTCCCTTGCTGCCCTCGGGCATGGACCCGGGCGCGGCGTTTACCGCGATTACCCAGATCGGCACCGAACTGGCCGTGCTGCTCTACTTCCGGCACGACATCGCGCGCATCGCCGGCGCCTGGCTGCGCGGACCGCTGCGCCCCAGCGACGCGCGGCGCGCCGACGTGCGCCTGGGTTGGCTGGTGATCGTCGGCTCGCTGCCGATCGCGCTGCTCGGCCTGCTGTTCCAGGATGCCATCGAAACCCACCTGCGCAACCTCTACCTGACCGCGGCGATGCTGGTCGTGTTCGGCGTGCTGCTCGGCGCGGCCGAACATGTCGGCAAGCGCGAGCGCAGCATCGCCGAGATGGGCTGGCGCGACGGCATCCTGTTCGGCCTGGCGCAGGCGATGGCGCTGGTGCCGGGCGTGTCGCGCTCGGGCGGCACCATCACCGCCGGCCTGCTGATGGGCTACACGCGGGAAGCGGCCGCGCGCTATTCCTTCCTGCTGGCGATTCCCGCCGTGCTTGCATCCGGCCTGTACCAGCTCCACAAGAGCTGGGGCGTGGCCGGGCCGGTGGCGGCCGGGCCGACGGCGCTGGCGACAGTGGTCGCCTTCGTGGTCGGCTACGGCGTCATCGTCGCCTTCCTGCGGATCGTCAGCAGCCGCGGCTTCTGGCCCTTCGTCTGCTACCGCGTGGTGCTGGGACTGGTGCTGCTGGCGATGCTGGCGGCCGGACACCTGGCGCCCTGACGGCAGGCCCGGCGCGCGCACAGCACCACCAGGGCCAGCAGCACCAGGTGCGCCGCCGGCGACACGAAGGCGGCAGCGGCGCGGTCGAGCACCTCGACGCCGGCCACCCGGTCCGCCAGCTGGCCCGCATAGTTCCAGCCCCAGTGCAGGCCGACGGCCGGCCACAGCGAACGGCTGTAGAACAGGGCGGCCGCGTAGGCCAGCCCGAAGCAGAACAGCATGGCCCACTCGGCAGGGCCGTTCGCCAGGCGGTAGATGTGGTTCAGCACGAACAGCAGGGCGGAGACGACCACGAAGGCCCAGCGCCGCGCCAGCACCGGAGCGGCGCGCATCAGGAAGCCGCGCGTGAGCACGTCCTCGGCGATCGAGGGCAGGAAGGTGTAGGGCAGCATCAGGAGGGCCGCGCCCGCCGCCTGCTGCAGCGTCAGCCCCGGCAGCGCCTCGATCCGGTAGACCCCGGCGCCGGCCCCGAACGCGAGCGCGGCCGCCTTGGCCAGTACGGCCAGGGCAAAAGCCGCCGCCAGCAGGGCCAGCCAGCCCGCGCGCCGGCCGAGGTACCAGGCATCGAGCCCGCGAAAGCCGAGCCAGCGTCCGACCAGCCAGGCAAGCGGCAGGAAGGCGAGCGACAGCGCGGCGTGCACCGGCAGGCTGTGCAGGACGCGCTGGCCGAGGCCCTCGGGCAGCTGGAAGGCTGCGAACAGGACCAGGAAGGCCAGCCACAGGCGTCGCCGCGAGGGCGGGCGGCGCAGGTCGTCGAGTTGATCCGGCATGTTGATCGTGGGCAAAAAAATGATCTTATGCCAACATGGTCGGATTGTCTACACGCCTCCCGTGGGGCGCGGCGCCGCGTCCGCTGGCGCCCGCAGCCGCGCCAGCACGCCGGCGACGATCCGGTCGCAGCGCAGGCCGTCGAAGCTGAACGCCGAGGCCACCGCCCGGTCGAAGTCGCGCGCCAGCGCTTCGCGCAGCGCGCCGCGCGCGCGGAAGTACTGGCTGCGCACCGTCGCCTCCGGAATGCCGAGCGCGGCCGCCGTCTCCTGTACCGACAGGTCCTCGATGGCGCGCAGCACGAATACGGTGCGCAGGCGGTCGGGCAGGGCGTCGATCCGGGCCTCGATCAGGCGCCGGGCTTCGCTGCGCAGGGCGGCATCGAACGGCGCCTCGTACCGTTCTTCCCGCGCCTCGCACGGCTCGTCCGCGCCGTCATCGCCGCAGGCCGACAGCCCCGGCACCAGCTCGACGATGTCGGCACGGCGCCTGGCGCTGCGCAGGCGGCCGCTCGCTTCGTTGACGACGATCCGGGTCAGCCAGGTCGCGAGGCTGGCCTCGCCGCGGAAGGCGGCCGCATGGCGGTAGGCCAGCAGCCAGGATTCCTGCACGATGTCCTCGGCCTCCGCGTCGTCGCGCACGATGCTGCGCGCGGTGCGGTAGAGCACTTGGTTGTAGCGCCGCATCATCGTTTCGAAGGCGCGCTGGTCGCCGGCGGCCACCAGGGCGGCCAGTTCCGGATCGCTCGCCTGGCGCGGGTCCGGCTTGCTGCGTGCTTCCATGGCCTTCTCCTTCCTATTTGACGACCAGCGTGCCCGTCATCGTCCGGTGCAGCGTGCACAGGTAGGGATAGCTGCCCGGCTGCCCGGCCTTGAAGGTCCAGCTGGCGCCGGCGGCGATGGCGGGAGAATCCGGGCCGCCCGGCTTGGCCGCCCCGGGCGTCACGGCCGTCGCCGTATGGGGAAACGGATCCTTGTTGTACCAGACCACGCTGTCGCCGGCCTTGACTTCCAGATTCTGCGGGATAAAGCGCATCCCATCAATCGTGACGGTGTGGACTGTGGCGGCCTTGCCCGCGGCGCGGGCGGCCGGTGCGCCGTGCAGGCTGGCGGCGGGCAGCAGGGCGGCACAGAGCAGCGCCGCGCGCGGCAGCGCCGCCGGGCGCAGGGCCCGGACCAAGCGGTTCACGGCAGCCCCTACTTCAGCGAGGCCTGCAACTGCTTCGCGTGCTCGAGGTGGGCGACGAAGGCGGGCCGGGTCTTGACCAGGGTGTCCTTCAGCTCGGCATTCCGGACGCTCGGGATCAGGGTCTTGTCGAGGGCGTCGATGACGGCCTGGTGGTAGACGACCTCATGGTCGACATAGGCCTGGTCGAACTGCTTGCCCTTGAGCCCCTTGAGTTTGGCGAGGTTGTCGGCGCCGCCCTGTTTCAGGGTCTTGCCCAGGTCGCTGGCCTGGGGCGTCACCTTCAGCTTTTTCACGAGCGCGTTCGCCTGCTGGTTGACCCCGGTGTGGTCGGTCACCATCTGCTTGGCAAACGCCTTGACCTCGGCGTTCGCCGCCTTCTGCTGCGCCAGCTTGCCGGCATCGATGTCCACGTTATTCGCGGTCACCACGATGCCGGCGATCTGGGCGTCGGTCGGGTTCGATTGCGCCAGGGCGGCGCCGCCGGCGAGGGCGAACGTGCCGGCGATGGCGGCGCCGGCGAGCGTGTGCGTGATCTTGTTCATGGCCTGCTCCTGCTTGTTTGGTGGATGGGGTCCTGCATGACATTGGATGTCACGAAGGCCCTCCGCGTTGCAGGAGCCGCTCAAAAACCCTTTACAGGCGCGCGATCTGGCGGTCGATGGCCTTCAGGGCCCGCTCGTTGCGCTCGCTGTAGCGGTCGACCAGGTAGTCGCTGCGCCCGCGCGTGAGCAGGGTAAATTTCACCAGTTCTTCCATGACGTCGACCATGCGGTCGTAATAGCTCGAGGGCCGCATGCGCCCGGCGTCGTCGAATTCCTTGTAGGCCATCGGCACCGAAGACTGGTTCGGGATCGTGAACATGCGCATCCAGCGTCCCAGCAGGCGCAGGGTGTTGACCACGTTGAAGGACTGCGAGCCGCCGCAGACCTGCATCACGGCCAGGGTGCGGCCCTGGCTCGGACGCACCGCGCCTTGTTCCAGGGGAATCCAGTCGATCTGGTTCTTCATCACCCCGGTGATCGCACCATGGCGCTCCGGGCTGCACCAGACCTGGCCTTCCGACCACAAGCACAGTTCGCGCAACTCGACCACCTTTGGATGGGATTCAGGCACGCTGCCCACCATCGGCAGGGTCATCGGGTCGAAGATCCTTACCTCGGCGCCGAGCTGCCCGAGCACGCGCGCCGCTTCGAAGGTGAGCAGGCGCGAGAACGAGCGCTCGCGCAAGGAGCCGTAGAGCATCAGGATGCGCGGCGGGTGCGACAGGTCGCCCTGCTGCGCCAGCTTCGCTTCGCTGGGCACCTCGAAATGCTCGGGGCGGATGTTGGGCAGGTCGGGAATCGGGTTCATTTGAGGGTTTTCCCCTGTTCGTCCACCACGCGCTCGCCGTCTTCCTTGGCAAAGGCGCCGCGCTGGGCGGGCAGGATGGCCAGCACCGCTTCCGAGGGGCGGCACAGGCGCACCCCGAGCGGCGTCACCACGAAGGGACGGTTGATCAGGATCGGATGGGCCAGCATGGCGTCGAGCAGCTGCTCGTCGCCGAGCGCCGGGTCGTCCAGGCCGAGTTCGGCGAAGGGCGTGCCTTTCTCGCGCAGCGCGTCGCGCACCGACAAGCCGGCTTGCGCGATCATGGCGCGCAGCGTGTCGCGGTCGGGCGGCTGTTGCAGGTACTCGACCACGGTCGGTTCGATGCCCGCATTGCGGATCAGGCCCAGGGTGTTGCGCGAAGTGCCGCAGCCGGGGTTGTGATAGATGGTGACGTCCATGTCTTTAACCTTTCTTTTGAACCTTTCTGGATTAAAGCTAGCCTAGGCGCAAGGCCAGCGCGCACAGGGTGAGGAACAGGATCGGCAGCGTCAGCACGATACCGACCCGGAAATAATAGCCCCAGGAGACCTGGATATCCTTTGCCGCCAGCACGTGCAGCCAGAGCAGGGTGGCGAGGCTGCCGATCGGGGTGATCTTCGGACCGAGATCGGCGCCGATGACGTTGGCGTAGACCATCGCCTCGCGCACCACGCCGGAGGTCGCCGTGGCGTCGATGGCAAGCGCCCCGACCAGCACGGTGGGCATGTTGTTCATGATCGAGGACAGGATCGCCGTGACGAAACCGGTGCCGAGCGCGGCGCCCCAGACGCCGTAGCCGGCGCACCATTCCAGCAGTTCGGTGAGATATCGGGTCAGGCCGGCGTTGCGCAGGCCGTACACGACCAGGTACATGCCGAGCGAGAACACGACCACCTGCCAGGGCGCGCCGCGCAGCACCGCGCGGGTCGAGATCCGCTGCCCGCGCGCGGCTACCGCCAGCAGCAGGGCCGCGCCGGCCGCCGCCACCGCGCTGATCGGAACTCCGGCTGCGTCGAGCCAGAAGAAGCCCACAAGCAGCATCGCCAGCACCCACCAGCCGGTGACGAAGGTGGCGCGGTCGTGGATCGCCTCCTCGGGGCGCTTGAGCTGGGCCAGGTCGTAATCGGCCGGGATGTCCTTGCCGAAGAACCAGAGCAGGGCGCCGAGCGTGGCCGCCACCGAGACCAGGTTGACCGGCAGCATGACGGCGGCGTAGCGCCCGAAGCCGATGCCGAAATAGTCGGCCGAGACGATGTTGACCAGGTTCGAGACCACCAGCGGCAGGCTGGCGGTGTCGGCGATGAAGCCGGCTGCCATCACGAAGGCGAGCGTGGCGCGCGGCGTGAAGCGCAAGGCGCCCAGCATGGCGATCACGATCGGGGTCAGGATCAGCGCCGCGCCGTCGTTGGCGAACAGGGCCGCCACCGCCGCGCCGAGCAGCACCAGCAGCACGAACAGGCGCCGGCCGCGGCCGCCGCCCCAGCGCGCCACGTGCAGCGCCGCCCATTCGAAGAAGCCGGCCTTGTCGAGCAGCAGGCTGATGACGATCACGGCAACGAAGGCGCCGGTCGCGTTCCAGACGATGTTCCAGACCACGGGGATGTCGGCCAGGCCGATGCTGCCGGCGAGCAGGGCGGCGAGGGCGCCGGCGGCGGCGCTCCAGCCGATGCCGAGGCCGCGCGGCTGCCAGATGACGAGGATCAGGGTGACGAGGAAGATCAGGGAAGCGACGAGCACGCAGGGCCTTGAAGAGTAACGGTGGATGAGGAAGGCCAAGGAAGGCTTATTGCGGCTTGCAGCCGGCCGCCCCGGCGGCGTCGCAAGGCAGGCCGCCGCAGCAGTTCTCGGTCAGGAAGCCGATCAGCCCGTTCATGGTCTCGATGTTGGCGGCATAGATCACGAAGCGGCCCTCCTGGCGCGAGGCGAGCAGTCCCGCGTGCGACAGCTCCTTCAGGTGGAAGGAAAGCGAGGACGAGGGAATGCCGAGCTGCTCGGCGATGCGGCTGGCGGCCAGGCCGCCGGGGCCGGCCTGCACCAGCAGGCGGAATACGGCCAGCCGGCTTTCCTGGGCCAGGGCGGCGAGTGCGGCGAGCGTGGCTTTGGTGTCCATGGCGGGCTCCGGTGTCGGCAAAAACCGCAGTGTACACTGTCACTCCCACATTTCCAAGATTATCGAAATGTCTTGACGGAGGGAATCCGATGCCTTAAGCTTTGTTCGTTGATTGACGAATAACGAAAGAATGCGATGACGAACTGCTGCGAACCGACACCATCCGCTGGCGTACCGGCGATCGATGCCGACCAGCTGGCCATGATGTGCAAGGCGCTCGGCCACCCGGCGCGCGTCCAGCTGCTGCAGACCCTGTCCGCCCATGGCGCCTGTTATTTCGGCAGCCTGGCCGATGTCCTGCCGCTGGCGCCGTCGACCATTTCGCAGCACGTTAGCGTACTCAAGCAGGCCGGCCTGATCCTCGGTTCGGCCGACGAGCAGCGCGTCTGCTATTGCGTCAACACCGAGCGGCTGGCGCTGCTCAAGCAGATGATCGGCAGCCTGTAAAAATTTTTTAATCCGTTGTTCGTTATTCGACGAATGACGATTAGACTTCACCAACCACCTGGGAGATCCCATGAACAAGATTCTCGACAACACGCTTCCCGTCGCCGTGCTCGGCGCCGGCCCGGTCGGCCTTGCCGCCGCGGCCCACCTGCTGGCACGCGGCATCACCCCGCTGATCCTCGAAGCGGGCAGCAAGGTGGGCGCCAACCTGGAGACCTACCGCCACGTGCGCCTGTTTTCGCCGTGGCAGTACAACGTCGACAAGGCGGCGCGCGCACTGCTCGCGCACGCCGGCTGGCAGGCACCCGACCCGCAGGCCCTGCCGACCGCGGGCGAGCTGGTCGACCACTACCTGGAGCCGCTGGCGGCGCTGCCCGCGATCGCGGCCGGGCTCAGATTCGGGCAGCGCGTGGTCGCGATCACCCGCGCCGGCTTCGACAAGGTCACCACGCGCGGCCGCGAGCACGCGCCTTTCGTGATCCGGACGGCGAGTGGAGAGGGCGAGCGCGACTACCTGGCCAGCGCCGTGATCGACGCCACCGGCACCTGGTCGCAGCCCAATCCCCTGGGCGCGGACGGCCTGCCGGCCGCGGGCGAAGCGGCGCTGCGCGCACGGATCGCCTACGGCATGCCCGACATCCTGGGCACGGCGCGCGAGCGCTATGCCGGCCGGCGCGTGCTGGTGGCCGGCGCCGGGCACTCCGCGGCCGGCTCGCTGCTGGCGCTGGCGACGCTGGCCGAACAGGTGCCGGGCACCCGGCTGGTCTGGGCCATCCGCGGACGCCAGAGCGCCAAACTGTTCGGCGGCGGCGAGGCCGACGGCCTGCAGGCGCGCGGCCTGCTGGGCACGCGCCTGAAAGCGCTGCGCGACGCGGGCCGGCTCGAACTGCACGAGCAGTTCCGGATCCGGGCCCTTGAGGAGCGCGACGGCGCCATCACCGTGCGCGCAGACAGCGGCGCCATCGAGGGCATCGATACCATCATCGCCGCCACCGGCGCCCGTCCCGACCAGGCGATCACGCGCGAACTGCGGGTGCGCCACGACCCCTGGCTGGAAAGTACCGACCTGCTGGCGCCGCTGATCGATCCGAACGAGCACAGCTGCGGCACGGTGCGTCCGCATGGGCATCGGGAGCTGGCCCATCCGGAAGCGGGCTATTATGCGGTGGGGGCCAAAAGCTACGGCCGCGCACCGAACTTCCTGATGGCGACCGGCTACGAGCAGGTGCGCTCGGTGGTGGCGGCGCTGGCCGGCGACCTGGCGGCGGCCGACGCCGTCGAACTCGAACTGCCGCAGACGGGCGTCTGCAGTACGCGCCGGGTCTACGCGGCCGCGCCGGCTGCGGCGCGGACCGGCGCCTGCTGCGCCTGAACCATGAGGAAAGCGAGCACCATGCCTGCACAATGGCGCGCCGTCGGCATCCTGGCCTGTACCCAGGTGATTTCCTGGGGATCGCTGTATTACGCCTTCAGCATCCTCGCGCCGGCCGTGCAGCGCGAACTCGGCTGGAGCACCACATTCGTGTATGGCGCGTTTTCCTGGAGCCTGCTGGTGGCCGGCCTGGTGGCGACCCCGGTCGGGATCCTGCTCGACCGGCACGGCGGCCGGCTGGTGATGGGCGCCGGCTCGCTGGTCTGCGGCCTCGGCCTGTTTGCCCTCGGCGCGAGCCGCAGCCCGGCCGCCTGGATCGCGGCCTGGACGGTGCTCGGGCTGGCCATGGGCCTGAGCCTGTACGAAGCGGCTTTCGCGACGCTGAACCGCCGCTTCGGGGCCGGTGCCAGGCCGGCGATCTCGAACCTGACCCTGTTCGCGGGCTTTGCCAGCACCATCTTCTGGCCCCTGACCCAGGCGCTGGAGGCAGGCGTCGGCTGGCGCGCGACCTGCCTCTGGTACGGGGCGGCCCAGCTGCTGCTGTGCCTGCCGCTGCACCTGTTGCTGGGCGGGGAGCGCGCCACGCCGGCGCCGGTGCAGGCCGCCAAACCCGGCCATACGCTGGGCGAGGCGCTCAGGCATCCGGCTTTCTGGAAACTGGCGCTCGCGTTCTCGGCCAACATCTTCGTCTTCGCGGCGCTGTCGGTGCATCTGATCCCGCTGCTGCGCGAGATGGGGCATGGCGCCCGCGCCGCCGTGGCCGCCGCCATGCTGATCGGCCCGATGCAGGTGGCCGGCCGCCTGCTGGAGCGGACCGCGGGGCGCGCCCTGGCGCCCCAGCTCATCGGGAAATACTGCTTTGCCGCGCTGCCCGCGGCGCTGGCGGCGGTCCTGCTGTTCGGCGGCCAGGCCTGGGCGATCGCCTGCTTTTCCATCCTGTATGGCCTGAGCAATGGCGTGGTCACCATCGTGCGCGGCACGCTGCCGCAGGCGCTGTTCGGCAGCGCCCACTACGGCGCGATTTCCGGCGCCCTGGCCGGACCTTCGCTGCTGGCCAAGGCCAGCGGACCGCTGGTCGCGGCCTGGGTACTGGAGGGCGGCGGCACGCCGGCCGTGTTGCTGGCGACCCTGTTCGGCGTCGCCCTGGTGTCGGTCGCCATGTACGTGGCGGCGGTGGCGGGCAGCCTGCGCGCTACCTGACAAAACGTGCAGGGCTGCGTTGCAGCGTCTCGCCGTACGGTCGTACTGTGCTTTCGCGCGCTTAACAAAACTGTTGCTTGTCCTGACAGCAAAACCGTACACTGAGCCATTCCGAAGGTCCGATAACGGCCAGGAGCGGAACTACTGGGGAGACGTCTCGGAGAGTTGGGTCGTTAAAAGCGAGCCATTTGAGGACCGTCGCATGTTGTTTTAATAATAATTAATTTTATTGGAGAGATTTACATGAGTTACGACTTAATGGTGTTTTCGCTGGACAACGTTCCGACTGGAAGAAGTGAATTTTTAGAGTGGTTTGATGCGCAAACCGAAGGGGGCGAAGACCATTCATACAATGACCCGGGCGTTACAGCACAGCCGCTGAGGGATCTCTTCAATGATTTGATTTCGACGTTTCCGCCCATGAACGGACCGTACGCAGTAGGCGATTTGCCTGAGGATACCGCAAGCTTAGCCGACTACAATATTGGCAAGAATTTCATTTACATCGCATTCTCGTGGGATAAAGCTGATGAAGCTTATGCAAAGCTGCATGATTTGTCGGCAAAACACAAGGTCGGCTTTTTCGATGTCAGTTCCGACACTGGCGCGGTATGGATGCCTGGCTCCGACGGTGAACTCAAACTTGCTCACGAAGAACAGTTATAGTTTGTTTTAAGTGTTGAGCGTCCGATATGGGGCGGTTGCCGTCGTTCAGCAGAGAGCGTTTTCGGCCAAGAGCGGACATCAATTAAGCGCGATCAGTAGCGACTAAACATAGAGGAAATGAAGGCGAAGGCCGTGTGCAGTTGAACCCAAAAATCCATCGAAAAATTGGCTGACAAAACCAGATTACAGCCTATGGTTGAGTTTCTCTCTGGCTTCGTCGATTTCCCCGGCTACGTATCCGCTTTGAGCGTCGAGCCGACATTCACCAGGCCTTCCATTCGCTAGCCTGCGCGCTCATCTGTTGGGGTAGGTCGAGCGGTGTTGTCAGCCGCTCTCAGTCGGTTTTGACCGCGGCCGGCTCCGCGCCGGCGTCCACGCTGCGCTCTTCGCGCAGCCAGGAAAACAGCACCGCCATGATGAAGGGGCCGACGAACAGGCCGATCACGCCCAGCGTCGAGACCCCGCCCAGCAGGCCGAACAGCACCGCCAGGAAGGGCAGGTTGACCCGGTGGCCGATCAGCTTCGGGCGCACGAACTTGTCGACCAGGAACAGCTCGACCGTACCCCAGGTGAACAGGCCCAGGGCCGCCGCCGAGTGGCCCTGGCCCAGCAGGAGCAGCGAGACCATCGTGAACGAGAGCGGCGCGCCGCCGGGGATCAGGGCCAGGTAGCCGGTGATCACGCCCAGCAAGACCGGCGCGGGCGCGCCCGCGATGGCGTAGGCGATCCCGAGCACCACGCCTTCGAGGATCGCGATCGAGCACAGGCCGAGCGCGGTGCCGCGCACCGACAGCGGCAGCACATGGCGCAGCGTGCCGTACTGGGCGGGCGCGAGGCGCATGCCGGTGCGGTCGACGTAGCGCACCACGGCCGGGCCGTGCAGGTAGAGCACGAACAGGGTCAGCAGGGTCAGGAACAGGTAGAGCGCATTGGCCAGGATGGTCGAGCCCCAGATGCGCGCGGCGCCGGTCAGGTGCGGCATGAAGTCGCCGACCGTGGTCTGGATCAGGTGATTCAGGCCGCCCGGGACGGCGAGGTGCTGCTGCCACCACTCCCGTGCCGACTCGCCGATCACCGGCAGGCCGCCAACCCAGTCGGGCAGCGGGACGCCGGTTGCGTTGAGCTGGCCGAGCAGGCGGTGCACGCCCGCCAGTTCGTCGGTCAGGGTGTCGACCAGCAGCAGGGCCGGGCCGACAAAACTGATGACCAGCACCGTCAGCAGCACGGTCGCCGAGGCGGCGCGCGGCCAGCCGCGTGCCAGCAGCTGCACATGCAGCGGCCAGGTGATGACCGCCAGCAGCCCGGCCCAGGCCAGCGAGCCGAGGAAGTGGCGCAGCAGGAAGGCCAGCACGAGGGCGAACAGCGCCGGCATGACCAGGTTCGCATACCGCGTGCCGCTCATTGCGCTTGCCATCCCTTGGAAACGTTGGCCGCGGCCCCGGGCAGGCGGCGGCAGCGGGCGACGGGTCCTCCCGCTGCGGACGGCAGGGTGGAAGGCTTGCGGGGCAGGTCGAAATAAGGCACAGGCGTTATCTGGTTCACGAGTCGGATCTGGTGCGGCGCGCCACGCGCGCGGGTCGGTATCCGGACAGTATAGATCAGCCAACTACAGGGAAACACGAAATTTACGAAGACCTGGTTCGAAAAAGCCGAAGGATAGTCCGCCCCGGGCGGATCAGCGCCCGCCCGGACCGGCACTGCGGTCGGCCCGCCCCTATTTGACCAGCGTCACCGGGACCTCGACCTGCTTGACCACCTGCATGGCGACCGAGCCGATCACGAGGTTGGCGAGGGCGCCGCGGCCCCTTGTCCCCATGACGATCGCATCGCAGCCGGCCGCGCGCGCATAGTCGGCAATCTCGGACGCCGGGCTGCCGAAACGGCAGTGCAGCATGTACCTGGCGCCGGCCTGTTCCAGGGCGGCGATCGCCGGCTCGAGGGCCTGGGCGGCCTGCGGCGGAAAGCGGTCGTCGAGCTGGCGCGCGGAGAAAGAATCGGCCAGCGTGACCGGGGTCATCGGCTCGACCACGTGCAGCAGGTGGATCTCGGCGGCCGCCGCCTCGCTCGCCGCATGGCGTACCGCGCGCAGGGCGCTGTCCGAACCGTCGCAAGGCACAAGCAGTTTTTTCATGTTCCTTCCTCCGCTTTATTGGATTGGTTGCCGGTGCCGGGCGGCCGGCCGGGGCTGTGCCCCTCGAACCGGATCCCGGTGCGCCCGACTATGCGCCTGGCCGCCGGCCCGGTCAACCCGGCGCCGCCCTGGCCGGGACCGATACCAGCACGTCGCCTTGCGAACCGGCCAGCACATGCTTGGTGACGCTGCCCAGCAGCAGCTTTTCGAACAAGCCCTGGCCATGCTTGCCCATCACGATGAGGTCGCAGTCCGATTCCTGTTCCTGCTCGATGATGGACACGATGGGATTGCCGTGCAGCACGATCAGCTCGGCCTGGCCAGGCGCCAGGCCCGCCCGTTCGCGCATGGCGCCCAGCCGTGCCAGGGCGTCCTGGCTGGCCGCCTGGCGGTAGCGCTCGACGGTCGCCTGGTCGACGCCGGCATAGCGCATATAGCCCTCGAACGGAACGTCGAAGGCATGCAGCAGGACCAGCTCGGCGCCGGGAGCGAAGCGGCGCGCGTCCTCGATGGCGGCGAGCGAGAGCGGCGACAGGTCGACCGCCACCAGCACGCGGCGGTAGTGCTCGTGCGGCAGTTGCTTGACCACCAGCACCGGGCAGCTGGCCGCGTCGAGCAGGCGCGCCGCGGTGCTGCCCAGCACGAAGTAACGCACGGCGCTTTCGCCGCGGGCGCCGCAGACCAGCAGCCCGGCGTCCAGCGCGGCGGCCTGCCTGGCCAGTTCGGACGGCAAGGCGCCGGCCGCGACCCCGGTGCCGGCCTCGGCCCGGTGTCGCTGGCGCAAGGCCGCCGCCTGTTCCCCGAGCCGGCGCTGCGCGGCCTGCAGCAGGCCCGCCTCGATGTCGGGCGGGGCGCCGTCGATGAGCTGGCGCAGGCGCTCCAGGGGCGCCAGGTCGACCACGTGCAGCAGTTCGAGCGGCGCCGCCGTCGCCTGGGCAACCAGGGCCGCGCGCTCGGCCGCGTGGCGTGCCGCGGCCGAGAAGTCGGTGGCGGCGAGAATCGGTGCAGGGCCGCTCATGGCTGCCCCTGGCCACGCTCGGCGCGCTCGGCGCGTCCACCGCGCCCGCCCTCCAGCGCGGCGCTGATCAGCTCGATCGGCAGCGGGAACACGATCGTGCTCGACTTGTCGCCGGCAATCGCGCCCAGGGTCTGCATGTAGCGTAGCTGCATGGCGCCGGTCTGCTGGGCCAGCACCTGGGCCGCCTGCTGCAGCTTCTCGGAGGCCTGCAGTTCGCCCTCGGCGTGGATCACCTTGGCGCGCCGCTCGCGCTCGGCCTCGGCCTGGCGGGCGATCGCGCGCACCATCGATTCGTCGAGGTCGACGTGCTTGATCTCGACGTTGGCAACCTTGATGCCCCAGGCGTCGGTCTGGGCGTCGAGCACCTGCTGGATGTCGAGGTTGAGGCGTTCGCGCTCGGCCAGCATCTCGTCGAGCTCGTGCTTGCCGAGCACGGCGCGCAGCGTGGTCTGGGCCAGCTGGCTGGTCGCTTCCATGAAGTTGGCGACCTGGATGATCGCCCGCTCGGGGTCGACCACGCGGAAATACAGGACGGCGTTGACCTTGACCGAGACGTTGTCGCGCGAGATCACGTCCTGCTTCGGCACGTCGAGCACGATGGTGCGCAGGTCGACCCGCACCAGCTGCTGCAGCACCGGAATCACGATCACCAGCCCCGGCCCCTTGACGCCCCAGAAGCGGCCCAGCTGGAATACCACGCCGCGCTCGTATTCGCGCAGCACGCGGATCGCCGCGACCAGCAGGGGAATGAGGAGGATGAAGAGGGCGCCGAAGCCGAAGCCGATGTCGGGGATCATGTTGTCGCTCCTGGTAGTTTGCCGTGCGTGTCGTATGGGTTGTCGTGTGGAACCACATGCAGCAGCAGGCCCTGGCGGCTGACCACGCGCACGGCCTGCGCCGGGCGCAGCGAAACGGGCGCGCTGACCTGCCATAATTCGCCTTCCAGCCGGACCCAGGCTGCGCCGCGAGCGTCGACGTCCTCGACCCGGACCACGGCCCCGATCAGGGCGGCCGCCCCGCTCGTCACCGGAAGCTTGCGCGTTTTCACGGCCAGCCGCACCGTGCCGACCAGGAGCAGGGCGCTCGCCACGCCGAGCCCGGCCACCAGCCCGGGCGGGATGCCGTAGCCCGGCAGGTCGGTATCGACCAGCATCAGGGCGCCGGCGACGAAGGCGACGATCCCGCCCAGGCCGAGCACGCCGAAGCTGGGCAGGAAGGCTTCGCCGATCATGAACATCAGGCCGAGCGCGACCAGGGCCAGGCCTGCGTAGTTCACCGGCAGCAGCTGCAAGGCGTACAGGCCCATCAGCAGGCAGATGGCGCCAATGACCCCGGGCGCGACGAAGCCGGGGCTCATGAATTCGAACAGGAGGCCGTAGAAGCCGATGGTCATCAGGAGCAGGGCAACGCCGGGATGGGTGATCGCGCCCAGCATGTTGGTGCGCCAGTCGGGCGCGAAGGGGATCGCGGCCGCGCCGCGCGTGGCGAGCTGCCGTTCCTGCCCCAGCACGCCGAGCTTGCGGCCGTCGAGCCGGGCCAGCAGGTCGGGCACGTCGGCGGCGACCACGTCGATGACGTGCTGCTGCAAGGCTTCGCCGGCGCTCAGGCTGACGGCCTCGCGCACCGCGCGCTCGGCCCAGTCGGCATTGCGCCCGCGCAGCTGCGCCAGGCTGCGCAGGTAGGCGGCGGCGTCGTTGACCTGCTTGCGCGCCATCGCCGAACCGTCCTTCGGGCCGGGCGCCTCGCCGGGCTTGCCTTCCGGGCGCGGCTCGGGCTGCTGTCCGCCGATGCCGATCTCGACCGGCGTGGCCGCGCCCAGGTTGGTGCCGGGGGCCATCGCCGCGATATGGCTGGCGTACAGGATATAGGTGCCGGCGCTGGCCGCGCGGGCGCCGCCCGGCGCCACGTAGGTGACCACCGGCAGCGGCGCGTGCAGGATCGCCTTGATCACGCTGCGCATCGAGGTGTCGAGCCCCCCTGGCGTGTCGAGCTGGAGGATGACCAGCTGATGGCCCTGCTGGGCCGAGCGGGCGATGCCGCGCACGATGTAGTCGGCGCTGGCCGGCCCGATCGCGCCGTCGACCGTCAGCAGGCCGACGGCGGCCGCAGCCTGGGCCGGGCGCGCCGGGGAGGCGGCCAGCAGCCCGAGCAGCAGGCAGAGCAGCAGGGCAGCTGCCAGTGCCGGCGGCAGCCCGGCGCGCGCATGGCGCGAAGATCCTCTATGCGCAAACACGATCCCCTCCAGGCAAGGCAGGCGTGGTCACACCGGTCCGGGCGAACCGCCCCGCGCGCTTACTCGGCCAGGCCGAGCTCGGTCGAGACTTGCTGGCGCAGCAGGTATTTCTGGATCTTGCCCGTGACCGTCATCGGAAAACCCGGTACGAACCGAATATAGCGGGGTATCTTGTAGTGCGCAATCTGTCCCCGGCAGAAGTCGCGGATCTCCTCCTCGTCCGCCGCCATCCCCGGGCGCAGCACGATGCAGGCACACAGTTCCTCGCCGTATTTCGGGTCGGGCACGCCGACGCACTGGACGTCGAGCACCTTCGGGTGGCGGTACAGGAATTCCTCGATTTCGCGCGGATAGATGTTTTCGCCGCCGCGGATGACCATGTCCTTGGCGCGCCCGACGATCGCGGCAAATCCCTGCTCGTCGATCACCGCCAGGTCGCCCGTATGCATCCAGCCGGCGGCGTCGATGGTCTCGCGGGTCTTCTCCTGGTCGCCCCAGTAGCCGAGCATGACGGAATAGCCGCGGGTGAGCAGTTCGCCCTTGACGCCGCGCGGGACGATGCGCCCGTCGCCATCGACGATCTTGACTTCCAGGTGCGGATGGACGCGGCCAATGGTCGAGACCCGCAGCGGCACCGGATCGTCGGTCGCGCTCTGGAAGCTGACCGGCGAGGTTTCCGTCATGCCGTAGGCGATGGTGATTTCCGCCAGGTGCATCTTGTCGATCACGCGGCTCATCACTTCGGCCGGGCAGGGCGAGCCGGCCATGATGCCGGTGCGCAGGGTCGACAGGTCGTAGCGGCCGAAGTCCGGATGGTCGAGCAGGGCGATGAACATGGTCGGCACCCCGTGCAGGCCGGTGCAGCGCTCGGCCTGCACGGTCTCGAGCACGGCCTGCGGTTCGAAGCCTTCGCCCGGGAAGACCATGGTCGCGCCATGGGTCACGCAAGCCAGGTTGCCGAGCACCATGCCGAAGCAGTGGTAGAGCGGCACCGGGATGCAGAGCCGGTCGCGGCTGCCGAGGCGCATCGCCTCGCCGACAAAGAAGCCGTTGTTCAGGATGTTGTGGTGGGTCAGCGTCGCCCCTTTCGGCGCGCCGGTGGTGCCGGAGGTAAACTGGATGTTGACCGGCTCGTCGAACTGCAGCGCCGCTTCGACGGCGGCCAGCGCATCGACTTCGGCCGCGGCGGGTTCGGCCAGCAGCGTGTCGAAGTTCAGCATGCCGGGCGTGGCCTCGCTGCCGAGCCGGATCACGTGGCGCAAGTGGGGCAGCTTGCTCGAATGGAGCGCGCCGGCGCCGGCGCCCAGCTCGGGCACCACGTCCCGGACCATGGCAAGGTAGTCGCTCGACTTGAAGGCGGGCGACAGGATCAGGGCCGCGCATTGCACCTTGCCCAGCACGTATTCCAGTTCCGAGCGCCGGTAGGCCGGGTTGATGTTGACCATGACCAGCCCGGCGCGCGCCGTGGCGAACTGCACCAGCACCCATTCGGCACAGTTCTGCGACCAGATGCCGACCCGGTCGCCGGGATGCAGCCCGAGGCGCAGCAGGCCCGCGGCCAGGCGCGTCACCCGCGCGTCGAGTTCGGCATACGTCCAGCGCACGCCCTGGTGCGGCACGACCAGGGCGTCGTTGGCGCCGTGGCGCGCGGCAATATCGGCCAGGAAGGGGCCGATGGTCTGGCCGATGAGGGGCACGTCGCTCGCGCCGTGGACGTAACTGAGGCTGTGTTGCATGCTGTCTCCATATCGATGTGGCCAATGCCGGTGCGGCTTGATGCGCCGGATAACACCTCCATGGCTGCGTTACGGCGTCTCGCCGTACAGGCGTGCTGTCGTCGACGCCGCGCTTTGCCATGGAGCTTTTGTTAGACGCTCATACTGGTGCTGCCCAGTGTCGAGTCTAACGCATGCCCGGCCGGAATGGCCTCTGCAAGCTGTGCGGCAGGTTTGCCTGGCGGCACGGGAAAGCCGGGCCACCGATGTCGAAAGTATTTACAGTGCATAAACCGGAGTCGACCATCGGACAGCGCGACGCCCCGTGGCGAGACCTCGGCACGCTCCATGCTTGGACTTCGGCACACCCATTCCCGGAGGACTCGTCATGAAACGTCTTGCTATCAGCTTGTCAACATGTGCGTTGTTACTCGGCGCCCTGCCGGCGCACGCGGCCCTGGTCACGTTCACGACCACCATGAGCGGCGCGAACGAAGCCGATCCGAATGCGTCGCCGGCGACGGGGCAGGCCACGGTCACCGTCGACGACGTCGGCAACACGATCCTCGTCGATTTCAGCTACGCCGGCCTGCTCGGGACCAGCACCGCGGCCCATATTCACTGCTGCACGCCGGTCCCGCTGACCGGCGCCGTGCCGCCCGCCACGGCGGTCCCGAGCTTCCCGGGCTTCACGACCGGGGTCCAGGCCGGCGCCTACAGCCAGAGCTTCAGCCTGCTCGACGCCGGCTTCTATAACCCAGGCTTCCTGGCCGCCAACGGCGGCAGCACCACGGCCGCGCGCGATGCTCTGTTGGCCGGCATGCTGGCCGGGCGCAGCTACCTGAACATCCACAGCACCTCGTTCCCCACCGGCGAGATCCGTGGCTTCCTGGCCGAGCAGCCGGCACAGGTGCCCGAGCCCGGCAGCATGGCCTTGTTCGCGCTCGGGGCCGCGGGCCTGGCAGGATGGCGCCGCCGAAAGCAGGCTGCGTGATGCCGGCCGGCGCCGGCCTCAGTGCGCGAACAGCACCGGCACCGCCGCGTGCTCGAGCAGGTAGCGGGTGACGCCGCCGAGCACGATCTCGCGGTAGCGGCTGTGGCCAAAGGCGCCGGCGACGAGCAGGTCGGCGCCGCCGGCGCGGACGATCTCGAGCAGGGCGGCCCCGACGGGCAGGGCGGTGTGCACGGCCGCGACCTCGACCCGCACCCCGTGCCGCGCCAGGTAGAGCGCCATGTCGGCGCCCGGTTCTTCGCCGTGCAGGTCGCCCTCGCGTTCGGGATTGACCAGTGCCAGCGCCACCTTGCGCGCGCGCTCGAGCAGCGGCAGGGCGGCGGCGATGGCGCGCAGCGCGGGCACGCTGCCGTTCCAGGCGGCGACGATGTGCTCCCCGAACGGTGCGCCGGCGTAGGCGGCGGGGACCGCCAGCACCGGCCGCGCGCCGTGCAGCGCCAGGTAGTGCGGCAGGCCGCGCACGGCCGCCGGGCCGCGGCCATCGAGGTCGGTCACGACCAGGTCGGCATAGCGCGACAGCAACAGCAGCGCATCGCGCTGTTCGTCCTCGACCAGGCGCAGTTCGGTCGATGTCACGCCGAGCTGGTTCGCGCGTTCGGCGAACCGGTCCAGGGCGCTGCGCGCTGCGCCGCGCAGGCTGTCGAATTCGTCGATCGGCGTGACGGCCATCGACCCGGTCAGCATCGCATAGGCCGGCCAGGACAGTCCGGTGGCGGCGCAGCCCACCAGGTGCGCGCCGTGGGCATTGGCGAGCCAAGCCGCGGCCTGGATCCGCGCCTCCATGGCCGGGCTGTCGTCGACCTGCACGATGATCGTCTTGAACATGGCTGCTCCTTTCCTTGCTCGTCCGGGCAGGGGCGACTTTACGCCGGGTGCTGCGCCGCGTCAGCCGCACGGCTGATTCAGATCAAATATCCCTCGAATTTTTTTGTGTGCATCGGCAGCCGCCAAGGACGGGTCTTCCGCTGGCGTCCGCGCCGCACGCGCCGGAAGCGGTAAGCTCGCCGTGCGCCCACCCGCTGCCGGGGAGACCGTCATGCGTCCCAGTTTCGCCATCGCCTTCGTCCTTTCCGGCGCCCTGGCCGGCGCGCCGGCGCAGCTCGCCTGGGCACCGGCCGCCGTGCTGGCCACGGGCGGCGGCGAAAAGGGCCCGTGGCGCCAGAACGATTCGCGCTACGACTACGTCGACGACGCGACCGTCGCGTTCGACGCACACGGCGGGCTGGCCCTGGCCTGGGTCGACCAGGCACGCAAGGAGGTCCTGTTCCAGCGCTTCTCCGCAGCCGACGGCAGGCCCGACGGCAAGCCGGTCGATGTCTCGCGCAGTCCGGCCACCTTTTCCTGGCAGCCGCGCATCGGGGCGGCGCCAGGACAGCCGGACAAGGTCTGCCTGCTGTGGCAGGAAATCGTTTTTTCCGGCGGCTCGCATGGCGGCGAGATCCTGTTCGCGTGTTCGGACGACGGCGGGCGCCGGTTCGCCGCGCCGCTCAACCTGTCGCGCTCGCGCGGCGGCGACGGCAAGGGCCGCCTGAACCGGACGATCTGGTCGAACGGCAGCCACGACCTGGCGGTGGCCGCGGACGGCAGCATCGTGGCAGCCTGGACCGAGTACGACGGCGCGCTGTGGCTGGCCCGCTCGCGCGACGCCGGCGCCAGCTTCACGGCGCCGCGCCAGGTCGCCGGCAGCGCGGCGCGTCCGGCCCGGGCGCCTGCGCTGGCCACGGCGCCCGGCGGCCGGGTTTACCTGGCCTGGACCGTGGGCGAGGACCCGGCGGCCGACATCCACGTCGCGCAATCGACCGATGGCGGCGCCAGCTTCGGCCCGCCGCTGCGCGTGGCGCCCGGTGCCGGCCATGCCGACGCGCCGCGCCTGGCGGTGGACCGTGACGGCGCCCTGCACCTGGCGTATGCGGAGGCGGCCGACGGACCCGGGGGGCGCTACCGGATCCGCTACACGCGCTCCCCGGGTGGCATCGACCGCTTCGGGCCGCCGCGCACGGTCTCCGACGCGGCCGGCCGGGAGAGCGCCGCCTATCCCGGCGTCGCCACCGACGCCGAAGGCGGGCTGTACCTGATCTGGGAAGTGCTGGGCCCCGGGGCGGGACGGCCGCACGCGCTCGGAATGACGCTGTCGCGCGACGGCGGCCGCAGCTTTTCCACGCCCGGCCTGGTGCCGGGCAGTGAAGCTGCGCCTGGCGCCGCGAACGGCAGCCAGCAGGGCTTGCTGGGGAAGAAGCTGGCGGCGGGACCGGGCGGGCGGGTTGCCATCGTCAACAGCAGCCTGCGGCCGGACGAGGGTAGCCGCGTCTGGCTGATGCGCGGACAGGCGCGGCGCCAGGCTGTTGGACCTGTGCGACAAAGGTGAAGGCGCCCCGCGCAGAGGCGTGCCACCGGTGTAAGCTGGCTGCAGTTCGACCCCACGGGGAGTTTCCTATGAATAGGCGCGGCTTTGTGCTGGGCATCCTGGCTCTGCCGACAGGGGTGGTGGCTGCGCAGGCCAACACCAATGCCGGGACATTCGATGCCCTGCTGGCGCTGTTCGACAGCGATCCGACCCTGGTCGAAGACGCATGGCAGTATCGCGACCTGTCGGTTCCGCGCGGTGTCGGCAGGGGAGCGAAGTCGCCGCGCAAGATTTCCCGCCGTGCCATCCAGATGATCGTCGACCTGGAGGTCGGCAGTCCCCGACGCTACGAGCGCCTGTATCGGGGGGCCATCTGGCCCAGGGGGGAATCGGGCGTGACGATCGGCATCGGCTACGATTTGCGGTTTGCCAGCCGCGAGATCCTTCATCGCGACTGGGATGGCTTGATCGGCGCAACCGCCGCCAGCCGCCTGGAGCCCGCATTGGGACTGGGCGGTCCGGCTGCGCGCGAGATGCTGTCCAGGCTGAACGGGGTAGATGTGCCCTGGTCCGCGGCGCAGACCCAGTTCCTGGAGTTTCTCCCTTATCCGACCGCCGAGACCGAAAACGTATTTTCGAATTGTTCGGCCCTCAGCGACGACAGTTTCGGCGCGCTGGTATCGCTCGTGTACAACCGCGGTTCGGCGATACCGCGCAACAAGGCTTCGCGGGCGGAGATGGTCCGCATCCATGATCTCATGGAGGACCGCCAGTTCGACCGGGTGCCCGCGCAGATCCGCAGCATGAAGCGCTTGTGGACGAGCCCGGACTCGAGGGGACTGGTGATTCGCCGCGAGCTCGAGGCGCGACTGTTCGAGATGGGTCTTGGGTGACCGATGCGATGCCGCTTTACACGGCTGTCCTGCGCGCCGGCCATCGTGATCCTGCTGCTGGCAAACCCGGCCACTGGCGCGCCGCCGCAGGAGCCGGTCAAACGAATCGCGCTGGTGATCGGGAACTCGAAGTACGCATGGAAGACACCTCTGGCGAACGCCGCGCCCGACGCCCAAAAGATCGCTGCCCGGATGGGAGAACTTGGCTTCGAGGTCTCCTACCGCGTCGACCTGGACCGAAACGCGCTCGAGACGGCGCTGTCGCAGTTCGGCGCGCGGATACGCAGGGAGGCACAGGGGCCGGTGGCCTTCTTCTACTATTCCGGACACGCAGCCCAGGACGTTGCGCAGATCAACTACCTGATTCCCACGGACGCGAATGCGTCGACTCCGGCGCAACTGCGCACCCAGGCCGTTCCTCTGCAGCGCGTGCTGGCCGATATGGTGCGCGCCAACAACCCCGTCAACATCGTGGTCCTGGATGCGTGCCGCGACTGGTTCTCCCGAGACCAGTCGGTCGACGTTCCGCGCGGCCTGCACGACATCGGGCGGCAGGGCAATATGCTGCTGGCCATGGCGACGAGCCCGAACATGACCGCGGAGGACGCCGGGCAGGACGGCAGCCCGTTCAGCAAGCGACTGCTCGAAGGCTTGAGGCAGGACGTACAGCGTTCCGTCGCCGAGCTTTTCGATGACGTACAGGGCAAGGTCTATGTCGATACGGACGGCGGCCAGGCACCGGAATACATCAATGGCCTGGCGCGGGCGCCGCGCTGGAGCATCGGCCTTGCCGCCTTCACCGGCGTCCCGGCGATCCGGCTCGTTCCGCCCCGTGCCGACACGGTGTTGCCGGCTTTGCTACAGGCGCTGGACCGGGGCCGGCTGATGGCATTTACCGGCGGCCGCACGAGCTTCGTCGATGCGCTGCTCGCACGGCGCGACCTGCTTGCGCAGGCCGGCATCGTAACCCCTGCGCAGCTCGCGTATTTCCTCGCGTGGCTCTCGTTCGAATCGTCGAACTTCCGGGCCGAGACGGAGAACCTGCGTTTTTCGGCATCGCGGCTGCGCACCCTGTTTCCGTCCCGTTATCCGACTGACGATATCGCCGCGCGCTATGCGGGCCGGCCCGAGCTCATCGCCAATCGCCTGTACGCGAACCGGATGGGCAACGGCGACGAAAGTAGCGGGGACGGTTGGCGCTACCGCGGACGCGGTTATGTGGGGATCACCGGCAGGGGCATGTACGAGAGGATAGGCCGCATGATCGGTGTCGACCTGGCCGCGGCTCCCGACCTTGTCAACGATCCTGAAACCGGGATTGCCGTCGCCCTGAACCTGTGGAGCAGCCAGAAACTGGCGCTGGCGGCGGAGAACGACGATCTGGCGAGCTTCACCCGACAGGTGTCCGGAGGGCTGATCGGTCTCGAAAAACGTAGCGCGCTCCTGCAACGTGCCAGGAAGGCCGTCGCCCCGGCTCCATTTCAGGATCGACCCGGCTGAACGCGCGTGAATGCGTTCGGGGCCGATGCGCAGCCGCACCCGTGCGCCCCGGATTGCACGGCCCGGCTATGTTACGGCTAACATCACGACGCGCGGCGGGACACGACATGGAATGGTTATCCGATCCGAACATCTGGATAGGTTTCTTCACCCTGGTTGTCCTCGAGATCGTCCTCGGCATCGATAACCTGATCTTCATCGCGATCCTGGCCGACAAGCTGCCGCCCGAACAGCGCGACCGGGCGCGCGTGCTCGGCCTGTCGCTGGCGATGCTGATGCGCATCGGCCTGCTGACCATGATCTCCTGGATCGTCACACTGACCGCGCCCTTGTTCACCATCGGCAGCGTGTCGATGTCGGGGCGCGACCTGATCCTGCTGCTCGGCGGCCTGTTCCTGCTGTTCAAGGCGACGATGGAGCTGCACGAGCGAGTCGAGGGCGTGGCCGTCACCCATGCCGGGCCGGCCGAGTACGCGGGTTTCGGCGTTGTCGTGGCCCAGATCATCGCGCTCGACGCCGTGTTTTCCCTCGATTCCGTGATCACCGCGGTCGGCATGGTCGACGAGCTCGGCGTCATGATGGCGGCGGTGATCGTGTCGATGGGCGTGATGCTGTTCGCGTCCAAGCCGCTGACCCGTTTCGTCAATGCCCATCCGACCGTGGTCGTGCTGTGCCTGAGTTTCCTGCTGATGATCGGCCTGTCCCTGATCGCCGAGGGCTTCGGCTTCCACATCCCGAAGGGCTACCTGTACGCCGCGATCGGTTTCTCGGTGCTGATCGAGGCGCTGAACCAGCTGGCGCGGCGCAACGTCGCCAAGGAGGAAGCGCGCATGCCGCTGCGCGAGCGCACCGCCGACGCCATCCTGCGCATGCTCGGCGCAAAAGGGACGGCGGCCCCGGGCGCGGGCGCCGCCGCGCAGGACGCCGACGCGCCCCCGGCCGCCTTCGAGCCTGCCGAGCGCAACATGGTCAGCGGCGTGCTGAGCCTGTCGCAGCGCTCGATCCGCTCGATCATGACCAACCGCTCGGACATCACCTGGATCGACATCGACGCCGGCGCCCAGGCCATCCGCGACCAGATCATGGAAACGCCGCACAGCTTCTTCCCGGTGTGCAAGGGGCAACTCGACGACATCCTCGGCGTGGTGCGCGCGCGCGACCTGATGGCCGACCTGGCGCTGGGCGGGCGCATCGATCCGGCCCACCTGCGCGCGCCGATCATCCTGCCCGAATCGGGCGACGTGCTGAAGGTGATGGAGACGCTCAAGCGCTCGCACGGCCAGCTGGTGCTGATCGCCGACGAATACGGCACGCTGCAGGGCCTGGTGACGCCGATCGACCTGTTAGAGGCGATCGCCGGCGATTTTCCGGACGAGGACGAACAGCCGGCCGTGGTCCAGGAAGCCCCGGACCGCTGGCGCGTCGACGGCGCGGCCGACCTGCACCACCTGCAGCAGGTGCTCGGCACCGAGTCCCTGGTCAGCCCGACCGACGACTACAGCTCGCTGGCCGGCTTCATGCTCGAGCATTTCGGCGCGCTGCCGGCCCCCGGCCAGGCGGTCGAACTGGAGCAGCTGCGCTTCGAGGTGGTGGAAGTGGTCGAGCGGCGCATCGCCACCGTGCTGGTGACGCGCCAGGCGCCGCCGCTGCGCAGCACGGGCGACCAGAAGGGCAACGGCAGGCGGGCGCGCTCGGCCTGAGCGGCGAAATGCAGCCGCAGGGTGGACGGCTCCGCCGTCCACGCGTCCAGGCGCAGGCCGACCGGCCGCGCCGCCGCATGCGTCTTTCGGCTACACCGGAATCGTCGAGCTCCCGCCGGCCGCCGACCCGTAGTTCTGCAAGTCCCCGAACGGCAGGCGCCGCTCGTTGAGCGCCGCCAGGATGGCGCGCAGCTGCTCCTCGTCGGGCGCGATGTAGACGATCACCTGGTCGACTTCGTTCTCGAAATAAGGCGTGTAGGGGACGTCGGTTTCGGCCATGACCTTGCCGGCGAAACTGCCGTCCTGCAGTTCGGCGAAGACGGTGACACGGGTGGCGGGCGGTGCGCTGTTGTTGACTGTGAGTTCCATGGTGCTCCAGAGAGAGGGGGTTGCCGCGGGCGCGGGCCTGGTGACCCGATCATCCCCCCAATCCGGCTGAGGCGGCGCAGCTTTGCCTGTCGTAAATTCGATCCCGCCAGGGCCAAACGTGCGCACGGCACGCCGCGGCAGTGCTAAGGTCGGCAGCGGGTGCCCGCCCTTGCGCGGCGGTCCCGCCATCCACCCCAGCACAGGAGGAAACGCCATGCCACAGGGAGATAAATCCTCGTACACCGACAAGCAGAAGCGCCAGGCCAAGCACATCGAGGAAAGCTACGAAAAGCGCGGCACGCCCCCGGCCGAAGCCAAGCGCCGCGCCTGGGCCACGGAAAACAAGGTGTCCGGCGGCGGCAAGAAGCACTGATCGCAGGCAGCGCCTGGCAAGCCGGCCGGGCCCGGCGTTGTAGCTGACGATGTATCAGGCACCCCGCTGCAACAAGCCGTTGGCACGCAGGTAGCCGTCGAACAGGCGCGGGTCGGGCGTCCCGGCGGCCAGCGCGACATAGGTGTCCGGGCGCAGCAGGTAGAAGGCGTCGCGCGCCAGCCCGGCGGCGCGGAACTGCTCGCGCCACGGATACTGGCGCAGGTGGACCCGGTGCTGCGCGCACCAGTGGGCCGCCCCTGGCTGGGCGGCGCCGTACACATGCGCCTGCCAGCCAGGCCGCGGCAGGGGCGCGAAATTGTCGCCGCCGTCGATCCTCACCCAGGGCAGGCGGTCGCCGCCATGGACCTTACCGGCGCTGCCCTCGTTCAGCGGGGCGTGCCGGTAGTGCACCAGGGTCTGGGAAATCGTGCGGAACAGGTATTGGCGCGCCGCCGGCAGGCGCGCTACCAGCGGCATGACGCGCGGCACCACGCCGGTGCGCACCACCTCCGCGACCGGGCCGTCGGCGGTGGCGAAGCTGAACACCCGGTCGGTGGTATGTACCAGGCGCTGCGCGAACGGCCGCCGCTCGGCCTCGTAGCTGTCGAGCAGGCTGTCGGGCGCGCCCTCGTGCAGCACGGCGGCGAGCTTCCAGGCCAGGTTGATGGCGTCGCCGATGCCCGTGTTCATGCCCTGGCCGCCGGCCGGGCTATGGATGTGGCAGGCGTCGCCGACCAGGAAGGCGCGCCGGCGCCGGAAACGCTCGGCCACGCGGTGGTGCACGCGGTAGGTCGAGAACCAGTTGACCTTGCTCACCGTGATCATCAGGTTCTCGATGGCACGCGCGCTGACGTCGCTAAAATCCAGGTGTTCGGGATGCCCGGCGCGCTCGTCGCGGACGGTGCCGACCAGCCGCGCCCGCCCGCGCGGCCCCATCGCGAACACGGCCAGGAGGTCGGACTCGTCGAGATCGACGTGCAGTTCGCCGTTGAGCGCCGGGCCCTCGCCCTCGATGTCGGCGACATAGAAGACCTGCCGGTAGGTGCCGCCGGGAAAGCCCGCACCGACGATATTGCGTACTGCCGAGTGCGCGCCGTCGCAGCCGGCAATATAGCTGGCCTCGCAGTGCTGCTCGCTGCCGTCGGCCGTTTCCAGCCGCGCCAGGACGGCGCCCCCGGTCTCCTCGAAACCGGTGAGCGTGCAATTGCGCTCGACCCGCACGCCGGCCTGCGCCAGGCGTGCCTGCAGCAGGCGTTCGTGGCGGTCTTGCGGGTAGATCTGCAGGAAGGGGTAGGGCGTGAGTCCGGCGCCGATCGCGCCCAGTTCGATCCGCGCCCGGTGCTCGCCCTCGGCCCAGAGGTTGGCGGCGGCCACCGGGTAGCCGTCCTCGATGACGGCGCCGGCCAGGTCGAGCTGGCGGTAGAGTTCGAGGGTGCGCGCCTGGACCGCCAGTGCGCGCGAGGTCGTGCCCGGGCTGCTTGCCGTATCGACGATGCGCACCGCGACGCCGAGCGCGCTCAGCCACAGGGCCAGCACCAGCCCACTCGGGCCGGCCCCGACGATCAATACCTCGGTCTGCGTCTGCGCCATCGCGCTCTCCCGGTATGCACCTTGCATGCTACGCCGCTGGCGCCGGCGCGCCAGTGCGCACGATTGGATGGCACCGCCGATCCGGGCGCGGCGGCGCGCGCGGCCGTGCTAATGTGGAACGCAATCCCGGGGCACACGCAGGGCCGGCCGGGCTAGCACACGCGGAGGGCAGACATGGCAGTCCATCCAGGCAAGCAGGGACACCGCGGCGCCGATATCGGCCGAGGCGGCCGCATCGGCCGCATCGGCCGCATTGGCCTGCTGACCGGCGGCGGCGACGCGCCCGGACTGAATGCCGTGATCCGCTCGGTGGTGCTGGCCAGCGAGCGGCTGGGCTGGGAGTGCTACGGCATCCGCGACGGCTTCAACGGGCTGCTCGCCCCCGGCGACTGCGCCGGCGAACCGGTCTGGCGCCTGGGCCCGGCCGACGTGCACGCGATCGGCCACCTGGGCGGCACCATCCTCGGCAGCACCAACCGCGGCAATCCGCTGCGCTACCCGACCCCGGGGCGGGACGGCGTGCTGGCCGAGACCGACCGCACGCTCGAAGTCGTCGAACGCTGCCGCGCGCGCGGGCTCGACGCGCTCGTCATCGTCGGCGGTGACGGCTCGATGGCGATCGCCCAGGCCTTGCACGCGCGCGGGCTGCGCGTGGTGGGCGTCCCGAAAACCATCGACAACGACCTGTCCCACACCTTTTCCACCTTCGGCTTCGATACCGCGGTCGGATTTGCCAGCGAATGCATCGACCGCCTGCACACCACGGCGCACAGCCAGCACCGGGTGATGGTGGTCGAGGTGATGGGGCGCTACGCCGGCTGGATCGCCCTGCATGCGGGGATCGCCGGCGGCGCCCATGCGATCCTGATCCCGGAAATCCCCTACGACGTGGCGCTGGTCGCGCAGGCGATCGCCGTGCGCGACGCCGCCGGCCACCGCCATTCGGTGGTGGTGGCGGCCGAAGGGGCGCATCCGCGCGGCGGCGCGCGCGAGGTGCGCTCTGCCGCCGAGGCCGGCCGCGCCGAGCGCCTGGGCGGCATCGGCGCGCGCCTGGAAGGCGAACTCGCGGCCCTGACCGGCAAGGAATGCCGCACCGTCGTGCTGGGCCACCTGCTGCGCGGCGGCAGCCCCTCGGCCTTCGACCGCGTCTGCGCCTCGCGCTTCGGCGCCGCCGCCGTGCGCGCGCTGGCGGCCGGCCACACGGGCGTCATGGTCGCGCTGGGCTGGCAGGCGATCGAACTGGTGCCGCTGGACCAGGTAGCGGGGCGCACCAAGGAGGTGCCGGTCGAGGGCGATACCGTCGCCACCGCACGCGAGCTGGGCATCTGCCTGGGCGACCGGGCCGTGGACGCCTGAGTCGCGCCTGCCTTATTCTTAGTAATTTGTAACTTTTGTAAGCTCCGTCTTACATCTTCTTGGCCTGCGTGCCGATTCGCAATGCATGGCCAGGGAACGATAATCATAATAATTATTCAACAAGATTCGATTGCCTGTCCATGACGCCACCCCTCGTTACCGATCTCCCGGAAATCGTCCAAGCTGCCCGCAGCCTGCCCGCCAGGGCCGCTGCACTCCAGGGCGCGAAAGACCTGTATTTCAAGCTGTATGCCGACCCGCTGGGCCACGCCCGCGAGGGCGAAGCCTTCCTGCGCCAACAGATTGCCGCCGTGCAGGACATCCCTGCCGACCTGCCGCCGACCCTGGCCCAGCTGCCGGGCTGGATGGCGGCCCGCACCGAGGCCGTCGGGCTGGAATACCGCGACTACCTCGCAGGGCGCAAGGCCGGCGCGCCGCGCCGCTATTTCGGCAACCGCAGCCATGCCCTGAACTTCATCAAGTCGGTCGCACCGACCAAGCTGGTCGACGGCGCCTGGCTCTACGGCATGCTCAGGCACTGGGACAATCCGGACTTCCACCCGCTGATCAAGACCTACCTGGAAGAACTCGGCGAGGGCGCCCCCAGCAAGAACCATGTCACCATCTACCGCAAGCTGCTCGCCACCCATGGCTGCGAGGGATGGGAACAGCTCGACGAACGGCATTTCGTGCAGGGCGCGATCCAGCTCGCGCTCGGCCACAATGCCGAGCGCATGCTGCCCGAGATCATCGGCTACAACCTCGGCTACGAGCAGCTGCCGCTCCACCTGTTGATCACTTCCTACGAGCTCAACGAGTTCGGGATCGACCCGTATTACTTTACGCTGCACGTCACGGTCGACAATGCCGCCAGCGGCCACGCACAGAAAGCCGTGCAGGCGCTGGTCGAACTGATGCCGCGCGTCGGTGACCGCGCCGCCTTCTACCGCCGCGTGCTCGACGGCTACCGCCTCAACGAACTGGGCGCCGGCACGAATTGCGTCATCGCCGAATTCGACCTGCAGGAAGAACTGGTGCGCATCCTGGCCCAGAAGAGCAGCGTCGGCAAGAACATGCACTCGGACTATTGCCGCGTCGCGGGCCGCTCGGTCAACGACTGGCTGGGCGACCCGGCCCAGATCCCGGGCTTCCTGGGCGCCCTCGAGAGCGCGGGCTGGATCAAGCGCGGCGAGGACGTCGAGCACAGCCGCTTCTGGCGCCTGGTGCACGGCGAACGGGCCGAAATGTTCGGCGTCTTTTCCGCCTACGAGCAGCAGGTGCTGCGCGACTGGATCATCACGCCGGCATCGGGCACCTCCAACGTGAAGGAAGCGCGGGTACTGACCCACCGCGCGCGCCAGCGCACCCTCGACAACCTGGGCGAACACCAGGACCGCGGCAGCAGCCACCCGGAGCGCGGGCTGATCCGCCGCCGCGCGGCGCGCGATGCCGAGGCGGACAACGAGCTCGGCCTGCTCGAGCAGCGGGTGGCGGCAGCGGCCGGCAAGGCCGAGGCGATGACCCTCCTCACCGAGCTGATGTCGCCGGCCCACCACCACAGCGCGGCCGGCCTGATGGCCACGCGCATGTACACGCAACTGCTGGACATCTGACGCCGGCGCATCCACAGCATCACGACCGCAGCATCACGACTGCCGAAGCCGGTCCTGCGTCCCGCGCTGGGCCGGGGACCGGTGCGGCGCGCGAACGCGGTTAAAGCAACAATTTAAAAAAACAATTACATTCATAGGGGCAATTCTGTGTACATCCTCGAACAACGTTTCCTGCGCGGCCCGAACATCCACGCCGACACGCCCTGCCTGCTGAGCGTGCTCGACCTGGAAGACCTTTACGGCGTTTCCTCGAAAGACATTCCCGGCTTTAACGACGCATTGCTGGCCATGTTGCCGGACCTGAACGGCCAGCTCGTGCCGCTGGGGCAGCCCGGTGGTTTCGCCCAGCGCCTGCGCGCCGGCACCTACCTGGCGCGCGTCATCGAACAGGTGACGCTGACCCTGCAGTCGATGGCCGGCCCGGCCGTCGGCTATGGCCGCACCCGCCCGGTGACCGGCCGTGCCGGCCAGTTCCGCATCGTGGTCCAGTACGCCATCGAAAAGCTGGCCGAACCGGCCTTCCAGCTGGCCGCCGACCTGGTCACGGCGCTGGCGGGCGGCGAAGCCTTCGACCTCGCGCCGCGCCTGGAAGAACTGCGCGCGCTCGGCTCGCGCTACGCGATCGGCACCAGCACCGCGGCCGTGCTGGCCGCCGCCCACGAGCGAGGCATCCCGAGCCAGCGCATCACCGACGAAGCCAACCTGTTCCAGCTCGGCTGGGGCTCGAAGCAGAAGCGCCTGCAGGCCACCACCACCGGCGATACCAGCTATGTCGCCGTCAAGATCGCCAGCGACAAGCAGCTCACCAAGGCCTTGCTGCAGGAAGCGGGCGTGCCGGTGCCCGAGGGCGGCACCGTCACCACCGTCGAGGAAGCCCAGCGCATCGCGCGCCGCCTGCGCGTGCCGGTCACCCTCAAGCCGCTCGACGGCAACCAGGGCAAGGGCGTCACTACCCGCTGCAGCACGCCCGAGGAAGTGGCGCGCGCCTTCGCTTTTGCGCGCGAATACGGGCGCAGGATCGTCGTCGAGCGCTTCGTCGAGGGACGCGACTACCGCGTGCTGGTGGCGGGCGGACGGGTGGCCGCCGCTTCCGTGCGGCGCCCGGCCCACGTCATCGGCGACGGCGTCAGCACCATCACCGAACTGGTCGAGCTGGAAAACCGCAACCCGGCGCGCGGCGCCGGCCACAGCAACGTGCTGACCCGCCTCTCGCTCGACGCGCACGCCGAGGACATGCTGCGCCGCCAGGGCTATGCGCCGGACGCCGTGCCGGCCCCGGGCGTCTGCGTCGAGTTGCGCAGCAACGCCAACCTGTCGACCGGCGGCACCGCCGAGGACGTGACCGACCTGCTGCCTGAAGTCACGCGCGCCCTGTGCGTGCGCGCCGCCGGCAAGATCGGCCTGGACGTGGCCGGCATCGACATCGTTTGCCGCGACATCGCCGTGCCGCTCGACGAGCAGGGCGGCGCCGTCATCGAAGTCAACGCCGCGCCCGGCATCCGGATGCACCAGCACCCGAGCGCGGGCGAGCCGCGCGACGCCGGCGACGCCATCGTCGAGGGCCTGATGGGCCCCTCGAACGGGCGCATCCCGGTGGTGGCCGTGACCGGCACCAACGGCAAGACCACGACCACGCTGATGATCGGCCACGCGGTGCGCGTCGCCGGCCTCGGCACCGGCGTGACCACCACCGAGGGCGTGTTCGTCAACGGCAAGCGCCTGGTCGCGGGCGACTGCACCGGCTACTGGTCGGCGCGCACCATCCTGTCGGCGCCGGACGTCGACTTCGCCGTGCTGGAGACGGCGCGCGGCGGCATCCTCAAGCGCGGCCTGGCGTTCGACCAGTGCGACATCGGCGTCGTGCTCAACGTGGCGCCCGACCACCTCGGGCTGGACGGGGTCGACAGCCTCGAAGACCTGGCCCAGGTGAAGGCCGTGGTGGCGTCGTCCGCTTCGAAGGCGGTGGTGCTCAACGCCGAGGATGCGCTGTGCGTCCAGATGGTGCGCCGCGCCAAGCCCGGCGCCGAGGTGATCTTCTTCTCGATGGATCCGGAAAACCCGATCCTGCTCAAGCACCTCGAAGAGGGCGGGCGCGGCACCTACGTGCAGGACAACGCGATCGTGATCGCCGACGGCATGCGCCAGCAGGAGCTGATGCGGGTGGAAAGCATGCCGGCTTCGTTCGGCGGCCTGGCGCGCTACAACATCGCCAACGCGCTGGCCGCCAGCGCGGCCCTGATGGCAGCCGGCTTCTCGCACCTGCAGATCGCGGCCGGCCTGTCGACCTTTGTCTCCGACAGCAAGACCAACCCGCTGCGCACCAACGTGTTCGACGTGCGCGGCGTGACCGTGATCGTCGATTACGCCCACAACGCGGCCGCCTACGCGGCGCTGTCGGAGATGGCGCGCGCGCTGCTGCCGGGGCAGCTGATCGGCATCGTCACGGCGCCGGGCGACCGCCGCGACAGCGACCTGATCCAGATCGGCGAAGTCTGCGGCGAGCGCTTCGACGAGCTCGTGATCTACGAATCGCAAAGCCGCGGGCGGCCCGTCGGCGGCGCCGTCGACCTGATCCTGCAGGGGGCCGAGAACGTCGTCGGGCCGTCCGACACGCTGCACCGCGAGATCGAGGTCGACAAGGCGATCCGCCTCGGCCTGTCGCTGTGCCGGCCCGGCGACGTGCTGGTATTCGCCTGTGGCTCGTCGCTCAAGACCTTCATCGACGCGCTGCGCGTGGACGATCCGGAGAGCGCGGACAAGATCGAGGCGCAGACGATCTGATTGCCGGCGCGGCATGGAATGAACAAGGCCCCGCTTGCGGGGCCTTTTATTTTGGCGCTGTTCGCGTTAAGTGTGGAATCTTCGCATACGGCTGAGGTCCAACCGGGACCCACGATGCCGGAGGCGCCATGCGAGCACGTCCATTCAAGCAATTGCTCACCCGTATAGCCTCGTTGACGCGGCGCCAGCGCGAGCAATTGCTCGGCTTGCTGCTGCCAGCAGCCAAGCTGGACAAAGTGGCCGACCTGGTCGAGCAGGCCAGCGCGGCCAGGCTGGCTTGCCCGGCCTGCCGCTCCCAGCAGCTGTACCGGCACGGACGGGCCAATGGCCTGCAGCGCTATCGCTGCAAGGAATGTGGGCGCACCTG